>JAZNNQ010000037.1:0-23992 GCA_045580305.1 Eubacteriales bacterium
AAGCCGAACTTCTTCATGGAGCCGCCGCCAACAACAACGATAGCGCGCTCGCCCTTTAAATCCTTGAGTGCATCAATTGCACCCTTGCCGTGGTATAAGTCACGGGGTAATGTAAATCTTGCCATTTTGTTTTTCCTCCTAAAATTACGACATAACATCGCATTATATTCTATGTACATATCATAGCATTGTTAATTTTTTAACAGAAGATACAAAAAAGGTATACCGATATTCATTTATCGGTATACCTCGGATTTTTTCAGTCGTTCAATTGTCTCTTTTAATGTGGCAACAAAGAGCTTGTCTTCCTTGGTGAAGTGATAACTTTTGCGGGAGATTAGCAGGTCTTTGCAGCGATTAAGCCTGCTTTCACACGGAATTTGCACAAGATTATAGTAGTCCAAAAATTGATTCGGGACGGGGGAAACCCACATAAAGGTATTTGGAACTTGGGATAAAAGCTGAAACTGACTTCCGCGCTCATATACATTTATGCGTTTTTGCTCCTTTTGTTTTTTAGCAATCTTCCGCGCCTGAACCGAAGGAAGGTCGGGTACGGAAATATCACCGTGGGCGATTTCAATATAGTCGGATAAATCCGAAAGAACAAGGCTTTCTTTTTTTGCAAGAGGGTCATTTTTCGACATAATAGCCACATGGTCAAATTCTAAAAGCAGCTCATATCTTAAATCGTTTTCGGCGAGAGCATTTAAAAAGTATTGCTCATAGGGGAGTTGATAACGAATAATTGCAAGGTCGTGCACGCTTTGAGCCACATATTGAATTGAATCTGCTGCATTGGTTTCTCTGTAATTTATGCTGATCTGCTTTTTCTGGTCAAGAGATTTTACGAAATTACAAAAAGCGTGTGCGACATAACTTGCGCGAGGAACGGTAATATCAAATGCTTGTTTGTGGCGTTCTCTTGAGGAATAAAGCGATTCGATTTCCTCCATTTTGCGAAGAACTTCTCTGGCATGCTCTAAAAATTCAGCGCCTTTTTCAGTGGGAATAACACCCTTGGATGTGCGATTGAAAACCGCGATGCCCAACGATTCCTCCAAATCGCGGATAGCTTTACTTAAATGTGGTTGGCCCATATATAAATTTTCCGCCGCTCTTGAAATAGAGCCGGCCTTTTCAACTTCAAGTGCGTATTTTAAATGTGACAAGTTGTTCAAAAAAATCACCTCGTTTAATATATTTTACACGCTTTTTCGAAAGTAGTCAATTTATAAAATACTTGTAAAATAAAAGCATTTAATGTATAATAATGCGAGACAATAAAAAAAGGAGCAGAGTGTAAAATGAAGCTTGGTATAGTAGGACTTCCAAATGTTGGAAAAAGTACTCTTTTTAATGCAATTACAAATGCAGGGGCAGAAAGTGCAAACTACCCCTTCTGTACAATAGACCCCAATGTGGGCGTGGTAACCGTGCCTGATGAGCGTCTCGATGCTTTAGCTGAGATGTACAACCCGAAAAAGGTTACACCCGCAATTGTTGAATTCGTTGATATTGCGGGCCTTGTAAAGGGCGCATCCAAGGGTGAGGGACTTGGCAATAAGTTTTTGTCACACATTCGTGAGGTTGACGCTATCGTTCATGTTGTAAGATGCTTTGAGGATACGAATATTATTCATGTTGAAGGCTCGGTTGACCCTCTCCGTGATATCGAAACCATTAGTTTAGAGCTTATTTTGTCCGATATTGAGATGCTTGACCGCCGAATTGATAAGGCAAAGAAACTCGCTAAGGGTGATAAGAAATACAATATTGAGGTGGAATTATTAGAACGCCTTCGTGAGCATTTCGATTTGGGTCAAAGCGCGCGTACCTTCAACGCGACTGAGGACGAGTGGGCGATTATCAATGATATCGATCTTCTCTCGGTAAAACCGGTGATTTATGCGGCTAATATGTCCGAGGATGACTTCGTTTCCGGCATCGAGAGCAACGAATACTACAAGCGTGTTGAGGCATTCGCAAAGGAAGAGGGCGCCCAGGCACTTCCTATCTGCGCAAAGCTTGAACAGGATATATTAGAGCTTGAGGACGACGAAAAAGCTCTGTTTTTAGAGGAACTCGGACTTGAAAAGTCGGGTCTTGACCGCTTAATTCAGGTTTGTTATTCTCTTCTGGGCTTGATTTCTTATCTTACAGCGGGAGAGCCGGAGGTAAGAGCGTGGACGATTACCCGTGGTATGAAAGCACCACAAGCAGCAGGTAAAATCCACTCGGATTTTGAGCGTGGCTTTATCCGCGCAGAGGTAATTCATTTTGATGATCTGGTTGCCTGCAAGACAATGGTTGCCGCAAAGGAAAAAGGTTTAGTCCGAAGCGAAGGCAAGGAATATGTTGTTCGCGACGGCGATATAATCTTATTTAGATTTAATGTATAAGGAAATAACACCTCGGCTAAAATATTAGCGGAGGTGTTATTTTATAATGAGAGCATCAAAAGCCTTTGTAAGTCAAATATCTAAGAACGGATTATACATAATCCTGTTCCTTTGCATTTCTGCCATTGGAATTGCGGGTTATGTAATGTACCGTACACCGGAGGAACCGGTGCCGGTAGATCGGCTTTTAGAGGATGTCGAGGAGCCGGTGTTTGAAGAATATGTACCGATTGAAGTGCCGGAAGCGCCGGTAGTAGAAGTGGTGGAAGAACCACAATCGGTCGCAAAGGAAGAGCCAATTGAGCTAGAGGACGAGCCGCTTGAATTTGTCACCGCGGTGCGAGGTAATGTTTTGAACGCCTTTTCAGGGGACGAGCTTATAAAAAGCAAAACCTTTAACGATTGGCGCACACATTCGGGAATAGACATCGCCGCAGATGAGGGTAGCGAGGTATGCGCCATTGCAAGCGGAGTTGTAGAAAAGGTATACGAGGACGAAATGATGGGTTATACAGTAGTCATATCCCATCGTGACGAAATCGTCAGCACCTATTCAAATTTAATGAAGGGTGTCGTGGCGAAGGTAGGACAAAAAGTGAAAGCGGGCGATGTGATCGGCGGCGTAGGGAAAAGTGCTCTTGCCGAGGGCGGCGAGGCATCACACCTACACCTTGAAACAACAAAAAACGGTAAGCAAATCGACCCGATGAGTTTGATAGAATAAAAGACAGGGTGGCATATGCCACCGTGTCTTTTATTCCATGTGCTTTATGTTGCGTTAATATTGTGATAGTGTTGCAATCAACCTTTTTTGAAATGGATTTTTTGATATTTTACTGATGAAGATGAATTAGCACCGGGAGTTATGGTGATTGCAGGACTGTCTGCAGTAGAAGATTTCGGACGATATACAACCATAGTACCGTCGCTAAAAGTTGTTTGTAAGCCGTGATTATTCTGAAGCGGAACTTCTGTACCGCCCTTTTTAATCATATTGTAAAAATCCTCAGCAGCATCATAATGATTGGGACTGTAGATTTCTCGGACTTTGCTACTTGTACCCTTTTTACCGAAATAACCATATTTGTCCATAGGATATTTTTTTGAAATATCGTTGATATTGTCGATGAATTTAGCGCCTAATTTTGCAGTGTCAACTGCATTGTCAATCTTATTGGCAGCCTTTATAGCATCGATGCTTTTGTTTGCAAGACGAACACTCTTTGTTGCATCAGCGCCTTCACCAATAAAAGGGATTATACCTGCAGCAGAAAGTGCGGCGCCTGCAAGATCACCGCGCAAAAGGTCTACGGGAACACATAATGCATCTGCAAATGTATCGACAACCGGGAAAAACGAGATTACAGTAAGTACATCACTTGTACCATTTAAGATAACTTGTGCTAAGCTAGGTTCTTCGCCATCGTCGTACGGCTTTAAATTACCCGAATATATGTAGGCTATAGCACCGGAATTTTCAGCAACGAGGTACCAGGTGTTATTATACCGATTAGTGCAGCGACCGATTACGGTGAGAACGGACTCTTTTGCAGGATAACCGGCAATAGCTGATGCGCTGTACGGAACAATATGGGTGGATGCGTTGCTCGTTTTAACTGCCATATAGCACGGCTCAAATTTGTCATCAAATGAAATTGCATCCATGTCGACTTCTATATTGTTGTATTTATACGAACCGCATTGACAAACTTGAATACCGGCCTTGTTCGTACGGAATGAGTGCTTTGTATGAACTTTAAGCTGCTTTAAAGAAACAAAACAAGTTGTGTTGCTGTAATTTACGATCGCCCATGACTCGCCTTTGTTTTCAATCGAGCCTACGACACGAATAAAGGACGCTGACTTGAGGTTTGCGACAACACTTGAACCTTTTTCGGGAAATGAAAGAAGCGGTGTTTTGCATATTGTCTGATATGTTTCGTCAATGAAATTTTTTGAAGAAGAAAGGAAAGAAGAACAAGATGAGCATGACTTAGAAAGGCAGGTGTTGTTATCTTGGGCGCGGGTTTGACCACAGCTACACTTCTCAATGAGCTTATGGGGGTGCTCGTTCTGATATTTGCCGGTAGAAGTATACTTATGCTTGTGACAAATGCTGCAACCTTTTGCCTTGGAAGTTTTGCCGCGCTTGGTTTCGCTGCAAGAGGTGCATTTTAAGATTTGATAATGGGGATGAGCATCTTCATAATTGTTGGTAAAAACGAAAGTGTGAAGATGATTAACGGGTTTTTTCGGTAAAGTGCTAACCGTAGTGGCGGGCTTGTTAGAAGGCTTTTGCGTGGTTGTAGTCGAAGGTGTTGAGGGCTTCTTTGCAGATGAAGAAGTAGAAGCGGGCGGTGTATATTTAACGATATTACCGCTATAAATAAAATCACCGTCTGATGTACGATACCAAATATTACCAAACGCGTTACAAACCTCGCCATTTATACTCAAAATTGTATTTTTTGAGACAGAGCGTACAGCTTTTTCATCTTTGTAGGGTAATGTGCGTGTAGTGGTATTGGCAGATACCTGTGCTTTGAAAGACGCAGATGTTATAGTGTCATTGACACGCGGTGCTTTGCCACTGAATACATATCCCTTGGGGGTTTTGTACCAAATGTTGTTATAGCAATTTGTAATAACTGCTGTTACATTCAACACAGTTCCGGCACTGAGTTTGCAATTAGCGGAAGAGTCAGAATATGGCTTGCTGCGGGCAGTGGTGTCAACATTGGTTTTGATTTTGAAATTTGCGGATTCGGATTTATCATATACTCGCTGAATTTTTCCAGAATAAATATATCCACCGTCAGACACCTTGAGCCAAGTGTTGTAGTATTTGTTTAGCTGTTCGCCGGTAATAGTTAAAATATCGCCGGTTTTGACTTTCTTTACAACCTTGGAGTCGGAATAATATGTAGAGCGAATGGTGGTGTCGGTCGTTACTTTGACTTTGTAGTCAACAGAGACCATAGCGGGAAGAATTGGCTTAACTTTTTCGTGGTATATCCAGCCGCCACCTTTGACGCCAAGCCATAAATTTCCGTATTTGTTCGTCTTTTCGGAAACGATAGTGAGTTCTTTGCCTTTTTTGACATTCTCAAGAACTTTCGAGTCAGAGTAACAATCCTTGCGGATAGTTGTTTTTACAACTGTTACTACCGTATAAGGAGTAAGGGCTTCTGCACGAGGTAATACCTCAGCCACAGTGGGTAAAATGATTGCTAACGCGAGAAGAAAACTTAATAATTTTGTGATAGTGGAAATTTTTAACATAATTAATACCTCCGTTTTTTACTTGGTGATCTGTTTTGTAAGATTACCTTGTAAATACATTGTATACTAATCAAGAGGAGTGTACACTGACCAAAAAAGCGCAAAAAACTCCCATATTTTTCATATGAGAGTTTTTTGCTTTCTATATTAAAACAACCGGTTTGATCAGGTCTTTCGGCTTGTCCTTCATAAGCATAAGGGCGTCTTCTAAGTGCTCAAAGCCGTTGAATTTATGTGTGAGAAGCAGAGAGGTGTCAAGACGGTAATTTTCAAGTAGAGAAACAAGCTTTTCCATACGACGGCGGCCGCCTGGCATAAGTCCGCCGGCAATGGTCTTGTGGCCCATGCCGCAACCCCACTCTACACGAGGAATACGAACATAATCGCCGTCTCCCAGATAGTTTACATTACCTATAATACCGCCGGGCTTTAGCATTTTTGTAGCATCGATAAATGTGTCGTTGTCACCGCCGGCAACAATGACCTTATCAACACCCTTGTTGTGTGTGCGCTCCATAACCTGGTCCAAAATGTTTCCATCTTTATAGTTGATAATGTCTGTTGCACCGTACTCTTTGGCGACATCAATACAATTTGGGCGCGAGCCTACCGCGTAAATTTTGCCAGCACCGCGAAGAACGGCACCGGCAACCGACATAAGACCAACCGGTCCGATGCCGATAACACAAACGCTGTCACCATACTGAATATCAGCTAACTCCGCGCCGTGAAATCCGGTGGGCACCATATCACTTAGCATAACAGCACTTGCGGGGTCAACCGAGTCCGGAAGGCGTGCAAGGTTTGCATCCGCCTCGTTTACATGGAAAAATTCTGAAAAGACACCGTCTTTAAAGTTGGAGAATTTCCAACCGGAGAGCATACCACCGGAATGCATTGAATAGCCACCTTGGGCCTCGATAGAGCCCCAATTGGGCGTGATGGCAGGAACTATTACGCGGTCACCGATTTTAATATCCCGAACAAGAGAACCAACCTCGACAACCTCACCAACCGCCTCGTGACCTAAAATCATATTTTTTCGTTCACCCAATGCACCCTCCCATACAGTGTGGATGTCCGAGGTACAGGGAGAAATGGCAATAGGGCGCACGATTGCATCCAAGGGATCACATTTCGGATGTTCCTTCTCAATCCAACCGACCTTCCCGATGCCCAGCATAGCAAAGCCTTTCATAAAAAACTTCCTTTCTTAAATTGGTAATAATATGATTATCAAATAGTGATTGAAAAATACATAAAAGTGTGGTATCCTTGAAAAGAAAGGAAGTGAGCAGGTGAAACGGATTTTAGGAAATCCCATTATTGTTTTTTTATTTTTGGTTGTTTTTTCTCCAATCGGTATTTTTCTGATGTTTACTTTTACTGATTGGTCAAACGGTATGAAACTTGCGCTGGCAACAATTTTCGGAATTGCATTTGTAGTAGCGGTGGTTATGACCGTAAATGAAAGTGCCGCCCTTGAGGCACAACAAATGATGGCTTATATAAAAAATGTCAATGCTATGTAGCATTGACATTTTTTTATCTTATTCTTACGCCCATAAATTTATCATTCATAGGTATAGGTGTTACATTTCCATTGGTAAAATCAATGATATCCGCAGTAAATTCCTCTACAGTTTCCGAGGGTACACAGATATCAAAAAGAACGCTTGCGCCAAAGTCTGTGCTCTCGATAATTCCGCCCTTTTCTTCTATGCGTAGTTTAACACGCTCCTGCCAGTTATAGGGCACCTCCAGAAGCATTTGCGTCCATTGCCGCATAACCGAAACGCCAGCCGCATCAAGAGCTATTTTTGCACTATGTGCATAAGCCCGCACAAGACCGCCGGCACCTAAAAGGATACCGCCAAAATAACGGGTTACAACACAAAGCACATTTGTTATTCCCTCGCGCCGCAAAACCTCAAGGGTGGGCATACCTGCAGTACCTTGCGGCTCACCATTGTCGGAATAGCGCATAATGTTGTTTTCCTTTATGATGTAGGCGTAAACATTGTGGGTTGCATCCCGGTGCTTTTCATTCATTTCTTTTATGTGGCGAAGAGCCTCCTCTTCGGTTTCCACCCGCCAGATGGTACCGATAAAGCGACTTTTTCGCTCAATAAATTCAGCACTTGCATCGCTTGCAGGTACATAATATTCGTTCATATCAATTCTCCTTGGCTACAAAATCCCTCACGCGCCCTAAAATTTTCTCGTCGCAAATTACCCGCACAAAAATATGCTCTGACCGATAGTCACATTCCTCGACCTGCGCCTCGCGGTGCAGAAGATCAACCATTGCGGCGCTTGAGTAGGGAATGTGCAGATTAACCTTGTGCAGACCGCGGTTTAGCTCTTTGAATATAGCATCGCGAAGGGTGTTAAGTCCCAAACCCTTTGATGCGCTGATTAAAACGATATCATCACCGTGAGGCAGATCATTTTTATCCGGGCACACATCAATTTTATTAAAGACCGTAATACGCGGCTTATCACTTGCGCCCAGTTCGCTGATAATTTTATCCACTACACGAACATGGTCGCGCCAATCGGGATTTGAACAGTCAACAACATGTAAAAGAAGATCGGCAAAGGTCAGCTCCTCAAGGGTTGCCTTGAATGCCTCGACCAAATGGTGCGGAAGCTTTCGTATAAAGCCGACCGTATCGGACAGCACTACCTCTAAAGTGTCGGACACCTCATATTTTCTTGTGGTGGGGTCAAGAGTATCAAAAAGTCGGTTTTTAGCTGAGATTTCCGAGTCGGTAAGAGTGTTCAATAGTGTTGATTTTCCCGCGTTTGTGTAGCCGACGATAGCAACTAGCGGAATTTCGCGCTTTATGCGGGCGCGGCGCTGTTCACCGCGGTTTTTTCGCACCTCAACAAGCTCTTCTTTGAGTTTTGAAATGTGACGGTGAATGTGCCGCCTGTCGGTTTCAAGCTTTGTTTCACCCGGGCCTCTGGTACCGATGCCGCCGCCAAGACGGGATAACTCGACACCTCGACCGGTAAGGCGAGGCAGAATGTATTTATACTGTGCAAGCTCTACCTGCAACTTACCCTCGCGGGTTTGTGCGCGGGAAGCGAAAATATCTAAAATAAGGGTACTTCGGTCGATTACTCGAATGCCGATAATATCCTCTAAATTACGGGTCTGTGCAGGGGTAAGTTCGTTGTCGAAAACAATAAGGGTAGCGTCCATATTCTTAGCCAGTTCGCCGATCTCCTCAGCCTTTCCTGTTCCTAAAAAGGTCTTCGGCTCGGGAGTCTGTCGGTTTTGCACAACTCTGGCGATAGCCTCGCCACCTGCGGTTTCGAGCAGTTCCTCAAGCTCGTCCAATGTAGCGTCGGTAACCGCAAGATCTTCGGGCAAAGCGGGGGAATTAAGCCCCACCAATATAGCGCGCTCACAATTTTTATCCATAATGCACCTCGTGTTGTTTATAGATCTATTTTACAATTATTTTTATTGCTTGTAAAGCGAGAAAATGGTATCATATTATAAAAGATGTATGAAAGTGAGGGGATACTGTGGTTTCTTTTATTGTAGGAAGGGCCGGAACCGGTAAAACCCATCGTGTTATATCCCAAATAAAGGATGCAGAGGGCGAACTTATATTACTTGTGCCCGAACAGTATTCACACGCTACCGAGCGCCTTTTATGCTCACTCGCAGGGGATAAAATATCACAAAAGGCGGAGGTCTTAAACTTTAAGCGACTTGCTGACAGAATTTTTATGTTTTCCGGCGGATATGCAAACCAAGCCCTTGACAACGGCGGAAGAATTCTGCTTATGCACCGCGCGTTAAATGCGGTAAGGTCGGAGCTTAAGGTGCTCTCCAACATGGCACTGCGCCCGGAATTTTTGCAGGGTATTATTGATATGGTAGAAGAGATCAAAACCTGCTCCATAAATTACGAAAAACTGCTTGAGTTGGGGGACGGCACACTGGGCGATAAGCTGCACGATATTGCCCTTATTGCCGCGGCATATGACGGCGCCTTTGAAAACGGAAAGATCGATCCTGCAGACAGAATTAATCTGGCAACTGAACGAGCAAAGACCTCGGGATTTTTCGAGGGTAAAAAAATATGGATAGACGGCTATACCGGCTTCTCACAGCAGGAATTAGAGCTTCTGCGCGTGATGATTTCTCAATGTGAGGACTGCACTATCTCACTGTGTTTAAATGACGATCCCGATGGCGAAAATGGTGCTTTTTCCGACGCGTGGGAGACCTATTCATATCTTGCTCGCGTTGCAGGGGATAGCGAGATTATACGACTTGAAGAGCCGGTGCGCTATAAAAAGACATCACTTAAATATCTTGAAAAAAACATCTTCTCATCTGCTGAGAGCATTGATGACAGCGATGGTATCGAACTTTATGAGGCAGGGGATTCCTATAACGAGTGTGAAATTGCGGCGGCGAAGATTTTGGAACTTGTAAAGGGCGGTATGCGCTTCCGTGATATCGCGGTCACTGCGCGAAATTTTGGGGAATATTCCGGCGTTCTGACCTCGGTATTCCACCGCTATGATGTGCCGATCTACGAAAATACCAAACAACTGGTACAGACTCTTGCACCTACCGCGTTTATATTAAATGCACTTCGGGTCATTGCTGATAATTTCAGATATGACGATATGGTTGCATATTTAAAGACAGGACTCAGCGGTGTAAGACGGGCAAGCTTAGATATTTTAGAGCAGTATTTGTATATCTGGCATATTGAGGGTAAAGAGTGGACAAGTGATGTGGATTTTACCAAAAATCCAAGCGGCAGAAATGAAGAGTTGAAGGCAAGTGATATGGAAGATCTTGCATTTATAAACCGTTTGCGCCGCAAGGTTATTGCTCCGCTTCTGAATTTGCGGGAGCAGATAAGAAAAGACCCCACGGGCAGCGGATATGCAAAGGCACTTTTTGGTTTCTTCGGCCAGGTCAAGCTTGCAAGACGACTTGAAGCGCGGTCAAAACTGTACCGAATGCGGGGCGATATTTACCGTGCAGAGCAATATGAAAAAATCTGGCGACTGCTTATCTCGGCGATAGAGAGTATTTCAGAGGCTGTGGGGGATGCAAGGCTTACGGTTGATGAGTTTATCCGTGTTTTCTCCTTAGTTTTATCGCAGTATGAAATAGGCACCATTCCCACTGCTCTTGATAGGGTCAATGTGGGCGGATTTGAGCGTCTGGGCGAAGCCCCGGTAAAGTGTGTTATCATATTGGGCGCAATTGACGGAAGAATGCCTATGCACTCTCAGAGTAAAGGCATTCTAAGCGATTCGGAAAGGGAGAAACTTGCCCAACTGGGTATAAAACTTTCCAATAATGCTGAAAAACGCTTGAATGATGAATTCAGGCTTATTTACGATGCTCTTACAACCGCAAGTGAGCAACTTATAGTTATTGTTCCGAATAGTGCGCCCGACGGAAGTGAAGCAAGAGCATCGTTTGTTATTGGACGACTTGAGAAACTTTTCAATATCAAGAAGGAAAAATTCCCAATGCCCGAACTTTATGCAAAGGCGCCATGCTTTGATATGGCTGTGTCAAGAGCGAAGCACAGCTGGCAGGCGTCGGCAAAGGAATATTTCAAAAGGGAAGAGGAGTACGCGAGAAAGTTTGACCTTGCAGAGAAAAATGCGAAGGTACCGCGCGGTCCCCTTTGTGATAAGGAAAATATTGATGCTATTTTTGGAAAGAATATAAAGCTTTCCGCCAGCAGAACGGATAGTTTTAACTCCTGCAGATATCAGTATTTCCTCAAATACGGACTTTATTTGAAGCCACAGCGTCGTGCTGCATTTGACGCCCTTGAAGCGGGAACCTTCGTTCACGAGGTCTTGGAGCATACCCTCAAGGAAATAAAGGCAAGAGGCGGACATAAAACCGTGCAGCTAAATGAGGTGCACGAGATAACCGATATGGCGATCGAGCGATACATAAATGATAAGCTGGGCGGCTTTAAGGCGCGCAGTGCGCGTTTTTGCGCTCAATTCAAGCGTCTTCGAGAAAGTGCACGCAAGGTGGTTGAAAATGTGCATAACGAGCTTAAAGACTCGCTCTTTGAGCCGGTTGATTTTGAACTACACTTTTCCGATAAGGACGCGCAACTGCCCGCGCTTACCGTAAAAGGCGAAAACTATACCATAAAGCTTGAGGGTCTTGTTGATCGTGTTGATGCCTGCACCCTTGGAGATACCTTCTATGTCCGCGTGGTGGATTATAAGACGGGAAAGAAAGAGTTTGACTTAAAAGAGGTGCTTAACGGTCTTAATATGCAGATGCTTCTTTACCTTTTCACTCTTTGCGATTTAGGTGAAAAGCGTTACGGTAAAAAGCCCGAGGCGGCAGGTGTGCTGTATCTGCCTGCAAATGATCCTATGTGTAAGGTAGATGGAGCGATTAATGAAGAGGAAGTTGCCAAAAAGAACCACGATGCGGTGCTGCGCAAGGGCCTGCTTCTCGATAATCAGGAGCTTTACGGAAATGAAAGCTATTTACCCATAACCATTAAAAAGGACGGTGCCATTTCGGGTAAGTCACTGGCGAGCGAGGAGGATTTTGCCAAGATTTCAAAGCGTATGATAAACATACTCGAGAAAATGGGCGAAGAACTTACAAGAGGCGAGATTGACGCTAATCCCTATGAGACCCGTGACAGAACCGCTTGTACCTATTGCGAGATGAGGGCGGCTTGCCACTTTGATGAGCGTGAGGGCGACTGCCTCCGCGATTTATTTGCTGTTGGATTGGAGGACTGCTGATATGAGTGTTGAGTGGACACCTGAACAATTGAATGCGATAGAAAGTCGAAATGGCGCGCTATTGGTGTCAGCTGCGGCAGGCAGCGGCAAAACCGCGGTTCTGGTCGAGCGATTACTCAGATTTGTAAGCGATGAAGGTTATGATATAGACAAGTTTCTTATGATAACCTATACCAATGCAGCGGCAAGCGAGCTTCGCGCAAAAATAATAGAAGCGCTATCAGAGCGCGTGGCTGAAAATCCGGAAAACCGCCATCTGGCGCGACAGATGAATATAGTACATCGCGCGAATATTTCAACCATTCACGCTTACTGTATGCAGCTGCTTCGTACACACGGACATTACTTGAACATCACCTCGGACTTTAAAATAATAGACGAGGGTGAGGGCGAAATACTGCGTAACCAAGCGCTGGAAACCTTGCTTGAGGAGCGTTATGAGGAAAACAGTGTGCGCTTTCAAACGCTGTGTGCGATGCTTGTCAGCGGGCGCGATGACCGCGAATTGGTTGAAAGCATACTGAAACTTCATTCCAAGAGCAGAACACACCCAAACCCCAAGGAATGGCTTTCCAAATGCGCGAAAATGTACACTGAGGGCAGCAATGTGTGGGAGAATGAGATTGTTGCATACATAAAGGAACTTTGCGGCCATCTTAAAGCCCGTGTTGATCTGGTTTTGGGTGAGATCAAGCGCGACCCTGCCTTGGAAGCGGCTTATGCATCTGCATTGGCATCGGACAAGAAAAATATAGAGTCACTTATAAATGCTGATGGCTGGGACGAGCTTTTCGCGAGTGCCGGGGCAATAAGTATTGCAACATTAAGTTCCTCACGGGGCTGCCAGGATGTTGCCCTTCGCAAGTGGGCAAAGGACGAACGCGACGGAGTAAAAGGCAAGCTTGAAAGCCTTTGTAAAAAATTCCTGGTGAAGGACAAAAAGCGAATCTACGACGAAATAAAAGCACTGTCGCCGGTGGCTGAAGAGATGTGCTTGCTTGCGGGAGAGCTTGATGACCGTTTTACCGAGATGAAGGTGAGTCGCGGTCTTATGGATTATTCCGACCTTGAACATTGTGCGGTAAAGCTTTTGGTTGAGCATTACGACGAGGATGAAGACAAGGTGATACCAACCGCACTTGCAAGGGAGATATCCGACGATTTCTGCGAAATAATGGTGGACGAGTATCAGGACTCAAACTGTATCCAGGATATCGTCTTCCGTGCAATATCAAAGAACGAAAGAAATCTCACAATGGTAGGTGACTTGAAGCAGTCCATTTATCGTTTCCGTCTTGCTGACCCTACTATTTTTCTTAACAAATACAAGTCCTTTAAGCCCTTTAGCAAGGCTGAGGACGGAGAAGCAAGAGTTGTAAAGTTATCAAGAAACTTCCGCTCAAGGAAAGAGGTGCTTGACACCTGTAATAAGTTCTTTACAGCTACTATGACCGAGCGTTTGGGTGAACTTAATTACACAAAAGAGGAATATCTCAATGCCCGTGATAAAATTCCCGAAACCGAGCTTGATTGCGAAAGTGAGCTTGTAATAGTTGATCTTGACGAAAAGAACAGCACCGCAGAGTTGCCTTCCGTGCGTGAGGCGGAAGCAAAGTATATTGCGGCGCGTATTCGGGAACTTAAAGAGCAGGGAGTACCCTATGAGGATGTGGTAATTCTTCTTCGCTCCCAAGCAAATCGCGCATCCATTTACGCGCGGGAGTTGAGGGAGTACGGAATTCCCTGTGTTTCTGAGAAAAAGGACGGAATTCTCAATACGGTTGAGGTAAGTGTAATTCTTTCCTTCCTGCAGATAATCGATAATCCCCTTTGGGATGTACCGTTGGTAAGCGTGCTCAGATCGCCGCTATTTGCATTTACTGCCGATGATTTGGCATATGTACGCCGACAAAAGCGCGGTGCTATGTATCACGCGCTGTTGGAAACCGCAAAGGGTGACAAGGAGATTTCCGCAAGGGCGAAAGAGTTTGTCGAACTGTTGGCAGAACTCCGAGATCTGGCGGGTGAAATCGGAAGTGATGAGCTTATATGGAGTATTCTTGACAAGACCGGCGCGCGCGGCCTTTTTGGAGCAATGACCGAGGGCAATGTGCGCATTTCAAACTTAAATGAGTTCTACAATTACGCCCGCCGCTTTGAAAGTCAGGAGTTCCGCGGACTTCACGCGTTTTTAAAGCATATTACATATCTTATGAATAATGCGGGTGACATCGCCGGAGATAATACGGAAAACAGCTCGGGTGCGGTTAAGATTATGTCCATTCACAAGTCCAAGGGTCTTGAGTACCCCATAGTATTTGTGGCGGACGGCAGTAAGAAGTTTAACGAAAAAGACCTGCAACAGCAGGTGCTTGTTCATCCGAAATACGGAATAGGCTTAAACTTCCGCGATAATAAGTTGCGCTATGAATGTCCCAGCATTGCGAGAAACTGCATTACGCTGGAACTTAAAAACGAGATGAAGAGCGAGGAACTTCGCATTTTATATGTTGCGATGACACGCGCCAAGAACAAGCTTATTGTTATGTGCACCCAAAAGGATGCTGAGCGCCGGTTACAGCAGGTGGAGAATATGGCATCCTGCGGGGAGATTTCGCCGATAGATCTGCTTAATTCTTCCAGTATGGATATGTGGTTTTTACTTCCACAGATGGCACAGCCCGGCATTTTCAGTATGAAAACCGTGAAATATGAGGATATTCCCGATCCGGTAATAAGCGAAACCGATGACGATACGGACGAGGGCGCTCTTGATTGGCAGATTAAAGAGCTTGAGGCGCGCCTTAATTATGAATATCCTTATGCGAGCGCGGTGAATACCGAGGGTAAAATCACCGCTACCGGAATTGCCCACGAGAGTGTTTCCGTGCACAGGCACTTTCCGCGTCCGCGCTTTGAGCAGAAAACCGGACTTACCGCAAGTGAACGAGGTGTGGCAATTCACCTTGTTATGCAGTTTATTGATTTTGAAAAATGTGATAGTCTGCAGGGTGTAAAGCAGGAGATTGCGCGGCTTTACAATGAGGAATACCTTACAAAAGAGCAATACGAGGTTATACCTGCGAGTAAAATATACGCATTTTTTGAGTCAGAGCTTGGTAAACTTGCGCTTAACGGTAAATGCCGCCGCGAGTTTAACTTCTCGCGTCTTGTGCCGGTTAATGATGAGGACAGCGCACTGCTTCAGGGTGTAGTTGACCTTATGATAGAGGACGAGGACGGCATTATTGTTGTGGATTTCAAGAGTGATGCAGCAATAAATGACATCAATGTAGGGCAGTACAGGCGTCAGCTTCAGGTGTATGAGGAGTCTCTTGAGGCGATTTTGGAAAAGAAAGTCAAGGCGTCCTATTTGTACTTCCTGCAGCACGATGAAATAATTAAATTATAAAAATCTGAAAAAAATAAAAATTTACTCTTGATTTTATAAAAAGTATGTGTTATTATTGATGTACTGTGTAGATTTGTTTCCCGAAAGAGGTGAAAAGCAATGAAAGAAGGAATTCATCCGAAGTATGAGCAGACCAAGATCGTCTGTGCATGCGGTGAAGTTATAGAGACCGGTTCTACTAAGGAGAACCTGCGTATCGATGTTTGCTCCAAGTGCCATCCGTTTTTTACCGGCAAGCAGAAGCTTGTTGATACAGGTGGTCGCGTCGATCGCTTTAACAAGAAGTTTAATCTGTCTTCCGACAAGTAAGCTTTGTTATCTGAAACGGTATGGGCATTTGTCCCGTGCCGTTTTTTACTTTATCAGAAAGTTTTGGTGATTATAATGCGAAAGGTCAGACTCGGAAGAACCGAGCTTATGGTTTCTAAAACATCATTCGGAGCGCTTCCTATCCAAAGAGTTTCTTTTGATGAGGCGTCCCGTCTGTTAAATCACGCCTATGAAAACGGCATTAACTTCTTCGATACTGCAAATGCATACAGCGACAGCGAAGAAAAAATAGGCTATGGTTTATCTCATGTGCGCGACAAGATCGTTATTGCTACTAAAAGTTATATAGATGGCGGTGTGGAAGCGGTCAGCAAAAACCTTGATGATAGCTTGCGCCGTATGAAAACCGATTATATCGATATTTACCAGCTTCACAACCCGGCAAAGCTTCCCAATGACGATATATATGAGTTTTTACTCAAAGCCAAAGAGGCGGGAAAAATCCGCCATATCGGCATAACAAATCATCGTCCGAGTGTTGCGATTGAGGCGGTAAAATCCGGCCTTTTTGAAACTCTGCAGTTTCCCTTCTGCATCCTTTCCGGTGAAAAGGAGCGGGAAATTGTTGAGCTTTGTGAAAAAGAGGATGTGGGTTTTCTTGCAATGAAGGCTATGTCCGGTGGACTTATCACAAATACAAGGGCCGCCTTTGCATTTATAAATTCTTTTTCAAATGTCGTGCCGCTTTACGGCGTTCAGCGTATGGAGGAGCTTAATGAATGGCTTTCCTATGAGGAAAATCCCCCTGAGATGGACGATGAGATAATCGCAGGTATAGAGAAGCAAAGGGAAGAGCTGGGTGCTGATTTCTGCCGCGGCTGTGCATATTGTATGCCGTGCCCGCAGGGCATTGAAATCTGGAACTCCGCGCGAATTTCACTGCTTATCGGTCGTGCACCATACCAAGATTTTATGACCGATGAATGGCGCGCAAAAATGAACCTTATAGAAAACTGCACAAACTGCAGAAAATGTGCAAGTCAATGCCCGTTTGGCCTTGATACCCCCGCGCTTTTGAAAAGAGAGCTTGAGCGCTATAACGAGCTTTATAAAAAACTGAGGTGAACATCATGACCTTTGGTAACGATTGGGATAAGCTTTTAGCGGAAGAATTCAATAAGGACTATTATAGGAAACTTCGTGAATTCTTGGCAACTGAGTACCAAAACGGCAAAGTTTATCCGGAAAAGGAAGATATATTTACCGCCCTTAAGCTGACAAGCTATGAGGACACAAAAGTTGTTATTTTGGGACAAGACCCCTACCACGGTGAAGGACAAGCCCACGGCCTTGCTTTTTCGGTAAAGCCCGGTGTCGCACCGCCGCCGTCACTTATAAATATCTTCAAAGAACTGAAAAACGATGTCGGCTGTGAAATACCCAACAACGGATACCTTGTCCATTGGGCAAAACAGGGCGTACTGCTTTTGAACACGGCGCTCACCGTGCGCGAGGGTGAACCTAATTCTCATAAGGGTAAGGGTTGGGAAAAATTCACCGATGAGATTATTTCCGTTTTAAATAACAGAGAAAAATCGATTATATTTGTGCTGTGGGGCAAAAACGCCCTGCCAAAAGAAGAACTTGTCAGCAATATGCGGCATATGGTTCTGCGTGCACCGCACCCAAGTCCATTATCTGCAAGTCGCGGTTTTTTCGGCTGCAAGCATTTTTCTAAAATAAATGCTCTTCTAAGGGCAAATGGGGAAAAGCCGATAGACTGGCAAATCCCGGATATAGAATAGTTTGAGGAGAAATTATGATTACAGTTTCTGATTTAAGTTTGAATTTTGACGGAACAGATTTATTTAAGGATGTTGACCTTAAATTTACACCCGGTAACTGCTACGGTGTAATCGGTGCAAACGGCGCTGGTAAGTCCACATTTTTAAAGATATTATCCGGTGTGCTGGAGCCTACAAGCGGCGCGGTCATTATTCCGGAGGAAATGCGTATGTCGGTGCTCAAGCAGGACCACTTCGCATTTGATGAGTACTCGGTTTTAGATACAATTATTATGGGAAACCGTACTCTTTACGACATAATGAAAGAAAAAGACGCACTTTATGAGAAACCGGATTTTAACGATGAGGATGGAATTCGCGTGTCAGAGCTTGAGGCGCAATTTGCAGAACTCAACGGCTGGGAGGCGGAAAGCGACGCGTCTCGCCTTGTGCAGGGCCTGGGACTTTCTGAGTCTATTTTATACGACAGTATGGCAAGCCTCACCGGTAACGAAAAGGTGAAAATTCTCCTTGCTCAGGCACTTTTTGGAGAGCCGGAGATAATACTTCTTGACGAGCCTACAAACCATCTTGATGTTATGGCTGTAAATTGGCTCGAGGATTTCCTTATGGAATATGCGGGTACGGTTATCGTGGTTTCTCACGACCGTCACTTTTTAAATACCGTGTGTACTCATATTGTGGATATTGACTACAACAAAATTAAGATGTATGTCGGTAACTACGAATTCTGGTATGACTCCAGCCAGCTTATTCAGCGAATGATTAAACAGCAGAACAAGAAAGCAGAGGAAAAAATCCGTGAGCTCGAGGAATTTATCCGTCGCTTCTCGGCAAATAAGTCAAAATCCCGCCAGGCTACTTCCAGAAGAAAATTACTTGATAAAATGACCATTGAGGAGCTTCCCGCCTCCAGCAGAAGGTACCCCTTCGTGGGCTTTGAAATGGATAGGGAAGCGGGCAAAGACCTTCTTACTGTTGATGAAATATGTTATTCCGAAGAGGGTGAGACCCTTTTAAACAAGGTTTCATTCCGATTAAATCGCGGCGATAAAATCGCTATCTTATCGGAAAACGAGCGCGCAGTAACCGCGCTTTTCAAGATTTTAGAGGGCGAGATAGAGGCAACCTCGGGAAGCTATAAGTGGGGTATAAGCACATCTCAGTCCTATTTTCCCAAGGATAACGGCGCTTTCTTTGATGATTGCGACCTTTCCATCATAGACTGGATGCGCCAGTATTCAAAGGACCAGACCGAAACTTACCTTCGTGGATTTTTGGGTAGAATGCTGTTCTCCGGTGACGAGGTATTCAAGCCGGTAAAGGTACTCTCCGGTGGTGAGCGTGTAAGATGTATGCTCTCCCGAATGATGATGTTCGGTGCGAACATAATTGTTCTTGACCAGCCAACAAACCACCTTGATCTTGAGTCCATAACCGCGGTTAACAACGGTCTTTGCGATTTTAAGGGCAATGTAATTTTTGCCTCCCACGACCACGAATTTATAAACACCGTGGCAAACAGAATCATCGAAATTACCGACGATGGCGTTATAGATCGCACCTGCACCTATGACGAGTACATCGAATGGAAACAAAATCGCTAAAAAACATAGAGAAATAAAGGGATATTGGTATACAATATCCCTTGACTATTTATAGCATATAGTGTAAAATACTGTTGTGATTTTTTTAACAAGAAATAAACCATTTAAAATCTGGAAGGAGAAAGATATGGCTACAATCGATTTAAACATTGTGGACGATATTATTCGCGAGCATAAAAACAGCAAACAGAATATTATCGCTATACTTCAGGATGTACAGAAGGTATTTCGCTATCTGCCGGAGGAGGCTTTAAACCACATCTCCGTTAAGCTTGATATGACACCGGCTAAAATCTACAGCATAGCAACCTTCTATGAGAATTTCTCATTGAAGCCCAAGGGAAAATATATTATTCGTATTTGCGATGGTACTGCATGCCATGTAAAGCATTCAATTCCGATTTTAAATGCACTTAAAAATAAACTTGCATTAGGCGACGGTAAGCACACTTCAGACGATATGCTGTTCACTCTTGAAACCGTATCTTGTCTTGGCGCCTGCGGCTTGGCACCGGTAATGATGGTCAACGACACCGTTCATTCAAAGGTCACGCCCGAATATGCAGAGCAGCTTATAGACCGGATTCGTGCTGAAGAAGCTTAATTGGAAAGGGCCTGATGATATGAAAATTACATCTACTAAGAACTTAAGAAATCTTAAAACCCAGTACAGTGAAGCTCTCGATTCACTGGAAATGCGCGTGCTCGTTTGCGGCGGTACAGGCTGTGTAGCGGGCGGCTCGGTTAAAATTTATGAGAAGATCCGTGACCTGGCTGAAAAGGCAGGCGTTAAGGTTTGTGTATCAATTGATATTCACGAGTGCGGCGGCGTAGGCGTTCACAAAAGTGCCTGCCACGGCTTCTGCGAAAACGGACCTATTGTAATCATAAAGCCGCAGGACTGGCTTTATACCAAGGTTACTCTGGACGATTGCGAGGATATCGTTAACGAGACGATTATCGGCAAGCGCCCGGTAGAGCGTCTTTTCTATACAAACGCTAACGGCACTTATGACAAGTATCACAACATTCCCTTCTACGAGAAGCAGAAGAGAATTTCACTCGGCAACTGCGGTGAAGCGGATGTTAATTCCCTTGCCGAGTATATTGCAAGAGACGGTTACATAGCGCTTGCTAAGGCTCTCGATGAGTTAAGCGGCGACGAGATATGCAAAATCGTTACAGATGCTGAACTCAGAGGTCGCGGTGGCGGCGGATACCCTGCAGGCCGTAAATGGACTCAGGTTAAGCGTCAGCCCAACTTCCCCAAGTACATCGTATGTAACGGTGACGAGGGTGACCCGGGCGCATTTATGGATCGTTCTCTTCTTGAGGGCGACCCCCATCGTATTATCGAGGGTATGCTTATCGCAGGTATTGCGGTAGATGCAGAGTTTGGTTATGTTTATGTTCGTGCTGAATACCCGCTCGCTGTTGAGCGCTTAAAGCGCGCAATTGAAGAGGCGCGCGAGGCCGGTATTTTAGGCGATGATGTTTTAGGTAGCGGTAAGAAGTTTGACCTTCAGGTCAACCAGGGTGCCGGTGCGTTCGTCTGCGGTGAGGGCAGTGCTCTTACAGCATCCATTGAGGGTGAGCGCGGTATGCCGCGTGTTAAGCCGCCTCGTACTGTTGAGGCCGGTCTTTTTGCAAAGCCCACCGTATTAAACAATGTTGAGACCTTTGCAAATGTTCCCAATATTATTCTCCACGGTGCTGATAAGTTCAGAAGCGTAGGTACCGAGAAAAGCCCGGGAACCAAGGCATTTGCGGTTACCGGTAATGTTGAAACCACCGGTCTTATTGAGGTTCCTATGGGTACTACCATGCGTGAGATCGTATATGATATCTGCGGCGGTATCAAGAATGGTAAAAAGTTCAAGGCTGTACAGATCGGCGGCCCCAGCGGCGGCTGTTTACCTGAGCAGTACCTTGATATGCCTCTCGACTTTGACTCCCTTGCAAGTGTTGGTGCGATGATCGGCTCCGGCGGTCTTGTTGTTCTTGACGAAGACACTTGTATGGTTGAGATCGCTCGTTTCTTTATGAACTTTACTCAGAACGAGTCCTGCGGTAAGTGTATTCCTTGCCGTGAGGGTACAAAGCGTATGCTTGAAATCTTAGAGCGTATTGTTGCAGGCGAGGGTCGCGAAGGCGACATCGAACTTCTTTTAGAGTTAGGTGAAACCATCAGTGTAACAGCGCTTTGCGGTCTTGGCAAGTCCGCTGCAAACCCTGTGCTCTCGACACTTAAATATTTCCGTGAGGAATATGAGGCGCACATTTTTGATAAGCGTTGTCCGTCAGGTGTATGTAAAGTTCTTGCTCCTATCAGCATTGATCCGGAAAAGTGCCGCGGCTGTTCCAAGTGTGCTAAGAACTGTCCGGTAAATGCAATTTCAGGCAAGATTAAAGAGCCGTTTGTTATCGATGAGAATGTTTGTATCAAATGCGGTGCTTGTGTTTCATCTTGCCCGTTCGGCGCGATTATAGGAGGTTAAGCATGAAAGGATATGTAATTGTTGACGGTTTAAAAACCGCCATAAATGATGCGAAAAACTTACTTGAGGTTATCCGTAGTGCGGGTATTGAGTTACCTACCTTCTGCTATCACTCAGAGCTTTCCACATTCGGTGCTTGCCGTATGTGTATCGTCGAGGATGATCGCGGCCGTATTATGACCTCTTGCTCGACCATTCCTTACGATGGTATGGTGGTTTATACCAATACTCCCAGACTTCGTAAGTATCGTAGAAATATATTAGAGCTTCTTCTTGCAAATCATGACCGTGATTGTACTACCTGTATCAAGAGCAGCCGTTGTAAGTTGCAAGAGCTTGCGCTTACCATGGGTGTTCGTGAGGTCAGATTTGATAACAGTCTTGTAAAGAAACCTGTTGACAGATCTTCACCCTCCATCGTTCGTGACCCGAACAAGTGCATTATGTGCGGTGAGTGTGTTCGTATGTGTGAAGAGGTGCAGGGTGTTGGTGCTATCTGTATTGCAAACCGCGGTGCTTCTATTGAGGTTGTTGCGGCGTACGGTAAGCCCCTTGCTGAAAGTAACTGTATTAACTGCGGTCAGTGCCGTAGCGTTTGTCCCACCGGTGCGCTGACAATTAAAAACGATAACAGAGCTGTATGGAACGCTATTAACGATCCTAAGAAGCGTGTAATCGTTCAGATCGCACCTGCTGTTCGTGTAGCTATCGGTGAGGAATTCGGCGAAGCACCCGGTACAGAGGTTATGGGCCGTCTTGTTGCAGCGCTTCGCAAGATGGGTGTTGATGAAGTTTACGATACAACTATCGGCGCGGACCTTACCGTTACCGAGGAAACCGCTGAATTTATTGAGCGCGTCAGAGAAGGTAAAAAGCTCCCGCTCTTCACTTCCTGTTGCCCGGGTTGGATGGAGTTCGTTAAGACAAAATATCCCGAGCTTCTCGAGAACACTTCAACCTGTAGATCTCCGATGGAGATGTTCGGTGTTGTAATTAAAGAATACTTCAAGGATGCAGATAAGGAAGAGGGAAGAGAGACAGTAAATGTAGCAATTATGCCGTGTACTGCAAAGAAGGCAGAAGCTGCTCTTCCTGAGTTTACTACCGAGGTAGGTCGCGATGTTGACTTCGTGCTCACCACCCAGGAACTCTGTATGATGATTAAGGAGTCCGGTATCCAGTTCTCAGAGCTTCCGGAAGAGGCTGCTGATATGCCGTTTGGTCTTGGTTCAGGTGCCGGCGTAATCTTTGGTGTAACAGGTGGTGTTACCGAGTCTGTTATCCGTCAGGTAAGTAATACTCACTCCAAAGAGGCACTTCGTGATATCGCATTCACTCCGGTACGCGGTATGAGCGGTATTCGTGAGCTTTCTCTTGAGTTTGAAGGCAAGACTTTACGCGTTGCAATTGTCAACGGTTTAAAGAATGCTGATCTTTTAATCAAGAAATTAAAGAGTGGTGAGGTTAGCTACGATTTTATTGAGGTTATGGCATGTCCCGGAGGATGTATCGGCGGTGCAGGTCAGCCTCTCCCGCAGAATGCGGAAATTCGTGAGGCGCGAGCTAAGGGGCTTTACGGTGCAGATAATACTGCCCAGATTAAGCGCTCTGAGGAGAACCCCACTGTTACGACTCTTTACAACGGTCTGCTTAAGGATAAGACACACATCCTTCATGTTCCCGGCCGTCACTAAGAATTTAAAAGAGCAGATGCAACGCCACAGCCAGATAAGGAAGCATTGGTTTTGATACCATATTTTCCGTAAATAAGTGCATCAAAAATTCCGGTAATACGCCAGTATTACCGGAATTTTATTCTTTCTCTTTACAAAAAATCTTGCTTTCAAAACTGCCTTGCATCCTGAAAAGATGAATTTTGGATGAAGTTCAAGCTAAAAACGCCCCATAATCCTGACGGATATGGGGCGTT
>JAZNNQ010000038.1:0-6287 GCA_045580305.1 Eubacteriales bacterium
GGGCAGGCTTCTTTTTTACCAAACAGACCCATAATAAACCTCCTAAATGTTTTAGTTTTAGCGGATTCCACCGCCGCCTCCGCCAGAGGAGCCGTATACGGTGATGGTGAAGTATACGGTATCGGTAAGTACGCCGTCGGATACCTGAACGCCGATTACATTATCGCCACGATGTGAGCTCTGGGGTACCCAGCTAAACTCGCCTGTTGCCTCATCGATTGTTGCTCCGCTGGGTGCAGAAACAAGCTTATAAGTAAGAGTCTTGCCTTCATCACCTGTTGCAACAATGTTAAGTTTAACCTCGGCTCCTACCTCACTTGAAGTATTGGAAATTGCATTAAATTTCGGTGCTGTACCAACCACTGTGGGAAGCGGAATTCTGAATACATTTCCTGCTGCCAGGTTGTACATATAACCGTCGTCAAGGCTTACCTGGGTCTTGGTGGATGCAATAGTGGATGCATCGCCGATATCAAGTTTATACTTGTTACCGCCCAAGTCCTCAGCAGCAAGAATCTTATAAGCTGCATTTTCGGTTCTGCCGTTGGTTATATCTGTGTACTGACCGATGATCTTATTTACGTCGATAGCAGAGTTAAACTGAACGGTGATGTAGTTGTCTTCCACAAGGTCCTTTGTAAAGTCAACAATTGTACCGGTGTATGCGTCTACACTTGAGGTTGTATCTACCTTAGATGCGTCGTTACCGTATGCGTATACGAGTTTGCCGTCTTTTTCACTGAATACGCCTACAAAGCCCATAAACTCATACTTATCTGCAACCTTTACAAGCATCTTGTTGTTGGTGTTGTAAACAATGTAGTCAACAACGCCGTCTTTGCGAGTTACCTTGACAGCCTTTGCAACGTCGTCGGCACCACGCTCAGCTCCACCGATACGAGAAACGTCTGCTTTCTCGATCTTTTCAATGTAACGCTCGCCCTTGTACGGCTCATAAACCGCGGTGAAGAGTGAGTCTAAGTTAGTACCTGCTCGACGAGCGAGAACGAACTCTAACTTATCCGGGTTACCGTCACGGTTGGGCGGGTTACCGTTTGCAAATGCTACATGCTCGAGAGCGAAGTCATTCAACATACTTACGCGGAGGTGGATGTTCTTATCTCCCCATCCTTCCTGGCGGAAGTCTTTAATCTTAAAGTCAACAGCGAAGTTACCTGTTGCACTGGGTGATTTACGAACATTGTAGAGATATGACCAGCCGCTTGCGATGCCAATCTTACCAAAGGGAACGTCAACACCTGCATATGTACCGCCGTTCTGTGCGGTCATGGTGAGACCCTCGGTTGCATAAATCTCATCACTCATTGCGTGGAAGTTATAGGAATGGTTGTTGCCACCCTTTACACGGAAGAAGTCTACACCGTAGGAATTCTCGCCGTCCACCTGAATCATGACAACTGATCTTCTGAAAATGTTATTTCTTACCGCCTGGTAGTTACCGAGCACATCCATTACCTTAACGCGACCTGAATCGTCAAAGTGGAGCGGACGACCGTTCTGTCGTGCGGTACCGTTTAAGTAAGAATACATACGGTTCTGCTGAGTGTCATTTACCATAACCGTATTGTGGATGGATGTACCCATCTCCCAGTTATAGGTCTTATCGGAACCATCAGCATTTGTTGGATATCCAAGATCCGGCATAATGTTAACACCATAAGCTTCCATACCGAGATTCAAGTGGTCGCGATGGTTATGGGAGTTAGCACCTCCGTAGTGGATCCACATATCACGCTGGGTGTTCACGGTGTCTGCAGCATTAGCTGCCTTCTTGTAAGTACCGTCGCGGAGGATTGAGAATCCATAGCCGGTAAGCTGAATGCTCTGGTCAAAGTCATACTCGCCGTACTGTTTTACGGTGTCTATAATCTTCTGCTGAATAGCTTCCGGATCCTTGGTCCACTTATCGGCGTGGATATCCAAAAGGTTTCCGTCTTTCTTGTGGTAAATAAACTGTGCAAGTTCGGGATCACCAGAGTAGATAAAGCCATTTACCAGTGCAAGATCGGAAATCGCAAAGGATTTCATACCTGTTGCACCCGAGTCACCGATCTGTGCGGTCTGGTTACGAACAAGTGTTAAGGGTAAGTACGCCTTGAACATCTTGATAAAGCGCGGGTTCTTATAAAGGTCAGCTGCCGCATAGGTTTCATAACCTGCAAGAACGTCTGCAGTTGTGGTAATGTTACCAAGCCAGAGAACGTTATAGCCGGGGGCAGACTCTGCGCCGAAACCGTCACGGTCAACTAAGTTAATAAGCTGTGCAAGTACGTTACCGCCGGTGATGACATTATCACCCCAAGTGCTGGTTGTACTTTCAAATATCCAGTCAATGATTTCTTTGGTCTTTGGCATTGTATCATATACTACGCCAACGTATGCCGCAAGTGACTGATGCATACCGAAGTTACCGTGGATTTCACCGGAGCGGATATCCTTAAAGGACTGGAGAATGAGTCGCTCTTCAATACGCTCACGGATTTCAACCGCTGATGTCTTCGCAGAGCCAAGATCATACTCCTGCGCCTTCGCAGCGATCTTCTCAATAACCTTGGGATCATCGTACATATCGTAGAATGCATCATATGAACGAACAAATACACGGTTCATACCATGCTGCCAGATACAACCTACGATTTTACCCTTAGGCTGAGTTGAGTCAGAATGTGCATATAACGGGAATGTGGGTGCTGTGAACATATCCGGATAAACGTCAGCAATACGGTCGATAAGTATTGCACCTACCTCACCGTACTTGCGGTCGCCGGTGTTAAGATATGCATTGTGCAATGTGTCAACCGCTTGATAAATAATACCGCCATATTTATTGGAGGTACCATGATACCACACGCCCCAGTGGTTGTAATACGCAATGTAAACATGTGTTTCTTCCTGCTGCTCACCCTTGGAGTTGGTGATCATTGTACCGGTACGGTAACCGTAACCGTCATCAACACCCCAGCCTACGCCCAATTCAGGATAAGCCTCATTTACAAGGTATCCCTTTTGGCCTGCTGCAACAAGTTTTGCATTCTCTGCTTTTGCAAGCTCATAATCCCAGTTACCATTTGCATCAATACCAAGTTCGTAGAACTTACCAAAGTCGTTTGTGGGGAATGAATCACGGCAGTCGGGACAGGTTACCTTCCAGGGCTTATTGATCGGATCCATAAGCCATCCGTAAGTGCCCCAACTTGAGTTAGCAAGGTCAAGGTTGCACTTCTTACAGTATGCAGCCTTCGGGTCCCAACGATAACCCATGGAAGCACTACGGGGAAGATCCTGAGTTGTAATAATCTTCCAATAATCGTTTCCGAGTTTATCTACAAAGTCGTCTGCCTTTGCGATAACACTTGCATTGTCGGTGCCTGCCCAGTCGTATTTCTTTAAGTTCTCGCGAAGAGCAGCAACTTTTTCCTTTGTATAGTAGCTGGACTCACTCTTACCTTCGGTAATCTTAAAGAGCACGCTTAAGTTGTACTCTGTGCCGTTATAGGTGGTCTTTGCATAGATGTATGCCTTACCGAGGCCGACAGGTGTTACCTTACCAGTAGCATCTACTTTCACGATGCTCTCATTCTCGGATGAGTACTTAATCTTAGAAGACTCAATTTCATTGAGCAAGGAGTCAGTCACACGAAGCTGAGTTGCAGCATCATTAGGCTTTAAGATTGTACGATCAGCATAAGCATAAAGCTTGATACCGCCGTTTGCAATTTCAACAGTGCCCTTTGCAGTCTTGGTTACGCCGTTTAAGGTAACAGATACGGTGATATCCGTTGAACCCTGACCAATACCGGTAATTGTATTGTCGCGAATTGCAACAACCTTGTCCTTACTTGCAGTAAGTACCGGAGTATAGGACATAGAATTGATTTCTCTGCCGGATGCAGTGAGTGCCTTTACGGGAATGGTATATGCCTCACCGTTGTTAATGCTTGCTTTAATGTCAGCAGTGACGCTTGCAAGCGGGTCGTTCTGAACAGTGATCTTAACACTCTTATCAGCTGTTATATTACCCTTCTTACCCTTTACGGTAATAGTGGTCTCGCCCGCTTTAAGTGCTGTAATTTCGCCGTTTTTAATGGAAACCACGGATGAATCGCTGTTTGTATAGGAATAGAAACTATTCGGGTCATCTGCATTTCCTTCGAAGAGTTTACCGAAGTTACAGGGGGATCCGTCAGATGCAGAAGGACCAAGTTTGATAGTAGCCTTCTCACCGATAGTGAATACGTTCTGGCCTACCTCAAGGTCAAAGCCCTTGAAGGACGGAACTGCAGACACCGGAGTAAATGTAACGGTGCGAAGTGCTAAGGTATCCTTGCCGCTATCACTATTTACACGGCGGAAGGTAATTGTATGAACGCCCTCGTTAAGCTGAGTGGTGTTCATCTGGAGCACTGCTCCGTTTGCGTTGTCTGTATCGGAATAGCAGTCATACTCACCAACGTAAACCTTATCGATATATACTGCAACTTTTGCGCCGTTTGAGAAGTTGCCGCCCTGAACACGTACTTCATAAGCACTGCTTGCGAGCACGTCAAAGTCAAGAGTTATATCGGATTTTGTCTGGGTGTTGTTATTGCCCTGATAATTTGCATTGATTCCGTAATCTTGGAATGAGAAATCAGCAAATTTAGCCGGATTATAAATTGCAGAGTTTGTCATTGACTTATTAAGTCTCCAACCATTGTCAGAGAGCTTCTTATCACCAATGGGTTTATCCTGATTCTTGGTAAAGTCAAGGATGATTTCCTCGGCCTTATTTTTCTTTTCAACAACTACAAGCGGGAGAACGATTGTAGAGGTAGAGCCGTTAACGGTTGCAGATACGGTAGCCTTTACCTTACCTGCCGCCTTACCGGTGATTTTAACGGTAGCAGTCTTATTGTCGTTTCCGCGCTTGATTTCTGCGGTAGCAAGTTTTGTATCGTCAACAGTTACGGTAATAGCACTTGCATTTGCAAAATCAGCTGCTACGTTATCAATCTTTGCAGAAAGCGGAATTTCAACACTCTCGCCTGCGATAACACGGTCGTAATCGCCGTTATATACTTTAAGTTCGCCTGCTGTTGTAGGCTCTAAGTTAATACCGCTGACGGTAAGGCGCATTGCTGTTGCACTTTCGTTCTTACCTGCCATACGCCATGCAACATAGTAGTCGCCTGCTGTTGGAACGGTTACGTTTGCAATATGTACGTACTCATGCCACTTACGGTCAACGCTGTATGTGTCAACAGTGCCGATATAATACTGATCGGAAATGATATCGGTTGCACCATCCGGCGCAAAGAAGATATCACCCATGGCGCCGCCTTCCCAAAGACCGCAATGGTTCTTAAAGGAATAGGTACCCGGTGCGCCGATACGAATCTTCATAATTGCCCATGAACCCACCGGTCCGTCAAGCATTGCAGCATACTGGCTGTCTACCATACGGAAGTTAGCACCGCCGCCCTGGCTTACATAGATAAATGGGTCGGTATAGTCAGCATAGGTGGTAGCCGGATAAATCTCTTTAGGATCGCCCATTGTTGTAAGAGCGAAGTCGGTAATTGTGGTAATATCGGCAAATACGGTGGACCACTGTACCAGCTTCTGGAAGTCGTACTCGTAAGAGGTCTTTTCATTGCTCTTAACAACGGACACCGGAATGGTTGCGGTGTAATCCTTACCGTTATAAGTAACTGTAACCTTTACATTAGTCGTACCCTCTGCAACCGGTGTAATCATAACGCCTGCATCCTTGGATGCAGTGACGGTAGCGATTGCAGTTGAGTCAGAAGTTGCCGAGATACCGGTAACCTTTGAATCGGTAAGAGGCACCTCCGTGCCGTCTTTATCAAGCTTAACGGTAGCCTTACTTGCCGCAGAGCCTGCAAATGCAGAGAATGCGTTTGCGGTAAGGGTAATTACCGGGTCAGCTGCGCCGCCCTCTGCAGAGTAATCGAGGTAAATACCGTCGTAGGTATTAGCTGCATTAGCTGCCTTTTCAACGCGGAAGATGTACTCACCTTTTTTGAGTTCAACCTTGTTTGTGGAGAGCATGACTTTGCCAACGTTTACACCCTTGCCGGATGCGGGAATGGTCTTTGTCATGTACTCGGTCTTCCCATCTGAGGATAAAATTTTGTATGTAGCTGCGCTTGCATGGTTTGCATCGGTTGTGTTGTACACATGCATTGCAGGAGTGTAATATCCGTCAAATGGTACCTGGATTTTAAAGTCAACAGTACCTGTACCGTTCATAACCAAACCGAAGT
>JAZNNQ010000039.1:0-10470 GCA_045580305.1 Eubacteriales bacterium
GCGAGATTCGAACTCGCGGGGGATTGCTCCCTAACTGATTTCGAGTCAGCCCCGTTATGACCACTTCGATACGTCTCCATATAAAATTGTAAAGGCAAAGCCAAAACCTAAATTGCGAGAAAACTGCGAGATGCAGAATTCTTAAAGTGCAAATGCACGTGGCGTAAACGCCGATAGACAGCGGAGTTTCAACGAGTAGTGTGTGACAGACTCGACTATGTTTCGAGTCAGCCCCGTTATGACCACTTCGATACATCTCCATATATAAAGGCGTTGCATTCAGCAACGCCTTTTATTATATAGTAAAATCGTTTTTTTTGCAACAGTTATTTCACATACTGCTTGTAAATATCGTAGATTATATCCTCTGTAGCGGTAAAGACAGAGCTTGTGAGATGGCGGGAAGCACAGACGGTTTTTGTATATTGCTGTGCCTTATCGCGGGAGAGGGTAATGCGGTTGGGAATAGCCAAATCGATAAGGGATCTGAAATCGCTTATATTGGAAATGCCCATAAGTTTGTAAATTTTGCGCTCTTTATCCTCGCGAGCCAAAGACATAAGTTCAAGATAATCTGCAATAAAGTGAGCATTTGCGCTACCATGCGGGAGACCGTCAAAATAGGTAAGCGGATAGCCCATAGCGTGCACAAAGCCGGTGCCGGTACCTGCGATTACCATACCTGCAATGGTGGAGCCGTAAAGAAGCTGACATCTTAAATCAGAGTCTAATTTGCCCCGCGTAAGCGAGATAAGCCCTTTACCAACGATCTCGATAGCACGCTCTGCCAAAGCGTCGGTTATATCGTTTGCCTTTAGGCTGAAATAACCCTCAATCGCGTGACAAAGCGCGTCGATTGCGGTTGCAATAGTAGCGTCAAAGGGCAGAGTGTGGGTGTAAACCGGGTCTAAAAAGGCAAGTTTCGGAAATAATAGGGGAGAAGCAACGGATTTTTTATTTTCGATACTTCTCACGGTTAAAATGGAATACTGAGTAACCTCACTGCCGGTTCCGGCGGTGGTACCGATTGCCAGGACGGGAAGTGCCTTGGTAAATTCCACTTTAAAAATATCCTCCGGCTCATAATCGGGATAAAGGGCGAAAACCGCCACAGCCTTAGCCGCATCAAGGGGCGAGCCGCCACCGATGCCTATAATAAAATCAGCCTTAATTTCGCGAGCCAATGCCCCCGCCTCATGACAGGTTTCAACAAAGGGGTTTTGTTCGATGCGGTCAAAAATCTCAAAGGATATTTTCTCCTCATTAAGGAGAATGCGAACATCATCAAGTGCGCCGGAAATGCGCGCAGCAGACCGGCTGCAAACGATAAGACAGCGAGTGCCATAACTGCGAAAATTGTTGAATTTTTTAACGCAACCCTCGCCGGAAATGATTTTTGTAGGATTAAAATATGCTATTTCATTCATATAGACACCCCATTTCTACTATTAGTTTACCATAGATAAAATAAAAATGGTAGTCTATTTTTTTGCACTAAGTAAAAGGGCAGCAAGCTCCTCCGAAAATGGACGAATAGCCGTGAGTGCTTCGTCTAAAGTGTTGGCACTGGAGCCAACCTCAACCAAAAGAGAGCCGGTGGTAACATGCATATTAAAACGCTCTTTTCGTAAATTTATAGGGCGCATAAGTCCCGGATATTTATTGGCAATCTGCGCCTGGAGTTTAACGCCAAACTTTAAATTCTCCTGCCAATCAGGATGTGGCAGGCCGCTTTCACCGGTGCTGAGTACCAGCATAAGCTGAGAGCATTCCTTTCCGTTTACCGTAGCCACGGTTTTGTATTTCGTGCCGTCGTCTGCACAAATCGAGTCGCGATGTATATCAAGAATAACCTTAATTCCCGGGTTTTTCTTCATATGGTTGCCGATTGCATCAAGCGTTCTGGTGTATGAGCCGCTATATGTTGGACTGTCGTATATGTTTCGGTCGTGTATTACCGAAATACCCTTAGATTTTAAAATACTCGCTATTTCATCACCGATACGCACCACATTATAGCGCGTGTCGGTGGTGCGTTCCACATCGTCCGGTGTATATGTGTCTTTGCCGGCGGGAAAATAAGACTCACTGCCATGGGTATGGACAATAAGAACATGGGGTCCATTGCCAGAAAGTTTAAAAGGCAAATTGGATTTAAGGCAATAATTTATATCGATCTGCTTGCCTGAGTCATTTTTTAAGTACACATTACCCGAATTTACATAGCCCTTTGGAGATGTAGGATTTACCGATAATTTTTTTATTGGTAATGTGTTTTTTTCTTGCGCCTGCAACTGCCAAGGGGTGTATTGCAACGGCTCTGGTCTTTGTTCCTCTGCGATATAAATAGGGTTTTGTACGGCAATAAGGTCTGTGGGCGAAAAGATAGCATCTACATCGCGAGAAAGCTCGCTTTCAATAACTTTTTCCGAAATGTCAAGGTTATTCGCCAAGGAATACAGCCCGTCCTCTATATTTATAAGTGATAATAGTCGGCCGAAGGCTACAAGCGTGATAACAACAAGGCCAAACTTTAAAATTGGTTTTTTTCGCAAATAGAAGGTTCTGCTTTTGAATTTCATAAATATTACACCGCCTTATAATAAAACATATGAAAAGCGGTGTAAGAAAATGAATAAAGCGGCGGATATCCGCCGCTTTATTTATTCAGCTATAAAAAGAGTACCTACACTTTGGCCAGCTACGATGCGGTAAAGAATTTCGGGGTCAGCACCGTTTGCGATAACCATGGGAATGTTAGCCTTGAGTGCGGTTTCCGCCGCCTGCAACTTTGTAATCATTCCGCCTGTACCGCGACTACTTCCTGCGCCGCCGGCACATTCTTTTAATTCGTCGGTTACTTCGTTTACCACGGGGATAATCTTTGCATCCGGATTTTTATGGGGATCAGCATCGTACAGACCGTCGATATCAGTAAGTAAAACCAAAAGGTCAGCATTACTTACAACGGCAACTTCAGCGGAAAGGGAATCGTTATCACCGAAAAGAATTTCCTCAACACCCACGGAGTCGTTCTCGTTAACAACAGGGATAGCACCCACCTCGAGAAGCGCGTTGAAGGTGTCGATAATTTTCTCGTGACGGCTTTCCTGATCGATATCGTCGCGGGTGATAAGAATTTGGCCGACTACCTGACCGTAGTCTAAGAAAAATTTATCGTAGATGTGCATAAGTTCACATTGTCCAACCGCTGCCGCCGCCTGCTTATGGCTTAAGTCATCGGGGCGGGAGGTCATACCAAGTTTGGACATACCTACGCCGATAGCGCCGGAGGTAACTAAAATCACATCCATACCGGAGTTTTTAATGTCGGACAGAACACGGACTAAAAGCTCAATTCTGCGCAGATTTAAAAGACCGGTCTGATGCGTCAAAGTGGAAGTACCTACTTTAACAACTATTCTGTGTAAAGAGTTGGGTTTTAACAAAATTATTCGCCGTCCTTTATTTTATAATTTGGAGTAGTCAAGAGCAATTCTTAAGATCTTGCCATCAACCTCAACGAAAACCGCGTTTGAGGTGTAGCCTAAAACTGTAGCACCGTCGGGGATTTCTTTAACATCGCGATGCTGACCGGTGGTCATATCAAAGACCATTTCTTTATCGTTAAGGCGATAAAGAACAAGTTTATCTGTTACAGCACGGAGATCCATATGCTTTTCATTGGCCCATAAAATGCGTTCATTAGATCCGTCTGGATTGGATGCTATAATGCAAAAACCGCCTTTGGTATGATCGTATTTTTCATATACTGCAATTTTCTTTGTCATAAGTGTTGCCTTTACGGCGGTTTCCTTTGTGCCGTAAACATTTTCCACGGGTAACTGATATGTTTCACCGCCGAATTTAAGCCAACAGCTGCCAACAAACTGCGGAAGGGTAGAGCCAAAATATTCTTCGCTTATTTTTGCCCCATCTGAATATTTAGCCAGGTATACCTTGCCGGAATCGAGCTTTGCATATATGAGAGTGTTATCTGTGGTTTTACCCAAAATCGAGGAAAGTTCGCCATTTACAAGGGATGAATATTGGTCTGACACCTGCTGTTTGCCGGATGAGGAATATACGGAAAAAGAGTCTACATCTGCATTCATTAATGTCTTAAGGTCGCCACCGCTCTTTTTATCGTAATAGTAGAGACTGTTGCGCTTCCAACCTGTGACATACTCAAAACGATCGCTTTCACCAACATAACGGTCGGTAGAGTCAAAGTTCATTGTTACCTTGTATTCACCGCCTAAAAGCGGGCTTACAATGCCGCTATCATCCTGTACGCGGATTTTCACGCTGTTACTTCCGATTGAAAGCGGGATGTTGCCGGAGGTTATTTCAACGCCATTAAGGTCGATTTTTCCATCTTCAATGCTGAGGGGGTCAGAGCCATCTAATGTATAATAAGCCTTACCCACACTATTATTTAAGGATAAGGTGAAGGGATATGTGTGCTCACCGGGGTTATGTGAGAGTGTGACCGAAGAAAAATCGACATTGGGCAGGGTGTATTTGCCTTCAAAAACATCACTGTGAATGGTGGCGTCGTCATATACAACCCACGCCCGAACAGTGTGCTCACCGGGCTCAAACAAATAAATGTCGGAGCTCATATTCTCGCCGTAGCTGAGAATATATAAACCATCCTCCGAGACGGTAAGTGCAGACAATTCTTCGGTAGACTCACTGCGGTTAATAGCCACATAAAGCTTGCCATGTGTATACTGGTCACTCTTAAAGTCAATATGTACGGGAGACTCATAGTTTCCGGGCTGATTACCCAAAGACGGTGCGGGAAGGATATATTCCTTCAACAAATCACGAATTACCTCGGTGTCTTTGTTGTGCTGCTTAGCAAGAGTTAGTGTAATACGGGCATTCTCAAACTGACCCGCCTCCCAATAGGCCTCAGCTAAATTTTCCCAATCAAACTCGGAACGGGAAGATTCCTCAATTGCTTCAAGCTCCGCAATTCTTTCCTCGGGACTTGAGGAACAAGCGGTAAACAAAAGCGCTGAAAGCAATGCTAATACAACAAAAAATACTAATTTAATTCGCATATTACATATCTCCTTAAAAGATTTATGTTCGTGAGAGATTATACCACATTATAAGTACACCGTCAACGAAAAAGGCAATAAGCAACAAAAAGTCAGTTTGTTAAATCATTGACATACTATATAGCGTATAGTACAATGAAATTAGAAAAGCCCCCTTGACAAAAATTTTCGGGGGGGGGGTACAATATAATTGTAAAAGGTTGTAAATTTACGATTGAATTTTAAATTTTTGAAACTTTTAAGGAGGGAATTTTATGAAAAAAGCATTATCGTTAATTTTGTGTATTGTGTTTATAACAACCCTCTGGCTATCGGTAAATACCGATAATTTATGTTACGGCTATGCCACCGGTGGCCCTATTCCGCCACGCACCAATGACGGATTAACATGGACATTTAGTGAAGATGGAAAAACACTTACCATAAGCGGCGAGGATGAGATGATAAGACCCCGCTTTGGTGAAATACCGAAAACTACAGTTGAGAAAATTATAATCGAAGAAGGCGTCAAAACCATTGGTAGAAATATGTTTTCCAATTGTACCGCACTTACCGAAGTATCAATCCCCAGCACTGTTAAAAGAATAGAAGATGGAGCTTTTGAAAACTGTGATGCTTTTGTAAAAGTAATAATCCCCGGTACTGTTAAATACATAGGAGTGGATGCTTTTGCCGGAAATGCCGAATCAAGAGATGTGTATATAGATGATTTAAGCGCATGGTGCAATATTGATTTTGGTGGTGGTACTGTTTATGCTACTGCTGCAAACCCAATGCACAACGGAGGTAATTTGTATCTTAAGGGTGAACTTGTGACAGATCTTGTGATCCCTAATGACATTACGATAGTTGAGAGTCATGTGTTTTCAGGCTGTAAATCGATCACCAGCGTAACTATGAATATCAATGTAACAAAGATATTCGCAGCATTTCAAAACTGTACATCACTTGCAAAGGTAACAATACCGAACAGTGTAACATATATTGGCCATTCTTTTGGAGGTTGTGTGTCCATTCCCGAAATAACAATTCCCGAGAGCGTGGAAAAAGTCTTTGGCGGTTTCGAAAATTGCACTTCCTTAGAGAAAGTGTATTTCAAAGGTAATAAGTTAGATTTTATAGACAACCATACCTTTGCCGGATGCACAAATTTAAAGGAAGTACACATAGAGGATTTAGCCGCATTTTGCAAGATTAATTATAATGTTGACGCAACCGGCCTTGCGGGAAGCCCGCTGTACCACGGAGCGAAGTTGTTTTTAAACGGTGAGCTTGTTGAAAATTTAATAATTCCCTCAAATGTAACAAGTATAGCGTCCTATGCATTTGCAGGTTGCTCATCTATAATAAGTGTTGAAATATCGAGTAATATTACAAGCATAGGTGAGGAGGCATTTTGGCATTGTGAATCCCTTGTGGAAATTACCTTACCGGATAAGCAAATTGCAATTTCTAAGGATGCTTTTAAGGATACGGGATATTACAACGATGAGGAAAATTGGGAAGATAGCATTCTGTATATCGGAACCTATTTAATTAACACAAAAAAGGACATTACCGTAGCTAATATAAAAGAAGGGACACAATACATTTCTGATGCTGCATTTGAAGACTGTGATGCTTTGGAAAGTGTGGAATTTCCGGACACAATAAAAAGGTTGGGTAAGAAAGCATTTTATGACTGTGACGCACTAAAAAGTATAACTATTCCAAATTTGGTAACAACCATCGAGAGCGATTCGTTTGATTTTTGCAATTCACTTGAAGAAGTAATTTTTCCAAGCTCGCTGACAAATATAGGTGCGTATTCTTTTCAATTCTGCTCATCACTCAAAAGTGTTTATATACCGAGCAGTGTAACAACCATTGGAGAATATGCGTTTACAGATTCGCCAAGGCCAACGCTTAGCGGAAATGCGGGAAGTGCGGCTGAACGCCATGCAAAAGCGTATGATTTTCCATTTGTGCAAGTAGGTGGCGGCAACAATAGCGAAAACATCACCAAACCTATTAGCGGCACCATTGGTGGCGGTGGCGGCGGATCATCCAAGCCGAAACCTGTGGTTGGTCTTACCAATTTCAAAACGGTAAATACCTATGATAACCCATTTAACGATGTAAACGATGACGCTTGGTATGTAGATACCGTTAAAACCGCTTATGAGTATGACCTTGTAAAAGGCGCAGCAGAGGGTAAATTTAACCCCGCAGGAAACATTACCATTGCTGAGGCCATTACCTTGGTAGCTCGTATTCACAGTATTTATACGACAGGCAAGGCGGACTTTATCCAGGGAGATGTCTGGTACCGGGTATATGTTAACTACGCGATAAAAAGCGGAATTATAGCAGACGGTCAGTTTGCAGACTTTAACGCCCCTGCAACAAGGGATGAGTTTGCAGAAATTTTCGCAAAGGCAATCCCTGAGGCTGACTTTAATGCGATCAATAATATCGAAAAGGGTAAAATCCCGGATGTTGCGGAAAGTGATGCGGTATATCTGCTATATAATGCAGGAATACTCGCGGGAAGTGACGAGGCTCATTCATTTAAGCCCGATACAAACATTCAGCGCTCTGAAGTTGCAACAATCGTTACCCGAATAGTTGATAAGGAAAAGCGCGTAACCTTTGAAATTGAATAAGAAAAAAGGCAGATGTCAATTGACATCTGCCTTTTAATTTTTTTATAAAGACGCCAAAGCTTCACTAATTGTTTTATCAATAGCCTCTTTGCCGTATTTATCGACCTCTGCCTTGTTTTTTTCACCGTGAGTTAAACAGCCTGCACCACCGATACATCCGCCTACACAAGCCATACCCTCAATGAAGTTTGCATCCAGAACATTTTTGCTTTTCTTGAGAAGTGCCATTTTGCACGCCTCAATGCCGTCGCAGGAGATCGCTTTGAGATCAAAGTCGATATTCTGCTCCTTAAGGCTTTGTGCAACCGCGTCGCTAAGTCCGCCGGTGCGAGCAAAAATCCTGCCGAAATATGATGCATCGTTTAAATTTTCTTCGGGTAGGGTGGTTATATCAATATCGCGGCTGTCATAAAGCGCTTGAAGCTCCTCAAAGGTGAGTACCGCGTCAACATAGGGTTTAACTTCTTCAAGCTGTGCCTCTGCTTTCTTTGCAATACATGGGCCGATAAACACAACTTTTGCAGTGGCATCTTTTCCTTTGATATATTTTGCAAGCGCTGCCATGGGTGAGGGATTGTGAGAGATGAGCGGAACAAGTTCGGGGAAAGCCGAATGAATGTATGAAACAAAAGCAGGACAGCAGGAACTTGTTAAAAAGCCTTTTTCCGAAAGCTCTTTTGCCTCACTTTGTGCCACCATATCGCCGCCAAGTGCCGCTTCCATAACCGTGTAGAAGCCCAGCTCTTTAAGTCCGTAAACAACCTGACCAATTTTTGCATAATTAAACTGGCTTGCGATAGATGGAGCAACAATGGCATATACCTTGTAATTCTCGTTATTGTTACTTTCCTTAATCATTTCAATTGCATCAAGAATGTAGGATCTGTCCATAATTGCGCCGAAAGGGCACTGGTAAACACAAGCGCCGCAAGAGGTGCACTTTTCATAATCAATGGATGCCGCATTTTCATCGTTAATAGAAATCGCCTTAACCTTACACGCCTTTTGGCAGGGGCGTTTGCGGTTAATTATAGCGGAGTAAGGACAGACCTTTGCACAAGCACCGCACTCCACACATTTTGATTTGTCAATATGCGCAACATGGTTATGGTCGAAGGAAATTGCGCCTTTTTTACACGCGCTTTCGCATCTGTGAGCGAGACAGCCACGGCAGGAATCGGTAACCTCATAACCTGCGGCGGGGCATTCGTCGCAGGCGATGTCTATAACCTGAATTACACCGGGCGTAAGAGCATTTGCGCCGATTGCAATTTTAATGCGCTCCTGCAGAATTGCACGCTCTTTATAGACACAGCATCGCATAGTAGGGGTTTTCCCGGGAACAATGGTTTTCGGAATTTCCAAAATATTCTGAAGCAGAGTGTCGTTCCAGGCCTGTCTGGAAAGTTCACGAAGTACTTTATATTTCAAATATTGAACCTTGGTATCGAATTTTCTCATATTAAACACTCACTTTTTGGGGTAATGTGTTAAAAGCGGCATATCGACAACAATCGATATGCCGCCATAATATTTGGGGTTTAAATTAGAAATTAACTTCCTCGTCGTAGAAGCAGCACTTTAAGAGCTTCTCCATCTCAGCGGGAGTGATCTTGCGGGGATTGCTGCCGGTGCAAGCGTCGCCAACTGCGAGCTCAGCAACGGTGGGGAGCTTAGTTAAGAATTCCTGCTCATCAATCATACCGCCCTCGTAGTCCTTGATGCACTGGGGAATGTTGAGCTTAGTGTTCATATCGCGGAGATGAGCGATAAGAGCATCGGTAAGCTCCATATCGGTAGTGCCTGCAAGACCTAAGAAACGAGCGATGTCAGCATATCTCTTTGCAGCCTCGGGCTCCTTTGCGTTAAACTTAATTACCTTCGGGAGGTACATAGCGTTAGCGCAACCGTGTACAATGTGACCACCGGTGTATGCAGCGCCGGTCTTATGAGCCATAGAATGAACAATACCGAGGAGAGCATTGGAGAATGCCATACCTGCAAGGCACTGTGCATTGTGCATGCGAGCACGAGCAGCCATGTCACCGTTGTAAGAGTCAACGAGATCAGCACTGATCATCTTGATAGCGTGAAGTGCAAGGGGATCGGTGTAGTCACAGTTGAGGGTGGAAACGTAAGCTTCAACAGCATGGGTCATAGCATCCATACCGGTGAAAGCAGTGAGCTTCGGAGGCATGGTCTCAGCAAGGGCCGGATCAACGATAGCAACATCAGGAGTGATGTTGAAGTCAGCAAGAGGATACTTAACACCCTTTGCGTAATCGGTAATAACGGAGAATGCAGTTACCTCGGTAGCGGTACCGGAGGTAGAGGGGATAGCACAGAATTTAGCCTTGGTACGGAGAGTGGGGAAGTTAAAGGGGATGCAAAGATCCTCAAAAGTGGTCTCCGGATACTCGTAGAATGCCCACATTGCCTTAGCTGCATCGATCGGTGAGCCACCACCGATGGAAACGATCCAGTCAGGATTAAACTTTCTCATAGCTTCAGCACCGCGCATAACGGTCTCAACAGAGGGATCCGGCTCAACGCCTTCAAAAACCTCAACAGCCATACCTGCCGCCTTTAAGTTATCGCAAACCTTGTCAAGGAAGCCGAACTTCTTCATGGAGCCGCCGCCAACAACAACGATAGCGCGCTCGCCCTTTAAATCCTTGAGTGCATCAATTGCACCCTTGCCGTGGTATAAGTCACGGGGTAATGTAAATCTTGCCATTTTGTTTTTCCTCCTA
>JAZNNQ010000040.1:0-4507 GCA_045580305.1 Eubacteriales bacterium
ATATAGGAACTTCTGTTGCGGTTAGCGAAAAAATCTTCGGGCATACGCTAATCCTTGATTTTTTCGACCGCTGCCATTCGCTCAACTCGCTTCATCTGCCACCGGCAGCGCTCGCATCGCTCACCTCAATCAGAGGGAGCCACAGTAGGGAACAGCACCGGGATGTTCCGCGATAAAGCCTCCCCTTGGTGGAAGGCTGAAAATAAGAGGCTACCTCCCTTTAGGCAAGGGAGACTTAGGGGAGAAAAAACAGCAAAGGAGGTTTAGAAAATGGCGATTGTAATTGCGGTTATGCTGGGATGCATCGCGTCCTTTATCTGCGGCGCATATGCTGCGGGCTTTAAAGATGAAGCCTCGCAGAATGAGCCTATTACTCAGGAAAATCCCGCTGAGCTCAAGCTCAAGGAGCAGTGGGAAAACTTCCTGAATTACGACGGAAATGACAGGAGGAATTAAATGAAAGCAAAACACACAGCGGACGGCGTATGGCGCGAATATCAGAAGGGCGTGAGTTACAACAACGCTCTCGGGCTGTACGAAACCGTGAAGAAGAACGAAAACTTTTACATCGGCAAGCAGTGGGAGGGCCTTAATGCCCCCGACCTTGCCAAGCCGGTAATCAATGTACTGCGGCGCGTGGTCAGCTACTTCATATCGATGATCGTATCCGACGATGTTAGCGTCGCAATAAATCCATTCCGCGCCTGCGACCAAAGAGGTGCGAAAATTTTAGAGGCCGAGGTAGAGCGCATCCTTGAGACCGGCGAGCTGAAAGCGCTTGCCCGCGAGGCACTCCGCGACTCGGCGGTAGACGGCGACGGCGCTATCTACTTCTACTACGACCACAGGGGCAAAAACCCCGACGGCTCCTACGGCAGGATCCGCGGCGAGGTGATTTCCGCCTGCGATCTGCACTACGGCAACCCCTACGAGAGCGAACTGACAGACCAGCCATATATGATCGTGTCCATGCGAAAGCCCTTAGAGCAGGTGCGTGAAGGTCTTGATGATGACATTGCACAGCGCATCCGCCCGGACATCGACAGTAACAGCTACGACATAAGCGGCAGAGCAGGCGAGGGTCAGGTAACCGTGCTCACCCGTTTGTGGCGCGAAAACGGCCTTATCTACGCTATGCAGTCCACCCGCGATGTGGTCATCAAGGAGCCTTGGTGCACATCCCTTACCCGCTACCCCTTGGCGGTACTGCCCTGGGAGAAGGTAAAGAACTCCTGCCGTGGCGTAAGTGCGCTGGGCGCAATGATACCCAACCAGATCGCCATAAACCAGCTCTTTGCAATGGCTATCCACCATGTGAAGTCCATGGCGTTCCCGAAGATCATCTTCGACGCCTCAAAGATCAAGTCCTGGTCCAACAAAGTGGGTCAGGCCATCGGCACTCAGGGCAACCCCAATGACGCGGTTGCTTCATCCTTCAAGGCGTCCGATATGTCCGATCAGGTGCTGACCTTAATTCAGCAGCTGACTCAGAACACCCTCGAATTTATGGGCGCGTCCGATGCCGCACTCGGCAATATCCGCCCGGACAACACCTCGGCGATAATCGCCACACAGAAGGCGTCTGCAATGCCACTGGAGCTTCAGCGCCTCGCCTTCTACCGCTTCACCGAGGACTATGTGCGGGTGATAGTGGATATGATCTCCGCCTACTACGGCTACCGCCGTGTGGAGGGCGAATATTTCGACTTTTCACAGGTTAGCGAGCAGAGCATGAGCCTTAAGGTTGATGTTGGCGCGTCCACCTACTGGTCTGAGCTTATGCAGATGCAGACGCTGGACAACCTCTTTAAGAGCGGTATTATCGCCGACGCGGTTACATATCTCGAGCAGGTGCCCGACCGCTATATCCACGGCAAGGCGAAGCTCATCGAAAAACTGAAAGAAAAAATGTAAAAATAAGGGCGGGAAGGTGGGATGTGCCTATGGACGGCACGGAAAGGAGTAAAAAGTATGTTTGAAGACACCAATCAGACAGAGACTCTTGCGGAGGACACCAATCTGCAGGAGGAGAGGGGGTTACTTCCCTTCAATTTATTCGAGCAGGACGAGGAGGAGACCATAACCGTGAAATTCAACGGTGAGGAGAAAACTCTCACTCGCGCGGACGCTCGCGCACTGGCACAAAAGGGTATGAATTACGACCATATTTATGCCCAGCGCGAGGACGCGCATCACATACTGGACGGCCTTGCCGGCAAAGAGGGCCTCAGTCGTGATGAGTTTATTTCCAGATGCAAGGGTGAGGATCTTACCGCCCTGCGCTGGAGCCGACTGCTCGACAAGTTCCCCGACCTTGCGGTTGCGGACATACCACACAGTGTGTTCCTTGCGGTAGGTCAGGGTGAAAACCCGATAGAGGCGTATCAGAACCACCTCATTGAGGAGCTTAAGCTTCAGCTCGGCCATGAGAAGAGCCTTGCGGAAAACTCCCAAAAGGCCATCGGCAGCTTAAAGGGCGCCGGAAAAGCCGAGAGTGATGACTTCTTGGAAGGCTTCTTCGGGAAAAAGTATTAGGCTGAGGGGAAACCACCCCTCACAGGGTTTCAACGGGCAAATTTCCCGAAATAATGCGTAAAAATGCTCGTAAATATCGCATATTCACTTGCGCTTTTTACTTTTATTTGCGAAAAATTTGCTCCGTGGAAACAGTCAAAAGTTCAAAGAGAAAGAACTATATCATCTTACCAATGAGGGGTGGTTCCCCTCAGCACGGCTGAGATCAGCCGAAGAAGGCGCAAACTGTACAAAAAGAAAGGAGAAATGTTAAATGGCAATTAATTTACACGACAAGTATGCATCCCAGATCCAGACAGAGTTTAAGCGTGAGAGTCTTATTTCAGGCAGACTTTCCGACAATTTCGACTTCACAGGCGTTAAAACCGTGAATGTGGTCACCCCCATCACCGTACCTATGGTGGATTACACCCGCGGCGGCGTCAACCGCTACGGCAATCCGGTGGAGATGGAGGATGTTGTGCAGGAGCTTACCCTCACTCAGGACAAGTCCTTTGCACTCACCATCGACAAGGGTAACAACGCAGACCAGAACGGCGTCAAGGCGGCGGGCAAGATGCTCGCGCTCCAGATCGCCGAGCAGGCAGTGCCCCTTATGGACACCTACTGCTTAAATAAGCTTGCCCATTCAGCGGGCATTATGGTGAGCGGTGAGGCGCTTACCACACAGAACATCTGCAGCCGTATCACCGCGGGCACAACCGCCCTTGACAATGCAGAGGTTCCCAATGATGAGCGCACGCTCTACATCACCGCCGAGGGCTATGCACTTCTGCGTAAGTCCGAGGAGTTTTTAAGATGCGACGCGCTTTTGGATAAGTCACTTTCCAAGGGTCAGGTGGGCACCTACGACGGTATGGCTGTAGTCAAGGTTCCGGGCAGCCGCTGGCCCAAGAATGTGAACTTTATCATCGTTCACAAGTCCGCCGCTTGCGCTCCGGTAAAGCTCAACGACACCAAACTTCACAACGACCCGCCGGGCATTTCCGGTAACCTTTTAGAGGGCAGACAGTACTACGATCTCTTCGTGTTCGGCGCTCGCGCAAAGGGCATCTATGTAGACCTTGCGGAGGATGCTGTAATCGTGGAAACCCCTGATATTGCAGAGGATGGCACCATCACCTGCGAAACCGCAGGCGCACAGATAAAGTACACCACCGACGGAAGTGACCCCCGCTATTCCAAGACCGCGGTAGCAGGTAACACCGCACCGACAACAAGCACCATCAAGGCTTATGCCTATATGGACGGCGCATTCCCGTCGGATGTGGCAACCTTAGCGAAGTAAACATAAAAATATTTATGTAAACCGCAGGGATTACCCCCCCGCGGAGTGTGTTGTGTGAGGGGAGCGAGGGGAGCGCTGCCGGTGGCGGATAAAGCGACCACCAAAAAGCCTCCCCTGTGCAAGGGGAGGTGGGTTTGCAAAGCAACTCGGAGGGGTTGTAGGGTTGCGTATCTCTCTCAGTCTTGCTGATAAAATATAGGAACTTCTGTTGCGGTTAGCGAAAAAATCTTCGGGCATACGCTAATCCTTGATTTTTTCGCCCGCTGCCATTCGCTCAACTCGCTTCATCTGCCACCGGCAGCGCTCGCATCGCTCACCTCAATCAGAGGGAGCCACCGTAGGGAACAGCACCAGGATGTTCCGCGACAAAGCCTTCTCCCTGATGTCGGAGAAGGGGGACCGCTTGCGGTGGATGAGGGGTGCGCTGCCGGTGGCGGGTAAAGCGACCACCAAAAAGACTCCCCTGGGCAAGGGGAGGTGGGTTGGAAAGCAACTCGGAGGGGTTGTAGGGTTGCGTATCTCTCCCTCAGTCTTGCTGATAAAATATAGGAACTTCTGTTGCGGTTAGCGAAAAAATCTTCGGGCATACGCTAATCCTTGATTTTTTCGACCGCTGCCATTCGCTCAACTCGCTTCATCTGCCACCGGCAGCGCTCGCATCGCTCACCTCAATCAGAGGGAGCC
>JAZNNQ010000041.1:0-22768 GCA_045580305.1 Eubacteriales bacterium
CTCTTTCATTTGCAGAACTAAACCCTGAAGCATTCTTCCTGACATTAATATCACCCTTTTCAAATATTGCCGAGAGGCAAATTTGCCCCCTTTTACATACTTTCTCAATATACGTAAAATATTATAGCAGAGTTTTCGACAAATTGCAAATAAAATTATGTAAACAAAATGAAAACTCCCAAAAAACAAATCTGTTTTTTGGGAGTTTTATACATCAATTTAAAATTAGTTGGTGATGGTCTTCTCGGTCTCTTTGTCGAAGAGGTGGATCTTGTTGGCATCAAACGCAATCTTGATCTCCTCACCCGGCTTGCTGTAGTCACGGGGAGAAACACGAGCGATAACCTGATTACCCTCACATACGAGGTAGAGATAAGTCTCATGACCCATCATTTCAACAACCTCAACCTTTGCATCAGCAATAGCGTTGGGGAACTGGTTTAAGAATACTTCTTCATCATGAATTGCTTCAGGACGAACACCAACGATAACTTCCTTACCTGCATAAGCAAGAACCTCAGGCTTGCGACCCTTGGAAGCAGGAAGAGCAATCTTAGCATTGCCGAACTGTAAGTAGGTGGTACCCTGCTCGTCAACAACGGTAGCCTCAAAGGTGTTCATGTTCGGAGAACCGATAAATGTAGCAACGAAGAGGTTAGCAGGTGTATCGTAAAGAACGGTCGGAGCAGCGATCTGCTGGATGAAACCATCTTTCATAACAACGATACGAGTACCCATGGTCATAGCCTCTACCTGGTCATGTGTAACGTAGATAAAGGTAGTAGCAAGACGCTGATGGAGCTTGGAAAGCTCGGTTCTCATGGAAGCACGGAGCTTAGCATCAACGTTGGAAAGCGGCTCGTCAAGTAAGAATACCTTCGGGCTACGAACGATAGCACGACCGAGCGCAACACGCTGACGCTGACCACCGGAGAGAGCCTTCGGCTTTCTGTCGAGAAGGTGTGCGATCTCGAGGATAGCAGCAGCCTCTTCAACGCGGCGACGGATCTCATCCTTCGGAACCTTACGGAGCTTTAAGCCGAATGCCATGTTCTCAAACACGGTCATATGGGGATAAAGAGCATAGTTCTGGAAAACCATTGCGATATCGCGATCCTTCGGCGGAACATTGTTAACAACAACATCGTCGATTAAGAGCTCACCATCGGAGATCTCCTCAAGACCTGCGATCATACGAAGAGTGGTAGACTTACCACAGCCGGACGGACCGACAAGAATGATAAATTCCTTATCTTCAATATCAACATTGAAGTCAGATACAGCGGTAACACCGCCATCGAAACGCTTGTAAACATTTTTTAATTTTACGCTTGACATTGTTTACCCTCCAATAATATAAAAAATTGCAGAAATACAGATATAATTTTATCTTGCTAATAGTTTAGCACTTTTTTTATATTTAGTAAATTCTCCGATTAGCCAAAAGTTTTCGCGTTTTTTTGTACAATGTGACTTGTTACAATTAACGGACAGCGCACAAAAAAGATGCTTTTTTAGTGCATTTTTACCCGTTTATTTAATACCCGCCGCGGTGTAAAGCTTGTGTATCTCATTTTCGCTAAGCTCACGAAACTCCCCTGTTTTCAAGGAAAAATCGAGTTTTACCCCGCCGATTGAAATGCGTTTTAGGTAAATTACACATTTATTTCGCGATAAAAACATCTTTTTAACCTGGTGAAATCTTCCTTCGGTGACCGTAGTCACGCCCAGCTTGTCCTCATGTCCTTCGGGAATTTCAAGGCGCGCAGGCAAACACTTATAATCCCCGTCTATAATTACACCCTCACGGAATGCAATAATATCCTCTTCATCAAGCGCTTTGTCCACCGTAGCCTCATATATTTTCTCAACATTGTGTCTCGGCGACATAAGTCCGTGAGCAAGAGCACCGTCATTAGTGAGCAATAAAAACCCTTCCGCATCTTTATCAAGCCTTCCCGCCGGGAACATACCTATCTTTTTATATTTATCGGAAAGCAGGTCCAGGACGGTAGCGTCGCGCTTGTCCTCGGTTGCAGACAAATACCCCGCCGGCTTGTTCATCATAAGGTAATGATATTCCTTATATATAATAGATACCCCATCAAGACAAACATCACTTTTAAACTCATCAACCTTTACCTCGGGTCTGGTCACAATCACACCGTCAACGGTAATTCTCCCAGCCTTTATGGCATCCTTTGCGGTACTCCTCGTGAATTCACCCGTGGACACCATGAGCTTATCAAGTCGCATCATCTCACTCACCTCCCAATGCTTTTCCAATAATACCATACCGCGGGCATTTTTGCAAAGTCGTAAATTTTTTTAATAATTTTGTTGACAAATTATTAAACAGGTGTATACTAAATACAGAGGTGACAAATATGAAAAAAAGTGTTTACAGCTTGGTTCTTATGGACAGTCTTATAAATGAGGTGGATCGTCTTGCCTATGCAAACGGTACCAGCCGCTCAAATATGGTAAATCGAATTCTGGCGGATTTTCTCTCGCTTACCACGCCGGAAATGCGTATACATGACATATTCTCCAGTATGGAAAGCCTCATCACCGGCCGTCACGGCCTGCAAACCACAATAAATCCGTCAGAGCGCGCTTTTTCGATGAAAAGTATGCTCTCTTACAAATACAATCCGACAGTGCGCTACAATCTTGTGCTGTACCCCACGATATCCGACGGTTTCGGGGAACTTCGCGTACTTTTCAGAACGCAGAATGCAAGCCTTTTGGATACAGTTACCCGCTTTTTCTTTCTTTGGGTAAAACTCGAGGAGGCATATAACCCGCAAAACAAGCCGATTTATAAAATTTCCGAGGGTAAACTCACACGCCGCCTTGCCATCATTAACGGTGCGACCCACCAGGATCTGGGCGAGGCTACCGTCAACTATGTGGATCTCTTTGACACCGCCCTTAAAACATTTTTCGAGCATCGCGCAGATCCCGCACTGGCAGCAGCAGAGGTTGAAAAACTGTACCGCAAATATCTTAAAACCAATTCAAGGAGGGTTTAAAATGAACGCTTCAAAATTTACACAAAAATCAATCGAAACCATAAACAATGCCCAGAGCATCGCTCGGGAATACGGCAACGCCCAGATCACCCAGGAGCATCTGCTTTTTGCCCTTTTATCTCAGGAGGAAGGGCTTATTCCCCAGCTTATTTCCCGAATGGGCATAGACACCGCGCCTATAAACGCCGAGCTTCGCGGTAAGATCGAGCGGTTGCCCAAGGTACAAGGCTCTCAGCAATATCTGGCGCAGGAATTAAACGAGGCAATAGAGTCTGCCGAGAAAAACGCTGAGCATATGAAGGATGAATACATCTCGGTAGAGCATATTATGCTTGGCCTTTTTGACCAACCTTCGAAAGAAATTAAAGAACTTTTCAAAAAATATCATCTTTCCCGTGATGCTTTTTTGAAAATTCTATCCGAAGTACGCGGTAGTGCCCGTGTTACAAGCGATAATCCCGAGGAGACCTACGACGCTCTCAAAAAATACGGTTCTGACCTTGTAGAGCTTGCACGAAACAAAAAACTCGACCCGGTAATCGGCAGGGATAGCGAGATCCGCAATGTCATCCGCATACTCTCCCGTAAAACCAAGAATAATCCGGTACTCATCGGTGAACCGGGCGTGGGTAAAACCGCGATAGCCGAGGGCCTTGCCCTCCGCATTGTCCGTGGTGATGTGCCGGATTCTTTGAAGGATCGCACTATTTTCTCCCTCGATATGGGTTCACTCATTGCCGGCGCAAAATTCAGAGGCGAATTTGAGGAGCGTCTTAAGGCGGTTTTGAGTGAGATCAAAAAGAGCAACGGCAAAATTATATTATTTATCGACGAACTGCACACCATCGTGGGCGCAGGCAAAACCGACGGCGCTATGGATGCGGGTAATCTTTTAAAACCGCTTCTCGCCCGTGGTGAACTCCACTGTATCGGCGCAACCACATTGGATGAGTACCGTAAATATATTGAAAAGGACGCGGCTCTCGAGCGCCGTTTCCAGCCGGTGCTTGTTGAAGAGCCTACCGTCGAGGACACTATTTCCATCCTTCGCGGTCTTGAGGAACGCTACGAGGTGTTCCACGGCGTTAAAATTCAGGATCAGGCACTTGTTGCCGCTGCTACTCTCTCAAACCGCTATATTACCGACAGATTTCTGCCCGACAAAGCGATAGACCTTGTAGACGAAGCCTGCGCTATGATTCGCACCGAAATCGACTCTATGCCAACCGAACTTGATGAAATCTCCCGCAAGATTATGCAGCACGAAATCGAGGAGGCAGCACTTAAAAAAGAAGACGACGCCCTCTCCAAAGAGCATCTTGCGGAAATTCAAAAAGAACTGTCCGACCTGCGCGAGACCTTCAATGAAATGAAGGCCCGCTGGGAAAACGAAAAAGCATCCATCGGCAAGGTCCAAAAACTCCGTGAGGAGCTCGAGCAGATAAACCACGAGATAGAGAAGGCAGAGCTTAGCTACGACTTAAACCGCGCTGCAGAACTTAAATACGGAAAGCTACCCGAACTTCAGCGCACACTTGCAGAGCAGGAAGCTCTCGTAGCAAGCAGTGATAATTCCCTGCTTCGTGACAAGGTGACCGAGGAGGAAATCGCAAAGATCGTCTGCCGCTGGACGGGAATTCCCGTATCCAAACTTATGGAGGGCGAGCGACAGAAGCTTCTGTCTTTAGAGGACATTCTCCATCAGCGCGTCATCGGTCAGGATGAAGCGGTCACACGAGTTTCCGAAGCTATTATCCGCTCTCGCGCGGGTATTGCCGATCCCGATCGTCCCATCGGCTCCTTCCTTTTCTTAGGCCCTACCGGTGTGGGTAAAACCGAGCTTGCAAAGGCTCTTGCTCAAGCACTTTTTGACGACGAGAAGAATATGATACGCATTGATATGTCCGAGTATATGGAGAAATTCTCCGTGTCCCGTTTAATCGGTGCACCTCCCGGATATGTGGGTTATGACGAGGGTGGTCAGCTCACTGAGGCGGTAAGAAAGCGGCCTTACTCGGTTGTACTCTTCGACGAGGTAGAAAAGGCGCATCCCGATGTATTCAATGTGCTCCTACAGGTGCTTGATGATGGCAGAATCACCGACTCCCAGGGCAGAACGGTTGATTTTAAGAACACAATCATCATCCTTACCTCGAATCTCGGCTCCAACTACATTTTAGAGGGTATTGATGAAAACGGTACAATTTCCGAGGATACACGAAATCAGGTATCCGCGCTCTTAAAAACCCAGTTCAGACCCGAGTTTCTTAACCGTCTTGACGAAATCGTGTTCTACAAACCGCTCACCAAGGCAGAGATAACCTCTATTATCGACCTTATGCTTGCGGATTTGCAGGAAAGACTTGCCGCAAAACAACTTAGTATTTCACTTACAGACTCTGCGCGTCGCTATATTGCCGATGCAGGCTATGACCCGATTTACGGCGCCCGCCCTTTAAGAAGGTTCATCCAGTCCAAGGTCGAAACACTGGTAGGCAGACTTATCTTAAAGGAAGACCTCGCCCCGCGCACAGAGCTTCTTTGCGACTATGACGGCCTTAACCTCACCGTTACGGCTAAATAAATAAAAAAGACGACAATTGTCGTCTTTTTTATTTACAAATGTAAGATTAGGGTGTATACTGTAGAAAATTAAATGCTGTGCAGAGTAGACAGTTGCGGGTAAAGTGCTGTGAGGACGGGGAGTTGCCTCACGGACGAAAGTATTTTTACTGCCGTGCGTCTGTCGCATCCCGCTGCCACACGAGAGATAGTTTTTTCCCTCTTTGTGGTTGCAAGCACAAGGAGGGTTATTTTTATGAAAAAAGGAATCTGGACAATCTTTTTATCCATCTTGCTGATAGCACTTCAGGTATTCGGCACTACGGGCGTTTATCTGGAATCGATGCAGGTCTATTCGGTGTGCTATTCGATTTTTGGCCTTGTTTGGGAAATCGTTACCGACAGTGCCATTTTGTTCTATCTTTTGAATTACATTGTCGGCGTTCTCGGTCTCGCGCTTCTTCTTTGGGGTATTCGCGTGTATGCAAAGGATACGCTGTCTGCAAATGAGCAAAACCGCTTTGTCGACTCCTATTATGCCATTAAGGACACTCGCACCTTAGCGCAGTGTGCGGTGTTGGTTGCACTTTATGTGGTGCTTGATATGCTGCCGAAATTCCCGTACTTGGAAATCACCTTTGCCTTTGTGGCGCTTGCCGGCATTGCTTATATAGCAGGCCCGGTTTCAGGCTTCTTCTGCGGCGGAATATGTGAGGTTTTAGGCTATCTGCTGGCACCGAAGACCGGCCCCTTGCATTTAGGCTTTACACTTACGGCAATGCTCACCGGCTTTGTTATGGGTTGCTTCTTGTATAAGAAAGATTTAAACCTCTGGCGCATTATTATTTCCCGAAGCATTGTGGCGGTATTTTTGAATTTGGGCCTCAATACCTATTGGCTGTCAAACATTTACGGCGACGCCTTCCTGGTGCTTATCCCCTCTCGCGCTGTTAAGCTTCTCCAACTTCCCTTGGATGTATTTTTAATCTTTGCAATGATAAAAGTGATCTCTATGGTAAATAAAAAAACAAATAAATAAAAAACACCCCCGCTGACCACTCAGCGGGGGTGTTTTTTATTTACATCTGATAAAACGGACATCGCTTATTAAACATCTCCGTTTTTACGGGCAAGTGAGAGCACCTGCTTTAAGGCATCCTCTTTTTTAACGCCGGCGAGGCGCATCTTATGTGCAAATTCCAGATACTCTGTAAACCTTTCATTAGGCGAAAGGCCTGCATCTATCAGATCGCGACCCATAACATATGGGCGGGACATATACTCCGCAAAGATGGCATATCGTTCTTTGAAAAAGTCGTTGTAGGAAACATATTCACGCGGTGCAGTTTTGCCCAGTCCGTCTGCAATGGCTATGCAGATAAGCCCTTTGGGATCAATGGCTGCATCAAACATTTTATTGCTCGCCTTAACGGAAGAATTGTGCGCCGCAATTACATTGGGTTTCATATGATACTCGGTTAAATTAAGAACATATTTAACAAGCTTGCGCTCATTTGTAAGCCGCTTCATAAACGCTTCTGCCAGCGGTATGCCCTCTGTTTCGTGATTATAGGCGTGTATCTCGCCATTTACCATCTCGGTGCAAATCGCTTTGCCGAAATCGTGAGTTATGGCGGACAGCATAAAACCAAGCGGGTTTTCCACATATGGCAAAAACTTAACGGCAACATCAAGCACCATCATTGTGTGAGTCCACACATCGCCCTCGGAGTGGTGTTTTGGATTCTGTTCTATACCTATAAGATTTGAAAGCTCGGGAAACCAAAAATCAAGCTGATTCATATTTCGCAGTACTTCAAAGAAAATTGACGGTTTTCCCGCCTTGAGCAGAGCTTTTTCCAGCTCGCCCATAATTCTCTCCTGAGAGAGCGCCGCAAGATCCATCTTCCGGCACAGCTTTACCGTTTCTTCAGCTATATCAAATTCAAACCGCGCGGCAAATTGCGCACATCTGAGCACCCGCAGCGGATCTTCCGCAAATGTAGCATCGTCCACATGGCGCAGTACGCGCTTTTCAAGATCAGTCTTACCGCCAAAATGATCAATAATTTCGCCTGTAAGTACATCCTGCATCATAGCATTGATGGTAAAATCCCGTCTTTTAGCAGCATTAAGTGTGCCTATAAACGGGTCTACGCATATGTCAAAATCCCGATGACCTCGGCCGCGGTTGGTTTCTTTTCTCGGCATTGCGATGTCAATGCCATAGCCCTTAAGTCCGAAAATGCCGAAGCTTTCGCCGATTTCAATCCTTTTGCCCAAAGAGTCCAATATACCCGCAAGAATACTCGGAGAAATTCCGTGTATTTCGATATCGATATCCTTTGTCTGCTCACCTTTAATGGTGTCACGCACATAGCCGCCCACGAAAAATGCACGACCGCCATATTCTGCTACTTTTTCCGCCAGCTTTTTCGCCATTTCAAGATCAGTCATGCAAAAACCACCTCCTTTCCATTTTGATTACCTTAAGTTTACGCTTTATCCCCGCTTTTTGCAAGGATAAAAAGTTGCGATAATTGACTTTGGTTGTGCCAAATGATAAAATAAGAAAAAACAGGTTAGGAGATTTAATATGGCAAAAGGCATAATTTATGTAATGACAACCGTTGTCCCTGGTCTTGTTAAAATTGGAAAAACTGGAATTGATAATTATGAAAGCCGAATGTATCAATTAGAACGAAACGGTTACTTCAATGTTGTGGGTCTCAAAAGAAAATTTGCAATAGAAGTTGAAGACTATGATGAAAAAGAAAAACTATTGGATGAAATTTTTGCAAAGAGCAATGTTCAAGGCTCCGAACTTTTCTCTCTTGATGCAGATCTTGTTGTGCAATTATTGTCATCATTTGAAGGAAAACAAATTTATCCTGAAACGATGACTAAAGAAGAGGTTTTCGTTGCTGCAACAGAAGAGCACAAAATCAAAGAGGATTGGGCATTGATTCCGGATGGTAAATACTACCTTTCCCAAACAGTAAAAGGTTTCGGAAAAGTAACAGCTACGATGATTGTATCTGATGGTAAACTCTCTGTGGAAAAAGGTAGTATTTGTGCACCAACCAAGGAAGGATGGGTTCCTGAAACAAGGAAGAAAGCACAAATAAAAGATAATGTTCTTCTCGAAACAACCGATGCAAACTCACCTACTAATGCAGGTTGGGTCGTTTTAGGACACTCTAATAATGGTTGGTCTGTTTGGAAAGATTCTGCTGGCAAACCAATCGACAAATATAGAAAGTAACACCAGAAAAATTAACACCCCGTCGAATAGTCGGCGGGGTGGTTTATTATTTATTTTACTTACTTTACTTAATAGCGGCCTGAGTCGCTATTCGCAAAGGAGGGGTTTTAAGCTCTTACTCGTTCGTTTTTGTAAACGGTTTTCAGACCATTGTTTTCGGTGAACACATAACAATAACCGCGATAAATTAAAATGACGCTATCGCCGTATTCCAATTCCTTTTCTTCAATGATTCCTCTTTCGGATTTCATAAGTTGTAGCTTACTCTTGCCAAATTGATATGCTTCAAGAGCGAGCTTTTCCATTTTACAATAATCATTGAGGCCCATTCGTTCGCACATGCGTTCTCGTGCATGGTTAGTTAAATAAAGGGGATTTTTGCGAATATCCAAAAATCCTTCCTCACTGTATGAATCTGTCTTATAGCACTTTACATTATAACAGCGATTATACTTGCCTTGCCTGTTTCTGCCAACTTCATTATACCCTTGCCGATTATATCCTTCACTGTCATATTCCGGAATAATCTGTGGTTTGGGCTTTCGCGGAGTGTATTTCGCATTTCTTTTAAACAGCAGTAATAGGCACAAGAATATTACCGCAATAAGCGTTATAAGTAAATATCCCACTTTGTTCACCTCTTTTTTATTTTAACAAAAAGAAGCATTATTTGCAACGGATATAGAAAAGTCCCCACCGATTTCTCGGTGAGGACGATCTTTCTTTGTAAATTGAATTACTTACTTTCCTTAATAGCGGCCTGAGCTGCAGCGAGGCGAGCGATCGGCACGCGGAAGGGTGAACAGGATACATAATTGAGGCCAATCTTATGGCAGAACTCAACGGATGCGGGATCGCCACCGTGCTCACCACAAATACCGATGTGGAGACTGTCACGGGTAGCCTTACCAAGCTTGATTGCCATTTCCATAAGCTTGCCGACACCGGACTGGTCGAGCTTAGCAAAGGGATCGTTTTCAAAAATCTTGGTCTTGTAGTATGCATCGAGGAACTTACCTGCGTCGTCACGGCTGAAACCGTAAGTCATCTGGGTTAAGTCATTGGTACCGAAGCAGAAGAACTCAGCTTCCTTAGCAACCTCGTCTGCAGTAAGGCAAACTCTCGGAATCTCAATCATGGTACCAACCTCGTACTTGAGATCTGAGCCTGCATTTGCGATTTCCTCGTTTGCAACCTTAACTACAACTTCCTTGACATACTTTAATTCCTTAACATCGCCAACAAGCGGAATCATAATCTCGGGAACGATAGTCCATTCCTTATGTGCCTTCTGAACATTGATAGCAGCACGGATAATAGCTCTTGCCTGCATTGCCGCGATTTCCGGATAGGTTACTGCAAGACGGCAGCCACGGTGGCCCATCATCGGGTTAAACTCGTGTAAGGATGCGATAATATCCTTGATATCCTGTACACTCTTGCCCTGTGCCTTTGCAAGAGCCTCAATGTCAGCCTCTTCGGTGGGAACAAACTCATGGAGAGGAGGATCTAAGAAACGAATGGTAACCGGGTTACCCTCAAGGGCCTCATAAAGAGCCTCAAAGTCGCCCTGCTGCATAGGAAGAATCTTTGCAAGTGCTGCCTCACGCTCCTCAACAGTGTCGGAGCAGATCATTTCACGGAATGCTGCAATTCGGTCAGCCTCGAAGAACATATGCTCTGTACGGCAGAGACCGATACCCTCAGCGCCAAGCTCGCGAGCCTTTTTAGCGTCAGCGGGAGTGTCGGCATTGGTACGAACCTTTAATACTCTATACTTGTCAGCCCACTTCATAATTCTGTCGAACTCGCCTGCAATAACAGCGTCAACAGTGGGGATAAGTCCGTCGTAGATATTACCGGTAGAACCGTCGATGGAGATGCAGTCGCCCTCGGTGAAGGTCTTGCCTGCAAGCTCAAACTTCTTGTTCTCTTCATCCATCTTGATCTCGCCGCAACCGGATACACAGCAGGTACCCATACCACGAGCAACAACAGCAGCGTGAGAGGTCATACCTCCGCGAACGGTGAGAATTCCCTGAGCCGCCTTCATACCTGTAATATCCTCAGGTGAGGTCTCAAGACGAACAAGAACTACCTTCTCGCCGCGCTCATTCCAAGCAACAGCATCGTCAGCGGTAAACACAATCTTACCGCAAGCAGCACCCGGAGAAGCGCCAAGGCCCTTGCCCATAGGCACGGTAGCCTTAAGCACCTTGGCATCGAACTGGGGATGTAAAAGTGTATCTAAGTTTCTCGGGTCGATCATAAGAACAGCTTCCTGCTCGGAAATCATACCCTCATCAACAAGGTCGCAAGCGATCTTGAGCGCAGCCTGAGCGGTTCGCTTACCGTTTCTGGTCTGGAGCATATAGAGCTTCTTATCCTCAATGGTGAACTCCATATCCTGCATATCACGGTAATGGTTCTCTAAGGTGTTACAGATATCAACAAACTGTGCGTAAACCTCAGGCATAACTTCCTTAAGCTGATCAATGTGCTGGGGAGTTCTTACACCTGCAACAACATCCTCGCCCTGAGCGTTCATTAAGAACTCACCCATAAGCTTCTTCTCGCCTGTTGCCGGGTCACGGGTAAATGCAACACCGGTACCGGAGGTATCACCCATATTACCGAATGCCATCATCTGTACATTAACAGCGGTACCCCAGGAATAGGGAATATCATTGTCACGGCGGTAAACATTTGCACGGTCATTGTCCCAGGAACGGAATACAGCCTTAACAGCGCCCATAAGCTGTTCCTTGGGATCATCCGGGAAGTCTTTGCCGATCTTTGCCTTGTACTCAGCCTTGAACTGAGCAGCAAGCTCCTTTAAATCCTCAGCTGTAAGGTCCACATCCTGAGTGATGCCCTTAGCTTCCTTCATTTCGTCGATAAGCTCTTCAAAGTACTTCTTACCGACTTCCATAACAACATCGGAGTACATCTGAATAAATCTTCTGTAGCAGTCCCAAGCCCAACGGGGGTTGCCGGACTTTGCAGCCATGGTGTTAACAACGGTCTCGTTAAGACCAAGGTTTAAGATAGTGTCCATCATACCCGGCATAGAAGCGCGAGCACCTGAACGAACGGAAACGAGAAGCGGGTTCTCTAAATCGCCGAACTTCTTGCCAACGATTTCTTCCATCTTCTCGATGTTTTCAAAAATTTCTTTCTGGATAGCCTCATTAATAACCTTGCCATCCTCATAGTACTGGGTACAAGCCTCTGTAGAAACAGTAAAGCCCTGGGGAACCGGTAAACCAAGCTTTGTCATCTCAGCAAGGTTAGCACCTTTACCGCCAAGGAGGTTTCTCATAGAAGCGTCGCCTTCGCTAAAAAGGTAAACAAACTTTTTGCTCATTTTTTACATCCTCCCTTATATAAATCAACATTTTTTGCGCTTTTGTTATAATAAATTATGATAATATATTTTTGTGCGCCTGTCAAGGACAGAAGGCTCTAAAGCGGCAAAAACAGCCCAAAATTTTAAATTTTAGGCTGTTTTAATTTACAAATCACGATTTAAAAGTTTAAGCGCATTCTCTCGAACTATTTTCTCGTATGCAGTTTGGGATATCTTTCCCGCCTCAACTGCATCATCAAGCCAGTCGCCAAGCGGCATAACATTGAGTGGTGAACAGAAATCTGTGCCGTAATATAATCTGTCCTGAAACTCCTCGAGGAAAGCATAACCAAACTCGGGATCACGCATCATTGCATTGCCGCCACTACCTGCGGATAAGTCGCAGGTAAGATTCGGATACTTTCTCATAAGTTCAACTACCCTGCCCGGGATAACCTTACCCGTGGGGAAGCCGTAGCGGCTCTCCTCGGTAACATCAGCGGAAATCTCTGCCCAGAATTTCTGTGAATGACCTAAGAACTGAAGTTTCGGGAACATCTGTAAAACTTTCTCAAGGCGCGGCAGACCGATTTCGTCAATAAGACCGTAATCTCCGCCACCCGGTCCGCCGATATGGAAAATAACCGGCATATTATTAGCTTCGCAGTGCTTAAACAGATTTAAAACCATAGGGTCATCAAAGTAGAGATTAGCGCAAATTTCACCTACGCCCTTCGCTCCCATTGCTTTATAGTGATTAATAAATGGAGTGAAATCCATTTCAGCTGAATTGGTACCGTAGCGGGGGTCAATGTTGCAGAACCAGTAGAAGGTCTCGGGGAAATCCTCCGCCATCTGTGCCGCCATTTCGTTTGTTATAACGCGGAAATTACATTCCGGATTAAGACTGGGCAAAATAACACCCTTCTCAATACCCATGGCATCGTATTTTGAACGGAGCTCGGTGGGAGTGCAATAATCGCTGCCATCACTATTACAATAGCGCGGCAATCCCTTGCGAGGTGCTGTATGTACATGGATGTCAATCTTTTTTACTAATTTTGCCATTTTATCTCTCCTTTATAAATCACGACTGAGAAGTGCAAGAGCATTTTCGCGGCAAATTTTCTCATAAGCTATCTGCGAAATGTGTCCATCCTCGCAGGCTTTATCAAGCCAGAATGATAAGGGTCTCTCGTTCTTTACCGAGCAAATATCCGTGCCGAAATAAAGTCTGTCCTGGAATTCCTCAAGGAAAGCATATCCAAACTCGGGGTCGCGCATAATTGCGTTGCCTCCACTACCGGCTGATAAGTCACCGCACAAATTCGGGTATTTTCGCATAAGCTCAACTACTCTGCCCGGTGTAACTTTACCTGTGGGGAAGCCGTAACGGCTCTCCTCTGTAACATCTGCGGAAATCTCTGCCCAGAACTTTTGGGAATGGCCCAAAAACTGAAGCTTCGGGAACATCTGAAGTACCTTTTCCAAACGCGGAAGACCGATTTCATCAATAAGACCGTAATCGCCAACGGGGCCTCCAATATGGAAAATAACCGGCATCCTGGTTTTTTCGCAATGCTTGAAAAGGTTGAGAGTACGGGGATCATCAAAGTAGAGGTTAGCACATATTTCGCCCACGCCCTTTGCGCCCATTTCCTTGTAGTAGTTAATAAATTTAGTAAAGTCGGTATCAGGTGTGTTTGTTCCCATACGAGGGTCTAAGTTGCAGAACCAATCAAGAGTTTCTGGGAAATCCTGCACTAGTTGCCACGACTCCTCATTGGTTTTGTAATAATACTGAACCTCAGGTGAAATTGATGGGAGATCAACACCGTATTCAACACCTAATTCGTCATACATACTGCGAATCTCGGTAGGTGTTGCAAGATCAGCGTTATCGGATTGAAAACGCGCAATTCTTTTTCTTGGTGTTATATGTACATGAATGTCTATCTTTTTTACTTTTTTTATCTTAATCACCTCAAAAAATAAAACCACAAAAGACCATGCATCGCATCGTCTATTGTGGTTTTTATTCATTTAATTAGCAGTAGAGGCCATTTAAAGCCCTCCTCACACCTTTGCTCGCGGTTATGATACCACAAGCAAAAAGTACTGTCAAGCCTATTTTTAAGATAAAACCTGTTTTCTGCGAGAAAGATTTAATGTGCCGTCCTGCATTGAATTTAAATTGTCCAGCGCAGCACCCGTACCAAGCGCTACACAGGAAATAGCATTTTCAGCAACGCGGGTATCAATGCCGGTTTTTGCCTGGATAAGGCTGTCAAAGCCCCAAATCATGGAGCCGCCACCGGTCATAACGATGCCGTTTGTGGAAATATCACCCACAAGCTCCGGCGGAGTGCGCTCAAGTACCGCGTGAATGGCCTCAACAATTCTTGTTGCGGGCTCATCAAGTGCCTCTAAAATCTCGCTGGAGGTAACGGTGAAGATTCGTGGAAGGCCTGTCATAAGACATCTACCCTTAATCTCCATAGAAATCTCCTCGGGTCTCGGATATACACAGCCGATTTTAATCTTAAGCTCCTCAGCGGTACGCTCACCGATTAATACATTGTGCTTACGGCGAATGTACTTGATAATATACTCGTCAAACTGGTCACCTGCGATCTTGATCGAGGTGGACTCAACAATATTTGAAAGTGAGATAACAGCGATGTCGGTGGTACCGCCACCGATATCTATAACCATATTGCCGTCCGGCTGAGCAATATCAATGCCCGCACCGATAGCAGCTGCAATAGGCTCCTCAATTAAATAGACGCTACGAGCGCCCGCCTGACGGCCTGCATCAATAACCGCACGCTCCTCAACCTCGGTAATACCGCTGGGGACACAGATGATAACGCGGGGCTTAACAAGTGAAAAGCCGCCCATTACGCTTCTTATGAAATCCTTAATCATACGCTGGGTCATATCATAGTCTGAAATAACACCGCCACGAAGAGGACGGATTGCGATAATATTACCCGGTGTACGGCCAAGCATTTTCTGTGCCTCTAAGCCTACCTTTAAAACTCTGTCTGTATTTTTATCGATTGCAACAACCGACGGCTCCTGCAGAACAACGCCCTTACCCTTGACGAAAACAAGAACGGAAGCGGTTCCCAAGTCGATACCGATATCTCTGCTAAACATCAACATAAGTCTTCTTCTCCTATTTTTTCAGATTACATAATTACATTATAAACTATTTTTTGCTTTTTTCAATTGTTTTTTTGTTTTTTGCGGTGTTTTTGCAATAGTCGCCGCGAAGACATTGATTGCACCCGCGATTTTAAGTTGTCTTGTACACTCAAAAATCGTAGAGCCGGTAGTAAGAATATCATCCACGAGAAGGATATTTTTGTTCCATACATCAGCTCTGCTTGTAATCTCATAGACGCCCACCACATTGGCGCGCCGCGCGGAAACGCTTTTTAGCTTGTGCTGACTTTTATTGTTCCGCACCTTTTTAAGGGTCTGCACAACAGGCACATTCATAAGGGTTGACAGTTCTTTAGCTATAAGATGTGCCTGATCGTATCCGCGGCGTTTTAACTTCTTAGCGCCCAGCGGCACCCATGTAATATAATCTATGTGGTCCTTTATCTGTTCTTTTATCACCGTGTGCATAAGACGGGCAAAATGTTCCACATAAGCGGTCTTGCCGTAAAATTTATAGCGGATAATCGATGCGCGCACATTGCCTTCATAATAAAGCGGCGCACAAGTCTTAGTCACAAACTGAGGACTTTTAATCTTACTTTTGACAAAGGGCAGTTCCTTTAAGCACTCCTCGCAAATCCCTTCACTTTTTAACGGTTTGCGGCAGAATATACACCGCGGCGGAAAGAAAAAGTCAAACAGAACCTGCCAAAGTTTCTTCATCATTACTTACCCATTATCGTCTCGCGCATAATGATGCCAGCGCGGTTGCAGAACTCACCACCCGCCTCAATATGCTCTAAAATCTTACGGCGCAGTGTGGTATCTCGAGGTGCTGTTTTTAAATCAATGGTGGGTGTGCCGAAAATAAAGCGTGAAAGGTCACTCATCTTCTGCTCTAACGGCAGAAGCGTAGCGTCAGAAGCCCACTTCATTATATTGCTGTCCGGCGGGAGAATTTTCTTCATCTCGGGGTCCAGCATCCAGGTTTTTAAATGCACAGCTTTTGCGTAATAGCCGAAATGCTCCTCAAAAAACGGGAATGCGCGGCGGTAACTTTCCATACAAGCATCGTGATCAAGCGGCTCGCCCTGCGGGACATGCCCCTCAAGCGCGGGGTCGCCTTTTTTGAGGTAAGGAAGGCCTGTTTCCTGCTTGATGGTCGTCATCTCAAACTGCATACGGCCCAGTCGAAAAAGCTGCCCCTTGAAGCCCACAGAAATCCACGAGCGGCTGGCAAGGCCAAGATACCCATTGTGTCTTTTGTAATTTCTTATCCACAATGCGGTGTCCTGCAGGGTATGTGTTAATATCTCCATCGACACATTGTGCTCTTTGAAAATTTCAATGGCCTTTTCTAAATTGCGGATACCCACAAGGATGTAAAAAAGTCCGTGGAAGGCATCATCGGGCACACATACATTATATTTTGCCTCTACCTCTTTATGATCGCGGTTTTCTATGTAGATTTCACGATATGCATCGTTTAAATAGCCGGTAAGCTCCTCACTTGCATCAATTTTCTCCTCAAGTGCCAAAAGTTCTGCCATTTCTTCATCGGTTAATTTTAAAAATTCATTTGCCTTAATAAGTGTCATTATCAAAATCTCCCCTCAGTTTAATAGTAGCAAAATTTTTTATATATTTCAATAATTTTGCTATCTTTTTTTATTTCTTTGTGTTATTATCATAATTAGAAAGGTAAAGGTGATTTTTATGAAAATTTTATATAGTCGCGCCACAACTGATGGCGCATTACTTAAAGACGGCGCTCTCGGCGTAGCAGATGGTCGTTTTACCGCTGATTTATCCGGCGAAGTGCTTGATTTAAGAAACTACACCGTCTGCCCGGGCTTTATCGATATGCACACCCACGGTGGCGGCGGTTTTGACAGTATGAAGGCGTCAGAGGAAGAGCTGGATAAGTTATCTCAGCACTACGCTTCCTGTGGTGTTGCTACCTTTAATGCGACAAGCGTTACCGCATCTTTAGACGATGTTGTTGCCGCTATTCGCAGGGTTAAAAATGTTATGAAGAAGGGTACCTCAGGCGCTGCCCTTAACGGTATTTACCTCGAGGGTCCTTATCTTAATGCAAAATGCCGTGGCGCTCACGATGAGAGCTTACTTCGCGGTGTTAATATTGACGAGCTTAAGATGCTTGTTGATGAGGGCGAGGGTGCAGTTAAGGTCGTTACCATCGCACCGGATTTAGAGGGTGCTGCTGATGCTATCCGCTATCTGCGCTCACGCGGTGTAAGGGTCTCTCTCGGTCACTCCCCCGCTACTCAGGACGAGGCAAAGGCTGCGATTGACGCAGGCGGAAATATCGCTGTACATACTTACAATGCAATGGCACCGCTTAATCATCGTAATGTGGGTCTTTTAGGTATGTCTTTGATCCGCGACGATGTGTATAATGAGCTTATCTGCGACTTAATTCATGTTTGCCCCGAGGCAATCAAGATCGTTTACAAGTGCAAAAATCCCCGCAATGTGGTTTTAATCACCGACTCTATGGATGCTGCCAAGATGGCAGACGGCGAGTATATGCTTGGCACCCTCAAGGTATTTGTAAAAGACGGTATTGCAAGAATTGAAAATGGCGCTCTTGCAGGTTCTACCTTATGCTCCAATGTTGCGCTTAAGAATGTGGTCAACACAATCGGTGTCCCGCTGGAAACCGCGGTGCTTGGTCTTACATTAAATCCTGCAAATGCTTTGGGTCTTACCGATGTGGGTAGCCTTCAGGCAGGCTACCGTGCACACCTTACCGCGCTGGATGATGACTTTAATGTTGTTCTCACAATGGTTGACGGCAAGATAGTTTACGACAAAAGATAATTTTTAAGCGGAGGGGTAACACCCCTCCGCTTCTTCAAAAGGAGTATTGCTATGGTTAAAATGATGCTTCCGGTTTTGCTTGTGGTAATATCAAATACCTTTTACCACATCTGCTCCAAATTCACACCGAGCAAGGCAAGTCCTTTTCTTTCCCTGACAATTACCTATATAACCGCAGCGGTAATTTCCTTCTGCGCCTTTTTACTGTTTGGAAACCGCGACGGTATCCTTGCGGAAGCTTCAAAGCTAAATTGGTCATCCCTTGTGCTGGGTATCGCTATCGTAGGGTTAGAGGTAGGGTATATTTATGTTTATCGTGCTGGCTGGAAGGTAAGTGTCGGCTCACTTGTGACAAATATCGCCCTCGCTTGTGTGCTTTTGGTAGTTGGTTACTTGCTTTTCAAAGAAACAATTTCCCTCCGTCAGCTTATAGGAATGGCAGTATGCGCTCTTGGTCTTATACTGATTACTAAATAGTTTTTGAAAATTTGGTGTTGACAAATTGATTTTTTGTGGTATACTATGTAGTACAGTTATGCGGGAGTGGCTCAGTGGTAGAGCGTCACCTTGCCAAGGTGAACGTCGCGAGTTCGAATCTCGTCTTCCGCTCCATATAAAAACTTACGAACCGATAAGGTATCGTAAGTTTTTGTTTTATATTTCGATAGTTCTTGTAAAATATATAAGTGAAGGTAATAGAATGAATAAACCGATTATAATACAGGGTGCTTTGCAAAGTGAAATAAACTATCTGTTACAACAATTTGAAATTAAAAACAAAAATATTTTTGGTGATTATGTTTTTTATGAGTGTACATATAAAAATTATCCCGTTATTGTGAGTAAAACCAAAATGGGCGAAATATCGAGTGCAATAGCAACCACCCTATCTATTCAAAAATATGATCCGTTATTTATATTAAATCAAGGAACTGCGGGCGCTTTGGTTGAGTGGTTAAATAAAGAAGATATAATAATAGGAAAACAGATTTATTATATATCCCTATTTTCCACATCCGAAACCAAAGAAATTGACGATATAAACCCGTGGAAAAAAGCCGAGTACAGAACCATAGATAACGAGGTCGTATCATATAACGCCAATGAAAAGCTTTTAAATTGGCTTCAAGAGTTGGATATATTAAAAAACAAAGATAATATCTACTTTGATAATATCGGCAGCGGAGATGTATGGACCAAGGACATCAGTCAGATGAAAAAATATAATGAGAATTACGGTGTCGTTTGTGAAGCGATGGAATGTTCCGGCGCATATATGGCGGCAAACAGTTTGAAAATACCGTTAACTTCCATCAGGGCAATTTCAAACAGTGAGATGAAAAACCAGGAATATGATGAACAAGCCGGTGAATTGTCTCAAAAAATTGCAATTGATATTATAGATGAATTCCTTAAAAATCCATTAGCATTGTAAATAAAACCCCCATCGTTTAAAACGATGGGGGTTTTATTATTTCGTCAGCTTTTTAAATGATGCGGGGTATTTCGCCTCTAAAGTAAGCATCTTATCCTTAATTGGATAATAGAATTCCAGAATATTTGCGTGAAGTGCCAATCTTCCTATAGGGGATGTTTTTGCGCCGTATTTTTTATCGCCTGCAATGGGATTTCCCATATCTTGCATATGAACGCGGATCTGGTTTTTCTTACCTGTTGCAATCTGCACGCGAAGCAGGCTGTACTGACTACCCTCACGAATTACCTCGTAATTTGTGATCGCTTTTTCTCCACTTTCAGCAGAATAGACAAGATGTGTCTTTGTTTCACGAAGGTAGGACTTGATTGTGCCGCGGCTTTCCTTTGGCGTTCCCTCAACCACTGCGACATATTCTCTTCTGGACACATTCTCGTTCCACTTTTCCTGAAGAGCGAGTTTTACCTCATCATTCTTTGCAACAACCAAAACGCCCGAGGTGTCCTTATCAAGGCGATGCACAACGAAAATTCGTGCTGATCTGTCCTTTTTCTTTACATAATCGGTAAGCATATGATATGCCGTCCGCTCTTTCTCCTTTTCATTTGCAATGGAAAGAAGCCCTGCCGGCTTATTTACCGCGATGATACACTCATCCTCGTAAATAATTTCAAGTTCTCTTTCTTCCTTGCCGCGGCTCTTATCCCAAATGATTTCAACCGTCATTCCGGCAGTAAGAGGAAAATTGTGAGCAGTTCTTATCTCACCATCTACCGCTACCTGTTTGTAAGTAAGAAGCGCTTTTGTATTATTTCTTGACTGACCTTTTAAATTTTCCAAAAGAAACTTTAAAAGCTCGGTATCTTTATCGACAGTTATAATCGTATTTTTCTTCATTTTCACATTCTCCTAAGACCTTTGGGATAGTGATTTTTGAGTATTCCGCCGCTGACCTTGCCCCAGCCCAAGGGATAGCCCTTATAGCAGACAAGTGTCCATCCGTTTTCATCATTACAAGGCAATGTTTCGCCCTTTAAGTAGGAAATAACCTGAGCATCCTCAAGCTCAACCGTTCGTTTCGCATCTTCTTTTGTGCTGGCAAGCGCAAGAGCATGAGCAGGCTCAAAACGATTTTTCTTAACCGTACCCAGGTGCACACCGTTGCGGATAACCTGTATGCCGGAAAGTATATTCGGCGCAATGGGAGCCGAGTATACCTCGTCACGAATTCTGAATATTATGCCCTTGGGCACATTTACAAAAGTGTCCTCAGCAAAGGCTTCATATTCTGGGATTTTTTCGCTATCACACATTTCAATAGAGGTTATATCCCGCTGGCCCGCCTTTTCTAAAAGCGCGGCAAAATGGCCCTCGCCGCAATCAATATGAGGCCATATGCGGTGCTGTTCTATAAGGCGCATACCAAGCTCGCCCACTAATCTTTTTACGATCTCCTCGTCTTCAGCCTCGGCAAAAGTGCAGGTGGAATATACAAGTCTTCCGCCGGGTTTTAGCATTTTATAAGCACTTTGCAAAATATCCCATTGGCGAGATGCACACATTGTAACATTATCCGTACTCCACTCATCAATGGTTGCCGGATCTTTTCTGAACATACCCTCACCTGAGCAGGGGGCATCCACCATAATTTTATCGAAAAATTCAACAAATTTTTCCGCGAATTTATCGGGATATGCGCAGGTAACCACCGCATTTTTAATGCCAAGTCGCTCTATGTTCTGGGAAAGCACCTTGGCGCGGGCGGGATACGGCTCATTTGCAATAAGAAGCCCTTCACCATTCATTGCCCCCGCAATTTGGGTGCTCTTTCCGCCGGGTGCTGCGCAAAGGTCTAAAATTATCTCCCCAGGTTTCGCATCAAGGAGTGTTCCGGGGAGCATAGCGCTGGGCTCCTGCATATAGAAAAGGCCTGCATCGTGGAAGGGCGATTTCCCCGGTCGGGCATCCATCGGGTAATAAAAACCCTGCTTACACCACTCTACCCCTTCAAGCTCGAAAGGCAGAAGTTTCTTTAAATCATCTGCCGAGATTTTAAGTGGATTTGTGCGAAGTCCTCCCTTTGGCACCTCATCGTATGATGCAAGAAATGCTTCATATTCAGCACCTAAGGTATTTTTCATTCTGTCTAAAAATTCTATTGGCAACACTCTTGCATCATCTCCTTAAAAAAGCCTCGGGAGGATTTCTCCCGAGGCTTTTAAGTTCTTATTAATCGAAGTACTTGCTGTAATCTACGCCAACTGCCTCTGCAATCATGCGCATCTCAGCCTCGGTCTTCTCGTTAACCGGAATACCGTTCTTGAGTTTTTCCTGAGTAGACTCCATCTCTTTCTCGCCGTGAGTGTAGATGCGGGTCTGACCCTCAGCCTTTTCACTGTTGCGGAGCTCTTCAAGAAGAGTGCTCATACGAGCGCGCATTTCCTTCTTGTCACCGAACATACCGTAGTCGATAGCCCAGAAAGACTCGGAAGTGTCACCGTTACCACAGTGTGAAACATGGTTGGAGGTAACGCCACCGGAAAGGATAGCAGTCATAACCTCAACGATAAGACCTAAGCCGTAACCCTTGTGGGAACCGGTTGCCTCAGAAGAACCGCCGATCGGAAGGATACCGCCGCCGGCCTTTGCGATAATGTTCTGAATAACTTCGCCTGCATTGGTGGTGTCCTGACCGTTAGCGTCAACAACCCAACCCATGGGAAGCGGAGTGCCCTTCTTGTTGTAAACTTCCAGCTTACCACGGGGAACAACGGTGGTAGCAACATCGTAAAGGAAGGGAGTGGGATCAGCCGGCATAGAGAATGCGATCGGGTTGGTACCGAGCATTGCGTTCTTGCCATTGGTGGGGATCATAATAGCCTCGGTATTGGTGAAGCACATACCGATCATATCAGCCTCAGCAGCCATTCTGGTATAGTAGCCGGCAATACCGTAGTGGTTGGAGTGGTTAACAACAACCGCACCGAAGCCGTACTTCTTAGCCTTTTCAATAGCCATGTTCATAGCCATCTTGGAAACAACCTGACCCATAGCCATCTTAGCGTCGATTACAGCGCTAAGGGAAGTCGGAGGCCAAGCGGTCTTAG
>JAZNNQ010000042.1:0-25625 GCA_045580305.1 Eubacteriales bacterium
GATGCAACCGGCGACAAGACCTTCTACGCTAAGTGGACTCTTGATGTAGCAGCTTCTGACTTTGAAGTTACTTCTGACTCCGGTTACTATGCACCGTACATCACCAACCCCTACCGTGAAGGTGTAATCGCAGTAAGTGCATACTTCAAGAAGTTTGCAACCACTCCGATTACTAAGGCTGGTATTATGATTTATGTTGCAGGCAACGAGACCAACGAGACAAAGATTGCACGCGTTGAGACCGATAATGTAGCAGCACTTACCGATGGTAAGGCAAGCGCACTCTTTACCGGTATTGCAGTAGCAAACTTTGGTAGTGAAGTAATCGCAAAGGCATATGTAGTAGTAGACGGCGAGTATGTATATAGCGATGCTGTACTCGTAAACGTTGAGTATGCTAAGTGGCTTGGCCCGAAGGCATAAGTCAAATAAAAGTTAGAAAACCGCAAGGTTAAAATAACGAAAAGATGCGAGGAATTTTTCCTCGCATCTTTTTTGTTTGTACATAGCCTACCCTTATGGTAAGGGGAGGTGGTGCGCAGCACCGGAGGGGATAAGAAGGTAAAACGCATTCTATCTCTCCCTCAGTCTCGCTCCGCTCGACAGCTCCCTCATCAGAGGGAGCCCATTTGTAGTGACTGGCGTTAGCCTCCCTCTGACGAGGGAGGTGGGTTTGCGAAGCAAACTCGGAGGGAGAGAAAAAACCTTCCCTCTTGCCGTAAAAGGGGTACAATGCTAAAAAGAAAATCCACCTGCATTGCAGGTGGATAATTATTATTTAAAGCGTTTTTTTAATAATTTAAGTAGCGGTATACCTAACAAATAGCAGGATAAAAACTGCCCTATACCAACAGTCAAGATATTATACATAAGCGGTGCGGCTTCAGCACCGGGCATCATAATATAGGTAACCATTGTACCGATCATCACCGCGTTTATAATAACCGAGGGCAGGGGAACAAGTAAATCAACCTTAATTTTTCGTGTTATTATTGCCGCGATAAGGGTTGCAAGTGAGCCGATAAGAATATCCCAGGGTGTGGTCATTCCAAAAGCCATACCTATACTATTTGAAGCAAGACACCCTATAAAAAGGCCAAGCACCGACTCGGGGAAAAATACGGGCAATATGCACAACGCTTCACTTACCCTGAATTGAACAGGGCCGAAGCCTATAAAGGGAATGGCAAGTGTTAAAACCGCATAAATTGCGCCAATAATACCGGCGCGTGAAAGATAAGAGGTTTTTTTCATGGTTTTCCTCCGGACATGGGGCGGAGATTGCCGCCCATTAAATTTTATAAATATATTTTAACACAAAAAATAAAAAAGTCAACGAAAACACTTGACAAAAAGCCAAAATAAGGTATAATAATATAGTTAATCCTTGCTTCTACCAAGGAGTAGAGGCCAAAAGTCCAAAAGGAGGTGTAATAACAATGGCAAAAGTAAGTGCTAAGTACGAGACTATCTTCATCGCTGATTTAACTGCAGGTGAGGAAAAGGTAAAAGAACTCGTCGAGAAGATCAAGGCGCTCATCGAGGCTAACGCTACTGTTACCAATATTGATGAATGGGGTAAGCGTCGTCTTGCATACCCGATCAACGATATGAGCGAGGGCTACTATACTCTTATCGAGTTCGAAGGCGTACCGTCTTTCCCGGCTGAGCTTGACCGTGTGTACAAGATCACTGAGGGCGTTATGCGCTCTATCATCGTTTGCAAAGACGAGGAAAAGTAAGAGGGAGGTTTTAAACTATGCTTAATAAGGTAATCCTTATGGGACGCCTTGCGAGGGACCCTGAGCTCCGTCACACACAGAGCAATGTTCCCGTTGCATCGTTCACTCTTGCTGTCGACCGTGGCTATTCGCGCAACGCTTCCGAAGGTCAGCAGACCGCTGATTTTATCAGCATAGTAGCTTGGCGCAACACGGCTGAATTTGTTTCCAAATGGTTCCGTAAGGGCCAGCTTGTTGCGGTTTCCGGTCGCCTTCAGGCGCGTAACTGGACCGACCGCGACGGTAATAAAAGAACCACATACGAAGTGGTTGCGGACGAATGCTTCTTTGCTGAGTCCAAGAAAAGTGATGGCTTCTCAACATCAGCCTCTGCACCTGTGCAGAGTGATGATTTCGGTGGCGGATATCAGAACGATTTTACCGCACCGGCTACACCCGGCTCTGACTTTGAAGAGCTGTTAGGTGATGATGGAGAGCTTCCGTTTTAATTTATAAGGAGGTAAACCGTAATGGATAAGAATATGAAGAACCGTAAGCGTAGAAAAGTTTGTTCTTTCTGCGTTGATAAGGTAGAGCATATCGATTACAAGGATGTTGCTAAGCTCCGCCGTTACCTTTCTGAGCGTTCCAAGATTTTACCGCGCAGAATGACCGGCGTATGTGCTGCTCATCAGCGTCAGCTTACTGAGGCTATCAAGAGAGCAAGACACATTGCACTCCTTCCGTATATCACTGAATAATTTTAAAACACCTTGGCTTTTACCAAGGTGTTTTTTCTTGCAAACAGCCGCGCGATAGTGTATCATAGTTGTAATATCCGAGAAAGAAGAGATACTTTAATGACAACGAAAGAAACGATAAAACGGTACGGGCTTTTTATAATAAGCTTATTTTTTATTGCACTTGGCGTGGCATTTACAAAACATGGTGAATTGGGCGTTTCCCCAATATCATCGGTTGCAAACATTATAAGCTGTAGATTTACATCGATCAGCTTCGGTACATGGCTTTTTATTTCAAATTGTGTGCTGATTTTAGGCCAAATTTTGCTTCTGCGCCGCAATTTTCAGCTTGTTCAGCTTTTACAGATACCGTTGTCTGTGATTTTTGGATATTTTACTGATTTTGGTATGTGGTGTGTTGGAGGTATACCAAACGATATTTATGCTGTTAAGCTTGTGTTGGTGTTTGTCGGCATTGTGATACTTGGCTTTGGCATAGCCCTCGGCGTTATAGCAAATGTAATATTAAATTCCGGTGAGGCGTTTGTTAAGGCACTGGCGGATGTTACGCGAAAAGATTTTGCAAATGTGAAAGTTATTTTTGATGTGGCTTGGGTATCACTATCTATCATATTATCATTTATTTTATTTGATGGTAAGCTTGTGGGCACAAGAGAGGGAACGATCATCTCTGCGGTATGCGTCGGATTTGTTGTAAAATTCTTCAGACCCATGTTGCAAGAACCGCTTACAAAAATACTTGCAAAATAAAACCGTTATCAGGTTGACTATTTTTTGACTACTTAGTCTTTTTTTAGTTTGTTCTTCTAAAAGTACAAATAGAAACGGGATATACCACGAATGGTGTATCTCGTTTTTTGGTGAAGTTAACAGCAGATATATGGTATCTAGCGGTTTGCCGAATGGCATAAACCGCGATCCGCTAAGGGGGTGACAGCAGGTTTTTAGAACTTAGTGGAGAAAACCTGCGTCAAGAGGGGGAAAATCCCCATATGAAAAAATCGCAGTCGTACAAAATCGTTACCGAAAAATGTACATACTGCGATTTTGGTGCACCTAACAGGAATCGAACCTGCACCGAGTTGCCCCGACTAGAACCTGAATCTAGCGCGTCTGCCAGTTCCGCCATAGGTGCAATTGTATCAACAACGGGTATTATAACATAGCTTGACAGTAAATTGCAAGTAAAATTAGCGAGTTTGTTCAAGTTTTTCAAGAATGGCGGTGTTTTTGAGATTTACAAGATAAAAACAGGAATTGATACCAAAACTTTCTGCGATTTTCCTTTTTACCGCAAAGGTCTCGGGTGTATCGAAGACAATGAAACTGCTATCGTATGTAAAATAATTGGTGCACAAATCGTGCGAATAAAAGGTCATAGCACCGTGTATGAGTTCTTTTAGCTGCTCAAAGGATATGGGAACACCGAAATTCGGCTCTTTTTGTGGGATTTTAAACTCAATTGGCTGAGTGGATAGTTCCAAAACCAGTCGTTCAGGCGAATACCGAATACAAACATCCTCTAAATAGTTGTGAAAACTTGAACTTGTATTTATTGCGGGCACTAAAAGCATCGCGCTATTGCAAGCGGAATAGGTAAGTGGCAGAAATAGTTTTATATTTTTACTGACAAGCAGGTCGCAAAGCTCGCGGGCGAAATCAAGAGAAGCATCCTCAGGTAAAGGGGGCAGCGCGAGAAATACACCGCTGAAATTGAAACGCAGACATTCGGTAAGAATACGCTTTGCAAGTGCGATGTTCAGCGCACCGCATATGCTTCCAATTACCATAACACCACCATTTAATGAAATGGGTATTTGCTGACGGAAAAGATGACCGTTTTCGATTTTATATATCAGATGCGCCGGAATAAAGCGGGTTTTCTTTGCATAATCGGGTGTGCAGATTAAATATTCATTCATTTTAAAACCTCACACTTGTAGTTTTTATAAAAATGTAGTACAATGACAATATATTATATGTAACGGAGATACCCGATAATGATGAAAATATTTCGTGGTGATATAGAACTCAACACAATTTACGATATAAATCCCGGTGAGCTTGCAGCGCGCGGTATTAAGTACGCGCTATGCGATCTTGATAATACACTTGCGGACTATGACACTCCACTACCAACAGAAGCGGTAAAAAAATGGATCTGTGGTATGAATGAAGCGGGAATTAAGGTCGCCATTGTTTCCAATAACGGGAAAAACCGCGTAGAAAAATTTTGTGAGAGTCTTGACATACCATATTTCTGGAAAAGCGGAAAGCCAAAAAGACGCGCGGTAAATCGTGCCCTAGAGGCGTTCTGCGGCACTCCTGAGGAGACAGTTTTAATTGGTGACAAAAGAACTACGGATATGTTTTGTGCCCGAATTTCAGGGGTTTTATCCATCAAGGTTAAATCAATTAAACCGAGGACGATTTTATGGAAGAAAAAATAGCACTTTTCGGCCCTGCGGGGAATAGCGAAAGCTTTACTGCCGCCGGCTATAAATCCTCATGTGATGCACCGCGCTATTTGAGCGAGCGTGGCCTTACCGCGTATGAATATCAATGTGGCAGAGGCGTGCTTTTAGGTGAGGAAACTGCGAAAAAGATAGGGAACGCAGCAAAGGAATACAATATAGCACTTTCCATACACGCGCCTTATTATATGAACTTGTCAAACCCTGAGGAGGAGCGTCAAAGAAAGACTATTGACTATGTGTTGCAGAGTGCTAAGGCGGCATCTCTTATGGGTGCTACTCGAATTACTATACATTCCGGCTCACTTATGAAAAGGGAGAGAAACGAAGCTCTCGCAATAGCAAAAGAAACCCTCAAAAAGGTAATGTCTGCTATGGACAATAGCGGATACAGCGATATAATCCTGTGTCCCGAACTTATGGGTTGCACCAATCAGCTGGGTACTTTGGACGAGGTACTGGAGCTGTGCCTGGTTGACGAGCGGCTCATACCGTGTATAGACTTTGGTCATTATAATGCGCGGAATTTTGGCGCTCTCCGTGAGCAAAAGGATTATGAGTTTATTTTCGGCAGAATGGAAGAGATACTGGGCTTTGATCGTGTGAGAAGCTTCCACAGTCATTTTTCGAAGATAGAGTATAACAATAAAAGTGGCGAAGTACGACACCTTACATTTGAGGATAAGGTTTTTGGCCCGGATTTTGCACCGATTGCAAAAATAATAGCGGAGCGGGGCTACACACCGCGATTTATTTGTGAAAGTGCGGGTACTCAGGCGGAGGATGCCATGAGTATGCGTGATGAATATTTAAAGGCAAAGGGGCTTAGAATATGAAAAAGATACTTGTTATAAGCGGTCCCAACTTAAATTTATTGGGAACACGCGAGGTTACCGTCTACGGCACCGAGACACTTGCGGATATTGAGAGAAATATTGCTGCTTGTGCAAAGGAATTGGGCGCTGAGGTTGAATTTTACCAGTCCAACTGCGAAGGTGAACTTATCGACAGATTACACGCGGCAAAGGGCAAGGTCGACGGCGTTATTTTGAATGCGGGTGCGTATACCCACTACAGTATTGCGATCCGCGATGCTATTTCTGCGGTTGAGCTTCCTTGTATTGAAGTGCACCTTTCAAATGTCCACGCCCGCGAGGAATTCAGGCACAAAAGCGTGATCGCACCCGTGTGCCGTGGCGTGATTTGCGGCTTTGGCGGAGAGAGTTATGTACTGGCTCTGAGAGGACTTTTGAAAATAGTATAAGAAAACACTTGCCAAGTGGCGAAAAATATTGTAGAATAAAATAGCAAATATAGAAAATTTTGTAATGGAGGAAAATATAGATGGTAACAGCAGGCGATTTTAGAAATGGTATTACATTCGATATGGATGGTCAGGTACTTCAGGTAATCGAGTTCCAGCATGTTAAGCCGGGTAAGGGCGCAGCTTTCGTTCGTACAAAGCTTCGCAATGTTATTTCCGGTGCGGTTGTTGAGCGTACTTTCAACCCCACCGACAAGTTCCCGCCGGCATTTGTTGAGCGCAAGGATATGGAGTATCTTTACAACGATGGCGAACTTTACTACTTTATGGATCTTGAAAGCTATGAGCAGCTTCCGTTAAATGCTGACAAATTAGGTGACAGCTTCAAGTTCGTTAAGGAGAATATGACCGTTAAGGTTCTTTCCTACAAGGGCGTTGTTTTCGGTGTTGAGCCGCCGAAGCATGTTGTACTTGAAATCACCGAGACCGAGCCGGGCTTCAAGGGTGACACTACTACCAATGTACTTAAGCCGGCAACTGTTGAAACCGGTGCAGAGGTTCGCGTGCCGCTCTTTATCGATATCGGCGATAAGATTAAGCTTGATACTGAAACAGGCGAGTACTTAGAGCGCGCTAAAGCTTAAAAAAACAATACCCCTGCACTGCAGGGGTATTTGAATTTATGAAAAGGAGAATTATTATGGATAACATTATGCAGAAAGCAGCTTATTTAAAAGGTCTTGCAGACGGTCTTGACCTTGACACCGACAAAAAGGAAGGTAAGCTCATTGTTGCACTTATTGACTTAGTTGATGAAATGGCAGGCAAGGTAAGTGCTCTCGAGGATGCAACGGCTGAAATTGAGGACGAGCTTGACGAAATTGCAGAGGAGTTACTTGAGATCGAAACAACAATTGATGAATGTGACTGTGACTGCGATTGCGAAGATGAGGACGATTTCGACTGTGATTGTGACTGCTATTATTACAGCGTTGTTTGCCCCACCTGCAACGAAACAATTGAGCTTGATGAGTCTTTGGTAGGTAAGGGCGGCATTGTTTGTCCCAGCTGTGGTGAAGAGCTTGAGTTCGAGTTACCGGCAGAAGCATCCTGCGATTGCGGTTGCGGCGACTGTGACTGTGAATAAGTAAAAGATAAAAAAGACGAGGTATTGCACCTCGTCTTTTTTTATCTGATTTGACCGTTACCGTGGATTAAATACTTAATTGATGTGAGCTCCTCAAGGCCCATAGGACCACGAGCGTGCATCTTCTGAGTGGAAATACCGATTTCCGCACCAAGACCAAACTCAAAACCGTCGGTAAATCTTGTGGAGGCATTTACATAGACCGCCGCGGCATCAATGGAATTTGTAAATAATTCAGCCGCCTTATCATCATCGGTAATAATAGCCTCGCTGTGCATGGTGTTGTATCTTGTGATATGCTCTATCGCGGTATCAATATCAGAAACGACTTTAATTGCCAGAATAAAATCGTTATATTCGGTCTCCCAATCTTCATCGCTTGCAAGAGTGCAGGAAATGATTTTTGCACATTCTTCATCACCGCGGATTTCCACATTATAGGGCGCGAGAGCGTCAACTAATTTCGGTAAAAACTCCTTTGCCACAGCTTGGTGCACAAGCGCGGTCTCAACCGCGTTGCAGACAGAGGGGCGGGAGCATTTTGCATTGGTAAGCACACTTACTGCCATATCCAAATTCGCCGCTTTGTCCACATACAGGTGGCAGTTTCCGGCACCGGTTTCAATAACCGGAACCTTGGCGTTTTCAACCACAGCGCGAATAAGACCGGCGCCGCCGCGGGGAATAAGGACATCCACAAGCCCTTTCATATTCATAAGTTCATTGGATGACGCGCGGGTGGTATCTTCGATGAGGCAAATTCCGTCGGGAGATACGCCGTTTTTTGTAAGAACATCACGCATAACCGCGGTTATTGCCATATTTGAGTAGATAGCCTCTTTACCGCCGCGAAGGACGGTAGCGTTACCGGACTTAAGACAAAGAACAGCCGCATCCAATGTGACATTGGGCCTGGATTCAAAGATAATACCGATGACCCCAAGAGGCACGCGCACTTTTTTAATATTAATGCCGTTGGGGCGAACATTCTCGGATAACACCGTACCGATAGGGTCGGGAAGTGACACCACCTGGCGTGCACCTTCAGCCATCGCTTCAATGCGGGCGTCGTTTAAGGTCAATCTGTCAATAAGGGACGGGCGCATATTATTTTCTTTAGCAATTGCAATATCACGCGTGTTCTCCGCAATAAGCATATCCTTGTTTTCAAGAATAGCATCTGCGATATCCAAAAGGATTTTATTCTTTGTCTCGGTAGAGAGAAGGGATATTGAGCGCGAGGCGGATTTAGCCGCCTTACACAGCTCTAAAACGGTTTTCATAATAAAAACTCCTTAAACTTTTTCCGGCTCGGGATATTCCTCGCCAAAGGTCTCAACAGTGACCTTCATCATTGTCTGCGGCTCCAGCGGCTTATCTCTGAGATCGCGGCGAACACGGACAATTCTGTCGGCCTCGTCCATAGAGCTGATTACCTGACCGAATGCAGCATACTGACCATCAAGGTGTGGCGCATCGTCAACCATAATGAAGAACTGGCTACCTGCGCTGTTGGGGTCCTGAGTGCGAGCCATAGAAATAACACCGCGCAGGTGCTTTAACTTGTTTTCGAAGCCGTTTGCGGAAAACTCACCGCGAATGGAGTAGCCGGGACCACCGATACCGACACCGTTGGGATCGCCACCCTGGATCATAAAGCCGGGGATAACGCGGTGGAAGATAACACCGTCGTAAAAGCCCTTCTTAACGAGTGAGATAAAGTTTGCAACCGTATTGGGTGCAATCTTTGGATATAACTCGATCTGCAGGGAATTGCCGTTTTCAAATTCCATTGTAACTATAGGGTTTTTCATAATATTTTCTCCTTTTATTTTAATAATTACAGTATAATTTATTTTTCATAAATTGTACAGTTAAACTTTATTATTTCTCGTTTCGCCGGTTATTTTCCAGCCGGGTAGCGGAAGCCGCTGCATTGAAGAGAAAATTCTCTCCCTATAACCGGGATATCTGGAATTCATCTCCTTGAGAAGCTCTTTTATCTCCTGACGCTTAGTGTTGCCGTTAGCGGGGCAGGGATTGGCCACAATCGGTAAATTTTCTCGTCTTACTATTCCGCGTATCTGACTTTCGTTTATGTACAGAAGCGGGCGTATGGTGGTAAGATCGGAGCGATCCAAATAAGTGACCGGCATAAAGCAGGATATCCTACCCTCGAAAACCTGGGAGAGCATAAAAGTCTCCACTGCGTCGTCAAAATTATGACCCAGTGCTACCTTGTTAAAACCCAAGTCCTTTACCGCGTCGTTAAGCATTCCTCGGCGCATCTTGGCGCATAGGGCGCAGGGATTTGTCTCCTTGCGGATGTCAAATATAATCTCTTTTAAATTTGAGGGTATAATAGTGTGTGGAATGTCCAGAGACTTGCAGAACTCCGTAATTGGGGAGAAGTCCATATTCATACCCATATCGATGGTTATTGCGTGAAGGGAGAACTTCTTAGGATAAAATCTTGACAGACCGTGGAGGGCGTGAAGCAGTAAAATAGAGTCTTTACCGCCCGAAACACCAACGGCAATACGGTCGACATCCTGTATCATTTCGTATTCCTGCACGCATTTTCGCGTTAAACTGAGTATTCTTTGCATATTTGACCTCACATAAAAAATAAATAGCGTTTTGAGTATTCGAGAGAAAAAACGAGCATTTGGGAGCATTTTGAAGTTCACTCGGTGCTAAATTAAAATATTTGAAAAAAGGTGTTGACATCAATTTTTAAATGTGGTATAACATTATAGGCTCTAAAAGTATTATACCTCAAGTGATATGAAAAGTGAATGTTTTTTTCTAAACCGTTCGTTTTTCATATCTCTTGGGTAAAAAATTCGAGCTGAATAAAAATTTGGAGGTTTATGTTATGTCTACATTTATGGCAAACAAGAACACAGTAGACCGCAAGTGGTACATCCTTGACGCTGCTAACAAGCCCCTTGGCCGTACCGCAGCACAGGCTGCTGTTCTTCTCCGTGGTAAGCATAAGGCTGATTTTACTCCTCATGTTGACTGCGGCGATTTCGTAATCATCGTAAACGCGGATAAGGCTATCCTCACCGGCAACAAGCTGGTTGACAAGTACTACCGCACACATTCCGGTTATGCTGGCGGCCTCAAAGAGGTTCCGTACCGCATCCTTATGAAGGAGAAGCCGGAGCTTGCAATGACAGTTGCAGTTAAGGGTATGCTTCCGAAGAACACTCTTGGCAAGCATGCGCTCGTTCGCTTAAAAGTATACAGCGGTGAGAATCATGGTCATGATGCTCAGAAGCCCGTTGCTTACGAGCAGGCTTAATCGGGAGGTAATTGAATATGTACAAATCTAAAAAGCCTTATTTATACGGCACCGGTAGAAGAAAGTCTTCCGTTGCAAGAGTTCATGTTTACCCCAACGGTTCCGGTACTATTACCATCAACAACCGTACACTTGATAACTACTTTGGCCTTGATACCTTAAAGTTCATCGTTCGTCAGCCTCTTGCTGCTACCGAGATGACCGATAAGGTTGACATCGTTGCTACCGTTACCGGTGGCGGTGTTACCGGTCAGGCAGGCGCTATCCGTCACGGTATCGCTCGTGCGCTTCTCTCCGTTAACGAAGAGTTCCGCCCGATCCTTAAGAAGGCTGGCTTCTTAACTCGTGACCCGAGAATGAAAGAGCGTAAGAAATACGGTCTCAAAGGCGCACGCCGTGCACCCCAGTTCTCAAAGAGATAGTTTCCCATTTGGGATTTATCAACTACAAGCACTCACATTTGTGGGTGCTTGTTTTTTTGCATATTGCTATGCTAAAATATAAATATAGTTTTTTCGGAAGAGGAGGGAGTAAATGTGAAAAAACTGTTTTGCAAGCATGAAACGATTTTTTGCATACTGCTGATCGTATTGTATCTGGTGATTAATTCATATTGCATACAGAACTTTGGTATAGAAGATTACAGAAGTACGATTGTAAATACCGCGTTCTCCTTGCTCCTTTTTGCATTGGTTGCAGCACTTGGAAGAATTGAATTTTACGGGCTGACAAAAGTTTGCGAATTTAAGAAATACTTGTACTTTGCTCCGCTCTTACTTATTGTTTCTGTCAATTTATGGAATGGAATAAATATAAACAACACACTTGGCGAAATTGTCTTTTATATTCTGACTATGTTCAATATAGGATTTATTGAAGAACTCATTTTTCGCGGATTCTTATTTAAAATGATGGAAAAAGACAATGCGAAAATAGCAATAGCCGTAAGTTCCATTACCTTTGGAATAGGACATATTGTGAATTTAATAAACGGTGCGGAACTCATTCCAACTCTTATGCAGATAGGCTATGCAATGGCGATAGGATATCTTTTCGTAATTATATTTTACAGAAGCAAATCGCTTATCCCGTGTATTGTTGCACACGGTCTTAATAATGCACTATCTGTATTCAATGTAGAAAATGAACTGTCAATGTATGTGGCACCTGTTTTCTTGATTGTTGTACCGCTTATTTACGCTGCATATATAAATAAAAAGGAAAAGATGTTGTAATATTTTTTCAAAAGACCCCCAAAATTTAAAATTCAGGTGCGAAATATATAGTACCAATAAAAATTTTAAATCGAGGAGATGTTCTTATGAAAAAAGTATTGGTAATTGCTCTATTAACATTTGCAATCGTTGCAAACTGTGTTGCTTTTGCAACCGACGCCGCAACAGATACCGCTACAAGTGACACTACAACCGTTGAAACCGTAAAGCCTGAAAAGGCAGAGAAACCTGCAAAGCCGGAAGCACCGGCTAAACCCGAAAAACCGGCTAAGGAAGATGCTCCCAAGGCACCGGCTAAGCCGGAAAAGCCTGTGAAGGATGAAGCTCCTGCTGAGGCACCTGTCAAGCCTGAAAAACCGGAAGCGCCGGCTCAACCCAAGGCTGAGGAGCCAACAACAGAAGCGACCGCTACTGAGGATGCAACTACCGAAAAAATAACCGATGAAACCGTAACCGAGGACGCTACTACCGATTCCGAGGAAGCAGTAGAAGAGACGACCAATGAGGAGAAGCCCGAGAAGAAACCTATGGGTCGTAAAGACTTCCGCGACAAGAAGGAAGAAATTAAGAAAGAAAAGCCCGAAAAGAAAGAGTACATGAAGGGTATCAAGGGCTTATTCAAACATTGTGACAAGGAAGCAAGAGAGGACATTTTAGACGAAATCGCAAAAGACAAGAAGGAAGAGAATGACGACTCCGTTGACACCTTCATTGACGGCGAGGCTGTTGACTTTGAAAAGTATGACAACATTAAGCCGATCATTCATAAGGGCAGCGCACTTGTTCCGGTAAGAGCTGTTACCGAGGCATATGGTGCTACCGTTGAATGGGATGACGAGACTCAGACAATTACCATCACAAAGGACGAAACGGTTATCGTTTTACAGATCGGAAGCCTTACCGCAACCGTTAATGGTGAGGAGAAAGAACTTACCGTTGCACCTGAGATCTACAAGGGCAGAACCTTAGTGCCCATCAGATTTGTTGCAGAGGCATTCGGACTTGATGTAGACTGGGACAACGACAGCAGAACAATCGTTGTAGAATAAAAAATACATAGGGGCTGTGGCGTACAGCCACAGCCCCTATTAAAGCAGGGTAGGCGCAGAAAGATGGACTTGGAAGAAAAGGTCCAAAAGGCTCAAAAGGATGATGTTCTTCGAAATGAGCTTTTAGAGGACTATTTAAACTTCATATTGTCATCTGCAGGCAAAGCACTTGGTAGACATGTTACCGAGGAGGATGATGCCTGTTCTGTTGCTATGCTTGCTTTTAACGAAGCGATCGATAAATTCGACGCATCTAAGGGCAAGTTTTTGTCGTTTGCGGGACTTACCATTCACTCGCGAATTAAGGACTGGCTAAGAAAGGAATACCGCGAAAACAGCGGAATAATACCCTTCAGCAGTATTAGCGGCGATGAAGACGAGCCGGAATTTGATGTAGAGGACACGCGTGCCGAAATATCCAATGCGGCAATTGAGATCGAATGTGTGAATGACGAGCTTAAAAAGTACGACATTTCTTTTTTTGATCTGCCGCAATATTCACCAAAATCCTTTAAAACAAAGCTGAGCTGTCAAAAGGTAATTAAATTCATAATGGGAAACAGGGAAATTGTTAAATCCATCAAGGATAAACACACTTTACCTGCAAAACAAATACAAGATGCGCTTAAGGTGAATGAAAAACTGCTTGAGCGTCACAGAAAATACATAATCGCCTGCATTGTCATATTAGACGGCGAATATGAAATAATATCGGAATACTTAAAATTTGCAAAGAAAGGTGGGGTAAAATGAAAGGGCTTATAGTTGATATTAAGGATAATCGCGCAATCGTTCTCAAGGATGACGGAACCTTTGTTAATATAAAGAGCAAAAACTATAAGATCGGCCAGAAGGTAAAGACATCAAGCAACGCCTTTGTAAATAGCCTTAAAATTGCGGCTTGCCTTGCGCTCTGCATTTTAACCTCTACCATCGCTTATAAATTTTACTACACGCCGTACAGTTATCTTTATATTGATATTAACCCCAGTGTTCGACTGGATCTTAATTATTTTGACATAGTTATAGATTGCACACCGCTCAATACTGATGCGGAATTTATTGAGGTTTCCTCGGGCAATGTTGAAGACAGCATTGACGAGGTAATCACAAAATGTGAGAAAGAGGGATTTCTTACAGAGGAAAATAATGAGATAGAAATAAATATTTCCAAGAATACCGATAAAATCAGAGGCTCTGTGTTTAATATTGAAAATAAGTACAAGAGCACAAAATACAATGTAGTAGTTAAGGATACTACCGACGAGGAAAGCGAAAAGGCAAACGAGCAGGGTATATCCGTAAAGCGTCAGCGCGCTATCGAGGAATTCTCCACTGTGTTCGGCGGCGATGAGAAGCAAAACGCGGAAAAACTGCAAGACAAGACAACTAAAGAAATTGATATGTTAATTTCAAACAGGCAAAAAGAGGGCGCGGCGCCTGAGGTGAAAATTCCGCAAACGGAAGTAGTTGTGCCTGAAAAGAACGAGGTAAAAAAACCTGCTAAAAAGGAAGATAATACAGTTGTTGAAAGTGATAAGACGGTAAGCTCAACTACGAAAAAAGAAAATATTCCCGTTGCGGAGAAACCCAAAAAAGAATATGGAAAGGTAGAACACGAAAGGCAGAAAGAGCAGACAACCATTCCGGAAAAAAACGAAAAGGATGAACAGGGTAAACCGAAGGAAGACATTGGTGAAACCGTATCTGAGACGGAGAAGAAGCAGAGCAACGACGATGAGGGAGAGTACGATGCGAACAACACAAAGCCGTATTATCCTCCTGAAAAAACACCGGAGAAAAAACCTGCAAAAGAACCTGAAGGAAATATGGGTGGAAATATAAAAGAGCCGGCGGCTGACGCAGACGCCCCTGAGAAGGGAAAAGAGACTGTAACAGATACGGTTGCACCGGAAAAGGAGAAAAAGCCTACGGAAGAAACGGTTGCACCGGAAAAGAAACCGGCACAAGAAACAGCTGTGGCGGAAAAGAAACCGGTCAAAGAACCTGCTGATACTTACGAAGACCAAGATCAAGCGCCTGTCAAAGGCGAAGGAACACAAACATCCGCTGGTGTCCCGACAAACACCAAACAAAAAGAACTTCCATAGGGAAGTTCTTTTTGTTTGATTTATAACGAGTATTGTGGTAAAATATAGAACAAAGGAGTGAATTATATGGAACGAATTGAAAGGACAATGCAGGCACTTGAAAAAAACGGAATTAATGCTACTTATGTTGAAAGCCGCGACAAGGTGGTAAGTCTTCTTAAGGGTATGATTCCCGAAGGCTCGGTCGTGTCCCACGGCGGCTCTGAAACCCTTAAGGAATGCGGTGTTCGTGATTTCTTACTTACCGGTTATTGTAAATATTTAGACCGAAATCAGCCCGGTTTAACCCCTGAGGAGATAACCGCTATCTACCGCGCATCCTTCTCTGCTGATTTCTATTTAACCAGCTCCAATGCGGTTACCGAAAAGGGCGAGCTTTACAATGTGGACGGCAATTCAAACCGCATTGCGGCTATTTGCTACGGCCCGACTAAAGTTATTATGGTAGTAGGCATCAATAAAATCGTTCCTGATTTAGATGCGGCTGTCCGTCGTGTAAAGGAGATAGCAGCACCTCTTAATACAAAGCGCCTTAACTGCAAGACATATTGCGAAGCGCAAGGCGAGTGCACCGGTCTCGATGGTGATATGTGCAGCGGCTGTGCATCAAATGCGCGTATTTGCTGCAATTACTTAGTATCCGCAAAACAGAGAGTAGCGGGCAGAATAAATGTTATTATAGTTGGCGAGGAACTTGGTTATTAAAATGAAAGCGGATGCATTGCATCCGCTTTTCTAATTAATGGAAAGTTTACAATTGCCCCTCTTGATTTTTATTGTAAATAGGTATATCATAATATTAAAATTAGCACTCGAAAGGTTGGAGTGCTAAAAATCGGAGGAATAAAAAATGGCTAAAAAACAATTTAAAGCAGAGTCAAAAAGACTTTTGGATTTAATGATTAACTCTATTTATACTCACCGTGAGATTTTTCTCCGTGAGCTTATATCCAATGCAAGTGATGCAACAGATAAGCGTTATTACAACGCCATGAGCAGGGGGGAGAGCGGCCTTGACCGCGCATCCCTTTCAATTGATATTGTTTTGGACAAAGCAGCTCGCACAATCACTATCTGTGATCACGGCTGCGGTATGACGGATAAGGAGCTTGAGGAGAATCTCGGTATTATTGCAAAAAGTGGCTCTCTTGCGTTTAAGCAGGAGAAAGAGAAAATGGAAGATGTCGATATTATCGGCCAGTTCGGCGTTGGCTTTTATGCGGCATTTATGGTAAGCAGTAAGGTTCGCGTGGAAAGTTGTTCCGAGGATAGCCGTGGATATTCCTGGGAGTCAAACGGCGCAGACGGCTATGTAATAGCTGAATGTGACAAAGAGGATGTGGGAACTAAAATAATCCTCACTCTTAAGGAAAATACCGAGGATGAAAATTTTGATGAATTTTTAGAACCTTATCGCATATCATCTCTCGTCAAAAAGTATTCCGACTATATCCGTTATCCTATTCGGATGGATATGGAGCGTCGTCAGCTTAAAGAGGGCAGTGAAGATGAGTTTGAGACCAAAATAGTAAATGAGACCTTAAACTCTATGATTCCCATCTGGAAAAAGTCCAAAAGCGAACTTGGTGACACTGAATACAGCGAATTTTATCAAAACAAATTCCACGACTACGAGGCACCTGCTCGTACCATCCACACCAATACCGAGGGTGCGGTTAGCTATACCGCTCTTATGTTTGTGCCTGCAAATGCGCCGTATGATTACTACACTCGTGATTACGAAAAGGGTCTTGCGCTTTATACAAACGGCGTTATGATTATGGAGAAATGCCCTGATCTATTGCCGGATTACTTCAGCTTTGTAAGAGGTCTTGTTGATTCTCAGGACTTATCCCTCAACATCTCCCGTGAGATGCTTCAACATGACCGTCAGCTTCGCGTTATTGCAACAAGTATTGAGAAGAAGATCCGCTCCGAGCTTTTGAATATGCTCGACAAAGACAGAGCGGGTTATGAGAAATTCTTTGAGACCTTCGGCAGACAGCTTAAATTCGGCGTATACGAGAGTTTTGGACAGAATAAGGATAAGTTGGCAGACCTTCTTATGTTCTATTCCTCAAGCGAGAAAAAACTTGTTACACTCAAGGAATATGTGTCGAAAATGAAGGAAGACCAGCAGTATATCTACTTTGTAAGTGGCGAAAGCGTTGCAAAGCTGGATAACCTTCCCCAGACAGAGAAGGTAAAGGCGCGCGGTATGGAAATTCTCTATCTCACTCAGGATGTAGATGAATTTGCACTCCGTATGATGCGTGACTATGACGGTAAAGAATTCAAGTCGGTATCAGAGGGCGATTTAGGCCTGGAATCCGAGGAAGAGAAGGAGAAAATCAAATCCCTTACTGAAGAGAATAATGATCTCATTACAGCAATTAAAGAGGCCCTTAATGACAAGGTCTCTGATGTGAGATTGTCAAACGGTCTCAGTAGCTGCCCGGTATGTCTTACTACTGAGGGTGGACTTTCCACATCTATGGAAAAGGTACTTAATGCTATGCCCACAGGTGAGCAGGTGAGAGCCGCGCGTGTCCTTGAAATCAACGCTGATCACAAGGTTTTTGGTGCTCTAAAAGCGGCACAGGGCAGTGACAGGCTCGCGGTATATGCGAAGCTTCTCTATACACAGGCAGAGCTGATTGAAGGTGTGCTTCCCGAGGATCCGGTAGCCTTCAGCTGCGCTATTTGCGAACTTATGTAGCCATTCGTTAATATTCACAGAAAAAACGAAAAAATATTAAAGTTTTTGTTGAAATTTTCTTTAAACCGTGATATACTAAAGGTGCAAAGAGTAGGCTCTTTGTAGACAATTAAAAAAGGAGATGTTCGTATGAAGTTTATGTTCACTGAGAGAAAGATTAACATTTCCGATGCCGTTCGCGCATATGCGGAGAAAAAGTTCTCAAAGCTTGACCGCTATTTTAAGAACGAGGCGGATGCTTATGTCACGGTAGGTCACCAGAACGGCAAAGTGTGGATTGAGGTCACCGTCAAATATGAAGGGACACTCTTCCGCGCGTCACAGCGTGGTGACGACTTGAAGAGCCTAATCGATATTGTTCAGGTTACAATCGACCGCCAGATCCGCAAAAACAAAACCCGCCTGGAAAAGAGATTCCGTGAGGGTACGATTAAGTTCGATGCTGATACCGACTTTGATGTCGAGGTTGAAGAAGACAGCTTTGAGCTTGTGCGCCGTAAAAAATTCCCCATTAAGCCTATGGCAGTGGAAGAGGCAATTTTACAGATGAACCTGCTTGACCATCAGTTCTTCGTGTTCCGTGATATGAATACCGAGGCATTTTGCGTGGTATACAAGAGAAACGACGGCGGTTACGGACTCATTGAAAGCGACGATGAATAAAGAAAATACGGCGGAATTTTCCGCCGTATTTTTTACTCTTGTTATTCCTTCGCTTTTAGTGTATACTAATTACAGTTTATAAAAAGGTGGAGTTTTAAATGTTAACAAAAGCAAAACGCGAATTTATTGAATTTATGATGAGTGCCGATGTTCTTCGCTTTGGCGATTTCGTAACAAAAAGCGGCCGCAACACGCCCTATTTCGTAAATACGGGCAACTATAAAACCGGACTTCAGAATTCAAAATTAGGTGAGTTCTACGCAGCTCTCATTAACGAGACTCTCGGCGATAATTTTGACGCAATGTTTGGCCCTGCTTATAAGGGTATTCCGCTTGCTACCTCAACCTCCGGTGCTCTTGCGCGCAATTTCGGTACCGATAAGCCGTTCTTCTTTAACCGTAAAGAGGTCAAGGACCACGGTGAGGGCGGTTCAATTGTAGGATACAAGCCGAAGGATAACGACAGAGTAATCATTATTGAGGATGTTATAACTGCTGGAACCGCTATCCGCGAGACCATGCCCGTTCTTACCTCATGCGCTGATGTGAAGGTGACAGATATGTTCATATCCGTAAATCGCTGTGAGGTAGGTACAACACCGGGTAAAACCGCTGTTGACGAAGTGGGCGAGGAATTTGGAATCAAGGTGCATGCACTTGTTACCGTTGCGGATATCCGTGAGTATTTATCCGAGCTTCCCGAATATGCAGAACTTCTGCCCAAAATGGATGCTTATATGGAGCAGTATTGCGTGTTCTAATCATCGCTCTTATAGTATTTGCAAAAAACAATATTAAATACAGGTATTATTTAGAGTGAATTATAGCTTTTCACCTGCGCAAAATAAATTGCGGAGGGGAAAAGAATGAAAGATAAAAAGAATAAGAAGGCAAACTTTCCTGAATTTTTTATGTTGCCATATAAACAGCCTTGGATCCCCAATGGAAAGGCTGTTGATCAAAGACATAAAAATGCATCAAAGGCTGAAATGATGACCGAATTCAGCGAAGAAAATGAAAAATAAAAGGATACCCAACGGGTATCCTTTTTTTGTTATATTTTATCGCCGTTTAAATAGCGGATATCTTTGTTATATTGTCTTATGAACAGGAAAATGCTGGCTGCGAGGGATACGGCTTCCGCAATGGGGAATGCCCACCAGAAGTAGGAAAGGCCAAGTTTTGCTAAAAGATATGCCGCGGGGAGCAGAACAACAAGCTGGCGCATAAGTGAAATGATAAGACTGTAATTGCCTTTGCCGATAGCCTGGAACATGGTGGAGAGCATAATGCAAACACCAGCAACAGGGAAGCATAAGCATATAGTGCGAAGGGCCGGAATTCCGGTTGCTATTAAGTTGGCATCGTTATCAAAGATGGCCAGCAGCTCGCCGGGGATGAGAAGGAATATAATACAACCGCAAAGCATAATGCAAAATGCGATAAGTGCGCTCAACTTAAGTGCGGAAAGCAGACGCTTTTTATATTTAGCACCGTAGGAGTAGCCCATAATCGGCATAGCTCCGTGAGTCAGTCCGAACACCGGCATAAACACGAAGGATTGAAGCTTGTAGTATACACCAAGCACCGCCACCGCAATTTCGCCAAAGGATGTCAAAATAAAGTTTAAGCAGCTGATAAGCACAGAACCGATGGACTGCATAACAATTGAGGGAAGACCGACCACATAAATGTCCTTGATGGTTTTAAGGTGTATTTTAAAGCCTTTGAAGGAAATTCTGACTTCCTGCTTTTTAAAGAACACATAAAGAACAGCTAAGATCATAGCAAAAATCTGACCGATAACGGTAGCGATTGCCGCACCTTCAATACCCATTGAGGGGACAGGACCCCAACCGAAGATGAAAATCGGATCAAGGATGATGTTTGTAACCGCACCGACAAGTTGTAAAAGCATGGGTATGATCATATTACCGGTAGCCTGAAGTATTTTTTCAATAGCCACATGGATCATAACACCAAATGAAAAATAATTTATGATGTTGGAATAGCCACAGGCCATATCGTAGATTTTACCCGGCTCAGCAAAAATCGAATAGAAAGGCTTGGTAAAGAAAAAAGCAAGCAGACACATGAATATCCAGCTTAAAACCGCAAGCACAATGCCGTGCATTGCCGCATTGGATGCATCATCAATGCGCTTTTCACCAAGCCGCCTTGAAACAAGCGAGTTAACACCGATGGCAGTACCTACACCAAGTGCCATATTGAACATCTGCACCGGGAAAACATAGGAAACTGCTGATAGCGCGTCAATATCAAAGCGCGCTACAAAAATACTGTCTACCACATTGTAAAGCGCTTGAATAAGCATTGAGAACATACTGGGTAGTGACATTGATACAAGTAAGGGCAGCATTTTCGCTGTGCCCATTTTATTTTCTCTGATCTGTTCCATTAAATCATTCTCCTTTGATTTAGATTATAACACAAAAATATCCATAAAAACAGAGGGCAAAGAGAATTTCTACATATAGCACATAAATACAGGTTGTGTGCAATCTTGTTTTATGGATAATTTATTGACATAAAATTTTATATATGGTACTATAAGTTGTGTAAAAATGCGCGATAAAGCGTGAATTAACCTTGTGCGCGCACAAGGTTTTTTGCTTATTAAGTGAGGTAATAAAATGACACATAATCTTTTTAATGAACAGCTTGTAAAAAGAAGCCCGTCGGTAAAATCCCGCATTATTCAGATTGGTATCGGCATCTTTGCTCTTGCTTTGATTGGACTTCTTGCTCTGGAGCCGTCGTTGCTTTCGGTAATTCCTGTTTTACTTGTTGCAATCATAATCGGTGCGATAGTTTTGATCCGACGCCAGAATATTGAGTTTGAGTATACATTAAATGACAATTACCTTGAAATAGATAAAATACTTGCAAAATCCTCCCGGAAAAATGTGACCTCTGTTGAAATTTCCGCGGTTGAAGCTTTTGCAAAGGAAGAACGCTCTGCAAAAGAGCTCAAAGACGCTTACCAGACGGTTTATGACTGCGCGGGCGATGATGGTGAGATCTATAGCATAGTTTACCTTGGTGTCGGTGAAGAGGGCAGATGTGTACTTCTCTTTACACCAAACGAAAAGATGCTGGAGTCTCTACACCGTGTAATTTCCCCCCGCATTTGGAGAAACAATGCATAAGCTGTGTGCGGATGAAATCCGCAGGCTGCTTCCTAAAAGGGGAAAGAATGCATCCAAGTTTGACTGTGGTCGTGCAATTCTTATTTGCGGAAGTGAGCGCTATATAGGAGCGCCTTTCTTTGCAGCGCAGGCGGCGGTCAATTCCGGGTGCGGGCTGTGTTATTTATCCGTACCGGGCGAAATACTGCCAATTTTAGGTGCAAAATTAAACGAACCGATATTCTTGCCTCGTGACGAAATAGACTTAACAAAGTACGATGCTTGCCTTATCGGCCCCGGTCTGTCCCGCGGTGAAGCGGAGGAAAAACTCACATTTGATGTGATTTGTAATTCTGCCGCACCCGCGGTCATTGACGCTGACAGCTTGTATTTTTTAGCTAAAAATAAAGAAATGCTCAAGAGTGCTAAAGCAGTAAGAGTTTTGACACCGCACGAGGGTGAGTTTAAGCGACTTGTTCCGGAATTTGATCACGAAAATCGCGAAGAATATGCTGCGAATTTTGCCAAGAAAAACCAATGTATCCTGGTGCTTAAAGGTGCTAACACATTGATTGCGGACCTCGATGGCACGCTTTATATGAACACAACCGGAAACCCCGGTATGGCAAAGGGCGGCAGCGGTGATGTACTGGCGGGCGTTATTACTTCTTTTATCGCGCAGGGTTTAAAGCCTGTTGACGCGGCCAAAGCGGGTGTTTATATCCACGGCCTTGCCGGAGATATGGCAAAGGATGAATTCGGTATGCTGGGTATGACTCCTACAGATACATTGACGATGCTGAAAAAGGCACTACGCGATGTATAGTTTTAAATCTCATTTCATATTTTGTTATATGAAATGAGGGATATAAATGAAAAAACTTTTAAGCCTGATATTTGCGTTTTTGATTTTAACCAGCTGTGCCGATGCTGAGCAGATGGGTAAGGAACTTTCCGAAAAATATAAAACTAAAGCTGATATAACCTTCGAGGCGGAAATTACAGCCGAATTTCCCGACAGATGCGATAAGTATCGTGTGCGCTATAATTACCGGAGAGGTCGGCAGGCAGCCGTTACCTTGCTTTATCCGGAAAGTATTGCGGGAATTGAAGCCGTGATAAGTGAGGACGGTACAAGTCTTAAGTTTAAAGACATCATTTTAGAGACCGGCGTTATCAATTCACCTTCGCCTGTTAATGTGTTGCATAAGCTTTTGCTCACATGGGAGGCTGCGGAAATTTCTCAAATAGGCAAATCGGACGATAATATTCTTTTAGTACTTGATGACGGTGAGTGTGAGTATCGCACTACATTTTCACCGGATTATACGCCAATAAGCGCAGAGGTAATAAACAATTCGAAATTACAGATGAAGATAGATTTCATCAAATGCGAGGGTATAACAAATGATAACTGACAGAACATGGGCAGAAATAAATATTTCCGCAATCCGCGAAAATTTCAAGGCTGTATCGGACTATGCCAATAAGCCGGTGATAGCGGTCGTCAAAGCTGATGCTTACGGTCACGGTGCACCTCAGGTTGCAAAAGCACTGGCTGAGCAAGGCGCCAAACTTTTGGCAGTAGCCTGCATTGAGGAGGCAAAGAACCTTCGCGAAAACGGGATTGATGCTCCTATTCTTATTTTAGGTGTTACCTATGAAGAGCGAATTGAGGAGCTTGTAAAATATGACCTGGTACAGAGCGTGCCATCGGTGGCATATGCAAAAATTCTGGCTGAAAAAGCACCTGAAATACGGGTGCATATCAAAGTTGATACCGGTATGGGTCGCCTCGGCGTTAAATGCGCCGATGAAGTCCGCGAGATCGCAAAGCTTCTTACGGTAGACGGTATTTTTACTCATTTTGCAGATAGTGACAATAAAGATTTGACCTACACCAACCAGCAGATAGAAAAATTTAACGAAATCGTTAAAGAATCCGGCGTTTCCTTTAAGTACCGCCATGTGGCAAACAGCGCTGCGGTCATTCATTCTAAAGAGGCGCTTTGCTTTGACGCTGTGCGACCGGGACTTATTCTTTATGGCGTTTATCCGGATGACAGAAAGGAAAATATCGTGCTGAAACCCGCTATGTCACTTTTTGCGAGAGTTTGTGATGTTCGCGAAATAAAGTCGGGAGAGAGTATCAGCTACGGCAGAACATATATAGCCCCGCAGGATATGAAGGTAGCTGTACTTCCTATAGGCTACGCTGACGGTCTGCCAAGAGGACTTTCCAATGTGGGCGAGTTTTACCTAAACGGAAAGCTTGTGCCGATTTTGGGCAGGGTTTGTATGGACCTTTGTGTTGTCGATGTGACCGATTGTGAGGTTAATGTAGGCGATATAGCAGAGGTATTTGGTGAAAATCTTTCGGTTGATAAGGTAGCTGAGGCGCTGGACACTATTTCTTATGAAATTTGTACCGGAATTGCAAAGCGTGTACCCCGCGTATATGTTGATTAGTAAACAAAGTACGCCATCCGGAATAGTATGTATTAAGCCGAGAAAAGCGTATATTGAAAAAATATTTTTCCGATATGACTAAAATGCACGAAGCTGTGGGAAAAATACAGTTGTCGGATAAAACGGCGACTATATTTTCTGCGGAGCGTGAAGTGCGTGGATCATACTATCAGACGAGGGGATATATACTATGCCGACTTAAGCCCGGTGGTAGGAAGCGAACAAGGCGGAGTGCGCCCGGTGCTTATAATTCAGAACGATGTTGGAAATCGGCATAGCCCCACGGTGATTGCGGCGGCAATCACATCACAAATAAATAAAGCCCGTCTGCCAACGCATATAGAACTTGGCGCGCGGAGCTACGGCCTATCAAAAGATTCGGTGATTTTACTTGAACAAATACGAACCATCGATAAAAAAAGACTTAAAGAACGCATGGGCCGTCTTGATGAACAGCTTATGCAAAGGGTGGATGATGCCATAGCGGTAAGCTTTGGCTTAGATCCGGAATGATAAATGCGGAGGAAATTGATATGAAGATGAAAGGTGCTTTGATTGCGGTTATTATATTGGCTGCAGCAGTTGGAATTTTTGCAATCGCGGCGGATTATGGAACTCAGAGCGACCCGTTGGTCAGCCTAAGCTACATAACCGATGTCCTTACCCCCGATCTGGTAAAACAGGCGGAGAAAATCGCTGAGGATACCGCAAAGCAGGTAAATTCCAATATTACAAGCTATGAAGCACGGGTTGATAAAAAGGTAAATGAGTTTATAGACCGCAACACTGCAAATGTAAACAGCACTATGATCGACCAGATTGCGGATAAGGTGGAACTGCCTGCGTCAAAGCAAGCGGCACCATTTACTACACTTCAACTAACAGCGGGAAAAACCGTCGTCCTTACAAAGGGCTGTGAGGTGCTGGCAAGAGGCGAGGGCAGTAGCTGCAAAGCGGGTAAGCTCATTGATATGACCACCGGCGGTCTCGTTTCTGCCGGCGGCGCAATAAGCGCAAATCATCTTTATGTAGCACCGGAGAGTGTGACAATTTCCGTCAAATCAACCGTAACCGTCTTAGTTAAAGGACAATACAGCTCATATTAAAATATAAAGAGGTAGGCGCTTGCCTACCTCTTTTTTGTATTAAAAAGAAAAGTCCCAGAGCCAGTGAATCACAGTCACTAATTAACAGTGATTATAGCAGTAGAACTTTGTAAGTTTCTTCACTCAATTCTACGGCCCTTCCGTCGAAGACGGCGCTCACAGCGAAGAAACTTAATATTAGTGGAGGGACCTATCAAATCAGGTCCAACTACCACTGACATTAGTTTATCAAACAAAAACGCGATTGTCAACTGAAAAGGAATAGTGAATAGGTAATAAGTAAAAATCGAAAAGGTTCTAAAGGAACCTTGTCGATTTTTGGTGACCCACCGGAGATTCGAACTCCGGACGCGCCGAAAAACGGCGCGAAACGCGGCGGCGGATTATGTCCCCACTCGCTCTCACAGCTTTGCTGTGGAACCGCTCGGAGATGAAGTCGGATCG
>JAZNNQ010000043.1:0-6134 GCA_045580305.1 Eubacteriales bacterium
ATAGGTGGTGCCGCTTCTCCAATAACCTCGCGAAAATGCGGAATGGTAGCTCGTGCGGCTTCCGCTGTACTGGAAGGCATTCCAAAAACTGTCGTATTCAGCCTTTTTGCCCGCTTCATACACCTTGGGTACATTCTCCGCAACTGTGGTTAACTTATCCGCAATACTCATTCAGTTTCACCGCCAATCAACTCGCTCTGCATCGCAATAATGTTATCGAGTGCGGCTTCTATATCGCCCAACACTACATCAAGTCCGGTGTTTGTCATAAACGCGCCCCGTGTAGCTTCGTCCAATACATTTCCCGGCGTGGTAATATCCGAATGGTTTCCGTCATGATAGACAGCGTGTCCATTGATTTTTATAAAGTCATAGCCGATTTTTATTGTACTTTCGGGTACAAAGGTCTTTGACATAGGGCGGAAAATTATCACTTCGCCCTCGTCCGAATCCGACTTATAAATGAGAATATCGTCAATGTTGATAGCCCCCGTAAATTCCGGATTTATCTTTGTGGCTTTCTTTTCGAGTTCCGCGCGCTGTGGATCAGATATTGGCTTATCAAGGTCTCTGGTATTATCCACATTTGACAGTCCCACATCTGACTTGGATAGTGAAACATGACCAGTCTTCCCTGCTACGGATAAAACGGTGTTGACCTGCGCTCCATCCTCTACACGCGAAAGCTTCTCACGGTTTTCATAGGTATAACTTACCTGTGAAAGCCCCATACCTTCCTCTTTTTCAACCTTGCTGTCCAGCATCTCCTGCACGGTGCCGCCTTCCGCGCCCAACTCAGAAGCGGCGGTACTTTCTGACAGAGCATCAATAAGAGCGTTAAATTTCTCTTTAACCTCATTATCTGTTCGGCTGTCAAAAATCGCCTTCAGCTGCGCGGCCGTAACGCCGTCATCGGACGGGTAGTCGGACAGCGATGATACGCTGTCCTTATACCCTGTTATCTTTTTATCTACAAATGACACTCAAAACACATCCTTTCTTATTTGGAAAATACGGCATCGTAAAATCGATACGCCGCACTTCCGGAGAGTCCAATTTTCTGCAATTTAGTAATAATGTCTGCTTTTTTCTTAAGTCCGCTGCAAGCATCAAGAATGCGATAGTAAGTTTTTGCGTCGATGTTGCTCCATCGTTTTTGTACTTCCGGATACCTCTTCTGTTTTGCCTCGGTAAGTTTTGAAAAGTAAAAGCTCTGCTCATCGGTATAATCCACCGGTCTCTCAAGTTCAGAAATGCAAGTTTTATCAATAAACGCCTTCTGCTCGGGTGTAAGATCCGTCCTCGCAAAAAGCGCAAGGCGTTTCATATCTGCGCCGCTTTCCTGCTTAACAGTAGAGTCAACGAACTTCTGCTGCTCAGGTGTAAGGCGCTTGTAATACTCATCAACACCCGCTTTGGAGTAAGCGAGAGGACCTTCCACTACTTCAACATAAGTCTTATAGGGAATGTTATATTCCTTATAAGCAGTTCTCGCCGTCGCCTGCTGTTTATCGTTCATATGCGCAATTTCCGGAACATAGTTTTTTTCATACGCCTTCTTCGCATATTCCGCATCTTCTTCCGCATGCTTTGCATAGTAAATAATCTGCTCGCGAATATCGTCAATACGCTTTTTGCGTTCAGCATTATTGGGCATAGTTTCGAGAAGATATTTTTCCTCATTTCGCAGTTCCGAGATTGTACGCGCCGTTCTGTTATAAGAGCTCACCTTAACATCCTCCGGAAGGCGATGGTCATCGGGAATGTTTTCCGCACGATGTCTATCGGCTGCCTCCGTTTCAGCTCTTGCTTTCCACTCATAGTAGTTACTTAACGACTGAGATGAATACCTCGGATCGGCATAGAACTGACTACTAAGAGGCTTAACAAAGGCATCAAGCAGCTTGTTTCCCGTGCTGGATCCGTCTTTTGTTGCCAACGGCAAGAGAATATCACCGATAATTCCCGTGTTCTGGTCAATAATATAATCAACTTTCATCGGTGACCAATTAAAGATTTTTCCTATACCTTTTCCGATCTCTGATGTTTGGGAGTCATATTGTAAATATGGTGAAAGCTTCTGCAAATCCGAAGGAACGATATCACCACCGTACCAATTTTCCCCATCCTTTATTGCATTTACATTTGTTGCTACAATATTTTCGGTAAATGGATTGGAAGGCGCTATGTTGCTTATAGCATTAGATATGAACCCGTCGAATGCGTGTTCATCATCCTCAACGGCTCTCGCAATACGCTCCCATAGCGAAACGAGTAGCACTCCATACTCACGAGATTTGGGAATTCTAATAAATGTTTTTGCATTTCCATCCTTATCAGTATCCATTAAATTGGGAATCACAAAGTAATTGTCCTTTGTGCGGTTGTCCAACTCCTCATACCACGGATTCTCATCGTTACCTGCAGAGCCAAGAAGCGCCGGTAACATATATCCAAAAAGCATTTGAGTAACAACGCCATGAGCCGAACCTTTAACAAGCGTTTTTACCGGATGAGTTTTGAGCTGCCGTGCTGTTTTGTTTATACCCTGGAGTCCTGCATTTAAATACAAACAAAAAGTATCCGCAACCTTTCCAACTGTACCATGACGCGAAAAGTTTGTCGTGATATCGGCCGCAGCAAGCACCGCTTTTTTTCGATTTGACGGAGTGTCGCCGTATTTTTCCAGATACGCCTTAAACTCTGCAAATCGTACGGCTTGTTCGGAAATATCAAAGCCCTTATCGTATATGTCTTTTACTTTTGAGCCTGCTTTTTGTGCAAGATTTTTTTCTCCAAACTTACGGTTATAATTTTTAACAAACCCTTTCGGAGCATAAAAACCGCTTTTATTTCCGCCAAGCGCAAGATATATTTTATACAGTTCAGAGTTCGTTGCGATTTCTTTAGCAGCTGTCAGAACATTCTTCGTGTACTCTATGGGCTTATTAACCATAGAGTTAACAAACCCGGTTTGAAAGTCTTTCGCGGCATTGCGAATAACGAAGTGCGGGTTACTTCCCGTAATGACTGCCTTTTGAGGATTTGTCCACCATTTACGAACAGCAGATAGCATCTCTTCCATATCATATTGGTATAGATCTTTGATACCTTTAGCAAAATCAGACGAAATACTTAGATTTACCTTCTCGCCGTTTCTAAATGCCGTAACAAATGAGCCATCGCCCAGGAAAGCAGAATCAATTTGTTCCGCTTGGCGTGATGCTCTGTCAGACTTTGAGAGAAGAACTTTTTCGGCCGAAAACGCTTTTGCGGGATTATATCCGGAAACTTCGGTTCCTTCTACCACTCCGAACTCAGCTGCAAGTATTGGATTTTTTCTTGCGAAATCGATAAATGTATTGTAAAGTTCATTTTTTCGCACCGCGCGCACAACCGAGTTGACATAGAGCGCAAAGCCCTCTCTTATATCAACTACCTTAGTATCGTCACCTTTAACTTTTTTTGTTGGAAGTCTTACGCTTTTATACGCTTCGTGTAATCCGCCCGGTAGGTCAAAATACTTCTCACGAAATGTCGGGATGTAATAAGGATATTTTTCTTCCCATTTTTGGAGGCGTTCCTCTGTCATCAGACCACCATCAACGGCCCATGTGCGCATAAACTTTTTCCACCAGGATCTGATACTGTCTGCATACACTTTATACTCCGGATGGATTTTATCAAGTCGTTCCACCTCACGCTTGCTTTCTTCCGATGTAGCCTTAAGTACAGGCTCACCAGCTGCTTCGCGCGCTATGTTATGCTGATGCTCCATATATCTCTGTAATCCGGGATTATCCGGATCAATAATTCTTTTTCCATCGGGATCTTTGATCGTCTTGCCGGCAAAAACTTCTCGGGGGATCTTCGCAAACACCTTTGAAAAACCGTCACCAATAATATTACCGTCTCGATCACAAAGTCCTTGTTCAAGGATAAAGTCAACCGTACCGCCGACAGCTCGTGACATTTGCACCGCATCCATTAAATTAACATCATTGGGCGAAATCCTCTCTTGTATTTTTCCTGCTCGCTCTATCGCTTCTTGTGCAGAAAAAACACCTCTATTCAAAGTTCTGCCAACCGAGATAAGCCAGCTGCCTACTGCGCTGTCTTTAAACTTCTCAAACGCCGTTTGCTTAAATCCGGCATTGATTGTTATATCAGCATACTGTTGAGCTTTTCTGTAATCGCTTGCCGCAAAAATAGGTACATTTGAAATATCGCCCAGCACATTATTCCCATCAGAAATTGCATCACGGCGGACAAATATGTAGGAGTCGGGGGCTGAACCCTTCTTGTCGTTTTTGCCAAGAACCTTAGCAATCGGAATAAATCCCGCTTTATAAAACGGCTCAAAATTCTCGACATCCGAAACGGTAACCTTCTTATCCTTATTGCGCAGCGCGTCCCTCAGCTCCTGCGGAGCATCAATAATGTCCTTAACTCCGGGTGTAACCGACTCCATAAGATCTAAAACCGCACTTTCAACAACGCCCACTTCTTCCGCATCCAACATCCCGCTTAAAGAGGAATTTTTAATACTATATCGTACATCGGGATTATTTGTCGGGGTTTTATTAGTTGTAAGTTTTGCCTGCTCCGCTTCAAAGATAATGTACACTCTGTGTCGCGTGTCGTCTTTAGAGTTAAACCTGCCACCGCCGATATGAGTTATTCCGTCATAACCCATATTTGTGATTAATGTTGTCACAATGTCCTCCGCTTCCCATCTCACATACTCTTCCTCATAGAGATTTTCTGCAAGGGCGCGGAAAGCATCCTCATTGGTTTTTGCATCTTCAAGATAACTCACATCAAGGTCAAAATCCTCAAACGCAGTTTTCCACTTGTCAATGTCTGCAGGCGCATCCATATCCAGAGGATTTTTCACATCTAAGTACACCTCATACACTCCCGGTGTAGTACCTTTGCCTTTCTGTGTGTAAGACTCCGCAACGGATTTATCAGCGGTAAAATAACTGCCCATTCCAAACAGACCGAATTTGCCGCCATAAGTGTCGAATACAGTAAAGCCGCTGTTGCTTGTTCCGTGATACATTACAAGCAAGTTTCCCGCTTCATCGCGCACTTTGGAATTTGAGAAGTATTCTGCCTGCTGATCACTTAATGTGGTGCCGAGTGAATCTGTGTGTTTAAGGGACTTACGCTCACTATTGTCAGAACTTGGCGAAGGATTGTTGTTGACAGTTCCATCGTGTTGTGATATATTGTTGTTGGAAGAGGGTAAATCTTCGGAAGTGTTGGGAATTTTCTCCCGGGTGGCACTTTCGGTAGGTTGCCCTCTTTCAATTTCTAATACTTGATTATTAGGATTAGAAATTAGCTCTTCCATATAGTCATAGGGAATTCCGTCGCGCTCTATGTCTGGAGCAAAAACAGTGACAACGGTATGGTAGTTTTTCTCACCACCTTCACCGATAAGTTTGGGATCTATGGAACTATCAAATTCTACGACTGCAAGCCCTTCTTTGCCATTTTCGTTATATTCTACAAATACCGCAATATTATCTGGAAGCGGGGTTCCGTCGCTACGAGTTCTGTTGGTCTGCAAAACTATTTCGCTGGGATGGTCAAGGTTATTTATGATTTCCAGTACTTCGCTCGGTGATAAATTATGCTTTCTTTTGGAGTTTCTTTTGTTAGTTTGACCGCTTAAGCTTTCTACACCCATAGCCTGTTGTGCTTTTCTCACCTGCATCACAAGCGAAAGGTTGTCAACGCTTTCTCCGCGTCGCGCCAATGTAGCAATAATAACTTGCGGCGTATCTTTTCTCACAGGAATATAAGAGCCACCCTGAATTTCACCAGCTTTAACTTTATTCAAATATTCTATTGCCTGTGCATTTGTCAAATTCCGAGCATCCGACAATTCCTGAACAGAACCATCAGAATATTTAATTTTTAACGAATACCGCTCACCGTCCGTCTGGGCGGTGTTTTCATTTTCAAGGTTCATATTATTGATAGCATCGGTAAGTTTGGTTTCTGCAATACGCGCTTGTTCCCTCTGCCGTCCGGTAAATTCATTGGCAACATCGCGAACCGCATCCCACATACTGCGAAGAACGCCACGGTCACTCTTATTCTCGGCGATGAAGTTATCGAGA
>JAZNNQ010000044.1:0-11838 GCA_045580305.1 Eubacteriales bacterium
ATTTGCAGATGCAGACACAGTTTCCGCATACGCGAAAGAAGCGGTTGATGCACTTATCGGATCCGGCCTCATTGCAGGATCTAATGGTAAGATCAACCCGAAGGCAAACACAACTCGTGCCGAGGTTGCTGTCGTTCTTGACCGTATCCTCAACAAGTAAAAATAAAAAGAGCAGTAGCGAAAGCTACTGCTCTTTTTTTGTAGGGGTCGAAGCCAACATCGACCCGCATATCTTATTTAAACTGTTTTCGGTAATCTTTGGGCGATATGTTCATAACCCGTTTAAATACCTTTGAGAAGGAGAGGGGGTCGTACCCAACGGATGCCGCAATCTGGGCAACAGATGCGTTTGTATTAAGTAAAAACTCGCACGCCTTCTGGATTCGTTGTGCAATAAGGTAATCCTTAATGGAAGCGCCTGTCTCTTCTTTGAAGAGAGTATAAAGGTGACTGCGGTTAACACCCAGTCTATCGGCAATATCGGATACTAATATTTTCTTGTTATAATTAAAATTAAGGTAATTCATCGCCTCGAAAACATAATCGCTTTGCTTTTTCTTGAGATTTTTTTCCACATTGAAATTGGAGAGTCGAGCAAGCTCTGTAAATACATTGTTAAGGCAGGCGAGATGCTTTAACTTTCTGAAAGGGGACTGGGACGCGGCGGTGTCCACGATCTCGCGCATATTGTCGCGTATGACACTGTTGAAGGGGCGGGGGAATATGGGGTTTCTGGGAGAAAAACCCAGACTTTCAACTATTTTTTGAACATCAGAGCCGTACATATTAACACGAAGCTTTGCCCAGGGGTCGCGTTCATCTGTTTTCTCGCAAATAACTATATTGGGAAACTCCACAAAGCACATACCCGGCCCTATTTCAAAATCAATACCGTCTGAAGAAAGAACACCCTTGCCCTCTGTACAACAGTGCATAACAAAGATGTCGCGTACCAATGGGCCGTTACAATAGCCGGGGAACATTCTGTTGGGGTTGGGTGATGGACTTATATGAATGTCTACATATTCGTTTATGCCGCGGTCGATGTATTTTGGCTCAGCCATAAAATCACCTCATAGCCTATTTTAACATTAAGAAAAGTTAGTGTCAAATAAAGAAAAATATTGTCAAATCAAAAAAGGTGTGCTATACTTTAATTACCAAATTTTATATTGGAGGGAAAAAGCAAAATGTTAGAAAAAATGTTCAAACTCAAAGAGCGTGGCACTAATGTCAAGACTGAGATTATTGCCGGTATCACCACATTCCTTGCAATGGCGTACATCCTGGCTGTAAACCCGGGTATGCTCGGTATCATCCCTGATGGTCCCGGTGCTGCTGCAATCTTCATGGCAACTGCACTTTCTGCAGCTATTGCTACTATCTGTATGGCATTCTTTGCTAACTACCCGGTAGCGCTTGCATCCGGTATGGGTCTTAACGCATTCTTCACATACACTGTATGTTTAGGTATGGGTTATTCCTACAAGGTAGCTCTTACCGCTATCTTAATCGAGGGTGTAATCTTTATGCTCCTCTCTCTCTTTAAGTTCCGTGAGGCTCTTGTTAACAAGATTCCGAAGAACTTAAAGCTCGGTATCACCGCTGGTATCGGTCTCTTCATTACAATTATTGCACTTATCAACGCAGGCGTTGTTGTTAATAACGACTCTACATTAGTAGGTCTTGGTAATCTCGGTGCTCCGCAGGTTGCTCTTGCAATTATCGGCCTTCTCATCATCGGTGTTCTCCACCACTTCAAGGTTAAGGGCGACATCCTTATCGGTATCCTTGCTACTTGGTTACTCGGCATCGGTGCTGAGCTTGTTGGCTGGTATGTTCCGGATCCGGCAAATGGCGTTTACTCCGTAATCCCGAGCCTTTCTTGGGAATCAATCAAGGCAAACTTTGCAGCTCCGGCTCTCTTCCAGTTTGACTTTGGCTTCATTGTTAAGAATTTTGCATCCTTTGCGATTGTAATGTTCACCTTCCTCTACACCGACATTTTTGATACCGTTGGTACTCTTATCGGTGTTGCACAGAAGGGTAATCTCCTTGACAAGGATGGCAGCCTTCCCAAGGCTAGCGGCGCACTTATGGCAGATGCTGTTGGTACCGTTGCTGGTGCTTGCCTTGGTACTTCTACCGTAACAAGCTATGTTGAGTCTTCTGCAGGTGTATCCGCAGGTGGTCGTACCGGTCTTACCGCGCTTACTACCGGTATCCTCTTCCTTCTTGCTATCCCGCTTGCACCGATTTTCCTTGCAATCCCGGGTTTTGCAACCACACCGGCTATGCTCTTCGTTGGTCTCTTAATGCTTTCTGCAGTTAAGGATATGGAATTTGACGGCGATGTTGCTGACGCTATCGGCGGCTTCCTTGCAATCGTTATGATGCCGATGACTTACTCCATTGCAAATGGTATCATGTTCGGTATGCTTGCATGGGTTATCTTAAAGGTATTCACCGGCAAGGCTCGCGACATCAGTGGTGTAATGTGGGTTTCCGTTGCACTTTTCGCATTATACATTGTGCTTAAGGTAATGGGCCTCGCATAAAGTTAAACACTCAAAAGACCGAAGGGTTAAACCTTCGGTCTTTTTTTATTTGCATAAACGGGTAAAATATGGTAGAATGAATTATAAAATTTTGGAGGATGTAGTATGATAGATGCAATTAAGACATTTTTCAGCTCAATTTTACCCGATGCAATTTCTTGGACAAGCAACGCGCTTTATAGTTATATACTTATAATTGCGCTTGTTGTCTGCGGTCTGTATTTTACCTTCCGCACTCGCTTTGCACAGTTTAGGTTATTTAAACAGCAAGTCAAATCTGTAATCGGAAAGCCAGCAGACGGTAAGGAAACTTCTTCCTTCCAGGCGCTTATGGTCTCAACTGCATCCCGTGTTGGTACCGGTAATATTATCGGTGTTGCCACCGCGATCTGTCTCGGCGGATTTGGCTCTGTGTTCTGGATGTGGGTAATCGCTATTATCGGTGGCGCATCCGCCCTTATCGAGAGTACGCTGGCGCAGATTTACAAGCGCCGTGGTATTGACGGCTGGCACGGCGGCCCTGCATATTATATCGAAACCGCTCTTAAATCCCGCGGTCTTGCGATTGTTTTTTCGATTTTCCTCATTTTGACCTACGGATTTGGCTTTAATATGTTGGCGTCATATAATCTCCAGTCCACTTTTTCCTCATATAGCTTCTATAATCCGGAAACAACCCCTTGGATAATCGGCCTTATCTTGGCAGTTATTGTCGGCTACTGTCTTTTCGGTGGCGGCAAGCGAATTGCAAAGGTTTCAAGCTTCCTTGTACCAATTATGGGTGTTGCGTATATCGCGGTAGCTATTTTGGCCGTTATTTTGAACATCGATACCATTCCCGGAATTTTTAAACAGATTTTTTCAGAAGCATTCGATTTAAAGGCGATTTTCGGCGGCTTCTCCGGTTCCTGCCTTATGTACGGCATAAAGAGGGGACTGTTCTCCAATGAGGCGGGTGTCGGCTCTGCACCCAATGCTTCCGCAACCGCTGAGGTTGACCATCCTATCCAGCAGGGTCTGGTACAGGTGCTCTCTGTATTTATCGACACACTTCTTGTGTGCAGCGCAACCGCGTTTATGTGTATGTGCTCGGGTGTTGAGCCTGCAACCACAAGTGGTGAGGCGGCCGCATATGTACAGCGTGCAATGAGCGCGGTGTTAGGCGATTTTGGCCCGATATTTATAACCGTAGCAATGATACTCTTTGCATTTACAACGCTTATCGGTAACCTTTACTATGTTGACCAGAGCCTGTTCTTTATGTTAAAGAGAAAACCGGGCAAGGTCTTCTCAAGTATCTACTATATCATTGCATCTCTCATAATCTTTGTGGGAGCGGGACTCAGCGCAGGTCTCCTTTGGGACATTGCGGATATCACAATGGGTCTTATGGCGCTTATAAATGTACCGGTAATTATTATTTTAGGTAAATACGCGATACGCGCACTTCGCGACTATGAGGGCAAGTTGAAAAACGGCGAAAAAATGAGTTTTAAGGCATCGGATATAGGCCTTCCTCATCAGGTAGACGGCTGGAAATAAAATACATATTAATCACCCGACCAAAAGGTCGGGTGATTTTTTTATAAAAACAGACAAATTGCTAAAAAATAAACACAAAACGAACAAAAGGTATATTTACATACTTTTGCAAAAGTAGTAAAATGATATAAGATAGGTAAAGCATTTTTTAACTTGATTTGTGCATTTGCACAAATCAAAATTAAAAAGGAGGAGAAAATTATGAAAAGGAAGTTAAATCGTATACTTTCAGCGTTTCTTGCTTTTTGTATGATGGTAAGCGTTCTGCCGAGCGTTGCACCGATTGCAAATGCTGCAAATCCTGATTTGTACTACAACTTCAAAAAGGCTGTTGCCACTGATAATGCTGCCGATTTAAGCAACATTACCTATGAGCATACAACCGTGGGCGGTGCAAGTGAGATGAATGTCGGCATCGAGTCCGCACCCTGGGCTACCGTTAGTTTTAAGCCTATGACAAACGGTAACGGCACAGGTTCGGTTTCCGTAAAAGATGCCGCATACGGTCTCTTTTTCTCAACCCCATGGCGTGAGCATAGCCTTGAATATGTTGCAAAAATCAAGGTCGATGCCCCGGGCAAATATGTGCCGATGGTAAATGTTCACGGTCTCGGTGGAAGTCATGACCGTGCTGTTCCTTTTAAGGCAACTTTATTAAACGGTACAACCGAGCTGGCTTCAAAAGCCATCTCAATGCAGAACTGCGCAGGTGCAGATCATTATGTAGCACTCTCTGATAGCGCAATTGAGCTTACAGCAGGCGAGTATCAGATCAAGTTTAATATCGATACTATCTACGGATATGCTGTAGTTGACGGCTTAAAGCTCGTTGCGGCTGATACCGCAGTTGCATCCAAGGTACGCCTCGGCTCCGATGAGATGTACTATGAGGTCAATATGGGCGATACATTAAGCATTCCGCTTTCTGTCACCATGTCTGACGGCAGTAAAGCCGATCTTTCGGGAACTACCTTTGCATACAGTGCCGCAGATGTTGTAAGCGCTGAGGTAACGGGCGACAATGTAGTTCTTACCCCCGCAAAAGAGGGTAAGATCACACTTACCGTAAATCACGGTACAGCAATGACTCGTGCAAATATCGTGGTAAATGCTGCAGGCACCACAAAGACCGCAGAAAATCTTTACTACGATTTCAAGAAGATTCTTCCTAATAAGACAACATCAACCGGCAATACCTATTACACAAGCCTTATCTCTTACGGTAACACAACCGTTGGCGCTTACGGTGAGGCTAATGCGTTTAATGGTACCGCCGGAGATACATCCGTTGATTCCGATCCTTGGAAGGTGGATAACATATCCCTTACCGGCGGAAGCCTTGTAACTACATACCATAACTTCGGTTTGGTTATGAACGGTACAGGTACTGTTGACTTTAAAATCCAGATACCCTTTGACGGATATTACACTCCTGCAATGCATGTGTACAACACAACCGATGCAAACCATCCGAGTGCGGCAACATATAAGATTTTATCAGCTGATGGCAAGACCGAGTATATGACAAAGACCATTCCTGCATCCGGTAAGGGTGTAAATGTGGGCAAAGTGATACTCTCCACAAACAAGGTTGAGCTTAAAAAAGGTGAGTACATCTTCCGCGTTGAAAAGGCAGCTGCTGCGGCTAATATCTACGACGGTATTTACCTAGATTACTCTGCAGAGGGCGGCGCAGCTGACCCGGTAATTACATTGACCGCAAACGCATTCTCTGCATTTGCAGGCTCTGCTGCAAGTAAGGCAACCGTTAAGCTCGACAAAGACGGCGTTGAAGTTCCGCTTACCGATGAAAAGGTGACCGCGGTTTCCGCAACCTCTGATGCTACCACTATTGCTACCGTTACCGCATCTAAGGATGCAGGCGTTATGATTACACCAGTTGCAGAGGGTAGTGCCACTGTTACCGTAACCGTAACTTACAACGGTAAGGACTATACCGCAACCATTCCGGTTAGTGTTGTTAAGAGCAATGCAAAGACCTCTTACGAGTACGACTTCCAGAAGCTCGTACGGTGGTCCACTGTATTTGCCGATATTACAACAATTACCGACTTCGCTCTTACAACAATGGGCGACCCCAAAGAGATTTATCCGACTACCACCTATGCTGACTATACCGATCCCTTTATCTACGTAAGTCAGGGTGGCGGTGCTAACTTCCGTATGGTAGATAGCCAGTACGCTGCTATGCTTGACGGTCCGGTCGGCGCATGGGCAATTATGAAGATTCGTATTGGTGCTCCCGGTACTTATGCTTTCAAGAACCATTGCGGTCTTTGGGAAGGCGGTGCAATGGGTGATATCTTCTTTGCACCGGATGGTGCCACCGATATCATTTCCGACCAGTACTATATCGGTACAGTTGACACTTACAGCGTTGAGCGCAAGTGGTACGAGTATGTACATATTGCAAATGTGACCGTTCCCACAGCGGGAGATTACTATGTTGCATGGCGTATGGCAGGTAAGAACGAAAGCGCTGCACATATGCGTCTTACCGTCAGCGGTATTAACTTAGAGCCCACAACAGCAGGTGAGCTTAAAGTGTATAACGGCGATTACGACCGTGTTATTGCAGGCGAGAGCATTGAAATTCCGCTTTCCGCAAAGATCGATAATATTGCCGCTGATTTTGCGAATGCAAGCGCGGTTACCGTAGCAGTTGACGATACAACACTTGCTAATGCAGAAATCAAGCGCGGAAATGATAATAAGACAGCTACAGTTGTTGTTACCGGTAAGGCTGCAGGTAAGGTAAAGGCTACCGTTACCGCTACCGTTAACGGCTCAACTTCTAAGATCGTTCTTCCGCTTGTAGTTGTTGAAAAGAAGACCAAGGCTGAAGAAATTATCCTTGACTTTACCAAGAATCAGGATAAACCCGTTGGTGAAAAGTTGCTTTCCGACAACGGTTGGAGACTTAATAAGTCAATGACAAACTCTGCAATTTATAATCCTGCTAAATTTGCTGATTTCTCATTTCAGGACTACGGAATTAATGCAAATTATCAGGGCAATAGCAACACCCAGCTTAAATCTGACATAACTCTTGACTTTGATGTGCTTGCAAGCAGCGCTTATGAAGTTCGCGTTCAGGGCGGCAACTTCTCAAACGGCGCAAAGGTTGCGGTTTACATCGATAAGAACTATGTTGGCGAATACAACTGCTATTCCGATACCGATAACGCAAACGGAGCAGTGATCCAGATGAACACTACTCAGCTTAACGAGGGCGTTCATACAATTACCTTCCGTCGTGTAAATAGTGATAGTGGCAAGGATACATTAGCACTTCGCACCGTTACCTTTACTCCGGTGTCTGCAGTGCCTTCTTTCAAGGGCTTTGACCTTGAGGTAGACCAGAATGTGTTTAGCATCGGTGAGAAGGCTAGTATCAAGCTTGGACCTTCTGCATCCGACGGCTCACCCTGCAACTTCGGTAAGCTTTTTGAGGGTAATGCAGATGACCCGAACAACTTCTATGCTTACACCAACAGTGATGAGTCTGTTGTTTCTATTGAAAACGGTGTAATCACTGCGCTTAAAGCAGGTGAGACCACTATTACCGTAAAGGGTAAGAAGGGCGATATCACCGCTGACAAGAGCGTTAAGATTACCGTCTATAACGATCCGCTTGCATCTGTTGAGGCAGATATTAAAGCAAGCATTAACAACGGTGAGGCTTATACCATCCCGGTAAAGGCTATCTCTGTAACCGGTCGCGAAATTAACCCCATGTCTTACAAGGCGGTAGTTACAGCAAGTCCGGAAAAAGTTGTTTCAGTTCGCGACAATACAATTACCGGTATCGGTCAGGGCGAGACTGAAGTTACAGTATCTGTTACCTTAAACGGTGTAACCAAGTCCACCAAGGGTACTGTTGCAATTGCAAACGGCGGTATTAAGCTTTACGCTTATGCTGACCGCACAATCTTAAAACCCACCGACGCTGCAACCCAGCTTCGCGTGGCAGACTCCGTACTCAATGAAATTCCCGCAAACAGAATTAAGTACTCATCCGAGAATGAGAGCGTCGTTAAGGTAGATGCAACCGGTAAGGTAACACCTGTCGGTCTCGGTAAGGCTTATATCTACGCAAAAACTACCTTTAACGGTACCGAGTACAATTTAAGTGTTCTCTTTAAGATTACCGAGGGTAAGAGTGAGTCCAGCTACTATACAAAGGAAAAGGTAGCAGCACTCAGAGAAAACTTAAAGAAGTACGACTGGGCAAGCTCTGACAATGCTGATGTTATCGCAAAGGCAGACGACCTTCTTGATAAGCTCGGTAACGATTACTGGGGCATTATTACAACCCAGGAACTTCCCAGATCAGCATCAATGGGTTACCGTTGGGATCCGAAGGCTGCGTACTGTAAGTACTGCGGACTTGACCTTGCAAACTCCGGATGGGGTACTTACGGCTGGCTTATGGACCCGATCAATAAGCCTTGGCAGGTTACCTGTCCTGACTGTCGTAAGACATTCCCGACAAATGACTTCGGCAAGTTCTATGAGCTTGGTATCGATGAAAACGGTAACTGGGACTACGAGCTTGCAAAGGCAGAGAATGCTAAACTTGTAGCAGCAGGTCAGGACGGTTACCTCGTAAATGAAAAATTACCCGAGAAGGGTGAAGGTTGGGGTGTTGATGACGGTTACGGTTACCGTACCGGCACAATGATTACCAACTCCAAGGGCGCACAGCAGGAAGAGGTACATGTATATATTCCGTACTACAACCACTGGGGTGTATGGTACGGCGGAAGTTACGGCGGAAGCCCCTACTGCGGTCTTATGTACACGGCAATTGATACATTACACAACGCGTACTTAAATACCGGTGACCGCAAGTACGGTGAGGTTGGTGCTATTCTTATCGACCGTATTGCCGATGTTTATCCGGATATGTACACCGCACCCACATTCCCGTTGTTTGCTCATTCCGACTCAACCCAGCCCAAGGGTAAAATCGTAGGTTGTATCTGGCAGCATGGTATGAACCGCGTATTTGTCCGCTCATACGATGCGTTCTACGATATGTACGATGACCCGAAGGTTATTGAGAAGATCGCTGCAAAGGCTCAGGAGTATGATCTCGGCTCTACAAAGACAAGCGCTGTTGAAATCCGTGAGCGTATTGAAGAGCGTCTTATTCTCCAGTCATATAATGATATTCGTGCAGGTGAAATCCACGGTAACTTCGGTATGCATCAGTCACTTGCTGCATATGTAGGTGTTATATACGATACAATGCCCAAGACCAAGGAAATCATTGACTGGATTTTCGCAAGCACCACCAGCACATGGGGTGATGACGATATCACCGGCGGTAATGTACTTGCACAGCTTATTAACTTAGTTGACCGTGACGGTTTCGGCGCAGAGAGTGCCCCCGGCTATAATGTGCTCTGGCTTGGTAATATTACCACCACCGCAGATGTTCTTGCAGGTTATAAGACCTACGCGGCAGCTGACCTTTACAAAAACCCGCGCTTTATCAAGATGTTTAAGGCATACTTACCCTTAACTCTTGTTCGCAACCAGACAGCACAGATCGGTGACAGCGGTGCAACCGGTATGAAGTCCATCGCAATTTCCGACAGTGCACTGTTAAACGGCTTTATCTACTCGGGAGACCCCGAACTTGCACAGTTTATTTATCATAAGAAAGACGGCAACTTGCTTGGTATCCACGCGGATAAGTGGACCAAGGATCCCGAGGCAATCCAGCAGGTAATTATGGATACCGTTAAGAAATATGGCGAATATGACTTCGACCAGAGTGTCCAGCTTACCGGCTACGGCTTCTCCATACTTCGTGACGGTACTTACAAGAAGGCTGCAAACGAAGCATCTACCGTAAATACTCAGCGCGATATGTGGATTCACTACGGCGGCGCTAACTCCCATAACCATCGTGACCACTTAAACCTCGGTATGGAAGCTTATGGCGTTAACATTATGCCGGACCTCGGTTATCCGACAGCGGCAGATGGTTCCGACAAGACCTATAACTGGGAGATGGGTACATCCATCCACAATACCGTTATGGTTAACGACACTCAGCAGAACCGTATGTACTCTTACTTAAACGGTACCGCTCGAATGAACGGTCGTCCGCTCCACTTTGATGATAGTGGCCGCGTTAAGGTAATGGATGTACTCGGTAACTGGCAGGCTGTAAGAAATAACATCTTCCGCAGATCGGTTGTTATGATCAGAGTAGATGGCGAGAATTCTTACGGTGTCGACTTCTTCCGTGTAAAGGGTGGAGCAAACCATTCCTACAACTTCCACGCAATGAGCGATGAGATTTCTGCAACCGAAGGCCTGACCCTTACCGCACAGAATGGCGGTACCTATGCGGGTGCTGATGTTGCATTCGGAAAGACCGGTATCGCAAGCGGCTGGTCATATCTCTACAATGTTCGCAAGTCACCCAGTGCAACAGGTAACTTTGCTGTTGACTTCAAGATTAAAGATTTCCGTCAGGAAGGCTGGGGAGATAAGAATATCCACCTCCGCGTAAGTATGCTCAACGACTTTGCTCTCGAGCATGTTGCAATCGCAAACGGTAACCCGCCGAACCGTGACGGTAACCCGGATAAGTTAGAGTTCGTTCTCGCTCGTCGTAACGGTACTAATCTTGATTCACTCTTCACCGCGGTTTATGAACCGTACAAGGGTGAGCGTTACATCGAAAAGATCGAGAAAGCAGATGTATCCCGTATCGGCGGTGCAGAGCGTGGTGCCGATGATGTTGCAAAGGCTGTCAAGGTAACTCGTAAGGACGGCGTTGTTGACTACATCGTTTACAACACCAACAATAAGATGCTTGTTAAGGTAGCAGATAAGTATGAGTTTATGGGCTTTGTAGGCGTATTCAGTGAAAAAGACGGCCAGCTCGTATACGCATACGGTAACGATGCATCCAAGGTTAACACAACAAGCTCTACCGATGCTTACACCGGTACAATCGTTGACTTTACAAAGGATCTTACCGATGACAACTACATCACCGTTCAGTTTGACTCTGCTATCGATGTAAATAAGATTATCGGTCAGTACACCGATATTACAAACGGCAGAACCGAGAATGCAGCGTATAAGATTCTTGCTGCTGAGGACTTAGGCGGCAACAAGTATAAGCTTGATATCGGTGATGCTTCCACTATTGCATCCACCAAGACCCAGGTAAGTCTTTCCGACGGTTATATGTACAACTTAGCAGCAGGAAACGCATTCAGAATTCCGCTTCCCACAGTAGTTGGTACAGCACCGAAATTCGGCGCTATTGCAAATACTACAGGTGAGGTAGGCGCTGAGGTTAAACTCGATCTTGCAGCAACGGGTGGCGAGGGCAAGACACTTACCTATGCACTCATTTCTGCTCCCAGCGGTGCAGCGATTGATGAAAATACAGGTATGTTCACCTGGATTCCGGCAAGCTCACACCGTGGCGACAATGTAATCGGCGTTCAGGTATCTGATGGCGTTCTAACTGACACCGTATATTTCACCATCACCGTATTCGGCTCATCACCCAGTCCCGGTCCGGCACCTGGTCCCAACGGCGGCGGTGGCGGAGGCGAGAACTCCAAGCTCACCGTTAAGTTTGAGACCAACGGCGGCTCAAAGGTTTCCAATAAGCAGGTTGCTAAGGGCGAAAAGTTAGAGAAGCCTGCAGATCCCACAAAGGATGGCTACACCTTCG
>JAZNNQ010000045.1:0-59330 GCA_045580305.1 Eubacteriales bacterium
GTTTTTGGTTTTTCCCTTTTACCAAGATTTGCAAATGAGTCTTTTACCGCTTGTTCAAAGCCTTCACGCTCGGCCTCTTCGCCGAAAAAGGCTCGTGCAAAAGCACGCTCATCCTCGGTAGGAAGATTCATCCTTTTTCGTATACTGTTTTGCAGTGGCTTTAGCGTCTCGGTGTCCCAAATGGTTTTAGTCCCACTACTCTTATTGGTGCTTGAAGACGAAGTATAAGCAGGTTTACTCGTCGTCTTATTCCCCGATGAGGTAGTTGAAGTAGACGCGGCTTTATTTTCCGTTTTTCTTCCCGATGAGGTGTTAAAAGTAGAAGCAGACTTGCTTCCCGATGAAGTGGTTGAACGAGAAGCCTCGCTCTTTTTACTGCTTTTATTATACTTCTTATTTGCATCACTTGCAAGGTTCATCTCCGTGGTAGCTCTTGTGTTTTCCTCACGGATTTTTGGATTTGGTTGAATTTTCTTCGGGCGCATAGCTTGTATTGCTTCCTCTTCCGCCCGTTTTTTCTCTTGTTCAATCCAGGTTATATTTATCACCATCTTTCTTTTTTGTTGTGAGTTGCGCAACTCTGTATTTGTATTATAACACAAAGTTATTTTAAACGCAACTACTTTTTCAAAATTTTTAGGAAAATATTTTCAAATTCGCAACTTGTTATTAATAAAAAAGACCGAGGTAACGCCACAGCCAGATAAGGAAGCATTGGTTTTGATACCATATTTTCCGTAAATAGTGCATCAAAAATTTCGGTAATACGCCAGTATTACCCGAATTTTATTCTTTCTCTTTACAAAAAATCTTGCTTTCAAAACTGCCTTGCATCCTGAAAAGATGAATTTTGGATGAAGTTCAAGTTAAAAACGCCCCATAATCCTGACGGATATGGGGCGTTTTTGGTGCAGAAATTCGCCAAAAGGCGCTTTTTCAGGACAATACTTCCTTACATGGCTGTGGCGAAAGCCTCGGTCTTTTAATTTTTTAACCTGCGTAGTAGTTGATTAAACAGCCGGCGAGGATGATATCTCGCTCTTCACGGGTGAGACCCGGGAGCTTTAAGGTAATCGCCTTTGCCTTGCCGTCCTGGTAAAGGGTTGCGGGCACTTCCTCGGCATCGCCTAAGAGAATGTCGCGGATACCCTTGATGTGGATAATATCGTCTGCCTTGATGCCGTAATCTGCCGCATTGTCTAAAATAAAGGGAAGCATACCCCAGTTGACAACATTTGAGCGGTAACGCTTGGTAGCGTACTCAGCCGCAATGTTTGCAACACCGCCGAGCACTCTCTGGCAGGAAGCAGCCTGCTCACGAGCAGAGCCGTCACCCGGCTTAAGAGCGAACACGCCGCTGCCGATAGAGGTCTTTGACCAGTCGATATCAGAAAGCGGTGCATTTGCAATACTGCCCTTCTCCTCACGCTCATGCTCTAAAGCCATAACAGCTTTAGCACGACCTACATACTGAGGATCCTTACGGGAGAGTGCAAAGCCTGCAAGCTTCATGGGGTTGGAACGGTAAGATGAGGTCTCGCCCGAGGGGATAAGCTCATCGGTTGTGGTAACCGGGTCGTAAATCGCACTGCCAACAGAGATAACTAAGTCCTCGGTCATACCGATCATCTTTGGCCAGTCTGCAATGTTCGGACCGAACTTTAATTCATAGTCGGGCTGCGCCTTGCCTACGCCGCAGTAAATTCTGCTCTTATAGGGGCTGTCATTAAACTTATAATCATCAGCAATCGGCTCCATGGGAACATTATCAAGCTCGGTTGCCGCGGTAAGACGACCGCCGTTGAGCGCTGTAGCTGCAATGGATCGAGCGTCCATAAGAGCGACATAAGAAATCTGGCCGTCGCCGGGCTTTGAACCCTCGCGGTTGGGGAAGTTGCGGGTAGCGTGACGGATAGAGAGCGCACCGTTTGCGGGAACATCGCCTGCACCGAAGCAGGGGCCGCAGAATGCGGAACGGATGCTTGCACCGCTTGCCATAAGCTTTGAAAGCACGCCGTTTTCGGTAAGCGCGATCATCATAGGCTGGCTTGCGGGGTATACAGACAGCCAGAATGCATCGCTTCCGATAGAGTGACCGTCGAGTATCTCAGCGGTACGGCAGATATTCTGATACAGACCACCGGAACAGCCGCCGATAAAGCCCTGATCCACATAGAGCTCACCGTTTTTGATCTTGCTGGTGAGTTTTATTGCAACCTTCTTATTGTCAAGCTGCTCATAAATATCGCGGTCAACCTCATTTAAGATATCCTCAAGGTTTGCCTTAAGGTCAGCGATCTTATAAGCATTTGACGGATGGAACGGAAGCGCGATCATCGGCACAACCTTTGCAAGGTCAACAACGATAACATCGTCGTAATAAGCGCCGTCTTTTGGCTCTAACTTCTTATAATCAGCAGGTCTTCCGTGGTTTGTAAGGTAGCGCTGAGTAACCTCGTCTGTCGCCCAGATGGAGGAGAGACAAGAGGTCTCAGTAGTCATAACATCGATACCGTTACGGAAGTCCATACCAAGATTAGCAATGCCGGGGCCGAAGAACTCCATAACAGAGTTCTTAACGATACCCTGCTTGAAGGTAGCACCGATAATGGCAAGCGCCACATCCTGGGGTCCGACACCGGGTACCGGCTTATTCTTTAAGTAAATACCAACTACACGGGGATACTTGATATCGTAGGTCTTGGAAAGAAGCTGTTTAACAAGCTCCGGACCGCCCTCACCAATTGAGATAGCGCCCAGTGCGCCGTATCTGGTATGTGAGTCGGAGGCAAGTATCATCTTGCCACAGCCGGCATAGCGCTCACGCATATACTGGTGGATAACCGCCTGGTGGGCGGGCACGAACTCACCACCGTATTTTTTTGCAGCGGAAAGGCCGAATACATGGTCATCTTCATTAATTGTACCGCCGACAGCGCAAAGGCTGTTGTGGCAGTTGGTGAGAACGTAGGGCAGCGGGAATTCCTTAAGTCCGGATGCACGCGCGGTCTGGATAATACCAACGTAGGTAATATCGTGGGAAGCCATAGCATCCATCTTAATCTTTAAATCAGTCATATCGCCGGAGGTGTTGTGAGCCTCTAAAATGGAATAAGCGATAGTACCCTTCTTTGCCTCTTCGGGGGCGGAAAGGCCACGAGCCTTAGCCTCCTGAGCGCCGATAAGCTCACCACCGTAGTAATATGTACCCTCATTTTTAATGGTAATCATGGATATTCATCTCCTTTAAGAAAAAGCGGTATCCGATGCGGATACCGCTATTTTTTGTTAATTTTACTGGCAGTCAGCAAGAACAGTCTTACAAGCCTCAGCGGAAGCGCGGAAACGCTCGATCTCTTCCTCGGTAAGAGTTGGCTCCATAACCTTCTTAACACCGGTGGAACCGATAACAGCCGGAAGAGAAAGTGCAACATCTGTAACGCCAAACTCACCGGTCATAACGGTACTTACGGTACGGATGGTATCGCAGTCGCGAAGGAGGGACTCAACAAGTGTAGCTACACAAACAGCAACGCCGTAGTAAGTAGCGCCCTTACGCTTAATAATTCTTGCACCGCCGGTAACAACGCCCTGACGGATTTCTTCTTTAATCTCATCGGTTAACTCGATGTTGTTTCTCTCACAGTAGTCATCAATCTGCATACCTGCAATGTGAGTATTGCTCCAAGCAGGAACCTGAGAATCGCCGTGCTCACCGATGATGTAGCCGTGGATATTGGAAATATCAATACCGGTACGGTCAGCAAGTGCGCTTCTGAGGCGGATGGTATCGAGAGAAGTACCACTACCTAAAACGCGACCCTCGGGAAGACCAGTCCACTTAGCAAATAAATAGGTGAGAATGTCAACCGGGTTAGCAACGATAAGAATAACACCGCCGTTGTAATGCTCCATAATGGAGTCAGCAATTCCCTTACCGATGGTAGCATTCTTCTTAGCAAGGTCAAGACGGGTCTCGCCCGGCTTTCTGTTAGCGCCGGCAGTGACAACGATAACATCGCAGTCCTTAACGCACTCGTAACCGCCGGAGTATACCTTCATCTGACCGATAAAAGGAAGGCCGTGCTTAATATCGTCAGCCTCACCTCTTGCCTTATCGGCAGCAACATCAATTAAAACAAGCTCGGTACAAACCTGACGGAGCGCGATAGCGTAAGCAGAAGCGCTTCCAACGAAACCTGCACCGATAATAGCAACTTTAGATTTACCTTTACCCATAGTATTATTACACTCCTTATTTTTCTAAACATACTCGGACAATACATAGTATAACCTATTTGTGCAAAAATGTAAATACAAAATCATCCAATTTTCACTAAATTTTTTGGTATAAATCCGTTGATAAATACCTATCGCCGCCATCGGGGAAGATAGTCACAATTTTCTTGTTATCACTTGCCTTTGCAAGCTCTATTGCAGCACTCAGCGCCGCGCCGCCGGAGATGCCGATAAGTATGCCCTCGTGCTCGGCTAAAAGACGAGCGGCAGCGTATGCCTCCTCGGTCTTTACCTTCACGATTTTATTGATTAAATTCACATCCAGCACCTCTGGTATAAAGCCCGCACCTATCCCCTGAAGTCCGTGGGGGCCTGCAGCCTCTCCCGATAGGACCGCGGAGTCATAAGGCTCCACCGCCACAATGCTTATGTTTTTATCCTGCTCCTTTAGGTATCTGCCGGTGCCGGTAATCGTGCCGCCGGTGCCCGCACCTGCAACAAAGAAGTCCAGTTCACCCTGCATATCCCGCCAGATTTCCGGTCCGGTAGTATTATAGTGAGCCGCGGGGTTTGCGGGATTTACAAACTGCCCCGCAATAAAACTGCCCTCAATTTTCTCGTTAAGTTCTTTTGCTTTTGCTATCGCACCGTTCATACCCAGTTTTCCTTCGGTAAGCACCAGTTCCGCACCGTAGGCGGAAAGAAGCTGCCGCCGCTCAATGCTCATAGTGTCGGGCATTGTCAATATGACCTTATAACCACGCGCCTTTGCAACCGCCGCAAGACCGATGCCCGTGTTGCCGCTTGTAGGCTCGATGATAGTCGCACCCTTACCCAGTACACCGCGCCTCTCCGCATCCAGTATCATCTCCAGCGCTACCCTGTCCTTCACACTGCCGGCAGGATTAAAAAACTCAAGTTTTGCATAAATTTCGCTCTTTAGTCCGAGCGCCTTATTAAGCCGCTCAAGCTTTAAAAGCGGAGTATTTCCAACCAATTGCTCCAAGTTATTGTACAACATTTTCTTCCTCCGTGGCGTTTTCTTCGGTTTCATCCGATACGACTGCAGGCTCAGCCGGTGCGACAAATTCAAGGCCGCACTCCTCAGCCATTTCCTTAAGCGGAAAATCCGAGCCGGGACAGTCGGTGTTGTTCCATGAACTGTGACCGCCGACTTTTGTTACGGTTTCCACCTGAGTGCATATCCATTTTATAAGATTAACACCCGCCTGATACTGCGCCTCGGGCATTATCTTTCCGCTTTCGTGATAGTCGCCTCTGAATCCTATGCTAATAACATGGCCGTTGTGATTTCCAACACCGGCGCCGAGATTAAAGCCGCGGCCTACAAACACCGTGCCGTCAAAATCTATCCAGAAATTATAGCCTATTGCGCGCCACTCATTGTCCTCAACATGCCAGCGCTCCACATCGTAAAATGTAGCCGTGGGATGCTCCATATGATGCAGGGCAACCGAGTCCACCTTACTTAAGTTAAGAGGTGTGAGATCGCCCAAAAGCCGCAGCTCCGGCAGGTAGAAATTCACATCACTTGCAAGGTAAACAAAGCCGTTCTCGCCTACAAATTCATCACTGCTCCACACCTCTTTTTCACCGTCAATGTAGTACATATGGGTAAAAGAAGCCTCTATTATCTCATAGTATGCCCAGTGTGTGCGCTCTAAATCCGAAAAACCGTTAAATTCCTTGTGCTCATCGATCATATCCTTGTCGGGTGTGCGAGAAAGGAGCTTATTTAATATTTTAACGGTCTCTGCGCGGGTAATCGTCTTTGATGGGCGGAAGGTTCCGTCATTGTAACCTGTTACAAAGCCCCTTGCATATACATTCTGAATATACGCGTATGCCCAGTGGCTTTTAGGCACATCTGCAAACTTTATTTTTGCGGTTTTCATCTCGTCAAGGCGGGATATCATAGTTGCAAACTCAGCTCGCGTTATGGTGGCATCGGGCGCGAATGTTCCATCGGGATATCCCGAAATAATGCCGCACTCTGCCATAAATCCTACATAATTGTAGTACCAGGCACCCTCCTCGACATCGGTAAAGCTATTTTTATAGGTGGTCTTTTCGTCAAACTCCTTATCTCCCAAGTTACCCATAATTCGGGCAAAAAGTGTGGCCGCCTGTGCTCTTGTCAACTCACCCTCGGGGCGGAATTCGTCGCCAATTCCCTCAATATAGGATCCGTGACTTTTCCAGTCGCGTGGTGGCTCCGGCTCCTCGCCTAAGTAAAATTCCTTATACAATTCGCGAAGGCAGCTGTGACCTACCACATCGCCGTAGCTGTAGTGTATTTCACCCTTTATTTCGGGTATGGTGCGGTTAAGTGTAAGTTGGCGGCGCAGCTCTGCGTCCTTATACCATACGCTTTCCGGATTATCCTCTACAACACGGTAGTCCGCCATACCGATATACAGTTCCACATCGGTACCGCTTACCACATCCGCCCACCAGTGGGCAAGATGCTCGTAATCCGCAATACTGTAGCCTATGTTCCAGTAGATCTGAGGCACAATATAGTCCACCCACTCGTTTTTGACCCATTTTCTGGTGTCCGCACAGGCGGTGGTATAGCTCTCGTAGCCTCGGGTGTTTGAGCCTTCGGGCGTGTCGGAGTCCTTATTCGCCCAGATGCCCGAGGGTGAAATGCCAAATTTCTTGCCCTCGCCGCGGACTATTCCCTGCAGGTCTAAAATAAGGGTGTCCACATTATTTCTGCGCCAGTCGCCGATATTATCGTAATCGCCGCCGTATTTTTCATACTCCTCCGCGTCGTCAAAATCTTCCGAGGGGTAGAAATAGTCGTCTAAATGCACGCCGTCAACATCATAGTTTTCAACTATTTCGCGCACGCCCTCAGAAACCAATTCCTGCGCCTCGGGCAATGCCGGATTAAAGTAATACTGGCCATTTGTGTGGGCAACCACAAGATCAGGGTTTATTTTTGCGGGGTGATTTGCCGCCATGGCGTTAAAGTCGGTTTTGCTGACCGCAACGCGGTATGGATTAATCCAAGCGTGAAGCTCAAGGCCGCGCTGATGAGCCTCTTCCACCCAATATTCCAGCGGGTCAAAGCCGTCCTTGGGTGCTACACCCTGATTACCCGATATGTACTTACTCCACGGGAAAATGTCAGACTTATAAAAGGAGTCCGCCGTGGGGCGCACCTGAAGAAATACCGTGTTAAAGCCAAGCTCCACCGCGTTGTCTAAAATTTCATCCGCGTATTCTTTAAGCTTTGCAGGGTCGGTGGTGTTCTTTTCAGGGTAATTTATCTGATAAACGGTTGCAACCCAGAAGCCGCGTATCGGCATATCACCTTCCCCGCCGGAGGCAAAGGCGGTGGGTGCTAAATTTATAATCATCGCAAGTGCGAGTATCATTTGTAAAAGTCTTTTCATATCTGTATCTCCTCGAAAAAATTTCCCTTTTAAAATTATAACACACAGCCTGCAACTTGTTAAGTAACAATTTTATGAAATATATGTCACAACGCAAAAAAGCCTTCCCCTTCGGCGGTTTTGACGGATGAGGTGTTGCGGGACGATGTAGGCATCGTCCCCTACCCTATTTGCTTTTAGTTTTAATTGTGGTATAATACAAGAAAGGCAGGTGTTAGTTATGTTAGACCTAATCAGCAACTTTTTATATGAGCTTATTGCCTCAACAGATATTACGCTTGATGGTGTTTTTGTTGCCGTTCTGGTCCTTGCTGTTTTTTCTATTGGCATATTACTTTGCAAACCATGGAGAGTAAAAGCAGACCAAAAGTCCGATGTTTTTTCATCTGCAATGCATATGGTGTCCGCTATCATCTCTGCAATATCAATGTTGGTCATCGCAACTGCTCTTATAACACAAGACCCTCTACGAGCAAGCAAAGAAGCTTTCGACCCAATATTCTTCTACTTAATTTTTAGCGTCTGCTTTATTTCTTGCTTTATTTTTAGTGTTTTAGGTAAGAGAAAAAACAACGCTTGGTTAAACACCCTTGCTTCACTTTTATTGTTGATTTTGGCTTTATGTTTCATTGAGTTTCCATATGAGGCAAGCCATTATTTCAATCGCTACAACCATATTTATGGTTTGGCCTATTATAAAAACTATACCCTTGTGCAAGTATTGGATTATATTTTGATAGTATCGGCTTGCTTGGTTTTTGCTGTCAACGCCGTTCTTACTTCCGTGTTCTTGATTAAAAGGTTCATTAGTCCCGGAAGTTCAAATTATGCCTCCAGTATCAAGTATCGTGAAAAATGCTATAACCGTGTTGCAAAAATGAAAGAGTATCTGGACAAAGGCATTATAACCGAAGAAGAATACGAGAAAAACAAGCAGGAAATTTTAAAAAATGTAAAGTTGTAAAAACGAATGTTTACGATATAAGTTTATATAGTCGTTAAAATGCAGTATAAAAAATCCCGAGTGATAACACTCGGGATTTTTCTATTATTCTTCGGTTGTTTCCTCTTCTGTGCTCTCAACTTCGGTGCCGGGCACCACTTCATCAAAAAGTGCATAGAAGGTTTTATCGTCCATTACCTCGTGTTCTAAGAGGTAATTTGCGATTTCGTGGAGTTTTGACATATGCTCGGTTAAAATTGCCGTACATCTCTTATACGCCTCGTCCACAATCGCCTTCACCTCAGCATCGATAAGGGATGCCATATCCTCTGAGAAGGATTTCTTGGATGCAAAGTCGCGACCGAGGAACACCTCGTCATTATCAGATGCAAAGCTGATGGGACCGAGCTTGTCGCTCATACCGTACTTGGTAACCATATCTCTTGCAATAGCGGATGCGCGCTGAATATCGTTGGATGCGCCGGTTGAAATATCGTCAAGCACTAGCGCCTCTGCAACACGACCACCGAGAAGTGATACGATGGTCTCGCGCATTTTTGTTCTTGAGGTTACCATCTCGTCCTGCTGGGGCAGAGAAATTGTCATACCGCCTGCCTGACCGCGTGGGATAATGGTAATCTGATGAACCGGATCCTGACTGGGCAGGAATTTCGCCGCAAGAGCGTGACCCGCCTCGTGATATGCAACAAGGCGATTATCCTTTTCGCTTCGAACTTTAGCCTTTTTCTCAGGGCCGGCAATAACCTTGATCATTGAGTTTTCAATGTCAGCCATTGTGATTTCCGTTCTGCCGTGGCGGGCAGCAAGCAGAGCCGCCTCGTTAAGCAGATTTTCTAAATCCGCAGGGGTAAAGCCGCTTGTTGATTTAGCAACGGTTGCAAGATTAACATCATGGGAAAGCTTTTTCTTCTTGGCGTGGATCTCAAGAACAGCCTCTCTGCCCTTGATGTCCGGAAGACCAACATAAACCTGACGGTCGAAACGGCCGGGACGGGTAAGAGCCGGGTCCAAGATATCCGGGCGGTTGGTAGCCGCGATAATGATAACACCCTCGTTGTTGCCGAAGCCGTCCATCTCAACAAGAAGCTGGTTAAGTGTCTGCTCGCGCTCATCGTGACCGCCACCGTATCCTGCGCCTCTGTGACGACCTACCGCATCGATCTCATCAATAAAGATGATAGCCGGCGAGGACTTTTTAGCCTGCTCGAAAAGATCGCGAACGCGGGACGCACCAACACCAACATAAAGCTCAACAAAGTCGGAACCGGAAATGGAAAGGAAGGGAACGCCCGCCTCGCCTGCAACCGCCTTTGCGATGTAGGTTTTACCGGTACCGGGAGGGCCTACAAGCAGCACACCCTTAGGAATACGCGCGCCGATTTCAACGAATTTCTTAGGGTTCTTAAGGAACTCAACGATCTCTGAAAGCTCCTCCTTCTCCTCATCGGCACCCGCAACATCAGCGAAGGTGACTTTTTTCTTTTCGTCAGATCCCATCTTGGTGCGCGCTTTGCCAAATCGTGCAGCGCCACCTGCGCCGCCACCGCCCTTGGAGAACATAAAGAACCACATAAAACCGATACCCAAAATAACAAGCAGGTACGGCAGAAGCATAACAAGCCAGGACTCATCCTCGGTGGGAAGACGGTCATCATTTGTGATGATGCCCTTGCTTCTCTGCTCACGAAGAAGATCGCCCAAATCAGCTCGGAAGTCCGCACGGATCTGAGGATCGCTTAAGTCGAACTGCATATAGCTACCGTCCTTGAGCTTCATTGTAAGAAGCCCACCGTCGATAATATAGCTGTCCACCTTTTCCGCCTCAAAAGCGCGGACGATCTCCGCATATGAAGGCGGCGCGGGCTGCTGTGACTTCCACAGCGTTGTGCCCACGGACACAAGAATAACCACGACAAGTATAAATACTATTGTGTCGCGAATTGGATTCTTTTTCTTCAAAAAATGTCACACCTCTCTTAATTACTCGTAAATCTCACGCTTGAGTACGCCGACATAGGGTAAGTTTCTGTACTTTTCGGCATAGTCTAAGCCGTAGCCAACGATAAACTCATCGGGAACGATGGCACCGGCATAATCTGCCTCGATGTCAGCCTGACGACGCTCCTTTTTATCCAGCATTACGCAGAGCTTAACCGACGCGGGGTTCTGAGTGCGCAGATAGCCGCAGAAATAATTTAATGTGTTGCCGGTATCTAAAATATCGTCAACAACGATTATATGGCGGCCTTCAACACTTGCATCCACATCGCGCTTTATCTTCAGCGCACCGGATGTAGTACCCGTACCGTAGGATGAAATCTGAACAAAATCCATCTCCGCCGGAGCATTGATCGCGCGGAAAAGGTCGGTTGCGAACGGAGCCGCACCCTTTAACACACATAATATAAGCGGATTTTTGTCAGCATATTCCTCTGTAATCTTCTCACCTAATTTTTTTACAATTTCTGCGATTTCCTCCTCGGTTATGAGGATCTTTGCAACATCATCATGCATTGTTTTCAATTGACACACACCCTTTATCTGTCCCCTCCGCAAATCCGAAGCCGCAAAGGGCAACTATTTTACCCTGTTTTTCTATAACGGGAATTAAATCGCGCTGATGCAGTGGGATTTTCGCATCACACAAGATCTTTTTAATGAGTCTTGTGCGCCTGCCCCGAAGCTTTATCTTATCGCCGTCACGACGGGGTCTCACCGTGATTTCCCCCTCAAGACAGGTGATTTTATAGCCCGAAAGCTTAATACTCTCCCCCGCTTTCAGAACACACACCTCAAGTGGCGCTTCATTTTTGAGGAAATACACGCGATTATCTATTCGCCTCACTTGTAAATCCTTGGAAATTGTCACACCACCTCGCGGCTCTTTCGCGCGGATTAGTTCCATTATATCGCATACTGCGCGAAAATCCAATACCTGTTTTCCATTTTTAACGATTTCTTCACATTTGTGGCGGATTATTCTTGAAAGCACAGGATTTGGAAGCTCGCCCAGTGAAATATCAAGCCAATTTTCGCTACCCGCCGCACTTTTTGCAATATCGTTTAAATATCGGCTGTCGGCGGTTATGTTTTTTATTGTACGGGCGGAATTGCTTACCGCCTCACTGTTAATTTTACTCAAAACCGGCAGGATTTTATGTCGAATTAAATTTCTCGTATAATCATCGGTTTTATTTGAGGAGTCCTCCACCCAGGACTGGTTTAATTCTTTAAGAAATGCAAGAATATCATCTCTTTTTGTAAAAAGCAGAGGTCTTATAATATTGTCCCTTATTGGCGGAATACCACACAAGCCATCAAGCCCGCAGCCGCGGCACAGATGGAAAATAAGGGTCTCTAAATTATCCTCCGCATTGTGTGCGGTGGCGATTTTATCCGCTTTGAAATAAGAACGGGCTTTTTCAAAAAATTCGTACCTTATATTTCTCGCTTTTTCTTCAATTCCGCGCTCGCCCTCAATTTTCACGCACTCGCAATAAAGGGGAATATTTAAATCCTCGCAAAGAGAGACGACAAATTCCTCATCTCTGTCGCTCTCCTCACCTCTTAAACCGTGGTTTAAGTGGCAGGCGAAAACCGTAACCTGAAGCTCCCGTGCTAAAATGCAAAGAGCGCGGAGCATAGCAACAGAGTCCGCACCGCCCGAAACGGCACAGACAATGCGCGCTCCACGCGCAAGCATATTGTATTCGGAAATTGTTTTCGATACCAAATCAAGCATAGTAAAACTCTACTGGTGTGATTTATCAAGCTCGGTAAATCTGGTCTGGGTACCGTCCCAATGAAGCTCGATATCGCCCACCTCGCCGTGGCGGTTCTTTGCAACAAGAATTTCCGCAATTCCCGGCTTTTCACTTTCTTCTTTTGTATAATAATCATCACGGTAGATGAATAAAACAACATCAGCGTCCTGCTCAATAGCGCCGGACTCACGAAGGTCAGCAAGGCGGGGCTTACGGTCGCCGTCCTTTCTCTGCTCCGGACCACGGGACAGCTGTGACAAACAAAGAACCGGTACATGAAGCTCCTTCGCCATAATCTTAAGCGAACGGGAGATCTCACTTACCTCCTGCACACGGTTGTCCGAGCGCTTACCGGTAGACATAAGCTGAAGGTAGTCGATAACGATCATACCAAGCTCATCGCCCAGTCTGCGGCATTTTGCCTTCATTTCGGGCACGGTGATACCCGAGGTATCATCTAAGTATAATTTAAGCTTTGAAAGTTCACCGCCCGCATGGGCAATTGACATCCACTCGTCGTCATTTAACAGACCCGTGCGAAGCTTTTTGGAGTCGACCAGAGACTCGCTTGATATAAGTCGCATAGCCAGCTGCTCGTTTGACATCTCAAGTGAGAATACGACAACCGCCTTGCCGGAAAGCTTTGCCGCATTGGTGGCAAAGTTTAAGGCCGCGGAGGTCTTACCCATACCCGGACGCGCCGCAAGTAAAACAAGGTCCGAGTCGTTAAAGCCGTTTAAGAAATTGTCAATTGATCTGAAACCCGAGGGTACACCCGGCACCTTACCCTGATTTTTGGCAAGCTCGCCAAGATGGTCGTAAACATCCATAATTACGCTTGAAATGGATGCAAGACCCTTGTGCTCCTTAGAGTTGCGGACAGCGTATATCTTCTGCTCCGCGATCTCCACAAGTGTCTCAGCCTCACCCTCGCCGTTTATGACAAGGTCGGAGATCTCGCCACTTGCCTCACCGAGGGCGCGAAGAGTCGCCTTATCCTTTACAATCTTTGCGTAGAGCTTAACATTTGCCGCAGTGGGGGTGATGTCCATAAGCTCGAGCAGATAGCGCTTACCGCCGGAAGCATCCGCAAGGCCCTTGATGGAAAGCTGATCCAACACGGTAACCGCATCAATTGTCTGGCTAAGGGTGAACATTGAATATATAGTTTCAAATATATGACGGTTCTGCGCCATAAAGAAGTCCTCGGGGCGAAGAACCTCTACAACCTCGGAGATGCAGTTAGGGTCAATAAGCATTGCGCCGATGACCGCCTGCTCCGCCTCAATACTGTGGGGCAGTTGACGGCTTAAAAGCTCATCCATTTATCTCACGCCTCTTTCACGGTGACGAAAATTGTTCCCGCCACATCATTGTAAAGCTTAACCTTAAGCTCATAGGTGCCGAACGCCTTGATATTCTCATTCATAACGATTTTGTGGCGGTCGATCTCAATGCCAAACTGTGCCATAAGAGCCTCGGAAACCTCAGATGCGGTAACCGAGCCGAAAAGACGGCCGCCGTTTCCCGCTTTAGCGGAAACGATTACCATACAGCTCTTTAATTTTTCGCTAAGCTCGAGTGCTGCAGCCTTTTCACGGGCAATTCTTGCCTCTTCAGCCGCCTGCTTCTGCTTCATTACATTCATATTGTCAGCGCTTGCCTCAACCGCAAGCTTTTTGGGGAAAAGGAAGTTTCTTGCGTATCCATCGGATACCTCAACAAGCTGGCCCTTCTTGCCCTGACCCTTAACATCCTTCTGTAAAATAACCTTCATAGTAATTACCTCCGTCTATTCCTCGTCTACCACCAAATCGATGGCGGCCATAAGCTCCTCAATAACCTGATCCATATCCTTACCCTGAATTTGCGCGCCCGCGGTTGCCAAGTGTCCGCCGCCGCCGAGTTTTTCAAGGATAAGCTGAACATTTACATTTCCCAAGGAGCGTGCTGAAATTATAACTCTGTTTCCGTCCTGATAAAGAACAAAGGACGCCTGTACCTTAGTGATATTCAGCAGATCGTCCGCCGCCTGCGCCGCACAAATTCTGTCCGCCGCACCGTCATAACGGGCGATTGCAATGCTGTTTTTATAAATTGTCGCACATTTTACAATCTGTGCACGACGAACATAAGCATCCAGATCGTTTTGCAGTAATTTCTTTACCGAAACCGTATCAGCACCGCTTCGTCTTAAAAATGCCGCCGCCTCAAAGGTGCGTACACCAGTTTTCATTGTAAAGTTCTTTGTGTCGAGAACTATACCCGCAAGAAGCGCCTCAGACTCGCACTTTAAAAGATCGGGCTTATCCATTACATACTGTAAAAGCTCGGTCACAAGCTCGCAGGCAGATGATGCATAGGGCTCGTGGAAATTGAGCAGCGGATTTTCGATGTAATCCGCACCCCGTCTGTGATGGTCGATAACCGCGACCTTGTTGATGGACTCCAAAAGTGCGGTAGACTCCACATACTGGGGGCGGTTGGTGTCAACAACGACTAAAAGTGTATCCTTGTCCGCCTTGAGCATTGCATCCTCAGGGCTGATGAACACATCCTCGTAATACTCATCCCCCGCTATCATTTTGCAAAGGCTCTCGGCGTTATTCTCTCTTGTCTTAAGGACGATATTGCCGCGCTTGCCCAGTTTTCTTGCCATTGCAAGCACGCCGATTGCGGCACCTATGCTGTCATTGTCCGCATTCTGGTGACCCATAACGAAAATATCGGATGCGTCCTTGATAAGCTCGCTCAGCGCGTTGGACATAACGCGGGATTTGACCTTGGTGCGCTTTTCAACTCCCTCGGACCTGCCGCCGAAAAACTCAAACTGCAGCGCGTTTCTTATAACAACCTGGTCACCACCGCGGGATAGTGACATTTCGATAGCCAGCTGAGCGTTTTTATAATTATCGTAAAAACTGCCCCCGTCCTTGCCGATACCGATGGTCATCGTAGCGTGGATACCATTGATACTCTGCACCTGACGCACCGCGTCCAGCAGAGCGAACTTGCCGTTTTTGTAGGTTTCGTAGTATTGGTTCTGGAAAATGAATATATATCTGTCGCGCTCGGACTTGATGACAATACCCGATGCCGGCTCTATCCATTTTGCGATTTTCTCATCAATTGCAGCGAGTATCGCGTTACGGTTAGCGTCGTCAACGCCGTTTAAAAGCTCGTCAAAGTTGTCAATAAGGAGAATTGACACTATCTGGCGGGTATCACTTAGCTCCTGCTCCTTTGCGCGGAGTGCGGTAACCTCTACGAAATAGATGACCGCGAGCAGATCGCCGCCCTTGTCAAAATCAGGGCGCACCATATTACCCACAAGAATAAAGCTCTTGTCCCCGATCTTAACATCATTTTCCATTTGATGCTTACCTTCCATAAGCCACTGGAGGGATACACCGGGCAGAGCGTCACGAATTCGGGTTTCAAACATACTGTCATGTGAGTTCGTAAGCGCGGTAAACTCATTGTTATACCAAATAAGCTCGTCACTATCAAGCTTTACGATAGCCATGGGGAGCGGTGAATTGAGGAGCGAGTCCTTGGTTGCCGCATCCACATTGTACATCATATTTTCCACATACTTAACTATCTCGCGGTTGCGGCGCAAGAAGCTCATTCTGAAAATCAGGTATACCAGAACGGTAATCGCAAGCTCGGCAATTGCAACGGTTTTGTCAAAATAGAAGGAAACAGCGGCGAATATCAAAAGCATAACAAAGCAGAGCCGAAAGCGCGGCTCAAGCATTCGTGAGAACCTTTTATTCACATAATCCCCTCCTTAAAAGTTTTTATTGGCAAATTACATTGTATCAAATTTTTTTATAAAGAGCAAGTGCATAAGCGATGACACTTATTACAATAGCAAGCCATATGGGCATAAAGTACCCGCTTATAAAATAATTCATAAGATTAAATGAGAAATGCAGGGCGATACAGGGCAAAAGCTGCCCGCTTTCCGCGCGGAGAAGTCCCAGCATTACGCCCAGCACAAAGGCATAACCCATCTGTACCGGGTCGCCGTGTGCCGCGGCAAAGATAATCGAGGTGACGATTATGGCAATAGGCTTGTTTGCCATACGGGTAAGGGAGTTAAACAGCGCACCTCTGAACATAATTTCCTCGGTAACCGGCGCAATTACGACCGTGAGCACAAGCACCAATATGGGAGACGCGCTTGCAAGTGTGTTCATATGACGGTTGTATTCATAAAGTGCCTGGGTACCGGTCAGAAGGTCGGAGAGCACATTTATCGACACATACCATATACCCGCGCCCGCAATGAGTGCGGCAACGATTTGTATAACAGATGCCTTGCTCATACCCGTGTATTTATTGAACTTACCGCCTCGGGCATAAATTATAATCGCGCTCAAGACCACCATAAGCACATCGGCTAAAATTATAAGCTCTACACGGGAAGCGCCTATTGCACGGTTGATTTCCGCCACGAATTCGTCCGCATGGAAAAGTTCGTGATTTGTGTAGTTCGAGATGGCGAAATACACCGCGAAAAACAGGTACATAAGAAACCTTGCAATGTACACCGCCGTATAGTAAATTCCGCAAAATGCAAGGGTCTCGAAAAAGCCCCATATGCGGGTTTTAATGTCATTCTTCATTATTCCCTTTTATCTCCTGCCAGTATTTTTTGCTGGACTGCTCTATCTTATTGTCACCAAATACATAATATTTTTTGTCCTTTATCTCATCGGGCAGATACTGCTGCTCCACCCAGTGATTTTCAAAAGAATGGGGATATTTATAGGTAAGTCCGCGACCCAACTTGCCCGCGCCCGAATAGTGCGCGTCCTTAAGATGTGCGGGAATGTCTCCGGAAACCCCGTTTCTTATATCGCTCATCGCCTCGTCGATCGCCATTATGGCACTATTCGACTTGGGTGCGGTAGCCAGCAGGATTATCGCCTGGGCAAGTGGTATCCGCGCCTCGGGCAGACCCAACTCCCGTGCCGCATCGATGCAGGATTTTACAATGGTCACCGCCTGGGGGTACGCAAGACCTATATCCTCGCAGGCGCACACCAGCATCCTTCGGCAGGCGGAAACCATATCACCCGCCTCTAAAAGTCTGCCCAAATAATGCACCGCCGCATCCGGGTCGGAGCCGCGGATGGATTTCTGCAGTGCTGAGAGAATGTCGTAATGTGAGTCGCCGTCACGGTCATAGCGCATAGCACCGCGCTGAGCGATAGCCTCCGCATCCTCGAGGGAAACCTCGCCGTCAACCGCGTTGTCGGAAAGAATTTCAACCGAGCCAAGGGCACGCCTTACATCGCCGCCCGAGCAGGAGGCGATAAATGAAACAACCTCGTCAGACACCAAAATACTATCATCCACCAGCTTGAATGCGCGTCTTATCGCGCGCTCTATCGCCTTGTTCGATACCGGTTTGAATTCAAACACGGTTGCGCGGGATAGCACCGCGCCGTAGACATAGAAATAGGGATTTTCCGTGGTGGAGGCGATAAGTGTCAGCTTACCGTTTTCCATAAATTCGAGCAGGGACTGCTGCTGTTTTTTATTGAAATACTGTATCTCATCCAGATACAAAAGCGCGCCGTTGGGTGCAAGAAGGGTATCAAGCTCTGAAATTATATCCTTGATGTCGGAAATAGATGCGGTGGTGGCGTTTAATTTATAAAGCCTTCTGTTGGTACGCTTTGCAATGATGTTTGCGATAGTGGTTTTACCGGTACCCGACGGGCCGTAAAAAATCATATTTGGGATATTGCCCGACTCTATAACGCGTCTGAGCATTCCCTTTTCGCCTAAAATATGCTCCTGTCCCACAACATCGGAAAGGTCGGTAGGACGCAATTTATCCGCAAGCGGCTGATACATTCTTCTTCACCTCCAATTTGCCAGAAAAAGCCCCAAAAAATTGGGGCTTTATTCCTAAATTATAAATATTTTACTCGTAGAGCGGGTACTTATCGCAAAGAGCGTTTACACACTCACGGATGTAGTCCTGCTTCTCCTCAAATGCGGTAGCGGTCAAGTGGATAAGGCGAGCGATCTCAGCCATATCGGACTCATTTAAACCGCGGGATGTAACAGCAGGAGTACCGATACGGATGCCGCTGGTTACAAACGGGCTCTGCGGATCATTGGGGATTGTGTTCTTATTAACGGTAATCTGTACCTGGTCAAGGCGCTTCTCAAGCTCCTTACCGGTAAGGTTAAACTTACGAAGGTCAACTAACATAAGGTGGTTGTCGGTACCGCCGGAAACAAGGTCGAAGCCGCAAGCAACAAGTGCGTTTGCTAAAGCCTTTGCATTGTTGACAACTCTCTGCTGATAATCCTTGAACGCGGGCTTAAGTGCTTCACCGAAACAAACAGCCTTTGCCGCAATAATGTGCATTAACGGACCGCCCATAGTGCCCGGGAAAACAGCCTTGTCGATCTGCTTTGCAAGAGCTTCCTTACACATAATTACGCCGCCGCGGGGACCGCGAAGGGTCTTATGAGTGGTGGTGGTAACAACATCTGCATAGGGAACCGGATTCGGATGAAGTCCTGCCGCAACAAGACCTGCAATATGCGCCATATCTACCATAAGGTATGCGCCAACGGAATGTGCGATATTTGCCATACGCTCAAAATCAATAGTACGAGCGTAAGCGGATGCACCTGCAATAATCATCTTCGGCTTGTGCTCCTCAGCAAGTGCCTGAAGCTTGTCATAATCAATTCTGTGAGTATCAGGGTCAACACCGTAGGGCACGATGTTATAGTACTTACCGGAAATGTTTACCGGGCTGCCGTGGGTCAAATGTCCACCCTCGGAAAGGTTCATACCGAATACGGTATCACCCGGCTGAACAAGGGCAAAATATACAGCCATATTAGCGGAAGCACCGCTGTGGGGCTGAACATTAGCATGCTCTGCGCCGAAAAGCTTCTTTAAACGCTCGATAGCAAGGGTTTCAACCTCGTCTACACACTCGCAACCGCCGTAGTAGCGCTTGCCCGGGAGACCCTCGGCATATTTATTGGTAAGAACGGTGCCTGCAGCCGCGAGAACAGCGGGACTGACAAAGTTCTCAGATGCGATAAGCTCAATGTTTCTGCGCTGACGACCGTACTCAGCCTTAATGGCATTTCCAAGTTCAGGGTCAACGCTTGCTAAATAATCCATATTTTCAAGAATCATAGTAAACATCTCCTTCGTAATTACTTATAGTCAAAAAACCACATACTGAGAGTATAACATAAAAATTTCAATTTGACAAGTATTGACATAAAGGTATATACTTTTTTTACAAATAAATCTTGGGGAGTTCGTGCAAGCGGACTGAGAGGGAGTGTATCGCCACTTCGACCCATAATAACCTGACATGGATAATGCCAACGAAGGGAAGATTACAAGATAGACTTATTTACCCGTATCCCTTATGTCAGGGATGCGGGATTTTTTATTTTGGAGGTTTTTATGTACATATCACAGCTTAGAGAAAAGACACCTCTTGTCCACTGTATAACAAACTATGTTACCGCCGGCCGCTGTGCCGACGGACTGCTCGCCATCGGTGCCCGCGGAGTTATGGCGGACTCTAAAGGCGACGCAAGGGAGCTTTGCCCCGACGCCCTAGTCTTAAACCTTGGCACGCTGAGTGAGTTAAAACTTTCCGCAATGGTTATCGCAGGGAAAAGAGCAAATAAACGAGGAGTGCCCGTAGTGCTGGACCCGGTTGGTGTGGGCAGTTCCGATTTCCGCCGCCGCAGTTTTGACAAACTCGTTAAGAAGGTGAAAATCACCCTGCTTCGCACAAATCTGTCCGAGCTTTATGCCATCAGTGACAACCGCACCTCCTATGGGGTGGACAGCGTAGCGCAATTTGACGGGGCGGTATACGAGAAAATCTACGCCCTTGCAAAGCGCCTTGATTGTATGGTGGCGGTGTCGGGCAAAGAGGATCTGCTCACCGACGGCACCTCCCTTGTATCGGTAAAAAACGGCAACCCGACACTTACGCGAATAACCGGTGCGGGCTGTACGCTGTCCGCTATTTGCGGTGCCTTTTTGAGCATCAGTACATCACTTGAAGCGGTACTGGATGCACACCTCGCAATGGCTATTGCCGCCGAGCGTTCGGGAAGTACGCCGGGGACTTTGCAGTTCAATTTAATGAACGAACTTTATAAAATAAACGATCTTGATATAAAGGAGTGTGGCAGATATGAATTTAAAACTGTACCTGATCGTACCCGATGCAAATAAGGTAGAGCGTGCTATAGCCGCAGGCGTGACTATGATACAGCTTCGGGCGAAGGATTTACCCGACGATGAACTTCTCCCTCTGGCTCGCGAGGTGAAAGAAATATGCGCCCGACACAATGTGCCCTTTATTTTAAATGACAATGTGAAAATCGCGGCTATGGTGGATGCCGACGGTGTCCATTTAGGCCAGGAGGATATGAGTCCGGATGAAGCGCGTAAAATTTTAGGTAAAGACAAAATCATCGGTGTTACCGCCAAGACCCCCGAGCAGGCCCGTCGTGCCCAATTGCAGGGCGCTGACTATCTTGGTATCGGTGCCCTGTTTCCCAGTGCTACCAAAGGAAATGCAAAGCCGCTTACCGCCTCTGAGATCACCGCGGTGGCAACTAGCGTCACCATTCCCGCGGTGGCGATCGGCGGCATAAACAGCGGAAATATAGAAGCGCTTAAGGGCGTCCCCGTTGCGGGAGTAGCGGTGTCTTCTTGTATATTGAATGCTCCCGACTTGGAAAAGGAGGTCAAGGCTTTATGTATAAAATTTTAACCATTGCGGGCAGCGATTGCTCGGGCGGCGCAGGAATACAGGCGGACATCAAGACCATTTGCGCCCATAAAATGTATGCTATGAGCGCCATTACCTCCCTTACCGCCCAGAACACAATGGGAGTAAGCGGGATTTCGGATGTTTCACCCGCCTTTGTTGGCGAGCAGCTTGACAGAATTTTCGAGGATATTTTCCCCGATGCTGTGAAAATAGGAATGGTGTCAAGTGGTGAGATCATAAAGGTAATTGGTGACAAATTACAACAATACGGGGCAAAAAATATCGTGGTTGATCCGGTAATGGTGTCCACCAGCGGCTCCCGCCTTTTGCGCGAGGATGCAATAGCTATACTTACCGAAAAGCTCTTCCCCCTCGCCACCCTTATTACCCCCAACATACCCGAAGCGGAAATTATATCCAATATGAGAATAGATGATTTTGACGCTATGTGCCGTGCGGCTGAAAAAATAAGCACCGCACATAACTGCGCGGTGCTCATCAAGGGCGGCCATAGCATTGAGGACGCCACCGATGTTTTATACAATGGTGCTTTTTGCACCTTCAAGGGTGAAAGAATATCAAATCCCAACACCCACGGCACCGGCTGTACTCTGTCCTCCGCCATCGCCTGCAATTTAGGTGCGGGGCGTGATTTACCCTCATCTATCGCCGCGGCAAAGGAGTATATATCCCTCTGCCTTGCCGCGGGGTTGGATTTAGGTCACGGCTCCGGTCCCCTTAATCACATGGTGCTATAGCTGTTTTTTGATGCGATTTATCGCGCTTTTTTCAAGGCGTGATACCTGTGCCTGACTGATACCGATCTCGCTTGCTACCTCCATCTGGGTCTTGCCCTCGTAGAAGCGCAGGGACAAAATATGCCGCTCCCTCGGCGCAAGACTTTCTATCGCCTCGCTTATGGCGATGTTGTTTATCCAGTTTTCGTCGGTGTTTTTTACATCGCCCACCTGGTCCATAACACACATTGTGTCGCCGGTATTGTCGGAATAAACCGGGTCGTAAAGTGACACCGGATCCATAATGGCATCCAGAGCAAAAACCACATCTTCTTTCTTCATATCCATAGCTCGTGCCAGCTCGTCAACCGTGGGCTCTTTTGAATTTTCCGCCATCATCTTTTCCTTTAATGACAGCGCTCTGTACGCGGTGTCTCTCATACTGCGTGATACGCGGATGGTGGAGTTATCCCGCAAATACCGCCGCACCTCGCCTATTATCATTGGCACCGCGTAGGTGGAAAGTCGAAGTCCCAAGGTAACATCGAAATTATCGATCGCCTTGATAAGTCCCACACAACCCACCTGAAACAAATCATCCAGTAATTCCCCTCGGTTTGCAAATCGCTGAATTACGCTCAATACAAGTCGTAAATTCCCCGAAATAAGCTTGTCCCGCGCATCTTTATCGCCCGCTCTGTAGCGGTGTAAAAGCTCCGTGGTTTCAGCGTTTGTAAGAACCGTAAGGCTCGCGGTATTAACCCCGCATATGGTTACCTTCCCCTGCATAAAAATTCCCCCCGTGGCTTTTTTCTACTTTAACAGTATTGCCACGAGGGGTTTATTTTTATGCTAATTTACTCAGCTCTTTTTTTAGTCGCGATATGATGCGTTTTTCAAGGCGTGATATGTAGGATTGCGAAATTCCAAGGCTGTCTGCGACCTCCTTCTGAGTCTTTTCCTCTTTGCCGAAAAGACCGAACCTCATGGAAATTATTTCCGCTTCTCTGGGTGGCAGTTTGGAGAGCGCCTGCATTAAGAGTTCCCGCTCCACATCGTCTTCAATCGGTTTGAGCACGCTATCAGCATCAGTTCCAAGTATGTCCGATAGCAGTAACTCATTGCCATCCCAGTCTGTATTAAGTGGCTCATCAAATGACACCTCACTTTTCTGTCCCGAATTTTTGCGAAGGTACATTAAAATCTCGTTTTCTATACAGCGCGAAGCATAGGTGGCGAGCTTGATCTTCTTTGTGGGATTGTAGGTGTTTATCGACTTAATCAGCCCGATTGTCCCGATTGAGATCAGATCCTCAATGTTTATGCCGGTATTTTCAAATCTCCGCGCGATGTACACCACAAGACGCAAATTATGTTCAATTAAAACTCGGCGTACATTTTCCTCGCCGCCCTCAAGACAACTTAGCAGATACGCCTCTTCCTCGGGTGAAAGGGGCGGCGGCAAGGTGTCCGGCCCGCAAATGTAATGCACGCTTGCGGGAAGGTGGCGAAGCAGCCATATGTATAATTTCACCTTTAAGTTTGCCATAATTACTCCTCCTCAAGACCAATTATCCCCTGATAGCCGCAGCCCTCGGATATTATCTCTCTTGTGGGTGCTACCAGCATTTCCCTTTCTTTTCCCGACGAGAACACGCGTTGCGGCTTAAAGGCAAGCAGTAGTCCCGCGCCACTTACGGTTTTAAACGGTATTACGCGGAATTTCCCCCCCACTTTAAGCACCGCTTCCTCGGGCGGAAGATTTTTTATAAGATTATAAGTATCATTGTCAAAAAGCTCCTTAATTGCGGAAAGCTCTGCAATTAAAACCGGTGTGTTGGTCATGGGGTCGCACAGGGTATTCCCCGAGTCCACAAGGGCGCATAATTCAGCCTTTTTGCCACGGTTTTCGATTTCGATATGCACATATTCCTTTTTGGTGGCACCGGTGGCGCTTTTTCGGAAGGTAACAAAAATAATAATGTAGCTTACCGCGGTGGCAATAATCAGTGCGCTTATTGATACATTCAACACACCCGCCTCACCGCCGATTATGTAGTTTATCGCAAATACCATCCCGCCAAAAAGTGCGCTCACCCCAAAAAACAGAAGTATTAGCTTCCATCGTCTAAAGCCGTAGGCGATGCCCACCATCAAAGTCCCTGCAAATACCATAAAAGGAAAGAAAGACAGCGCTTGCCAAAATAGCGTTGCAAGAGATATCCCGGCACCGGTAAGTGCTGCCACGACCAGCCGCCATCTATGAATGGGTGCTCCGCTTATCTTCCCTACCCCGTAGAGGAGCAGGTAGTCGATAACAAAATCCAGTATGAAAAGCAAATCTATGTAGACCGTATAAACCATTGTTCTCGCCCGCGCTTTCAAGTAGATTATAAGCCTCAGTTTTCAAAAACCTTGTCGAATGAAGAGACAGGCAAAATATAAATTATCGGCAAAAAACAAAGAGCCAAAACGGCTCTTTGTTTTTTGCTCGTCACATATGTATTTGTGCTTTTCTTGACACATTCTTCGTTCAATGCTATAATTCAATCGGTATCGGTGTCTTGGCACCCTATCCGTAGGCTATTTGCCTTGGTAGGATCATTCCCCGATACAACTCAGAAACTACTTTTTATGAGCGAGCCCCTCCTTCGGGAAGATGGCACGGCGCCGTGGGTAGTTTCTTTTTTATTGTACATTTTCACAAAAGCGGATTATCTTTTCCTTGATTTCATCTATCTTAGCGATTGCTGAGAGCCAATTCCTATCTATCTGCTCCGCTCCGTACCAAAGTCCGGCAAGTCCGCCTGCCACCGCGGCGGTGGTGTCGGTATCTCTACCTAAATTGACCGCCTTGAGCACACAATCCCGATAACTGTCGGTGTTCAGCAGGCACCAAAGCGCCGCCTCCAAGGTATCAATAACATATCCATCACTATTGATTTCACTCTCGGATCTGTCGCCGATGCTCTCAAGATTTTCAAAGTCATCGTAAACTTCACAGAAGCTGTCATCATCTCTGTAATATTCCAAAGCAGAACGCACACCGCTCTTCACAGCATCCTCTAAGTTCTTACCGCGACACAAACTGAACACTACCGAACAGTAAATCCCGCACGCCATTTGACAACGCAGATGCCCGTGGGTGCATTTGGAAGTGTCGTGTATCCACTCTGCAAATGTGGGGTTTAAGCAACCGTTGCATTTTATCGTGATATGCAGCGCCAACGGTAAAATTCTCATAAGTGAGCCGTTACCGCAGGAATTTTCCGCACGGCCGCCGCATTCCGCGGCAGGTGTGCCCTTTACATAGTTGAATATCGCGCTTTTTGTAGCACCGCCAACATCGAAAACCTCGTCTCGCGCGGTGTTGTGCGCCTCCCAAAGCCAGTCGGCAAAGCGCTTCATCTGATCATCAAAATCTACCCCTCTTTCGCTCAGCGAGTCCAGCATACACAGTGTCATACTGGTGTCATCCGACCAGGTGCCGGGCAGCTGATTGTGTGCGCCGCCACCTACCATATCGCAGATTGGTGCCGCCTTAAGCTCCTCACGGGACATAAATTCTCCGGGCACGCCCAAAGCATCTCCAACAACAAAACCTAAAATCGCACCTTCAACTAATTTCTTTTGCGGCATTTTTCTCACCTCTTTTTTCATTATAGCACATTAACTGCTCAAAAAATAGGGTTGTAAAATCGATTGCAAGAAAATTCCGTATCCGAATTGCTGCGAATTTCCCCTTATGTGGCAGATACTGTTCCGAGATGCTATCTCGCCTCGCTACCTCCGGCAGAATTCGTCCGGAGTTTCTCATCATTCATAAGTTTAATGGTTCAGATAATGTTGAGCCGGCACTTATGCTTATGAAGGATAAGCCGCGCGTAATTTGCGACTAATTTAAAAATTAAACGGAGTACATCTTGTACCGCGTTTTTTATCGCTTGACAAGCCTTATGCAACAGTATATTATTATCTTGTCTCCGGTCTTTTGTAGTGTGACGAGGCTAGGGAGCAGTTGTCTGAACCTTTAGCGCCTGCAAAAGATTGAAAGTTAAGTGAAAAAACTGTCTAAAAATGGATCTTTTCAGATGGAGACCGATGTGACAACAAAAGGCACAGGGTAAAACCTGTGCCTTTTTATTGACTTTTCTTATATAACGCACTATACTAAACATAGAGCCGCGGTTGTTGGCGTGAACGCAATTAGAGCCGGAACTGTCAACAAAAGCGGTTCTTTTCTATTTCAAGAATAAAAAGAAATAACCCTTAATCGCTGTATCTTTCACCTACATACGATTAAGGGTTATTTCATTTCACTCTTGGTATCTAACATCATTTTTAATCCTCTCTTTCTTTAGAGTCAAGCGACATTCACCATAAACGCCCCTGTTGTGATTTCAGGTTTTACATCTGTCGTCTATCTCCTCTTCTGACTACTACCGTTTTTCTGCTTCCATTTATATTATCGGAGCGTCTTTAAAAGGAATTCGCCGCTTGCTTCGGGCTTTTCTTTTTAAGCCTCTAACGACTTAGTACATTGGTATCACCCTTTCTGATTATAATATAGCATACCCCCGGGGGTATTGCAATTGACATATTGTGCAAAGTTTATAACCCGTTTTTATGTAATAGGGAGAAATGTGGCATTCTAACCAAAAAACTATTGCATTTTACATTAGGGTTTGATATACTGAATATGTTGGGCGCACTATAAAAAGGCATAGGTTTTAAAAACCTATGCCTTTTTTGCATCCACATATGTTATCTCTCCGGTTTCAAGGCAGATAGCGGCAAGCCTTCCACCGAACACACAACCGCAATCTATGGCAATATGTCCGTTTGCCTTGTATACCTCAGGCTGCCTGTCATCGCGAATAAGCGGTGTCGGCGTATGCCCGGTAACCAGTACGATATTCTCGTCCTCAAAATAGTTTTTGTCATAGTCGGCACGATCCCACACGAGCTGGTCGATGGTGTAATCAGGCAGATCCTTCTCCGGCGAAAAGCTGCCAAGCCCCGCGTGTACCAGAATATAGCGGGTACCCTCTATATTAAGAAGCTCATAATTCTCTGCTTCGTCAAGATATCCCAGTATATCTTTCTGCTCTTCCCTGCTCAATGCACGAAATTGCGCTGCGGTTATCTCGCCGCCGTTGTTCATCCAGTTGAAATAGTAGATTAGCGCATCGGTCTTTAAATTATTAATGCTTTCATCAGTGATTTCTACCGCAAGGGAATTGAGCACCACCTGCGCCATCACCTCGTGGTTGCCCTTGATAAGAAATACATTAGGACGCGCCATTATATCCTTCAGCAGCGGAATCGGCGCCGTTCCCCTGTCCACCACATCACCGAGAATAAAAAGCTCATCCTCATCGGAGAAGTTTATTTTGCAAAGCAGCTCCTTAAACTCATCATAACAGCCATGTATATCCGAAATAACATAAGTCATATAAACACCTCTTTTCCTTGGCCTATGCTATCATAAAATCCGCACTTTGTAAACCATGTTTTTGCCCTTCTATAAGAACTCCAAAAATCGCATTTTTCGCAGGAATTTCAACAATTTTTTGCAAACTTTATTATGCCTGAATTCGTTGACAATATGTAGTAAAATATGCTATATTGTAAATATATATCAATCTGTGAAATATTATAAAGTTTTATGTCAAAAAGGGGCATTCGTATGAAAAAGAATTTTTGGATTTCCACAGTGGTTTTTTCTATCCTTTGTTGCATTCTTTCATTTCCGTTCTTTGATGTGTCCGTGGCAAGAGCTTCCTCTCTTCCGCAGCAGGAGGAGGGTAATCTTGTTTCCGAGCCACAGGTATTCCATATCGTTGTAAATAACGCGAAATTCGACGGCGCGGTTTATTCCTATGATATGAACGACTACTTCTCGCCCGGCAAGAACCGTCTCCTCACATATGAAATAGTGTCCGATGAGGCTATGGACCCTCAGATTGCCATAGACAAGGAAAGCGGCATTTTAACAATAACCCCTATCGAAGCTTTTGAAAAGACAATAACAATATTGGCAACCGAAACCGATGACAATTTCCACACGGCGACCTTTGCTCTTAAGTTTATCAATGCGCCGCCGCATCTGTCCTCTTTTATGCTGACTTTATTCCTTATTGCGCTCATCTCACTTGTACTTTTTGTCGTATGTACAATCTTCTTATCGCCCTTAAGCGGTAAGTTGTATATCGCACCCATCGAAAACGGCTGTCCCTCTGACAGTAAAAGCATTAAGCTGATACATATTTTAGGTTCGGCGTGGACACCACGCTCCTGTCCCTTATCCGGTATTTTCTTAGGTCGACGGGGCAAAAAGATAAAGTTCATTCCCTTTGGCGAGGTGTATGTAAAGGACACCGATAACTTTAAAAAAGTCGCTTCATTCGCCGTTCCCGTTTCCAATAAGACGGCTTTTTATAAAGATGATGGCGGTCTTGAAGGCATAAGCGTCTATTTTTACAAGAAATAATTTCTTATAAAGGAGATGTACTATTATGAAAATTTATACAAGAGACGATGCTCCCAAAACCGAGTCCACTCCCGTTAGTGACTCCTCTGCGTTAAAAGATCTTGGCGGTCAGAAGGAGCCGAGTATTGATATAACTCCCATTCCCTCCAATGTAAAATCAAAGACCGTTATTTGCCCGTACTGTCAGCGCGAATTTGACCTTAAAGATGTAAAGTTTCGCGCTCAAAATACCGTAACGGAAGATGAAGCATCTGTAAATGAATTTTTTGTTGAACGAGCCAATGAGGTTTTCTTAAACTTCTGGAAAAACGATATGTGTTGGGGCGACTCTTTGATGTTAAGAGAGTTTGACCACGACTATTCCGTTATGTCCGCCGGCTATGACAAGGGCACCCTCGTAGCAAGTGTAAAATTCTGTCTTTTAGACGCTGAGCATATCAGGGAATTTCACACCAATAGCGATGGTTTTTTAACCGAAGTCACCGACACAAGAGGTGTCAGAACCGATAAAAGGGTTTGTCCCCACTGTCTGTCCCTCCTTCCCGTAAATTACGGCAAGGGCGATATTTACTTTTTTTCCATTGTTGGTGTAAAAGGCTCAGGCAAGACGGTTTTCTTGTCTAAATTTTTCGAAAAGGCCTTCGCCTTCTTCAATCTGGCAGACTTTAATGCATATCAAACCCCTACTGCGGCAAGATTTATTGAGGAAAAAAACCTTTCAGAAGGCAAAGAGTTGTTTGACGGCACTTCGACCGAATATATCTTCCCCCCGGTTTTTATTGATCTTCATAGAAATGGTCGCATACAAACTTTGGTATTTTACGACATCGCGGGTGAGAATTGTCTGCCCAAAGCAAATATTGCAGAGCTTGGTAAATTCATTAGAAACTCTGCAGGTACAATTATGCTTATCTCTCCCAAGCAAATTCCGAACCTTGAAAATATAGGTGACGATGATGCAACTGTCGACAACACCGATATTACAAGCGTTTTTTCTGCCATTGCCGGCACTTTTGGCGAAGCAGCTGCAGAGCAAACAAAGAGAAATGGCCTTTGGGGCCTTTTCCCTATCAAATCCGGCAGAAGATGTCCTCTGCGCCTGGCCGTAACCGTTTCAAAAAGCGATCTGCTTAAAACGGCACAAATAAATGGCAAAAATGTTTTCACCGATGAGGCTGCAATTTTCAAAAATGTCAACTATCCTATGGCCAATCCCGGATATATGCCAGCTGAAGGCAATCATATAGAGGGTCTTGTCCGCGAGCTTATCGATCCCACAATGCTTGGTCAGAGCATTTCCAGGTTATACGAAAATGTCCATTATTTTGCCGTTTCCGCCCTTGGTGCAAGCCCCAACAAAAATGAGGAGACTGGTAAAAAGCTCGTGCCGAAAGGCACCTGCACCCGTTTGGAAGAACCGATTTTCTGGATGCTTGCCGATCTTGGTATTATCCCGACCGTTGGAGAATGATTCCTTTTACAGTTACGGTTAACACCTGAATTGGAGAAATATTATGAATGTAAAACAGTTAACTTATACCGCTTTAAGCAGTGGTTGGGGCAATGAGCGTATTATCGGCTCCCCTTCCGAGAGAGAGCGGACGGAATTTAATCGCGTCAGTGGTCAAAGCCGCACTGATGCTGTTTTGTATGCTTATAATTTCTCAAACGGTGTTGGTATGCTTTATCGCTCGGTCCCTTACGGAACGGATGTCCTTGGACGCGCGCGTTTTTATTCTCACGGCTATGTGTTTTCCGGCACCGATTGCGACGAGATGTTTAAAGATTACTCTCGTTTTCTCGGTATAGTCAGTTTTGCCGAAGGCGAAGGCGCCACTCTCCGTGAATTTGAAGAACTTACAACATCTTTCCACCGCAAGGTTGATGTTAATCTCAAACTTATAGAGGCAGTTTACGAAGCATTGTTTAACGACAGGTCCATCGAGATACGCTTCAGCGGTGACAATAATGAGCTTTTCATAAGGGCTCTTATGAACACGATTTTTGCTTTCGTGCCTCTTCAGTTGCGGAAATTTTTAAGTTTCTCGAGCGCGCCTTACGGCACTGTCCGCAAAGTAACACTATCCAACAAACCCTGTGATTTTACCGACATTACATATTATCCCGAGACCGGCGAAGTTTCCGGCCTTCGCGGGTTATACAGAGACTTCGTTGCCGCGCTTGCTACCGATAAAAGAGAAACTTATCTGAAGACTCTTGAGGATCGTATGGGCGTACGCTTTTTCAATGATATAAAGACCATTCTTGAGGATATAAAAGTCGCTATCGGCGACATAGTTTTTGAGGCTAATGCCTACAATCCGGTTGCCGACGACCAAATTGTTCCTTTATTTGAAAAGGCAGTGCTTAGGGAACAGTTCTCCAATCCTGCTGATGTAAAGTGCTTGACAAACATTTTTTCATCACTTATTGAGCATAAATCATTCCTCAGCGATTCATTTGATGACGAAGTCGCGCTGATCTTCAGTGAAACTGATTCAGATGAGTTAAAGCGGCTTATCGCACACTATTTTATGCTCACCGGCGCACTTGATAAGGACAGTGGTTTTGAGCGCATACTCTACCTGAAAAACTATAATCGCTCCCTGTGTGCGTACATTATGCAAGCTTTTATCAAGGCAAAAAATGCTACCTTCCTGTCTGCATGTGCCAAACAGGCGTTAAATGACACTTCTTTTGCTCTTTTCCTCCAGGAAATCTGCACCAACGATTACGCTGATATAATTTGTAAAGAACTCGTAAATTACATCGTTGCAAATCGACGCGATACAGAGTTGCTTTCGAAATTATTTGATAGCCCATTCCATTCCCGCGTGGTGGCGCGTCTTTTGTCCGAGACCGCGTTAAAAGCGATTATGTGGGATTATGTTTGTCTTGCATACTCCACCCCTGATAATCTCAGGAAATATGCTGAGCTTGATCGCTCATCCCTTAATGCTTGCGAGGAGTTCTTTTTTAAGGAATTGAGTGTACGCGGTGATGACGCGATCAACTTGCTGAAGAATATTTATTCAAACTTTGACACAGACACTTGTAACAAAATCGAGATTGAACTTCTTAAACACGGTTGTGCTGAGCTTGTGGAGTCGTTCTGTATCAATGCTCAGACTCTGTGTCATACTTCTTGCAAGGATTTTGAGCGGCGCAAACTTTTGCTGGAAAAATCCGGAATTTCTTCCGCCCGCTATGTTGCTTCCGTTGCGGAGCTTTATGCCGTTACCGTTGTTGAAGAGAATAAAAATACACAGCACTCTGAAAATCATATTTTGGATAAAATTCGTGCTTTCGCTTTGGATGTGGATATCGATAAGCTTTCCCCTGTTCGCCGAATAAAGGAGGATTTCTGGAACGAATTCAGTTTCAAAGGCTTCCACCCCTCATCCACCATAAGGAAAATGGCTCTGTCAGACAATGAAAAGAGTGCAATTGCAAATGCCCTTTTCTCACTGGCGGAATATGTATCCGGCAAAACCGATGTTATCGGTTCTGATGAGTACAGACTCTGCAAAAAAATCCTTTGTCACCCGAGTAAACTTCTTTCGGTCAAAGGCCGTGAAAACTTACTTAAGCGTTTCATTGCGATGACTCCTAAGAGTTTATTGCTTGATATCGAGCTATTCCTTCTGCTTTTTTATTCGCCCAAAAAGAATTCGGTAGCACTTGATGAGCGACGCTTTACCGTTTTGGACTTGTGCAGATTTGTTACGGACAACGCCCGCAATGAGGATAGTATAATCCATCTGAGTGCAGTAGCCAAAAGCATCTATGATTATCTCTCCAATCTGCCGAAAAAGCTTTTGGGTCGCGATAAGAATTCTTATTATGAAAAGGCTTTGTCCGTCTTGCGCTTTATTGTGCAAAAGAATTCCCTTTCAGCGCGTTTCAAAAGATCTGTCAAGAAGCATTTTTATTCTTGGTTTTATAGCTATACCGCATTTTTCACAGCACTTATATGCGTTGTGGCGCGATGCATATGGGAGAATTCCTTGCTTGCTCCGTTTTTGTCATTTTTCTTGTCTATAAGTGGTTCTCTTGTGCTGGCAAATTTGTATGAGGCAAAAAAGGTTCCCGCGCTTAAATTGTTCTCTGCTTGCGCGCTTGTAGCTATGTATATGCTCTTAACCTACCTGCTGTAAAATACCCTCGAAAGGTGGCTGTTTGCCATGTCGTCAAAAAATCTCACTTCGTTTGGTTTTATACCTGATGCCAAAGAGAATTGCTTTGATATCACCTTTCTCCTGGAGAACGAAAAAGTCCCCTCGCGCAAAACTCTGGCTTTGGCTGCGGTTAAATGGATATCCGAGAACAAAAATCGTTATACCGCATCCGGTGCCGGCTTAAACAAAATAGCGGCGATAGAGAATTCTTTGCAATACGAACTGCCGGAGCAGGCCGACGCGCTTTCAAAATTCCATGCCGACTTCATCAATAATCCGTATATTTGCGAAAATTGCATAACTGCGGACAATGTCGGCAACAAGATTACAGCCTGCGAGATACAGTGTTATATGGTAAACCTTCCCGGTATCAGCATCCCCTTGGGTATTGTCAAATCGATCTGGGGCGAACAGCTTGCAAACAAGATTATATCCGAGTTTATGCTTGACAGAAATGATCGTTTTTACGATGCTCTTACAAACAATATCAACTATGGTAAAGCTTATTCGAAAAGCGAGAAGAATGAATGCAAATTAAAACGCGAACTTGGTTTTAATATTTTTCTGTATTCCATCACGCTTTTACTCGCAACATATTTTGTTGTCACTCGTTTATTCCTTGGTGTGGATTTTTCAAATATCGGCAATGTGGTCAAGCAAAGTGCCTCTATGATTCAAGCGGCAGGTTTTCTCACCGAGGTATCTTATGGCATAAATCACAACTCTATCTTATGCTTTATCTGTCTCTTATTTGCCGTTCTATGGTTTATTCGCGTATGTTGTCTTATTTCGCCCTTCAAACACGATTGTGCCCGTTTTTCTCTACATTCAAAGAGAACTGCGCTCTATCGCAAGTGCACAGACCTGCTTGATCACCTTGCAATACTGGCACACTATACCCACGATCGCATCGAGTTTATAAACAGCAATGCCGCAAAAATCTATGACGCGGGCATCGAAATTATATACGATAACCCTATACCGAAATTAGTGACCACGCTTAACAAGACAAGCAAACCCGCGGACCTCAGTCCGGCGAAAAGCAAGCTTCCCAATATATGGAAATCGATGCTTTATCTTCTGTTTGCAATTCTCACTGTTTTGCTCAGCTTTAATATCACAAACAGCTCAGTAAATGACTTTGTCAATACTTGCGCTCAGACAACAACATCTTACTTTGAAGGCATAAATCTTTTCGCCTATAACAAGTATACGGTCAGCGAGAATACGGCTATTTATTCCAAGGAATCCACGGACAGCCTTAAGGTTTATAACATTTCTCCTGGAGAATATTTCCGTATACTCGGTTCATCTTCCGAAAATGACGATGCTTATTTAGTTAAAATATTCACCGAATACGGCTATATTTCCGGTTGGCTCATTGACGTCCGTCTTGTGGATTATTCGCCCACGAATGACAGTTCGGTATTCACTGCGCCTATCGCCAATGCAGAGGCGAGCTCCACCGGAGCCGGTACCGTCAAAAGCATGTTTGACGGTAAATCCTACACCCGTTGGGGGGAAGGCGGCAATAATGGCGGTGTTGGTGAGTATGTGGATATGAACTTAGAAAATGTTTTCGATATAAAGACACTGATGATACAATCAGGAAATTGCTATTCCGACTGGCTGTTTACCGTTAGCAACAGGCCAATTAAATTTACCGCTCAGTTCTATGTCGGCGATGTTTTGAACGAGTCGGTAAGCTTTGAAGTAGCCAATATACAAAGCAAACAGTATCTTCATCTCACAAGACCTGTCCAGGCAACTAAGGTTCGCCTGATTATCGACGGTGTTACGGAAGGATCCATTTATAAGAAGGCTTTCATTACCGAGTTGGCTTTATATGGTTCCAACCAGGACTAATCTTCAGAAAGGGGCGCTTTTGCCGTGTCCTACAAGCTTCATATATATTATGCTACCAGGGGCAAGGACGGTCGCATTAATGAAGACAATCTTCTCATAGATAAATATGTCCCAGGATGCAGTAAGTTGCCGTTTTTCAGCGGTTACATGCAAATGGATTCTGCTGAGCGCCGTTTTTTTGCCATTTCCGATGGTGCCGGCGGCGGTTTTAACGGACACGAGGCCGCAAAAATAACCATTGATACCTTTTTCAATGATCTTGATGATATAAAGTCGGATGATGTACAATCTGCTCTTACCACTGCACTGGACCGTGCCAACGACAATGTTGCAGCCTACTACCAAGAGGTCGATGAGCTTGGGGCCGCCACATTCTCCGGTCTGCTGTTTGACGAGGATTGTGTGTGGGCGGTCAACCTGGGCGACAGTCCTATTTACACGGTGAATTATCACAAGATTGACAAAATAAGTCAAGATCATACCCTCGCTTCCCTTCAGGGTTACAACGGCAATCCTGTCGCTTCCAATACTCTCGTAAGATTTATGGGTAGCACCGCTATGAGCGGCTCCGATCAAGCATCTTCCTCAATTGTTCCCTTACGCTTCCCCGCCACTTTCGTAATTGCATCCGATGGCGTGCAAAAAGGATTAGATGAAAAACGCCTTTTAAAATTAATTTCGGGCAATGAAACGGACCTTGCGGAAAAAGTGGTCAACACCGCTTATAGGCGCGGGTCGCGGGACGATATTACCGTAATCATCATAAAAATTTACTCTGATACACAAAAAACGGAGGGTGAGTAATATGTTAATCTTTCCTCAGTACACCGCTGGCACTGAAAATCTCCTCGACTTATTGCAGCGCGATGATTTTGCAGAGATTTTAGGCAATCACAATCTCCAACTAACCGGTGCAGAAACTTATGAGACCGGTGGATTCAGCATTGTTGTTTTCCTTGAGAACAACACCGTTCTTAAAGTTTCTTCTCTCCGCTGCCTTGAGGACAATCATACTGATAGTTGTTATGCAAATATCAGATTTGAATATGAAGATCCCGATAAGCAGCTTGAAGTAGGTCGCATTAATGCCCACCTTGTGCGCGAATCATATTCCTACACCATTCTTGACGAAGACCGCCAGGCGCAGCTGGCTAAACCGTTTTTCATCCCCGTTTACAAGGAGGATGATACCGACGATATATACGACTATCTTCTTTGCATAAATCTTCCCTTGTACGAAAAGCTTACGGAAAAATTACACCGATTTAATCAAAAAGATGTTCTTAAATTGACTTACGATGTACTCACTTGCCTCGAAATCGCACACAATGACGGCATCAGACACGGTGATATAAAGCCAGGCAATATTATGTATGACCCGAGTGCCGACAAATATGTTCTTATTGACTGGGGCACATCCTATAAAATCGCCGATATTGAAGCGGCAAATTTCATCTTCTGTCGTAATGCAGGCAATGCATTTACACCGGGTTATGTCGATCCCGAGCGTATTACAAAAAATTCAACCGCGCCTTCTACCGATCTTTACTCCTTAGGTATTACGATGGCAATCCTTGCACATCCCGATGGTTATTTTGCCGACAGGGACTTTGCCGCTTTCCACAAAGCAGTTTGTCCCAATAATAACATCTATGCAAATGCAACAATTAACGGCAAAGAAGTCAGCGGTGAAATCCCTGTTCTGGATGTGAAGGTCATCGATGACATTTCCGGTAATGAGAGCTATCTCGAAATCGTAAAAAATGCCATAACCCGTCAATACGATGTGGCCGGCAATATGCTGGACGATGTCTGTAATGCGCTTGGCATTGAGAAGCGGAAAAAAGTTGAGGAGTCCTCTGCGCGTCGTGTATCCATAAATCCGGCACACGGAATCCTCGCAACGGCATTTTTAGTGGTTTATACTCTTTTACTTTCCGGTCTTGACGGTCTTGCATCAAATGTAGCCGGAAATGACAATACTGCTTTTTCGATCTTTATGGCCATTCTTTGTATGATATTACCGGCAGCCGTGATATGCATTTCTAATTTCGTTATTAACAACAACAAGTCTATGACTATGAAGGTACGCCAAACCACCCTTCTGACGGGCGGCTATCTCTTTTTTGCAATTGCGCTCCCTTCATGGCTCGTGCTCAAGCATATGAATATTCCTTGCCCGCTTGCACTTAATTGCTTTGCGTTTATCGTTGCGGCTCTTATGTGCATCCCCGGCAGGAAGACTCCTTCCGTAATAAAACCATTAGTGTTAGGTGCAATTGCAGGTCTGTGCACCGCGCTCTCTACCACGATGTGCCTTTGCAATTCTCTCGCAGAAATGTTCTCTGCACAGTATATAGAGTTTATGGTATACTCTGTAGCTCTTGGTCTGGTGCTCGGTATGTGGATATGGTTCCTTAAATTTTTATGGCGCACACGCCTCAAAAAAACTCACTAACATGTAGGGGGGTTCAAAATGATTATTGTCTATAGCATAATTTGGGGTCTGTTGGTCTTAATCGTTCTTTTTGCGCTGTTTGCGCTTTATGGACGATTTATTGCTCAACCCGTTGAGTTAGAAGATGTTATCAAGGGTACCGAAAAATGGACGGTAACCCTAAATAAGTACGGACAGGACGACTCCTTGATGGATGTGTTTTATCTGTACACACTAAACTTTATATACGGTGATAAGGAGCAAAAGAAAGCCTACGAATACACAGATGCGCCTTACACAAAGCAATTTGTTGGTTGCGACTACAGATGCAAGGTGCAGATCAACGGTGCCGGTATTGCCAATGCACACGGTATAATCCGTTATGTGCAGGATTGGGGCCTTGTTTACTTTAACAATGTCACTGAGGGCAGTGGTTTCAGACCCGCCTGCATAAATGCTCCATACGGCAAGCCGGGTAGCGAGTCTTGTCGTTTTATGAGAATCACCGACGGCCTTAAGCTATACATAAGTCACTATGTTCTTACTTTCCATCTGTCATATATCGGTGATTCGAGCCCGGCAGATCCGGACACTCAAAAAATTACAGATGATGATTACAATCGCGTCCAGGACAATCCCGAAGAATATTCCACCCTTGTTGTCCTTGGCGACTCGATGGCGAAACTTTTGAGACGGTTTGCCTCTTTTTGTTACAAGTCAGCTCTTGCGTTTGGCGGATTTTTAACCGGCTTGCGCACGAAAGCAGTTGAAATTGCCTCCAAAATCATTCGCAAATAATCACGACTATCATATGGGCGATTGCGCCCCGAAATGGAGAGATTATCATGAACAGCATTCTGTATATCGCTTTTGCGGTTTTGACACTTTTAATAGTACTGATGTTAATACTGTTTGTCGCAAATTCAAGAGAAGCATCCGGATTTCGCGACTTCATAAGATCCCTTTTTAAAGGTGCAAAAAAGGCAGTGGAGTCCGACTCGTCCAGCTTTAATATCGTCAACACCGTACAACTAAGTGATTACGATGAGAAGCAAGTAGTAACAACGGAGTATGAAAACTCTTGGAAGATACAGGTTTTTACAAGAGTCAAGGGTGAAGAAAAATGCACCGAAGGCTTTTTTTACCCCGCCCTTTTTGATGTATCACCTACTGCGGAGCGTGAAAAGCATTATACTATCAGCTCTATTAAGGGTAGCTCATTGCACATAGATGCTTTAAAGCATTCCAATCTGTTTAACTTATCCGCGCTCTATGTGCGCTATGACAAACCCGGTGATTGCTTCTATCTTTGGTGTTTAGGCAAAAACGCCTATGATATGTTCACTGATCCCGACTACAAGAATAAGATCGAGGATAAAAATATCAAAATCGTTGATGGGCTTGCCGTTTATTTTATAAACGATGTCAAAATAACCTTTACTGCCCTAAAAAAAGGGGACGATATAGCTGACCCGGAGGTGTAAAAAATGGGAAACTTAATTAAAGAATATCTCAATAGAACCTTCACATACCGCAGATTTATAAAGCATTCTCTTTTATCCTTTGCTTTTGCGGCGTTACTATCACTTTTAGCGTTATTCAAAGGCTGTTTCGTTGACTATCTTTTAATGCTTATTCCCACCCTTATTGTCAACGAGATCTTTATTTTTTACGGTTGTTCTCAGAACACGAGCGGTATTTGCTTAAACGGCTTATGCAATTTAAACATATGCGCCGCGATAACCACAGCTGTTTTCGAGCCGAGCGGCGCTTATATTATCAAGGTTTCCTTGTTTATGCTTATAGGCGTTCTTGCCGCTGCATTGTTCGGCTTTACCCATCGCGCTTTCGCCGGTCATAACAAAACCATCCGCAGATTTGCCTATTGGGGAATGCTTTTTTCCCTTAGTCTTTGCTTTATAATGCCCGAAACCAACGGAGTATCCGGTTGGTTTGTAATCGGTGACACGCGTCTTTTCCAGCTTACCGAAGTGGCAAAATTCTGTTATATTTTGTACCTTGGAACACTTTTCTCCTCAACCCCCGGTGATAAGGGTAAGGTCATAACAAGTCTTGCGGTAACCGCCGTTATCTGTGTTGTGCTTATGGCTATAAGTGAGCTTGGCACTGTGCTTGTTATTTGTGCTGCTTATTTTTGTTTTTGTATGCTATCCCTTGAAAAAGCTAAATCTAAGTTTGTTGTAGTCGGTGTTTACGCTTTTCTTGTTGCACTTGTTGCATTAATTCTTTTCCTTACCGCCAACCGTCTGAATCAGTGGCAATGTTTAGAATGCGGCACGGTAAACTCCGGCGCGGTTGTAGAGTGCGAAAATTCCAAATGTAAAGCCACCGCTTTTACGGAGCCTTGCGATGGCTCTTGCACCGACGCATCTAAAGCTAAAGACGGTAAGCAACCTGCCAAATGTGCTACCTGCACATTTAAGATGGCCAGAGGAAAGGTTGTCTATACTTGTCCCACTTGCTTCCTTAACTCCTGGGATCGCTCACTGCTTACCAGAGTAGAAGCCGATAAAACCAAAAGCGGCAAGGTAGAGTATCACTCCTTTGCCGATCGTTGTCCTGCTTGCCAAAACATGTCCGATAGTTCTCTTAAAATACTTAAGACATGTAAAAAGGCTTATCTTAGATTTGCTATGGCCTATAGTCCCGAAAAGGTAAGTGATTATGTTGATTTGTTCCATCCAAAACAGAGCAAAAAATCCGTTCAGATGGGCAGATTGTTCGGTGATAAGGATTACATCGTTCATGTTCCTAATGTCACAACCGACAGTGTTATTGCGGGTCTTGTAAATCGTTTGGGCGCGTTGTTCGTCATCCTGGTCTTTCTTGTGTTCCTGCAGATATTTGCTGCAATCGGCAGAGCAAGCGCACCGCTGCGAATAATTACAACATTTACCTTTATATTCCAGGCCTTGATTACCTATATGGGAACCATTGAACTTCTTCCTCTTACGGGCATCGGTGTTCCTTTACTTTCCCGCGGCGGAACAAATCTTGTGCTCTGCTATGTTATGATTTACATTATGCTGTCATCAATATGCAACACCCGCGAAATACGGAAAGCATCAAAAGAAGATAATATCGCGAAGGAGGAAGAAACAAATGAAAACTCATAGATTCACCGTCTTTTTAGGGGTCGCTGTTTTCCTTTTTATGGCTTATAAACTGATAGTTTTCACCGGTATTTTTGCAACGGAAGATCCCCGTGCTTCTGTTATCGACAAAATAGATAGCGAGCGTATTGTCGAAGGCGCTTTTCTTGACTCTTCTGGCGATGTAATTTTCGCCCCCACAAAGCCCTACCAGCACGACGAAACTCCCATTCCCGTGGAATATTCATATCTTTTGGGATATAACGATGATATTTACGGTGCTGATGGTCTTAGGCGCACCTACGCTGAGCATCTGTATGCCGATGACGAAACCGGTACCGGCGGTAGTATCCAGCTTACCATTGACAGCGTTCTTCAGAAAAAGGCATATGCCACCCTTAGCAACAAAGATTATTCCGGCTCTATTATTATAATGGATGCAAAAAACGCTGAAATTCTGGCAATGGCAGAAAGAGTTGAAGAAGATTATGTTATTCTAAGACCCACCGCCGCACAGAAGAAGGACGATAAAGGTAACGAGAAAAGTTTTTTTACCTGGCACACTGAATGGTCTGTCGATTGGCAAGAGAAGTATAAACACTATAATAGCATCTCCGAGTTTTGGATTAACCCTGCCACCGAAACTCATAACCCGCCCGGCTCTGTGTTTAAAATCCTTACAAGTTCCGCTGCCATTATGAACGGTATGGAGGATTATACCTTCGACGACAAAGGTATTTTGAGTGTAGATGGTGCCAATATTCACAACGAGGGCAACAAAGCTTACGGCTTAGAAACACTTTCCTCCGCATTTATTCACTCTACCAACACATATTTCGGTTCATTGGGCCTTGAGCTTGGCGAGGGTGCTATGGGTGATATTCACAGCAGATTCCTTGTTGGTGAAAATATCGACTTAGGTTTTGCAAGACTAAAATCCACCTCAGATTTCAATGGTTCCGACTTTAATCTTGCACTTATGAGCTTCGGTCAGGGCAATGTCGCCCTCTCTCCCCTGCATATCGCTATGATCGGTCAGGCTGTCATAAATGACGGCAATATGTTAAAACCCACTGTCGTAAAAGCTCTTTTCGATGCAAAGGGTAAATGCATTTTCCGAAACAATGAACACGAGCTTTTAGCTCAACCAATAAAGCCGGATATCGCTCAAAAGGTAAAAGATCTTATGTTTGGTCTTACAGATGCTGTTGAAGAGGACAGAGGTTACAAATGGACTGAGGAGTACACCGACAAGATTTATATGAAAACAGGTACTGCTCAGATAGGCGATAAGGGCAACAACTATCATGCATATCTGCTTACTGCTACTGAAGATTATATTATCCTCATTACCGTCAATAAATCGAAGACAGAAGGCAAAGACCTTATACCTATTGCCGACAAGTTCCTAAAAGAGCTTTATTAATCCAAAGTTAAACAAAAAGAGTATATATCCGCACATGCTTTTGTCGCAGCTATATACTCTTTTTTGCGGGCATTTTTCAATTAAAAAGGAGGGAATTTCTCTTTTTTTACGAATTATATATAATAGGCAAAAATAATTGGAGGTGCTTTCCATGAAAAACAGATTATACACAGGCGGCGAAATTATGACCATACAGGCAAATATGAGGGAGATTGAAAAACACCTTAACCGACCCATTCCGGGAGGTCTTGTAAGCGCAGATGATTTAAAGGATCATCTGCTGACCACAGGTGAGGTACTTACCATATGTCAAAACATCGAAAGTGTAACCAAGAACGATCGCAGGCACGCTCGAGTGCAGACAACCGGCACGGCTTCCACTCTTGAAATGATAATTGGTTTTGCCGTTTTGGCCTTAGGCTTACTCGCATATTTCTTCGATTGGTTTTAAAGGGGGGGCTTGCTTTGCGATTTTGCGCTTAAAGATTATTAATCCTTTTCTTTACGGCGCTTGCCTTATTAAAGTTTAAATCCTACCGTATCATATAAAAAAGCAGTTTGGAACTTGTATTCCAAACTGCTTTTTGGTGCGGGTGACAGGACTTGAACCTGCACATCAATTGACACTAGATCCTAAGTCTAGCGCGTCTGCCAATTCCGCCACACCCGCTTATATTAACTTTTTTCACGGCCTCCGCGCTCCGCGTGACACCTTGCGGTAAGGGAAACCGCCAGCTCGTTTTCTCTCGCGCGGTTTCCACCGCTGCGTTTTTATCGTCTTCGCTTCATCCTCCACCGGAGGCGCTCGACGATAAACTGCCAATTCCGCCACACCCGCTTATATTAACTTTTCCGCCGCGCTCGCTTATGCCGCGAATGCCCTGCTATTATAACAAAAAAGCCCGCTTGTGTCAAGCGGGCTTTAACACTGTAAACTAAGGTTTGTGGTCGATTATTCGTCCAACATATACTTTCTTGCATAGAAGTCGAACATCTCAGTGAATTCCGGACTTTCCTTCTTAATATTGCGGAGAGACTCGTGCATATTCATGTTGTTCTCGCTTGCATCCATTACACAAACCGCGATGTTGGAACAATGGTCGGAAATGCGCTCTAAATTAGTGATAAGCTCAATCCAGATAAAACCAACCTCAATGGTGCATGCGCCCTGTTTAAGACGCGCGATATGTGCATTTCTAAGCTTTCTCTTAAGCTCGTCAACAACCTGCTCAAGGGGCTCAACAAGTCGTGCCACTTCAAGGTCATTTTCTGCAAACGCCTTATATGCCATATCAACAGCCTCACAAACCGCATCGCAAAGAACATTGATCTCGGCCTTTGCACTGTCGGTAAGTTCAGCCTCGCGGCTCTTAAGTTCCTCAACCGCCTCAAGCACATTGATACTATGGTCGGAAATGCGTTCAAAGTCGCCCATTACCTTAAGGAGCTTAGAAACGGTAGCACTGTCTGCATCGCTTATCTGATGTCCGCTTATCTTGACAAGGTAGGTACCTAAAATATCCTCGTAGTGGTCCGCCTTTTCCTCGCTTTTACGGATGAGTTCAGCAGTTTTGGCATCATAAGTATTGATCATTGCAAGACTGCTCTTGAGGCCCTCTGCACAGATACCTGCCATATCACGAACAAGTGCATTGCAACGATCGATTGCGATCGCCGGAGTAGCAAGGAGACGCTCATCAAGCTCTACAAATACATCGTCTTTATTCTTCTTATCGGGAACAAGCTTAATTGCAAGCTTTTCGAGAAGGCTTGACATCGGCAAGAGGATGATTGTACAAGCAATGTTGAAGCAGGAATGAGCTACCGCGATACCTGCATAGCTTGCCGCCTGACTAAAGAGCAAGGGTTTTACAAAATATGACACCAAGCTGAAAACAGACAACCAGATAATCGTACCGATAACATTAAACGATAAATGCACGATAGCCGCGCGCTTAGCATTACGGTTGGTGCCAAATGAGGAAAGAAGCGCGGTAACACAAGTACCGATGTTCTGACCCATAATAATCGGAATAGCCGCACCGTAGGAAACCTGACCGGTTACGGTGAGCGCCTGGAGAATACCGACGGAAGCGGAGCTTGACTGGATAATCGCGGTAAGGATCGCACCCGCAAGCACACCTAAGATCGGATTTGTAAAGGCAATGAACAGATCACAGAACCACTGTTCATTACGAAGACCTGCAACCGCACCGGACATAATGTCCATACCGAACATAAGGGTTGCAAAGCCGAGTAAGATTGTACCTGTGTCCTTCTTTTTGCTGGATTTAGCAAACATCGTAAGACCGATACCGATAAGAGCAAGCACCGGAGTAAAAGACATAGGCTTAAGTAGCTGTAAAATAAGATTATCGCCTGAAATGCCGCCAAGGGATAAAATCCAAGCGGTAACCGTGGTACCGATGTTGGCACCCATAATAACGCTGATTGACTGACGGAGTGTCATAATGCCGGAGTTTACAAAGCCCACAACCATAACCGTGGTAGCGGACGAACTCTGAATAACACTTGTTACACCGAGACCTGTCAAAAAGCCGGTAAACTTATTTTTTGTAAGCTTACCCAAAATAGCCTTAAGGCTATTACCTGCGCGACGCTCCAGCGCGTCACCCATCACATTCATGCCAAAGAGGAACAGGCACAAACCACCCACTAATGTGAGCACATCGAAAACGTTCATTCAATTCACCTCATGTTTTCTTTCTTTAAAACATCTTTCTTCTTCATCGCCACGAGTATAACATACTCTTCCGCAACATGTCTATATGTGTTTTTATACAAAATTTAATACCTTGACATATAGCGTTTTTTGTAGTATTATGATAACCGACGAAATGCGATGACGAAGAGGTTATAGCGGTATTTTGTTACAGAGAATCGGGGCATTGTGGCTGAAACCCCGTACAAAATTAAGTTGTAATGTCGCTTCCGAGCAGCAGGACTGAAAAAGTCAGTAAGTTCTGACGGTCACACGCCGTTATTTGTGTTCAAGTGGGCAGGAGTTTATCTCTTGTCAATTTGGGTGGTACCGCGGTTTTTCCGTCCCAATTTTGGGGCGGATTTTTTATTTTAAAGGAGAGATAAAAATGGCAAAAGAACTTGAAAAGGTATATGACCCGAAAAATGTCGAGTCGCGCCTTTATGATTTCTGGGAAAAGGGTGGCTTCTTCCACGCTGAGGTGGATGAAAATAAGCCTGCGTTTTCCATCGTTATGCCCCCGCCAAATGTAACCGGTCAGTTGCACCTTGGCCATGCATTTGACTCTACACTGCAGGATATCTTAATCCGTACCCGCCGTATGCAGGGCTACAGTTCCCTCTGGCTCCCGGGTACCGACCACGCGGGTATTGCTACCCAGATCAAGGTTGAGGAAACCCTCCGCAAGGAAGAGGGTCTCACTCGCCACGATCTCGGTCGTGATGCGTTTTTAGAGCGCGTGTGGGATTGGAAGAACAAATTCGGTAACCGTATTGTTGAGCAGCAGAAAAAGCTCGGCGCATCCTGCGATTGGGATCGCGCTCGCTTTACTATGGATGATATCTGTGCAAAGGCTGTTCGCGAGGTTTTCGTTCGTCTCTATGAAAAGGGTCTTATTTACAAGGGTAATCGTATAATCAACTGGTGCCCCAAGTGTACCACCGCCCTCTCTGATGCTGAGGTTGAGTATTCCGAGCAGGCAGGTCATTTCTGGCACATCAAATATCCCATTAAGGATTCTGATGAGTATCTCGTAATCGCAACCACCCGTCCTGAGACACTTCTCGGCGATAGCGCGGTTGCGGTACATCCCGAGGATGAGCGTTATACTCACCTTGTGGGCAAGAGCCTTATCCTCCCGCTGGTTGGCCGTGAAATTCCGATTATTGCGGATGAATATGTTGACAAGGAATTCGGTACAGGCTGTGTTAAGATCACTCCCTGCCACGACCCCAACGACTTTGAGGTTGGTAAGCGTCATAATCTTGAGGAAATCCTCATTATGGACGAAAACGGCTGCATCAATGAAAACGGCGGTAAATACCAGGGCCTTGAGCGTTATGAAGCTCGCAAGCAGATGGTAGCAGATCTTGAGGCGCAGGGATTACTCCTTGAGGTCCGTGACCATGCCCACAATGTTGGCGCTTGCTACCGTTGCGGAACTACCGTTGAACCCATTACCTCTGCACAGTGGTTTGTTAAGATGAAGCCGCTTGCTGAAGAGGCTATTCGCGTTGTAAAGGACGGCACAATCAACTTTGTGCCCGACCGTTTCTCCAAGACCTATCTTAACTGGATGGAAAATGTACACGACTGGTGTATCTCCCGTCAGCTCTGGTGGGGTCACCGCATCCCCGCATTTTACTGTGAGGAATGCGGCCATGTAAATGTATCCCGCGAGGACCCGACCGAGTGTGCAAAGTGTGGCAGTAAAAAGCTCCGTCAGGAAGAGGATGTTTTAGATACCTGGTTCTCCTCTGCTCTCTGGCCGTTCAGCACTATGGGCTGGCCGGAAAAGACTCCCGAGCTTGACTACTTCTACCCCACCGATGTTCTTGTTACCGGCTACGACATCATCTTCTTCTGGGTTGCTCGTATGATCTTCTCCGGTATGGAGCATGTCAAGAAAGAGCCGTTTAAAACCGTATTTATCCACGGTATCGTTCGTGATGCCCAGGGTCGTAAGATGTCCAAGTCCCTCGGTAACGGTGTTGATCCCCTTGAGGTTGTTGAGCAGTACGGCGCGGATGCTCTCCGCTTTACCCTCGCGACCGGTAACTCACCGGGTAACGACACCCGCTTCCAGATGGAGCGAATTGAGGCTAACCGTAACTTCGCAAATAAGATCTGGAATGCATCCCGTTTCGTTTTAATGAATCTTACCATCGATAAGATTGAGCTTCCCGAAAAGGACAAGCTTGAACTTTCCGATCGTTGGATTTTAAATAAGTACAACGAGCTTATCGGTGAGGTTACCGAGAATATCGACCGTTACGAGCTTGGCGTTGCCGCTCAGAAGTTGTACGACTTCATCTGGGACAACCTTTGCGACTGGTATATCGAGCTTGTTAAGCCCCGCCTTTTCGACACCGAAAATACGGAAGCCCACAAGATTTGCGAGAATGTTATCGCTTATGTTCTCTCCAACACCTTAAAGCTCTTACATCCCTTTATGCCCTTTATCACTGAGGAAATCTGGCAGACCCTGCCCCATGATGGCGAATCCATTATGGTGGCTGAGTGGCCGAAGCAGGATGCGGCACTCTCCTTTGCTGAAGACTCCGCAAAGATGGAGCAGATTATGGACGCCATTCGCGCTATCCGTAATCGTCGTGCCGAGATGAATGTTCCTCCCTCAAAGAAGGCTCAGCTCTTCGTTGTTTCCGAGAATGCGGACACCTGTGCTACTTTCGAGGCAGGTAAGGTATTCCTTACTAAGCTTGCATATGCAAGCGAGGTCGAGGTTTTAGCTTCTGCGCCCGCTGACGCTGCATCAATGGTATCTGCGGTTACCAACGCGGTTTCACTCTACATTCCTATGAATGAGCTTGTTGACCGTGAAAAAGAACTTGAGCGTCTTAATAAAGAGCGCGAGAAGGCAATGAAGGAATATACAATGTTTACCAACAAGTTAAATAACCCCTCCTTCGTTGACCGTGCTCCGGCAAATGTCGTTGCGGCTGAGCGTGAAAAGCTCGCACGCGTTGAGTCACTTCTTGCCAAGATTGACGAGAGTATCGCTCGTCTGTAAGAGAGGCTAAAAAATGAATTTTGCGGAAAGTTATGATTATATAATGAATATTCCGCGCTTTGCCAAAACAAATACTTTAGAGCGGATAAGAGAGATCTTATCCGCTCTAAATAATCCCGAGGCAAAGCTTAAGTTTATTCATATTGCCGGCACCAACGGCAAAGGCTCCACCACCACAATGCTTTCCTATATTTTAAAAGCTGAGGGCTATAGGGTGGGCACCTTTGTTTCCCCTTATGTGTACAACTTCTTAGAGCGTATACAGATTAATACGGCGCCGGTGGATGAGAAAGTTTTTGCCGAGAATTTAACTCGTGTTAAAACCGTGGTTGAGGAAAAAGGTATCGAGTGCAATTTTTTTGAAATTCTCACAGCCACCGCACTTCTCATTTTTGCAGAAAGTGAATGCGATATTGTTGTGCTCGAAGTTGGTCTTGGCGGTAAGTGGGATGCCACAAATGTTATCCCCGCCCCCATCCTTTCGATAATCACCACCTTGGACCTTGACCATACCGAGATTTTAGGCGACACCATTGAGAAAATTGCCGCGGAAAAGTGCGGAATAATAAAAAAAGGTACTCTTGCAATTACCTGTCCTCAGGAGGCAGGTGCCCTTTCGGTTATAGAGGATACTTGCAAGAGTCTTGATGTTCCCCTTATCGTTGCAGATGAGAATTTTGAGGTTTTATTAAAGCGCGTAAACGGTACTGTTATAAGGTACGACGGTGCGGACTATTTCCTGCCTCTTGCAGGAGCTCATCAGCTTAAAAATTTATCCCTTGTACTGTGTGCCGCGCGGGAAATCGGTATTTCAGAACAGGCTATATATAATGGTCTGCTCTCTGTTAAATTTCCCGCCCGTTTTGAGATAAAGGGTGAAAATCCCCTTATTATCGTTGACGGTGCTCACAATGTAAACGGTATGAAGTCACTTGAGTGCACAATAAGCGATGTACTTTCCGACAAAAAGATAATCACTATCTTTGGCTGTATGGCTGACAAAAACGCAACCGATATGGTTAAAATTGCAGATAACTTCTCTGATGTGCTCATCTTAACCCCCGTCAATTATCCCAGAAGTGAGAAGGTTGAAAACCTACTGTCCTATTGTGACGGTATTGCAGCCGACAATTTAGAGGATGCTTACTGTAAGGCAAAAGGGCACATGGATGATGCTTCCGCCCTTATAATCTGCGGCTCGCTCTATCTTGCAAGCGAAAGCAAAAATTTAGATTTATGATAACAGCAAAGGTGAATATACATTGAGCGAAAAACAAAAGAAATCCCTACTTTTTAAAATTATCAGACGAACCATTCATACCTTTTACCCAAAAATAGAGGTAGTCGGAATGGAAAATCTCCCCGACGAGCCTTGTGTGCTCGTGGGAAACCATACGCAAATACACGGCCCTATTTCCTGCGAATTGTACTTCCCGGAAAACTTTTATACTTGGTGTGCCTCCCAGATGATGGAACTACGCAAGGTGCCGGCCTATGCTTTTGAAGATTTTTGGTCACAAAAACCCAAATTCCTTCATCCGTTTTTTAAAATCCTATCCTTTCTCATCGCACCGATTTCCGTCGTGATTTTCAATAACGCGCGTACAGTTGCAGTGCACAAAGACATTCATATTATGAAGACCTTTAAAGAGACCATTTCAAAATTGCAAAACGGCGAAAACATTGTGATTTTCCCTGAGCAGGATGAACCCTATAACCATATTCTTTATGATTTTCAAGAGGGTTTTGTGGATGTGGCAAAGCTTTATTACAAGCGCACGGGTAAGGAGCTTAACTTTGTGCCCCTTTATATCGCACCGAAGCTTAAGAAGATGTGTTTAGGAAAACCGATTAAATTTTCGCCGGATACACCTATCGATGACGAGCGCCGCCGTATTTGCGACTATCTTATGAAGGAGATTACCGATATTGCAGAAGGACTACCGCTTCACACGGTTGTCCCCTACCGCAATATCCCCAAACGGCTTTATCCTCTCAACAAAAAAGGGAATTAATCCAGTAAAAAAGCAGGCAGTATACGGTGTATACTGCCTGCTTTAATTTTATCTTTTATGCCTTTTTCTTGCTTACAGCCTTGAGAATACCAACGATTGCAACGAAGAGAATAAGTGCAACCGCCCACATAGCTACTGCAGAAATTACAGAACCATAAACAGAGAGCAGTCCTGCAACAATATATGAAACAAAGGAAATACCTGCGATCATTGTTGCATAAGGAAGCTGGGTCTTAACATGGTCAACATGGTTACAGTTACCACCGGTGGATGATAAAATGGTAGTATCTGAAATCGGAGATACATGGTCGCCGTAAACAGCGCCGCCGAGAGTTGCGGAAACGGTAAGAAAAACTAAAGTTCCGCTGCCGCCGAGAATGGTAACCGCAATGGGAACGAGTACGCCGAATGTACCCCAGGAAGTACCGGTAGCAAATGCAATTGCACAAGCAAGTAAAAAGAAAATTGCCGGGAAGAACGCCTGCACGGTTGCGGGAATCATTTCCATATGAGTCTGTACAAATCCTTGAGCATCAAGATATCCGCCCTTTGCACCCATAATACCGGAAATGGACCAAGCAAAGGTAAGAATGAGAATTGCCGGAACCATTGCCTTAAAGCCCTGGGTGATGCTTTCGGTAATTTCCTTAAAGGATACAACCTTAGAGCACATATAGTAAATTGCCACTAAAATAAGTGCTATGGTAGAGCCGATAGCAAGAGATGAGCCGGCATCACAATTTGAGAACGCCTCGATAACATTTGCAGACTGTAAGGTTGTACCGTAAACGCCTGCATCCCAGTCATAATAGAAGCCGGAATAAATCATACCGCCGATACAGCAAGCAATAAGAATGATTACCGGGATAACAAGATGACGAACCTTACCCTTGGGATTAGCAACAATAGATGCATCCTCATCGGTGGGAAGATCAGTCTCACCTGCATTCAAGTCACCGGTTTCCTCAGCGATCTTTTCATTTTTCTTCATCTTGCCGAAGTCAAGCTTAATGAAACAGAAGGCAAATACCATAATAATGGTCAAAATAGCGTAGACATTGAAAGGAATGGTCTTCATAAATACAACCAGCCCATCGCCCTCAAGCTGGCCGGAAACCGCAGCCGCCCAAGAGGAAATCGGCGCGATAATACAGACGGGAGCCGCTGTTGAGTCGATAAGCCAAGCAAGTTTTGCGTGAGATACGCGGAACTTGTCGGTAATGGGTCTCATAACAGAACCAACGGTTAAGCAGTTGAAGTAGTCATCAACGAAGATTAAGCAGCCAAGACCTGCAGTTGCAGCAAGAGCACCGCTCTTTTTCTTAATCTTTCGACCTGCCCACTCACCGTATGCCTTTGATCCGCCGGATTTCTGCATAAGAACAACAAAAATACCGAGAACAACAAGGAAAACGATAATCGGAATATTGCCGCCAACCTGCTCACTCATAACAGAGTAGGTTGTACCGAGAGCCTGAAGCGGGTTACCACCGGTATATAAAAGTGCACCGGTTAAGATACCCAAGAAAAGAGATAAATACACCTGCTTTGACGCAAGTGCCAGAACGATCGCAACGATCGCCGGGGCAAAAGCCCAAAAAGTTCCTTCCATAAAATATCCTCCTATTTAGAATATGAACAAATTTTAACATATTTCGACACATTTGTAAACAAAAAATATCCCCGAAATATATTCGGGGATATTTTTATCTTCATCACTATGTATTATATACATTTATAATTATTCTCTTCTTTTTTACGGCAAAAGAATATGCAATTGCTGTTCCACTTTTTGGCTGATACCATATTGCATCCCGCTTGCAAACTTTTCGCCTTGGCGGCAGATGCTTTTTATCAAAATAAATTACACAAAATTTGCTTTTGTTAATCATTTCCTCGTTTCGTTGCACATACGCTGCTTTTCCAGCACCTTTTATTTTCTCTGGATAATATGTGTCCTCATAATGCGTTAAGAGATAGTCAATATATTTACGGTCAGCATCAGTATAAGCAGCTCGTACATAAACTATTTTTATATGCGGATATTTTCCTTTCAGCTTTGACACTTCATCATAGCACAAGTCGTCAAACTCACTTTTACTTCCAAAAAGAAAGATCTCTACCTTTTCGTTCAGTATAAGTGTTTCTATTTCATTATGTAATTTTGTTTTCAGGGCTTCTGTAACATTTATTTTTCTATGCCCAAAGAAGCAACAGGTATAGTTGTTTAAATTTACCATAACATCACCACAAAAATATTATAGATATATGGTATATCTATTTAAATCATTATATCACATATTTTTTATATTATGAATATATAATATATTTATTGTGGAGTGATTTTATGGCTATCAAAAGTGTTTCTATAAGAATAGAAGAAGAAATGTTACAGAAGCTCTCCTATGTTGCTGACTATGAAGGTAGAAGCGTCAACAGTCATGTTCTTGTACTAATCCGAGAGAACATAAAGGCTTTCGAGGATGCAAACGGTCCAATTAACGGGAATATAAACCCCGATGTCAATGTAAAACCTACTCGTAAATAAGCGCAAAAATAAAAGAAGGTGTAGCTTAAGCTACACCTTCTTTTATCTTATCTGCCTTTAAGGAATACCTCGTTATATGTGCGGAGGGTTTTTCTGATAGCCGCAATGGCATCATCTCTACCTTTAATCTCATCTACCGCGGTGTTTTTCATACCCTCAAGCTGCTTGTAAACCGTGAAGAAGTGGCGCATCTCATCAAAAATATGGGACGGCAGCTCGGAAATATCCTTGTACTGGTTGTAGGTAGGATCGTTAAAGGGAATTGCGATGATCTTTTCATCCAGTCGGTCGTTGTCGGTCATAGTAATCATACCGATGGGGTAAACTCTTACCATAGTAAAGGTCTCGATCGCTTCACTACAGAGTACCAGAACATCCAGCGGGTCAAGGTCATCCGCGAAGGTGCGGGGAATAAAACCGTAGTTTGCAGGATAGTGGGTGGAGGTATGTAAAATACGGTCCAAAATAATAAGTCCTGTTTCCTTATCAAGCTCGTACTTTTTCTTAGAGCCTTTTTCTATCTCAATAACCGCGATGAAGTCCTCGGGCTGAATTCTTGTCGGGTTAATATTATGCCATATATTTGCCATATATCATTACTCCTTTCTTTGCTTTAAAATTATACACTTAATTTTACTATATTTCAATTATTTTTTACTCTCTTTCGCTCATTTGACAAAAACTTACACTCCCCTTTGCTAAAATATACCCAAAGGAGGCAAAATTATGAGAATTATCAGTACAAAAGAGGCAGGATGTCTCTCCATTGCCCTTGAGGGCGAGCTTGATCATCATGCAGCAAAAGGCGCAATAAGCCGTATTGCAAACCTTATCGATGTGGAACTTCCCATGAATGTATCCCTTAACCTTAAGGGCCTTAGCTTTATGGACAGCTCCGGCATCGCTTTAGTACTTCATACCTACCGCCGATTAAGCGATTTTCAAGCGCACTTACGGCTTGACGATGTGCCCACACAAAGCTACAAGGTGCTCAACGCCGCGGGCATCCCGCGCCTTATCCCCACCACACGACTACATTAAGAAAGGATAGACCCCTATGAATATCACAAATGAAATGAACTTAACCTTCCTGAGTAAATCTGCAAATGAAGGCTTTGCAAGATATACACTTGCCTCTTTTGCATCCCAGCTTGACCCTACCTTGGACGAGCTTAACGATATTAAAACAATAGTCAGCGAGGCGGTCACCAACTGCATCGTTCACGCCTATCCCGAAGGGATAGGCAAAATCTACATAAAGGCGCGGCTTTTTTCAAATAATGTAATTGAAATTGTAATCCGCGATAAAGGCTGTGGTATAGCCGATGTAAAAAAAGCGCGTGAGCCTATGTTTACAACCGGAGACGCTGAGCGCAGCGGAATGGGCTTTACCATTATGGAAAGTTTTTCCGATGACCTGAAGGTTAAATCAAGTTCCCGCGGTACAACAGTGACCATTAAAAAGCGTATTTCAATGCGCATTAGCGGAGGTCGTGGCATTGTCTGATACCGCTACTCTACTACTCGCCAAAAACGGTGATGAGTGTGCGCTGGAAGCCATTATCCGTGACAATTCAGGCCTTGTGTGGAGCATTGTGCGCCGCTTTTTAGGCAGAGGCGTTGACGCGGAAGATCTGTATCAGCTTGGCTGTATGGGACTTATCAAGGCCGCTCGGGGCTTTGATGAGAATTTGGGAAACCAGTTTTCCACTTACGCGGTACCTAAAATTATGGGTGAGATACGCCGATATCTTCGTGACGACGGTACGGTGAAGGTAAGTCGTGCACTAAAAGAGCGCAATCGCAAAATAAAACTTGCTGAAGAGTCACTTTCCCACAGTTTGGGTCGCGACCCTACGGTAAGTGAGCTTGCGCAGAAAACCGGACTCACTGTTGAGGAAATCGCGGAGGCGGAATTTGCCACAGGAAATGCCGAGTCGCTAAGTTGTGACTTAAACGACGGCACACCCTTAGAGGCACTGCTCGGTAACGATGGTATTGAGGAAACAATACTGGAGCGTGTAGCGCTGAAAGACGCGCTAAAAAGACTTCCCGACCGTGATCGGGCAATACTCTCCCTGCGCTTTTTCCGCGGTCTTACCCAGGAAAAATGCGCTAAAATTATGAAACTGTCCCAGGTGCAGGTGTCACGCATTGAGCGAGCTGCACTGAAAAAACTGCGCGAATATATATAACGGGTGGATCACTCCACCCGTTATTTTTTATATACTAAGTGATTTCTTAGCCTTTGTGTATGCAAGACTTAAACCGTCTTCCTTCTCTAAAAGCTCTGCAAATTCAAGTATCTGCTTGTAATCAGCGCTGTCCTTGGAAAGGCCGGAAATCTGGGTTAAAATTTCATCCTTTGATTTCTGGGACACCTCATCGTGCTGGAACTTCATTGCAGCTGCGATTGCGAGCCGGAGGTAAACCGGGGAAACGCCCGCCTCATTGCAGCTCTTCATTGCACCCACAAGTCTATCCTCGGGAGAGAGTTTGCGGTTAAGATCACGACCTACACGGAACACGGTATCACCTAATTTCTTGTTGGTGAAACGGTAGAGAAGATCCTCAACATGCTCGTAAAGTGCCTTGAAGGGAACATTGTAGCGAATGGAAAGCGCAAGAGCGGAGGAAACCATACCGCGGACAACGATTCTTTCGATCTCCGGATCCTCAATTGCCTCCCAAATGTACTCGTAACCCTTAAGGTTACCGAGATATGCGGTCATAGAGTGGCCCATATTGTGGATGTATAACTTGCGCTCGATATAAAGCTGGAAAGGTGCATGTGCTTCCATATTCTTAATGGGCGGAATTTCGCCACGGAAAGCATCACGGTCAACAATAAGTGTGCAGAACGGCTCAACACAAACACGAAGGATGTCGCCCTTTGTCATCTCTGGGGTCTGGATGGGAACCATACGACCGATAGATGCCTCAACAAGACCGACAGTCTCATTGAAAATCTTCTTCTCATCATCAGAGAGTAGCTCTGCGATAGCGTTTCTAAGGAAGGTGTCCGCACCGATTAAGTTCTCACAGATAATGATGTTAAAGGGATTAAGGTTGCCATTCTTCCATCTTAACTGTAAGCCCTTTGCAATATTGCCGGTAATACGGGGTAAAATGTTAACGCCAACCGCGGTCGCCATAACATCAGCCTCAGCAATAGCAGTAGCTACCGCGTCGATATCCATACCGTTTACGCCGCAGACATTTTTAACCATAACCTCGCTGTCGCCGTCGTTTTCTAAAATCTGCACGGGGTACTGCTTGCGCTCATTAAGCGCATCAATAACCTGCATATTAACATCAACGAAGGAAACCTCATAGCCGGACTGGCTCAGAAGCTGGCCGATAAAACCACGGCCGATATTGCCGGCACCATACATAACTGCTTTCATATTTTTCTCTCCTTTTTAAGGTAGAATAAGCGAGATTATCTCGCCTTTTGTAATACCCATAAAGTAATTTTCAAAATCAAAGCCATTAAGGGCGTCGATTATACCCTTTTCGTTGTGATTTGCGCCAATGAGCACCGTTTCAAGCTCCGCAACATCGCGAATACCGAAAAAGTCGCCCCAAATTTTGGCCTCCTGCACAACACCGCGCTTTGTGAGGATCTGCACTTCAACCGTGCCCTTTTCAAAACGCTTTTTGTTTTTGTAAGTATAATTTGGTGATTTACCGAAGTTCCATTCCCAGGTGCGGTATTTACCGTTCGCAAGGGACTTGATTTCCGCATCTTCCACCACACTTATCTCCCGCACAACGGTACCTGGGAATTTATCCTTAACCGCATCTTTTATAGCGTCGATAACCTGCGAAACGGTGAGTTTTTCATCCCTTGTATCATTTATATTTACAACACGGGAGGAAACGGATTTTATTCCCTTTGCCGCGATCTTTTCGGGATTGGGCGTAAGGGCGCGACCTAAAACGGTAAGATCCGAATTTAAAAGCAGGGTCCCGTGGTGCAAAATACGCTCTCCTCTTACCGCCTGAGCATTGCCCGAGACCTTGAAGTCACCGAGCATAATGTCATTTCTGCCGGAAAGGGTAAGCTTTGTACCAAGTTTAGAGAGTGCTTCTATAACGGGAGTGGTAAAATAGGAAAAGTTGGAAAACCACTTTTTTTCATTACATATAAAGGTAAAATTAAGATTACCGAGATCCTGATACATAGCGCCGCCGCCGCTTAAACGGCGTACCACATCTATCCCCTGCATCTTGACAAAATCGTGGTCGATCTCCGCTAATGTGTTCTGGTTTTTGCCTACAACAATAGCGTTTTTATTCTGCCAAAGGATAAAGAAATTATCATCATGGCGGTCGAGGAAATATTCCTCGGCCGCCATGTTGTAATATGCATCAAGAGAACGGTTTATTATGAAAATCATTATACACCGTACTTGGAACGACGAAGCTCCTCGTTTTCGGTGAAGTTGCCCTTAGCCTCATAACCGGGGATCGGCATTACCTTCTGGTGGATAGTGTCGATGATCCAGTCAGCCTGCGGGAAGAAGTCTGCATCAAGCTCATAGCAAGGAGTGATCCAGTTGCGAGCGCCAACAACAGCAGGCGGTGCATCGAGATCATCAAAGCATACTTCGGAAATGGTGTAAGCCATATCCTTAAGGATAGAGCCACGAGCACAAGCATCACTTGCAAGTACGATCTTACCGGTCTTCTTAACAGACTCAACAACCTTGTCGTAGTTGAACGGAACGATGCTGCGAGCGTCAATAACCTCAGCAGAAATGCCGTACTTCTCTTCTAAGATCTTTGCAGCGTCAAGTGCGCGGTAAAGAGTAGCACCGATGGTAAGAATGGTAACATCAGTACCAACCTTCTTAACATCCGGCTCGCCGATCGGAATCTCATAGTAGCCTTCCGGAACGCCGCCCTCGTGGAACTGCTCACCCACATCGTAAATTCTCTGGCTCTCGAAGAAGATAACCGGGTCGGTACCTGCAAGAGCTGCATTCATAAGACCCTTTGCATCGTACGGAGTGGTCGGGAATACACACTTTAAGCCCGGAATATGAGCGATCATAGATGACCAGTCCTGAGAATGCTGTGCACCGTACTTAGAACCTACGGAGATACGAACAACAACCGGCATCTTGATAATGCCTGCAGACATAGACTGCCACTTAGCGAGCTGGTTGAATACCTCGTCACCTGCACGGCCTAAGAAGTCACAGTACATAAGCTCAACGATAGCGCGACCGCCGGTCATAGCATAACCTACAGCAGAACCTACGATAGCAGCCTCGGAAATCGGTGAGTTGAAGAAACGATGATAGGGGATAGCCTCGGTAAGTCCACGGTATACAGCGAATGCGCCGCCCCAGTCACGGTTGTCTTCACCGTATGCAACAAGGGTCGGATCCTCGTAGAACTTATCGATAATAGCCTCAAAGAGACCGTCACGGAGCTGGTAAACCTTGTTCTTGGAAACCGGCTTGCCGTTTGCATCAAATGCAAAACGCTCTTTCTTAGCGATCTGCTTAACTCGCGGGCACTCTTCCTTAGGAATGAGAACATCGGGTGTTCTATCTTCCATCTTAGCAACCTTGCCGTTGGAGAACATGATCTTCTCGATAGCAGCAGGGTCAGAAGCTAAACTCATACGCGGGGAGATGCTCTCATCTACTGCCTTGCGGCAAGCATCGGTGATAAGGTTCTTAACATCCTCAAGAATAGCGTCAAACTCTTCCTGAGTTGCGATCTTGGCATCAATCATCTTCTTAGCGTATGCCTTGAGTACATCCTGCTCGATCCAAGCATCGATCTCCTCCTGAGTACGATAGCTGGAAGCATCGGACGGAGAGTGACCGGTTACACGGTATGTAAGAACATCAAGAAGTACCGGACCTTCCTTCTTCTCGATAAGCTCTTTCTTACGGCGCATAGCGTCGATAACAGCGAGCGGGTTGTAACCGTCAACACGCTCAGCGTGCATCTGGTTCGGGGTAAGACCTGCACCGATACGAGCGGGCATATTGTAACCCATGGTCTCGCCGATGGTCTGGCCACCCATACCGTACATATTGTCAAAAATGTTGAAGATAAGCGGGAGGCCGCCGCCATGGTTTTCGTCCCATAACTCACGGAACTGATCCATAACAGCCATATTCATTGCTTCCCAAACAGGACCGCAACCGAGGGACGCGTCACCGATGTTACAGATGACCATACCCTTCTTCTCGTTTACCTTCTTATAGAGAGCAGCACCGAGAGAAATAGTACCGGAGCCGCCAACAATAGCGTTGTTGGGGTAAATACCAAAGGGAGTAAAGAACGCGTGCATGGAGCCGCCGAGACCGCGGTTGAAACCGGTGGTACGAGCAAAGATTTCAGCAAGAGCGCCGTATACTAAGAACTCAACTGCCATCTGCTTAACATTGTCGCGCTTCTTACCGTCAGACTCAAGTGCACGGAGAATCTCGCCGTCGAAGAAGCCTTCCATAACCTCTAAAAGTTCCTTATCAGTGAGCTTTTCGATACAGGAAAGACCCTTAGCAAGGATTTCACCGTGGCTTCTGTGTGAGCCGAAGATGTAGTCGTCACGGGTTAAGATGTAAGCCTGACCTACCGCACTTGCTTCCTGACCGGTAGAAAGATGGGCAGGACCCGGGTTGTTGTAGTCAACACCGTTGTAGTGGTTGGTGGTCTTGATGGAGTAGAGCATTGTCTCAAACTCACGAATGATAGCCATATCGCGGAAGATGCGCATGAAGTCTTCCTTAGTGTAGATCTTCTTCTCTTCCTCAATAGTCTTGTTATACTGGTTTACCGGAATGTCCTCAAAGTGGATAGTGCCGCTCTTTCTACATTCCTGCGGGTCTAAATATTGTGACTTAGGCATTTTAATTTCCCTCCTATTTTAATTTAAAGATAGCTTCACGAACGATTTCACATACGGTCGGGTGCGGGAATACCATTTCCTTAACATCAGAAACGCGCATCTCGCACTCAACCATCATAGCAGCGGAGAAAATAATCTCGGATGCGTATGAGCCAATCATATGAACGCCGATAATCTTATCTGTCTTCTCTTCAACAAGCACCTTGCAGATACCGTCATACTCGGTATTTTCAGCCATATAACGGCCGGAGTACATCATGCTTACGGTGGACTTTTTAAACTTAATACCTGCCTTAGCAGCGCTCTCTTCGGTATAACCTACGCCTGCAACCTCGGGGTTGGTGTAGATTACAGCAGGGATAGCGTTGTAACGGACACGGTCCTTCTTGCCAACGATGGTGTTGACAGCGACCTCAGCCTCACGGTAAGCGGTGTGAGCTAACATACTCTTACCGTTAACATCACCTGCAGCATAAACGCCGGGGATGTTGGTACGCATCTTGTCATCGGTCTTAACAGCGCCTCTCTCAACCTCAACGCCGAGTTTCTCGATACCCTTGGGTGCGGTAGCACGACGGCCGATGGATGCAAGAACAACATCTGCCTTAACCTCAACGGTCTCGCCATTTAACTCGTAACTTACGGAATCCTTACCAACAGCAACAACCTTAGCACCGAGTTTGAAATCGATGCC
>JAZNNQ010000046.1:0-2380 GCA_045580305.1 Eubacteriales bacterium
AAACTTAACTAAGTAGTCGCCTGCTTCAAGATTCATCGCGGTAGTAACGAGGTTAACAGTGCCTGATGCGCCGGAGTTAACTACACCGTATGCAATATAGCTGGAAGCACCCGGTTTCCAGAAGGAAATAGTCTCGGAAACCGCGGTGGAACTCTGTAATGCAGTAGATGCAGTATACTTACCTGATACAGGTACACGGATACGTAAAATACCGTTACCTACAGTGCTGTGGAGGAAGCCATAAGACTGATAAAGACGTGAGAAGTAGAAATCCGGAACGGAATTGCCATCTCTGTCTTGACGGTCCTCAACGCCGTAGGGTGCGGAGGTCTGCGCTGTATTGTAAGCCTCACCGTAAGCACCCGGAGTAACGTTCGCCATAGTATGGGTAGCAGAATAGTAAAGGTTAACCACGGTTTCAACCTTCTGGGGCATACAGTCAAGGAAGTTATATACAAGGTCGCCTGCTGCTACGGTTGTACCAGCTGCGTTTACCTTAATGTTGGTACGAGCCATAGCGTCGCCATAACGAACGGTAAGAGTGGTTGTACCGGTTGCAACCGGGGTAACCTTGATCTGGTTGCCGCTGATAGCTGCGGTTGCAATATTTGCAGTACTATACTCAAATGTTACGTTTGAAAGGTTTGCAGTGCCGCTTGCCATAGTTACGTCGAGATCAACGGTCTTGGTAGAGCCCATATTAACCTCGATAAGACCGGAGTTATGGTCGATAACCATGCTGGACGCGGTAGCAGTACCTACCGGAACAAGCTTTAAGCCATTGAATACACATTTACCCTTAACTTTGTCAGATGAAAGCTCAAGGATATATTCACCGTTTGCAGCAAGGCTTACCGGTGTATCAGTAAGCGCTACATAGTGATCAGCTGCTGTGTAGTTTGCAAAGTTTATGGGTTTTGATGCCAAAGTGGTAGTACCGGACTTGATGCTAACCATAGCAAAACCGGAATCCTCCCAATTTGCAACACCCTTAACATTAAGCATGGGGATGTAGCTTCCTGCGGTGGATACTTTAAACTTAAGAGAACCTGTTGTGGTCTTATCTCTTTCTGCGTTTCCTAAATAGAGACCAACGCCTGCACCTACATACATAAAGTATGTATTGACGGATGTGCTGTTTGTAGTGTAGGCATTAAATGCCCAGGGCTGGGTTGTTTTTCCACTACCTGCGACCATGTCGTAGGTAATGGTTTTGGTATAGTCCGTATTAAGCCCGCTGTTTGCCAACACTGTAAAGTCATAATACAGTGTTGTTGCAGCCTTTGCAGGTTCACTGGCGATTGCCGGAAGCAAGCCAACTACCATACAAAGGGTAAGCACAAACGACAGTACACGCGAGAACTTACCAAATGATGAGTTTTTTCTCATTCCCTTTTCCTCCTCTTTTATTACTTTTGCATACTTATAATGCAATCATGTTATATATTTTACTACAATTTTCTAAATTATGGAATGGCATAATGTTAGTTTTATTGCAAAAAATTATGGCATTTTGTTAGATGTTTTCAATAGAGAAAAAAGAGCAGATGCTTTCGCATCTGCTCTTTTATTTTTACTTGTTCAGGATTCGATCAAGAACAACTGCAACCTCGGCACGAGTTGTGTTTGCCTTCGGGTTGATCTTACCGTTTGAGCCTGCAATTAAGCCTGCACCGGTAAGTGCCTCAACCGCTTCCTTAGCATACGCTGATACTGCATCAGCATCGGAGAAGGTCGGGTTCTCGGTCTTTGTAATCTCTACACCTGCTACCTTAAGTGCACGGTAGATGATTACCATCATATCCTGACGGGTTATCTGTGCGGTCGGTGCAAAGTCTGTTGCGTTAATACCGCCTACGATACCAAGTGTCTTTGCAATACCGATCGGTGTTGCATAGTACTTGCTCGGATCTACGTCGGCAAATGTTGCAACCTCTGCCTCGAACTTGAATGCACGGACAATAAGGGTGGTAAAGTCTGCTCTTGTAATATTTACGCCCGGTGAGTAGGTCGTTTCACTTGTTCCGTTTACTACGCCTGCCTCAACAAGTCTGTAAATTGCATCCTCTGCCCACTTGTGGTTTCCAAGGTCGGTAAAGCGCTTGCCGTCGTCATCTGCCTCGCCCTCTACCCACTTAGCGTAAAGGGTAAGTTCTGCGTTTACAGGAGTTGCAAAGTCATACTTTGTCTTAAACTCGGCATCAGTATACCAACCGTCGAAGGTATAGCCGTTCTTTGTGGGATCAGTGGGCTTCTTTGCGGTAGCGCCCTTTGCGACTGACTGGGTGGCCACGTTCGATCCTCCATTGGTCTCGAACTTAACGGTGAGCTTGGATTCTTCTCCGCCACCGCCGGCACCTCCGCCGCCACCGCCGGCACC
>JAZNNQ010000047.1:0-22931 GCA_045580305.1 Eubacteriales bacterium
ATCGGTAAGTTTGGTTTCTGCAATACGCGCTTGTTCCCTCTGCCGTCCGGTAAATTCATTGGCAACATCGCGAACCGCATCCCACATACTGCGAAGAACGCCACGGTCACTCTTATTCTCGGCGATGAAGTTATCGAGAACTTCGCCACCCTCTAAGATAGCGCCCGCGTAGTCCGCAACCGCTTCCTGAATGATGCCCTCACCGTCAATATCAACGCCCGCTGCTTTATATCTTGCAGCAGTATCAAGTAGATATTTATTACCCAACTGTTTTAGTGCTGCCTTTTCAAACTTTGCATATGCCTCAGGTGCCAGTCTCTGCATACGGTGGGTTACTTCGTGTCCGCCGAGCTTAAGATATGACACGGAAGGATTAGTACTAAACTTGATGTTTCTGCCGGAAACACTTGCATCCGTAAGCTCGTTGCTCATTTTGTCGGTAATTTCTCCTCTTGTGCCTATATCACGCAACCACACATCAAGGACTTTTTTAGCATTACCATCCATTTTGCCCGAGAACTTATTTTCAACCAAGCCATTACCGGGCATATCAACATCGCCGTTTTCGCGCGCCTTAGCTTGCGCCTCGTCAACAAATCGCGTCCACTCCTTTATTGTGTTATGTTCGTTAAAAGAGTCGATGCCCGTTCTTATAAGATTTCCGTTTGAAACATCAAAGCCAAAACCCATAAGCGCACCGCTGAGTCCGGATTCTGTTACCTGCCAAGCCTGGTCTTTTGCAATTTTCGCAATAGCTTCGTTTTCACTCATTCCGCTATTTTGATATGCTTTGAACATCGTCGCCGCCTGAGACAAATCACCGTGCGCGGCAAAATCATAAAAAACATTTGAAAGCTCTGTAATAGCTTCTTCAGATGCATTGATGCCCATGCTTTTAAGGGTGTTATTAAGTGCATCTCTAAATGTTTTGGGATTAACCGCCTTTAATTTCTGCAGATTACCAATAGAAACAGTCTCAAATATCTGCTCAAAAACACCTGCAGCAATGCCGTTCCAAAAAGCTTGGTCTTCACTAAGTCCACGATTAAGAGCATCGTTGATCGCCGAACCCATAGCACCGGAACCAAGTATAGCACCTCCGCCCCACTTGCCGAGTTTTCCGGCAATAACTGTGTCAATACCAGATGCGGCTGTATTATACAAAAGGTCGGCAACATCATATCCGCCGATTTTTAAGTCGGCAACATCTGTAACGCCCGCATCTAATGCAGACCCTATTTTTGCAGTTCTGTTATCCTTTAATCCGTTACCTGCTATATAGTTGCCAACATTCCAAATGTTTTCTACCGCCGAGCCAAGCTTTGCGGCGCGTGCAAGCGCAAAACCTGCCAGAGGATTTTCGCGACCCAACTCTCGCATAGACTTAAGTGCTCGATTGTCGCTTCGTTCATATAGCATCGGTAAAATAGACTCAAAATATTTATCAGCAGAACCTGTAGGAAGCATTCCCGCTTTTTCTTTTCCAAGATAATAATGGTAAATTGCAAGCTCCTTCGCCTCCATATTGGACGCGGCCGCAATTTCCGCCATGGCATCGTTTCCAATAGAAACAGAAGCTCCAGCACGAGTGCCCTGATTAACAATACTATGACTGTTCTTCTCTCCTGCTTTCTTATATTCCTCGAATTTAGGATCCGCTAAACTGTCAGCGTATGTCTTATCGGTATTTTCTCTGTAAAGAGCCTTGTCGAAAAGTTCACGCCAAGTAATGTTCTGACCGGAAACGGTAGTATATGCAACCTCTGGATTGTCGATACCACCTTTTGCATTCTGCTTGTGATTATGGCTAATTTGATCTTCAAGGGAAACGGCGCCCATCTCATCGTCATAAAAGGCAACTGACTTCCCCAAATCTCCGTAAAGATCAGACTCAAGATTTCCGAGTTTCTTTGTGGTATTAAACACCGGCGCCGACTCCGGATCATCCATATACCCCTTAATTTCCGCAGAAGACATTCCGTTATAAAGTTTTTCCAAAGTCTCTTGATCTGCATTATACGCCTCGGCATTCTGATAAAGCGAATAGGTCTCCGTTTTATCGTCCCATCCATCAAGAACAATTTTTAATTGTCCTGTAAACTCGGTAAGATCAAGGCCGCCATATTCCTTTTGAAATTTTTTGTAATTTTGGAGTTTATTATAAAGAGACTCAAGCTTTGGTTTTGTCTCTTTCATAAATTCGCGAGATTGCCAAGTTCTCTCAGCAGCATTAACTCTGTTATAGACATCTGCCATATCACTATTAAGGGAATCGAGACCATATGCAAATATCTTTTCTTCTTTCGTTGTCGGAGATAAGTTCGCTTTTTTCACAAAACCAGCTTGCTCTACTGTCACCGGATTACCCTCGGTGTCATAATGGTTTATTGTAGTTCCAATATCGGGAAATACGCTATCCTTTTTTGTGGTCTGCAACAAGTTTTTAGCCGCCTTGCCGACATTTCCCTCCTTATGTTCTTCCAAAGCCAATACAAAAGGATCTTTCTTTTTATTTCTGTTCTGCCTTATAGCATTAAAATCATATTTTTTTGCCATAATAATTGCTCCTTACACAAATAAGTAATTTAGTTCATAATAGGCCAAGCGGTACCGACTGTTTTTGCCCAGGTGATATATCTGTCCTTACTCCATCCGTCCGCCCATGAAACATTACCGTACATATCTTTTTGCAAGACTCCCTGTGCGATCAGACCGTTAATAGTTGTATCATTAACCATACCGAGTCCAAGCCTTGCAACACTTTTGTAGTCTATGTTTTGTGTATCGAGGGTAAGCGGGTCAAAATCAAAGTCTTCGTCCGGATCCACATCGCTCGGTTCCGTCGGCTCTTTTTTAGTAGTTTTCGTGCTACTGTATTTGCCTGGCATAGTAACTCTTAAGAGCGTCAATTTGAGTTTGGCTTATTCCTAAGACCTTTGCGGCATCGTCCGGGAACAGGCCGCCTTCCACAAGTGCGACATACTTATCAAATAAATTCTGCTCGCGGTTATACGCGGTCTCCTCAGCGTATCTTGCATCACTTATGCGGTCGCGCTCCTGGGTATAAGCGGCATTTGCGGCGCTCTGTGCAATGGCAGCTCTTGCCTGGGCAAGACTAAGACCCATATTGGCATAATTTTGCGCATATGCAGCGATCGCCGCGGCCTTCTGCTCATCGCCGCTGAGTCGCGCTTCCTCGATCTGAAGCTCGATGTCGCGCAGTGCCTTATCACGCGCAAGAATAGCTTGATTAACTGCTTCCTGGTGCTGATTACCGAGCGACGCGAGATTAGTTTCCGAGTAACCGGAATTACCAAGACCTAAGGACGCCATCTGCTGTGCATTGGCGCCATAAGGATTAACCGCGCGAAGATATGTATTGTATGCAACGCGATCAGCCTCTCTTTTCTGCTGTTCCACATCACGCTTCTGTGCGCTAAGGCGGTTGATAGCCGCAGTGACATTTGCATCTATTTGCTTTTGCTGTGCCTCATGCGCCGCTGCATAGGCGTTCATATAAAGAGCAGACTGTTTATCATAGTCGTTAATCTGTGCCTGCGGTGTGGGTACGCCACCGGCATCGGTCATCTGATAACTACTGCCCCCGGCATAAACTATCGAACCGTAAGGAACTCGGGTTGAATGGTTAGGATCGGTATAAGTCACGCCGTTTTCATCCACATATCCTGTCTTAGCCTTACCGTCTATCGTGTAGGTTACCGGTGTTGACTTTGCCTTTGAAACCGGTGTTACTGTCGGTGTTGTTTCTTTCGGCGTCGCAACCTGATGAATTGCTGCAGGCACACTTGCACCCATCACGGTATTTGTTGTACGCTGTGCCGAAGTGCCTGTCTGTGGTACCGTATTGCTATTCTTCTTTTTACCTACAATGTCTCCGCCCTGGTAAAGAATTTTTCCAGCCATAATGATTTGCTCCTTTCTATTTTGCGAAATAGCCCTTGGTGTATCGAAGCTCTATCGCATACACGCCAAGTGCCTGGTTGATCTCATCATTTTTACAAATTACCTGCATCATTCGCCAGTCCTTGACCTTCCGGCCAAACGGCACGAAGGAAAAAGGCTGGGTGTTGAATGTCAGATTATTAAAATCAAGGTTTTGGAAATTAAAAAGTCCACGCCTTGCATAATTTGTCTGCTCTCCGAAATCGTGATCTGTGCGAACGATAACTTTTATATTCGTAGCGCCGAAGCTCTTGACATAAATTCCGCTTCCGCGGCGCTTAAGGTGCTTAAGTATCTCAAAGTCGCCCATATCGTCCATTTTGGTGGCCCACAATGCGGTTATAGGTGCTCCGTCATCGTTATAGGCAAGCATAGAATAACCGCCGCGGCCATCCTTCATATCGTCGTTAAAACGGCATATTCTGCCGTCCTCCGTACCAAAGTACACGGTATCATTAATCGAACACACAACCCGCGCAGGGATGTTTTCCCAAAAATACCATTCATACTCGTAAGCGTTCGATATATTCCGAACATAGGATTTCTGTCGGGAGTCCGCAACATACACATTCCCGTTTATAAAAAGCAGAAGGTATCCGTTCCAAGCGGTGAGTACCGCGTTTTCCAAGTTCTCCTCCAAAGTAAGCTTTGTATTTACCCTGGTGGATCTACTTTGCAAGCATCTGTCGCTTGTTATGTCAGCACTTGCAACAGCATAAAGCCCGCTTTTGGTCAAGAATACCGGATCGTCTATAAAAGAGCATACTGCACGCGGTGAAACGACACTTTCACCGATAATACCCTCGGTTATGGGGAATATCATTCCCTCATCGGTCATATTGGACGATCTAAGATAGAGCGACGCGCCATTACCCGCGCCGTCCTTATGTATGGCGAGATAGTTGCCTACATAGGAATAACCCATGATCTTTGTGCCACCGGTACCAATGTGATTATTCGTCCGAGCCTCTATCTCCTCTGCATCTGCTGTCTCGTCGTTGGTGCCTATTCCCGAATAATTTACATCGGCAAAATATGTAGGGTCGTTAAGTTCACAATAAAAATCCGTGTTCGGATAATCGGGATTTCCCGCTAAAAACAAGCGGTTTTCATAAATCGCCGCGAATGTGCATCGCTCGATGATCTTTCGATTGAGATCCCGCTGCTCAGTATTCTCGAGCTCATACTCGATAACTAAATCCTCACCGGCTCCGCTTGGATAAGCAGAATACTTAAGATTAATACACACATATGCATCATCTGTATCCCACTTAAGCTTTTCAATGGTTGACCACTGTATTTCATCACCGTTTATTGCACTTTTTATAACGACTGAGGTTGTTACAATCTTTTGATGAATATAAATCGCGGTTGTCGCTCCCTCGGGCAAAGTAACACCCACTTTTCGCTTGTTTGTAAGCAGATTAAACGGCTGATAGGAAATACCGTTTTTACAATTAGTATCTGCCTGGGACAGAACCTGCGGCACGGTTGCCATATCCCGAACAAAGGAAAATTTCTCGCCATCATAGCAAAGGAACTCTTCACCGGTTAATATCCAAAGCTTACCGCCGAACACAATACCAAAGCTTTTTGCATTGTTTATGCCTTCTATATGTGCAGGCTCGGGGTTCTCATCCATAACATAAATTGATGTGCCGGAATGTACGATTACTTGCCCGCTGAGTGAGAAAATACCGTTAATACATCCGTCATACTGTTTCAGTACCCGCCAGCCTATGCGCTTTTCCGGGTATCCACCGGAGTCGGATATAATATTCACGGCATAAGGAGAACGATTTTCAGCAAGCGTTGCGGGATCTGTTGAAAAATCAACACCGGAAAACTTCTCATACTTCTTCGTGTACACCGTAGGCGGTGACGGCCTGTTCGATACAATTCTCGGCATCTTTATTCCTCCTCGGTTGCGTACTCATCGGTAATATCCATCGTCTCGCATACCTTGCACTCCTCCAGGGCAACAATAAAACGGTTGCGGTAATCCTGGGATAAGAAATTATCTGTCTCATCCTGCTGGAAATAACTCGCAAGGCCAAAAGGTAACGCAATGGATACAATGGGACTATCCAGCGGAATTTCCTCATCTAAGTTTTTAAGTCTGAAAATCTCAATTTCTTCTTTCCCTGCCGCACGGTTTCTGTTGTTCTGATAAGGCACCGCCTCGGCAATACATAAATTTATAAGCGAAAGCGCCGAATTGAAAAACGCCATATCCTGCATCGGCTTTTCAAACAATAACGCACACGCGCTCTCATACACTTCTTTTCCTGTCATTTTCACAAATCTCCTTTTCTTTAATATCCGCAAAAGGGCGCAGGAAAGCCCTGTGCCCTTTAACTCATATTAAAGTGTGGTTTCAGCTACCGCGGACGGATATGCGCCGGCCAATGTAGCGTATGCCTTTACAACAGTGCCGGAGATCTTAACATCAGAAACAGCGCCAACCTTTGCGGTCTTGGAATAGCGCGGATCGGAACCGTCGGTGGTATAGGTAATAACTGCACCTTCGGTTGCGCATGTAATTGCTCCCTCTGCTGAAATCTCGGGAGTAGCACAGATAGTGCCTGCGCCATTGCTGATGTCAACCTCAACATAAACACCGTTGCACTTTGCACCGAATACGAAAAGATCGTAATACTGACGGCCCTCAAGAAGGTTACCGGAGATACCCGGCGGGTCGGTGTGAAGCTTGGTATCGTTAAGCTTAACCGGCGCGCAACCGGCACTCTTGTGAACGATGATGAAGTTTACATTTGCAGGCCAGCGGCTTTCCGGTACCTTAATTACCTTCATACCATCGTATGTACCAACCTGTCCCTTGGAAAGAGACTTGTCGAGAAGCGGCTCACACTTCTGGAATTCATCGGAAAAGCGAAGCAGCGCATACTTTTTGCTGGTTACATAAAGAGTTCTGCCATCATTGGGAATTTCCGCATCATCCATAAAGGTGGTACCTTCGCTAATTCGGGTGCAAATATTGCTCTTGGTAAGTGAAGAACCGTAGCCCACAACCTTGCCCGCTTTCTGGGTAAGTGAGTTAAAGCAATACTTGTCCATTGTAGGAACAGCCTGCTCGGCGATCTGAAGTGCTAACATCTTGCCTGCCTGCTTGACACCGTTCTGGTCCTCGTTGTTACCCTTGTCGATGGTAAGGGAGAAGGACTTGTCCTGAGTAAGTGTCATCTCCTGTACCACATCCTGCATCTCGGTGGGTGTGCCGTAGCGGTTGGAACCACTGCGGGTATAGTCCACCATAGGAACGGTAAGCGGTGTGGTGATATTTACGGTCTTAACGCCGCTGAAGCTGTACGCATCGGAAAGAGCGCCGGTAATGAGCGACTCGCGCACAAAACGGGACTGAATTTCCTTTGCATATCTTTCGTGTAAATTAATAGGCATTTAAATCTTCCTTTCTTATACGCCGTTAAAGCCATCCAAGAACTGATCCGCTTTCATACGCTGGCCATCGCCCTTGGCGCTTCCTACGGCGCGCATTAAATTGTCCTCATTCTGCTGAGTAATTGCGTTTTTGCCCTCAAGTTCATTAAGCTTGGTGGTAAGAAATGCTTCCTCCGGACTCATACCGTCCTCAACAAGCTTATAAAACTCGGGGCTCAATGTTTCCGGCTTAATCTCCGGATGACGGCTGAAAAAGTTTATCCACGGCCCGCGCACGGCATTTTCACGCTCGATACGCTCGCTCTCTTCCCGCTCTTTGGTCTCCGCTTCGGAGATCTTCTTATCGCGCACTGCGAGCTCGCGAAGTATGTCATCCGATGCACCCGGGTAAGATTTGCGCAACTTATCAATCGCGCTCTGATCGGAATACTTAAGAAGCTCGCTTCTGAGATACTGGATAAACTGTTCTCGCGTTACACCACTTGCTTCCGCATACTGGTCGATAAGACGGTACATATCATCCCGCTCACCTAAAATCTTGTCGTAGTTCATACCCTTCTGGGCAAGAACTCGCGCTTCATCCAGGGGAAGATCCTTTTCCTCGCCGTTATACTTGACTCGTAAGAAATCGATAACATCCTGTGATGGTTTCTCACCGGGTGCCACAACTCCCGCTTCAAGTTCGCCCTCGGGTGCACCTTCTGCACCTTCGGTCATTTCTTCCGCTTCCTCGGTAAATAACTCATCGGAAAGCATTTCTTCTGTCTGATTGGTTTCTTCAAACATAAATTTTCTCCTTTTTCCTCGCCTTGGTTTAGGCGTTATTTATAAAGGGGGTTGCCCTTTATTAACTATGTTTTACATCATCTGTGCCGTCATAGCGCCCTCGGGTATTGCACCGCCCGTCGGCATTGCAGGTTGCATCTGTGCGGCCGCCTCTGCCTCAGCCTGCTTCTTTTTAAGCGACTCTATGAGTTTAGCCTTGCCCGGTAAATACTTTGACGGTACACGATCCAAATACTCCGTAGCATCGGTTATAATGCCCTTTGTAAAGAGATTATCAAGCGTCTGTGTCTGCATAAGCTCCGAGAAGTAGGATGCAGGGCCAATGTCGATATGTAAATTGAGGTTTGAAAGCGAAATGTTTCCAAAATTAAAGCTGCTTGTAGACAGTTCGCCAGCTTCATTCTCTGTCACGACCTCACGGGTACCGTAATTTGCCTTTATAATGTCCACGATGATACGAACATACTCCTCGGTAAAGCGGTAATACTCCATCTTTTGAAGTTCAAGAGGCATCGCGCTTGACTGCTGTGTTGCAATAATTGCAGATGTGTTGTCCGGTCTTATATTGCCGAGGGTTGCATCAGATGCACCCATAAATTCAAGAGTCTTTTGAATAAGGGTCTCAATAAGCTGCATAACCTGTGCTGACATATCCGGTGCCTTAAATCCGGTTGCAATAGCATCATTAGGGTTGCCTTGGGTACCGATAGCCTGTCCAACCTTATTACTCCACGCCTTGAGCTTCGTCGCATCGTAAATAATTTTCGGGAACGCCAGCGTCTTCATATGGTGGATGGCCATTGCGAAAAGCTGATTTATAGCGATTTGGTTAGGTATCATTGCAAGAAGCGCCGACACGCCGTGATATGAATTTTTCATCATATCCCAGCGCATAAATGAAACCGGATAAAGTGAAAGGCCCGTGTCCCACGGATCTTTTAAAATAACGCTCTGTGTGCTCTTTACCGCCATGACCTTGCCATCTTCCTTGTAGAACTTTAATACCACGGTGACAAGCTCATCGGGTTCAACCTCTGCGGTATTGTACATATTGGCATCAGAGTCAGCCTTGATCTGTGAAATAATGTCTTCACCAAGCCCCGCAGCTTCGGCCTCTTCTTTGACCTTCTTTAAAGTCTTTCGTATGGAAATAATGATATAGTCCTGGCTCTGAAGATCCTTGTTGTAAGGATTGCCGAATATAACACAGGTATTATCAAGAATTTCAGCCTTGATTTTGCCCTTTACCTTCTGCCCGCTTTCCTCGTTTGGATCATAATAGAAGTACAGCGCACCGTCACCATCCACGGCAGCGTCTCGCACGACTTCGCGGGCGAGAGTCTTGATACCGCAGCTCTCGATTACTTCCTCGACCGCCTTTGAGAGAGTTTCACTCTCCCGCTTTGTTTCTTCGGTCTCCTTAAAGGGAGTAAACAGCGAGCTTACATCATCAGAAACGATCATCGATATAAAATAACTGACAACTCGGCGCAGCACATTTATAACCGGCTTCGGCAGATCGGGCGCGTTAAGCCCCTCCCACTGCTTGCCTATGTAAAAGTTTTCGCATTTTTCAACATTCTCGTATAAATCCAGGGCGGTATTATATGACACACCCTTCTGATATTCCTGCCAGATACTGTCTGCCGTTAGTTCCTCTTTTAATTCCTCGGCCATAAAATCACTCCCTTATATTTCCGTCATAATTCAAAAGATTATCCCACTGCTCTTTTAGTTTTTCTTCCTTTTCATCGGGAATAGATGTTTCCTCCACGGTCTGTTCCCGCTTAATTTTGGGATAGAAATAAAAAGATACAATCACGCTGCATACACCTAAAATATAGGCTAAAAACGCTATTAAAAAGGTCATTCGAAACACCCCTATATACCAAAATTAACGAAGTCAGCGACCTCGTCTTCATAGTCTCGCGGAATATCATCCTCATTTATCGGATGATCCGCCCAGATCGGCCGTCCCGCAGCAAAATATCGAATTGCATCCGGCGCGTGTGTCAGTTCGTGAGGCTCTTTCGCCACATCATTGGGATTTTTCGCGTCATACTGCACACCGGGCAAGCATCTTATAAGGTTTAAGCAGTTGGGAAATATCACGAGATGCGGCCTCTGTTTCCCGAATATATCCGTTCTCGGTGTCAACCACTCGTGTAAATCCAGCCATCCTTGTACGCGGTCGTTTTTCGCCTTTACAAGTGGGATCCCGTTTTCTGCAAAAATGTCAGCCGCGCTCTTACCGGTATCCTGGCGGCGGTTCCATAAATCCGGCGGCGCGAAATATGCATAGACCTCCTCGTCATCGAGGGTTTTTATCGCCTGAGCGGCAGCGGAGATTATAAGCCCGCTTTGGTAGATCTCGCGGTATACATAGGCATAGCCTTCCTCATCCACCGCGATCCAGTAACCGGCAAGCATATCAAGACCATAGTCCATAGTAAAATACCGCCGCCAATGCTTTGGTATCTCAAAAGGCTCTATGACATGCATTTCCCGCTTCCACTCGGTGAAATACTGACCGTCTAAAATGTCCCACTCGCCAAGAAGGAGCGCCTTTTTGTCCTTCTCTGCAAGGTTTTCAAGCCTCTTAACATAGTTTGGGTCTTTTTCCAGTAGAAATTTATTGTCCTGCACCTTGGATGGAAGGAAAATCCTGCTTCCTGCCTTAAGCTCTACTTTCTCATTAGGAGGCCCTATGTCTATAAAACGCGATTTAACCCAGGTATGGCCAACGCCACCCGGGTTTGTCGATGATTTAACCTGCTTGGGGTATGGATTTGCGCCTCTTACTCGGCTGATCAGATACACATACATGCTCTCGGTAAAATGCGTAAGCTCGTCGAAGCGGATTATGTCATATTCTGCAGACTGATACTTATAAACATCGTTTTCGTTATCACAATATCCGAAATCAATGATAGATCCGTTTTTAAACTGCCAACTATGTCCCGTTGCATTGTACTTGCCAGCTTGCCTCGGATAAAGCTCCAGAGCTGTACGAATAAGTGATTTTTCAAGTTCCGGAAAGGTTCGTCGCAGTATAAGCTGCTTTGATTTTGGATATTTAAGGGCAAATAGAAGCGCGTCGACCAGCTGACCATATGACTTACCGCCGCCTGCAGCTCCGCCAAACAATACCTCGTCGGCATCCGCCTCAATAAACGCCTTCTGTCTCCTTGAAATAGATATATCCATCAACTATTCCTCTATCGTAATATTTACATTTAGGCTGTTCTTTGAGGGGTCAATTCCCGTATCCGCGTGGGCTTGCTTGTCATACATTGCGGTTACAATGCCGGAAATATCCTTGATGTTCGGCATCGCAATTGCGCCGATCTTCTTGACAAGCTCCATTTTCTCGTCAAACTCCATATCTTTTGCGGAAAAAATCTCCTTAATGAGCGCAAGAAGCTCATCCTGATTCTCATCGGCAACGCGGAGTCTCTTCTCGATAACAGAGGTGCCCATCTGGATGATCTCCCACGCGCGTGTGCACATGGCCGCGCGTTGAGCCTCGCGAAGTTTCGCAAGTTGATCATTTGCGGAAAACGCTTCCTTAATCCAGCCTCTAACCGTACTTTCCGGAATTTCCAGTTCCCCTGCTGTCTTATAACAGTTGCCGGTCTCAATATATCGTGCAATAGCCAGCTCGCGTTCCTTATCGGTCCACTTTTTCCTTGGCTTGTGATTTGCATTCACAGATTTCGGCTTGCTGCCGGATTTCTTTTTTCGTGTATTCGGCGGCTTCCCTTTTTCTTTGTTCGTCTTCGCCGACATTTATATCAACCTTTCGTAAAAAAAGAGAAAACCGCCTGCAAACGCCCCATCGTTTTGCAAACGGTTTACTTTCTCTTGCTCTGAATTTGTAAAGAAAACATTTAGGAGGTGAAACAAAAATGGACAAAACACATTCCCCGTATCACTACAGACATTATAGCATAGGAATTTTTAAAAGTATTCCACTTTTTTTCCACACTTTTTAACTTGCCTGTAACTTGCTACAGCGCCTCGATACCATACATAGCAACGGTGAATTTCCGCAAAGCCTCATTTCTGATCTGGTAAATGCGGGACTTTTCATAGCACAGCTCCTCACACAAGCGGTCAAGAGCCTTTTTCTCGTTGTTTATGTACATTCGGGTCAGCACACACCTCTCATTCTCTGAGAGTAGCTTAAGGCTATCCTCGACGGGTTTTACAAGCGGCGCTATTGCTCCGTTACTAAGCTTGAGCTTGTCTCGGTTAGTAACACATTCAATAATACGATCATCGTCTGCGGCTATCCCGGATGTAGTCAGCCTTGCAATTCGCTCATCCAGATCCCGGATGCGATCCTCGTTGTGCTTATATCCCGCTTTGAGATAAGGATACTGCCGAAGATCCTCGGCGGCTATCTTTCGCCAGTCCATCTATTCACCTTCTTTCCTTTGCTTTTTCTTGTCCCATCGGCATTTTGAGCAAATAACATTTTCAGTATGTACTCGATACTGTATCTTACCGCAAACTTTACACCTGCACGGTTTAAGCTTTGCCTTTTGATTTTCTGCCGCCTTTCTCCTCGTCTCTTTAGCGCAGGCGTCACATATGCGCTGTTTATTTCCATCCGGCTTAAAAAACATTTTCCCGCATTTCTCGCATTCGGTATTAGGGGTAAAATCCGTCCTTCGCTCCATCTTGACTTTAAGATCGGAATAGTTGTTCTTATCCACCATATCCCCATACCCTTTAACACCTGCTTTTCTCCGCTCCGCCTCAATCTTGGCAATAAGCAGCATATTCTTACTCATTCCGTTAGGAAAATCCATCACCCCTCACCGCCTTCCAAAAAGTTCACAAACTTATCATAACATTCAGGACACAAGTCAATTCGTTGCCCAAAACTGCTTCGGGGTTCTCCGACCGGCCATAATGTGATTTTTGCCGAATAATTCTTTAATGCGTATGTAGGACAATAACATTCCATTGGATTTACTATATCTTTGCCGCATCTATCACAGACAACCTCTACTTTTTGCGACATTTAACCACCTCGCACTTCTCTATGTTCTCCACTTAATCACCGCCTATTTAATTCATTCAATGTTTGATATATAAAATCAACATCTTTTTGACTTATATATGGCGTTTCGACTTGCCAATGTCCGTACTTGCAAGAATATTTGATGTTTTCGTCTTGTGTAGTCCAATTTTCATCATAATTTTTGAAAACAAATCTCATATAAACTATGCCAACTGTTTTTAATTCTTTATCAAAATGAAAATACAATTTATCGGTTTCTAACTCATAGCCATAAGTTATCATTTTGCTATCTTCACTTATTAACTTTATCTTCACTTCTCCCCACCTCTTTCTTTTGGTGTGCGTATATTTTCTCCAAAATCTTTTTCAAATTCATCAATAAGAAAGTTTATAAATTTCTGTTGTGCTTTAAGTTTTGCTTCGATTTTGAAATATCTATCACATTCTTTGTCTATAAGTTTTATTCTGTGGTTTTTAATAGATAAAAGAATAAATTTCTTTAACAATTCAGCCATCACCCCGCACCGCCTTTCTCATAATCCTCAAGAAATCTTTTCCATTCCTCATATGTCTCTTGCAATGCGAGAGCCTCTATCTCTTTATCAACTTTATATGACGCCCACGATTTCCCTAACGCAAAAGACAGAACGCATAATAATATAACCACCATTCCTTTAACAAACATTACTCCGCACCGCCTTTCATATTCACTATGTAATACTTATGGGGGTTTTTTATATACTTTTTCAACGCTTCTTCGGCATATTTAAAAGAATTAAAAAACGCTTTTTTCTTATTTCCTTGATATGTACGATATTCAAAGACAAATTTGCCTGTTACCTTATGTTTTATTAGCCATATTTCATCACATAGATTTGGCTCATTTTTTCCGTCAAACATCATTCCTGCACACCGCCTTTCTCGGTTGGGTGGGCTTCCTCGGGATATATCGTTATATAATTACCGATAATTTCCGAAATTTTATCATCGTAATTTATGCATCCGTGCGAATTAAAGAAGTTTATCAATTCTTCAATGGTCATAACCGCTTGTAACCTTGCAAGCAAAGGTGTCTCAATAGAGCATCCGCAATGTTCCGCATAATCGCATACGGCTAATTTTGCATTGTCTGCCCATACTCGATGCGCAGTGTTATCTTTTGAAAAAATTATATAACTATTTTTCATTTCCTCTCCCTCGCTTTCAGAGCATTCTCGGCTTCTTCTTTGGCTATCAACAAATAAGTTACTAATACTGCTACAAGGCTATCTACTATTGAGGAATGAACAACTCCCTCAAGCAAATATTCAAACCCCACCCAGCAACTACATACAACGGAAAAATAGATACCTCATTTACCAAGCCTTTTTGAAAATCTTTCAAGCATTTTCGTTCTCCTCATTATTATCAAGAAATCTTTTCCATTTCTCTTCTGTCTCTTGCAGAGGATTCTTGGTCTTCGCTTCTTCGTAACAGCAGAGTGTCCAATCACCACAATAACCGCCTTTACGATACAAAGAGCAATCCCCCTCTCGCACGCATTTATAACAAGGGTCAACAAAAAGCCTCCGCAAGGTTAATTTTATAAAATGCCATATCTCACGCATTGTCGCTTACCTCGCTGTATGTTTTTTCAAATATGTCGGGCTTGCAAGGGTAAAACTCTCCGTTTACTCCTTTGATGATGTAATCGCCAACAGAGGCGTGCATAAAACCCTCTAATGTGTCTATATAGAGTTCTCCCGATGAAAGCAAGTGCCTTACATCTTTGTTTGTAAACTTGCACATTTCCGTTATGTTACCGCCTGTCCATTGCAGAGCTTCAACCTCAACAGGCTTTTTTCTGTACCTCTTAATCATTGCCGTTCCCCTCCGTCATTTCTTTTACAAGGTTGTCGATTTCATCTGTATATACCGTTCGACATACAATCTCGCCATCGGGCATTGACCACAGTTTTTTCAACCTCTCGGCAAACTCTTTTATTGCTTCGGATTTGGCGGTCTTTAACTCTTGGTGCAAAGTTGCTATTGATGAAACATTGATTTCCCTGCACTTATCTAACCTCTCAATTTCTGCCTTTTGGCGGTTGATGAGGTCAAGGGCAGAGATGATTAACTCTGAACGGCAACCATTTCCAACTGTGCATCTTTCACACTCACTTGTAATTCCTTGCTTGGAACAGTAGTCCAAAGCCTTTATAATATCGGTGTCTTTCATCGTTTATCCCTTCCGATCTCGTATGTAGCGCAATAATCTTCTTGCTCACAATGATCGCATACTTGTATTGCCGGCTCCTCTCGTGGATCGGCGCGTCTTATTTCATATGCACTTTTGAAAAACTGCGCACACCGCGCGCATAGTTTCAAATTATTCTTCATTGGCGCCGCGCTCCTTCGCGTCAAGTAAACAATCCCCACACCGCAGCTCACAGTTTACCTCGCAAGGTAGCAGCTGTGCTTTCCCATACGGGCACAACTCGCGCGGCAGGTTTGGTATCGGCATCCAATATAAAACCTTTAAATCTTTAATCTCCGGCCAGTCCTCGCAATACCACTCTCCGTCAAACAGCATAAGCATCGGGCAGTTTTCGAAAGTTACATTCCCGCAATTCCCGCTCACGATCGCAAGCACGGTCTCATCATTTGTCGGGACTTTAATATCCGCATTAATCCATAAATTCATAAAACAACCTCCTAATCGCAAATAACAACTAATTCCGGGTTTTCTTCTATCAGCTCAGATGGGTTGAAATTAAACCGGTACAGTTCTTCTCCGTTTTCAATGTCTATAACGGGGCTGTCCGCAAATTCTGCCAAGGTTTTTATCGTGCACACTTTAACTTCAGCCCCTGCCGGCATCGTTGCCAAGCCTGCAATAAGTTCATAAACTTTCATAAAATCACTCCTTTAATTTTCCATCTTTACCGTAGGCATAATCATACCCACCTATACGAATGGCTTTCAGATACCGGGTATCTCCGGTATCCTCCGAATAATACTGAGTCTGCATTACTACAATGTATCCTTTAGGTGGATTCAGTCTTGCAGGCTTCTTTTTTATCTCTTTTTGAATAACAACCGGCTGGTCAAGGTTCCTGGATGCGGTCCATCGCTTGCCTCTGCCCTCGATACATTCCTTGGTGATATAGTTTGCAAGCCCGGTATAATCTCCACCCGGCTCAAGCTTAGAAACGATAACACGACCGAGTTTCCACAGTTTGGTTATATGCTCAACATCATGGGCGCTCATAACGATATGATGGTGCTCGCGGCCGCGCTCGCCTATTTCTGACACCCCGATATATTTAACGGGAGAATAATTGTGCCTTTTTCTCCACTCTCTGACTCTTCGGAAGAATTTAGCAAGCTCCCGCTTTCCCACTTCATAGGCAACTGCCTTTCTGTATGTAAGAGATATAAAAAGATCTCCCTCTTTAAAGTTTGTGTTTATTAATCTGGCAAGATGCTTTCTCGCTCTGTGTAAATTAGCCTCAGCCATTTGCTCTGGGGTAATGTTCTTATTTTTTCCTCGTGGAATTTTTGCTCCTACCTCCCGAGGAGAATAGTATTCCTCTATCTCAAGAACATCTCCGGAATAAATTTCCTTTCGATAGTTTGGCATTTTGTTTTTTCACTCTCCTAAAATACGGCGTAAAAATAATTATATTATCAAGGTGATAAATAGCCCCCACGGACTGCGCGGAAAACCGCCTTTTGGGGCGATTCTCCGCGTTATATATAATTATGTAGAAAATCTAATCTTTCTCGTAAAGTTCGTGTGTACCGTCAAGCAGGGCCTTCTCCTCGTCGGACATCTCATAGCCTAAACGCACGAGCAGGCCATACCACTCTGCAAGATTTTTGTCCGTGCGATATCTGCCATCCCAGTTAATGCAGTTTCTGCCTGCATTATCGCCGAACTTCATTATTAAATATTTAAAGATGTTTTCTTCCTGCGAATTTCTGCTCATAACGGTATGTACATCCTCGTATGATATTTGGTCTTCGCCATCACTGTTAACTCCAAAAAACTCATACATCTCCTCATAGCCTATATATGCTCCAATATCTTCTGCCTCCGCATAAAATAGGAATGTAACTATTACATCGAATTTTTTCATAATGATGCTTTGAGGAAGATTGTCAATGAACTCTTCTCTAATGTCGTAGGCATTTGCAAAAAGTTCTCTGAGTTTGTCCATGCGTTCTTTCTTTTCAAGTTTCCGCTTTTCTTCTTCCTTAAAGAACACAGCCTTATCGGCGATCATTTCTTCAGTAAGCGCATAACACAAATACGCTGTATCACCATTAAAAGCAAAAAAATCTTCATCGTTTTTTCTCTTGTATCCGTTTATTGCTTCACTACACATAACCCAATATCTTTGGGACATCGCGTACTTATCGCTTCTGCAGTCTTTGTATGATATCTCTGTTAGTCCCGCTGCAAGCAATGCCATTCTTGCCTTTTGCTGTTCCTCCCGTCGTCTCTCCGCTGCTTTAATACTTTGAAGTTTCCATTTAAAATTGGATGTACCGATTTCGCTGAGCAATTCATTTCGTGCCGCAACACTCTCAACCGAATTAAGCTCATCCAGCTCGGTCATTGTAATCTGTCTTCCCGCTGCCGCTTTTAATTTCTTCTCATCAAGCTCCGCAAGCTTTACACGGCGCCGGATCGTGCTCTCCGAAAATCCGGTCTTTTCCTGGATGCCTGCAATGGTATCGCCCAGGTCGAGCATCATCTGAAACCCCTTTGCCTGCTCATAAATGGTAAGATCACTTCGCTGCATATTCTCCAAAAGCATTGTTGATACCTGCTCGGCTTCGCTCATTTCAACGATTACGCAGGGCACAGTCTCAAGCCCTGCCATCTTGGCAGCAGCCAAACGACGGTGACCGATAATAACCGTGTACATTCCCTCACCGTTAAATTTAGAATTTGTTTTAGACACAAACGGTACAACGGTAAGGTTCTGCATAATGCCTTTTGCTTTGATGCTCTCTGCAAGCTCACTGATGTCACCCAGGTCCTTTCTCGGGTTGTCCTGATGCGGATGCAGCTTGTCCACGCTTAAATAAATAAGATTTTTGTTTTCCATTTTAAATTCCTCCTAAAACTTGACTAAATCGTTCAAACTATGTACAATATAAATGATGATTTTTTAAATTGGTCCTGGTTATGGTCTCGCACCGTGCCGGGACCTCTTTTTATTTCTCTTTGCGATCTCATCCCAAGCAGCTCCGATAAGACCTAAGCTCAGAAAAAAGAAGCCAAACGACAAGCTTCCCGCTGTGAACATTGCGCCGAAAAATGAAATAAGCATCAACCGCTCCGGCGTTAAAAGTTTCTTTCGCTTTTTCATTTGCAACTATCTCCTTTTCATAATCTCATAGGTCGCGCCAAACCTGCGACGCCCACAATGTGAACAAGTAATTTTATTGTCCACCGGTGCCGGCAGCTGTTTGCATATAAAGCTCTCTTTATACAGTTCCAAACATTCCCGGCACAAATCTGCTTTATTTACTTGCGGTATCATTTTCTTCCTCCCTTCTTATAAGGTATATTTCTCCGCATCTTGCAAGCGCTTTTACCCCCCCCCGATAATCCGAAACGCTTCGCTGAAGCATTCAAAGCTGCCACTCCGCTATACGCTGACGAATAAGTGTGATCGGCTACTCTGGCACAGGCAAGCCCGCTTTCAACAAACTCATTCAAGAGCTGCAACAGCTTAGTCATTTGGTAGGTACCCGGAATTTGGTTTCTATCTACTTTCACTAATTTCATTTTTCTTTCCCCCCTCTCTATATCGAACGGTACGGTATAAACTGCAGCACTCCGAGTTCGTTGTGCACAATAAAAGCATCAATTGGATTTAGTTCTTCTGCTTTAGGAGACATCAAAACCTCTCGGCGTTCGTCGCTCGCCACCTGGATATATTCCTGCGGCACGGGGCCTATATACCATCGGAACTTATACAGTGGCTCACCTGCATCATTTACACCTATCAACTCACCTATCCCATGATGCTTAACTCTAATCCATCGCATAGTTATAACTCCATCAAAGGACAATTGATACAAACCTCGTTGAACATGGCTTCCATCTTCTCATCGTCCCCCCCCATATTTTTCCGCGTACTTTTCGGGGAACTTGCAATACTTATCGCAAATCTCGTTGATTGTCGCCTCGATCTGACCAGCAATGCTCATATGATCCACGCTCCTTTCTCTTTAAGATAAGCACCGCGCAAGCGTCGCAATAGATATTCCCAGTCCATCTTTAAACGGGAAAACTCGTTTAACGGTCCGCGGATCTTTCTTCATCCACCTTGAAACCTCAGTCACGCTCAAAATTTCTTTGCCCGGGAACGCCTCAATAATTCTTTCAAGGTTGTCCCGATAAGCTTCCTTCTCTCTCGGCATTATTCATCCCTCCTTAATCAAAAAACCTTGTCCAATTAAATCCGAGAACGGCAGCTATTTTTTTTGCTGTATCCACAGACGGGTTTTTCTTTCCGTTTTCTATATCACAATATGCCGGTTGAGATATTTGGGACTTAACTGCTACATCTTTTTGTAACATTCCTTTCTCAGTTCGCTCTGAGATAAGCCATTCACGCATTTTTTCACCTCCAAATTAGCTTTAAGCTAATTAAAGCATAATTTAAAACTCTTGTCAATAGCTTTAAGCTAATTTTTTTATATTGTTTTTTATAACAATTAGCTATACAATAATTACAGAGGTGATTTTTATGAATAACCGTTTAAAAACTTCTCGCGAAGAAGCTGGTTTCAGCCAAAAGCAGGTTGCTATTGAATTAGGCGTGTCAGCTCCTACAGTTTGCGAATGGGAAAAATCAAAAAAATATCCCAGTACCGAAAATCTAATGAAGCTTTCCAGCTTATATAATGTTTCCGTTGATTATCTCCTCGGTAAAACGGACAAAAAAAATACCGCGCCTAATGGCTCGGTATCTGAAGAAGATATTAAAATTGCTCTCTTCGGCGGCGCCGATGAGATAACCGATGAAATGTGGCAAGAGGCAAAAGCCTTTGCCGAATACATCAAGGATCGTGAACGCCGAAAGAAGGAAGGCTGATGAACAACCTCTTTTTAACAGCTGCAGAAAATAATATAGATGTGGGATATTATAATCTCCCGCTCAACAAATCTATTTCCTGCAAACACAACGATAATTATTTTATAGGTATGGATTATTCCCTCACCTTTTCCGGCGCTGAGGAAGTTGTCCATCTCGCCCATGAGCTTGGCCATTGCATAACCGGAAGCTTTTATAATGTGCATTCCCCCCTTGATATCAGAGGCAAGCACGAGCGCCGCGCCGATGAGTGGGCGATAAAGAAATTAATACCCGAGGCTGCTTTGGATCAAGCAGTAAAAAACGGCTACATTGAAGCCTGGGATCTTGCAGAACTTTTCAATGTAACCGAGCCGTTTATAAAAAAGGCTATTTGCTTTTATAAAAAGGATGTGATTTAAGTGACGACGAAAGCAAAGCTCGCTTTTGCAGCACTCTCTTTTTTTGCAGGCATTATTTTTTACAGAACCGTAGTGAGAAGAATAATTTTCTATTTCACCGGAGAACCTCACCTTTTTTATTTACTTAAAAAGTTAGACAAGTTTGATGAGTCGTATGCAAAAAAGTCAAAACTCACCGTGGCATTGCTTATTCTTTTTGCATTATTTGTTTTTGCTACAGTTTTTGTTTTTGCACCGGTTGTAGTAAAAATATACTTCCCTTGCGGCATCATTATAGGATTTTTGACACATAACGAAAGTTTTTATTTGACAAGGGACAATGCATACGATGAGGCTAACAGATTTTTAAAGGATCCTAATTCTGCAAGCTCTGTTTCTATGTGTATTTCAAAAGAAGTTACTACAGACATTTTCGATGATACCGCGAGTTTTTACGATAAGTTCCTCTACTCCATTAAAAGCGAAGCTCTTCCCAGCATTGTTATCGGACTGCTTATTCCGTCTTTATGCTCTACTTATTTCCACTTTCCAGCAAATGCAATAGAATCGCCTTTTGCCGATACTCACTACTCAACAACTTACGATATTACCATACAAAGCAAAAAAACAGCCGGATACCCCGTTGAAGCTAAAGCAGAGATATTCGCTTGCTATGTTGAGAGTGATGGGAAATATTATTACGATATTAATACAATCTATGTCCCTGGGGATTATGATGAATTTCCCGTAATTGAGGGTTCATTAAGCGATGCTGGTCAACAGAAAATTTTCGACAGCAACTACTACACAGAAACAGACGGAACAAGATGGACCGTCAAGGTTCATTCTCCCCTTGGTAAGACAATAACTTATATTTTGATAAAAGTATTCTTGTGGTGCTTAGTGTGTTTGTTGACGATAAAAAGCGCCTACCGTTCCAAGAGAAAAAGGGAAATTGAAGAATTCATAAACGAAAATTATTGGCAGCTTAAGGAATTACAGAGCAAACCACAAGAAAATAGATAGCCAAATTACTTCCTCTTTGTAATATTTTAGGAGGTCCTTATGATTACCAAAAGAGCCGATGGGCGGTATCAGACGCGAGTAACAATTACCGTCAGAGGCAAAAAAACACAAAAATACTTTTACGGCAAAACAGAAAAAGAAGTTAAGCGCAAGCTTGCCGAGTTCCAGACGAACCAAATAGCTGGGCGATTTTTCGGAGAAGTTGCCGAAGAATGGAAGATCGAGCATTTTGCAAGGGTAGCTCATAAAACCACAGAATGCTATAACGCGCCCTTCAAACGGATTATTGAGCAGTTTGGCTCAATAAGGATCACAAGCATCACTCCGCAAATGCTGAGCCTGTTTATAATCCAAGTGTCAAAACAAGGTTTTTCGCTCCGCACAGTCCGTGCTCACATCGCGGTGCTGAATATGATTTTTAAATTTTCCGTCCTTAACGGATATACCGAAACTAATCCTGCGGAGTATATAACCCCACCAAAAGGTCTGAAAACCACACGCAGAGAAATTCCGGAAGACGACCAGCTTCGAACCATAAAAAACTCTTGCGATAAATTCTTTGGGCTCTTTGCGTACCTCATTCTCTTTACCGGTTGTCGCCGCGGTGAAGCTCTGGCGCTCCGCTATGAGGACATCGACTTTGAAAAGAAGATTATAAAAATACGAAACTCTCTTTATTTTGAGAACAATAAACCGGTAATAAAAACAACGAAAACAGAATCTGGAAAACGCGATGTTGTTCTTCTTGACCCGCTTATAGATAAATTAGATCGTAACAGCAAGGGTTATATCTTTAATACCGACGGAGCACCAATAACTCTTTCGGCATTTCAGAAGCGTTGGAAAAGATATCAAAAAGAAAGCGGCGTTAACATCACACCGCATCAGATCCGCCACGCCTACGCTACAATCCTTTACGAGGCAGGTATAGACGAGAAGATGGCGCAGGAACTTCTTGGTCACGCCAATATCTCAACAACATTAAATATTTATACCCATATTCGCAATTCCCGTAAAGAAGATGCCGCTCAAAAATTAAACGCCTTTTTCGCTTAAAAGTGTATTTCTGGTGTCAAAACTCCCGAAACCATTGAAATCAAAGGCTTTTAAACTGCCTTTTAAGCAGGGTGTCCGGAGTTCGAGTCTCCGGTGGGTCACCAAAAAGAAGGATATTCCTTTCGGAATGTCCTTCTTTTTATTATTCTCATTTGGTTTGAACGACGG
>JAZNNQ010000048.1:0-21901 GCA_045580305.1 Eubacteriales bacterium
ATTCGCCACAGCCAGGTAAGGAAGTATTGTCCTGAAAAAGCGCCTTTTGGCGAATTTCTGCACCAAAAACGCCCCATATCCGTCAGGATTATGGGGCGTTTTTAGCTTGAACTTCATCCAAAATTCATCTTTTCAGGATGCAAGGCAGTTTTGAAAGCAAGATTTTTTGTAAAGAGAAAGAATAAAATTTTCGGTATAACTGCCGTTTTACCGTAATTTTTGATGCACTATTTACGGAAAATATGGAATCAAACCCAATGCTTCCTTATCTGGCTGTGGCGTTAACTCTCTGCTTTTTATTATTTATTACTGTCTTTTGCAAGTAACCAGACCTTATTTTTGTATGTTCCCTGTGTTTCGTCCATATACTCGACCTCGCCCATATCAGAGTGAGCAAGAGAGAGTACTTCTTCAAACTTTGGAATGCCGCTTGCCGCGTCAACCGTTTGCAGACAGAAATGAGCGGTGGAAACCGCGCATCTCGCACACTCCTCCGGTGTCTTGCCATTGAGAAGAGCGCAAAGGAAGCCGGAGATACTGCTATCTCCCGCACCAGTTGCAGAAACGATGTTCTGAGTGTCCAGCGCCTGGCAGATAAATTCGCGATCCGCCCACACACTTGCGTCTAAATCGAGGCCCGGAATTTTCTTAATGCGCGCCTCATTGCCGGTTCTGATGTAATAGCCGCGAAGACCGCACTTGATAACAAGCACACCTACACCCATATCGAGAAGCTTATCGGAAAGGCGGGTAAGCTCGTCATTTGTCATAACCTCTATAATATCGCGACCATTTGCCTTTTCGTTAAGCTCGTCATAACGCTTGCGGTCAAGCATAAGGAGAAGCTCCTCAAAGCTGGGCACAAAAATATCAATATAGGGCATAACATCGGAGAGAATACCGTTCCAATCCTTCTGTCCTGCAGGAGCGGTGGGGTCCGGAAGTGCCATATCGAGAGATACCGCGGTTCCTGCATTGTGCACGCGGGACACGATCTCCTTAAATAATTCCGGCTTCTCGTACATATTCTTCATAAGTGGCGGGTAACCGAAGTGGAAGATACGGCTATCCTGCGCCGCCTCATAATCCACATCCTCAGGGAGAAACAGGTCATTTGTACCGGTGTTATGTAAAAAAATTCTGTCATTGCCCGGAACGGAAAGAACGATGGAGTAGGAGGTAGAACCCTCTGCCCCACTGTCGATCTTCTGGGTCAAATCGTATTTATTGAAAAGGTCGCGTATAGTGTTGCCGAAATCGTCATTACCGACCCTTGTATTAACCAGGGTCTTAAGTCCAAGACGGGATGCAACCGCACCGGAGTTGGAAACGCTACCGCCCAGCGAAAGCGTAGCACCACCTACGGAAATGAGCTTTCCTGCGCGGAAAACATCCGTTAGCGCACGCTTTTCTCCGGGAAATGCCGGGGTAATGTCGAGGCACACATGGCCGCAGAACATAATATCAAACTTTTTCATAATATCCCTCCATAAAAGGTGATATAAACAGTATACTATCTTTTAGCACATTTTGCAAGAAAAAGCATATTGACACCGCTCTAAATCTTTCCTAAAATAAATGTATAAGATAGGAGGATATCCCTATGAAAGGTAAAAAAATTATTCTTTGGGTAACAACGGTTGTTTTATCCCTTATATATCTGATCGTGGGGCACAAGATCGCCGCCCGTGATCTGGGCGTTTTGTCCAACGAAGGCTCGGTATCATCAAAGGCGGAGGTCGTGTCTATTGACGACACAATTCACGACACCTTTTCGCTTGGCGGAGATAGTGAGCAGGCGAATGTTACAACGATTTTCACCTGCAAAATTTTAGACGGTGATTATAAGGGCAACACGGTGCAAGCCATTCAGACCGAGGACGCTTTTGCACCCATTGCGGAAAAGGCGGTCGAGGTTGGAGATAAAATTATGCTTCTCCAGTACCCCTCCGAGGAGTTCGGTGTCGATTGGGTCTTCGGCAGTTATGTGCGCTTTGATACCCTTGTGATTTTCGCGCTGTTCTTCTTCGCGCTGGTATTGCTCTTTGGCCACCGCAAGGGTGTGAACACAATAATTTCACTTGCTTTTACCTGTGCCGCGGTATTTATGGTCTACATTCCCTCAATTTTAAACGGCTATAACATTTACATATCCACCCTTTTAAACTGCGCGTTTATAAGCCTTGTGTCATTAACCCTTATTACCGGGTGGAGCCGCAAAACAGCGGCAACGGTGCTGGGCTGTATGTTTGGATTTTTAGTGTCCTCACTTTTATCCATCCTTTTAAGCTCTATACTTAATCTGACCGGCTTTGTGGATGAGCACTCGGTATACCTTACCTACCTTCCCACTGAAACGCCCATTGACCTTAAGGCCATAATCTTCGGCGGTGTGGTTATCGGATCACTTGGCGCGGTAATAGATGTTTCAATGGACATTTCCTCATCTCTCTTTGAGCTTCGCCGACACGCTACGGACCTGCCCTTTAAATCCCTTGTAAAAAGCGGCATCTCCATTGGCCGTGATATTATCGGTACAATGGCGAACACCCTTGTGCTTGCATATATCGGCAGTGCGCTGTCCACTGTGCTCCTGCTCACCACCTATGCGGTGTCAATTCACGAGCTTTTGAACCGCGAGATGATTATTGCAGAGCTTCTGCAGGCGCTGGTTGGCAGCACGGCAATCCTGCTGACCATTCCGCTTACATCCATTATTTGCGGCTTTATATATTCCCAAAAGAAAAAAGACGAAACAGAAGAAGCACAAGAAGCAGAAGAAGCAGAAGAAGCAGCTCTTTAGAGCTGCTTCTTTATTCTTCCCATAGGTATTGCGAGTAGTATCAAGGCACTTATCGCCTGCTCGGGAATTCGTGATGTGAAGTTGTACACGATGCTGTACGCCCAGACGCCGAAGCCGTCCCACGCATTTTCTCCGTAGAAGATTACACCGCTTATTGTGTGGGCAAAAAGTTGAATAAGCACCGCCATAAGGATACCAAGCAGCACTTTATATTTTTTATCGCCCTTGAAAAATCCCGCATAACCGAGGCAGGAAAAGCATATTAAATGTTCAAGTGGCACCTGCGCCCAATGTAGCGGCTGCCACACGGGTATTAAAATCAACGCCAGTGCACCGCACACATAACCGCAGGCTATGGCGAGCTTTTTATCATAAACCAACGACAGGATCATAATAGGTAAAAGCGATCCGCAGGTTATCACCGCGCCGGTAGGTAGCGGTATCATAATTGATGCGAGAATAATCGTAAGAGCGCAGGTCGCGGCGCCGATACATAGATTTTTAACACCCAGTTTAATGCCTCTTAGGTTATATATGGTAAATCCGTGATAGATAATGGCAAAAATTATTGCAACTGTCATCGTAATCAAAACGCTCTCACCTCGAAAATAAGTATAACACAGAAAATGTTGTTTTTTCAAGACTTGACGAATTTTGCGCGCTGAATTAAAATAAGTATCAGATTGGAGTGTCCCTTATGAAGCAATTATTACTTATATTAAACCCTGCCGCAGGACTGAAAAAAGCGGTAAGGCGGCTGGCTGAAATAATTGCGGTTTTCAACCGCGCGGATTTTGATGTTCACACCTATGTGACCGCCCAAAGCGGTGACGCGGTAAAGGCGATTGACACCTTAGGTAAGAAAATGGACCTTATCGTATGCTGTGGCGGTGACGGTACTTTTAATGAGACTATTACCGGCATTATAAAGGCCGGACTTGATGTGCCGCTGGGCTATATCCCGGCAGGCTCCACCAACGATTTCGCAAGTTCCCTTAAACTTGAGAGCGATGTGGTCAAGGCGGCTCAGCAGATCGTCGATGGCAAAATCACCGAGTATGACATTGGCAAGTACGGTGACCGATACTTTTCCTATGTTGCCTCCTTCGGTATGTTTACCAAGTCAAGCTATGCAACACCTCAGAGCCTTAAAAACACCTTGGGTCATATGGCATACTTACTGAGCGGAATTACCGAACTTTCCAATATCCGCAAGGAGCTTATCCGCTTTGAAATAGGTGATGAAATTATTGAGGATGAATATATTTTCGGCGCTGTTTGCAATTCCACAAGTGTCGGCGGTATTCTGACGCTGGATCCCAACATTGTTGATATGTGTGACGGAAAATTTGAAATTTTACTGGTCCGCGCGCCTAAAAGTATTCAAGAGCTCCACGAATGTGTCGTTTCTATACTCAACCGCACATATAATTGCAAAATGATTACTTTCCGCACCGCTTCCTCTGTTAAAATACAGGCAAACCCAAAAATGTCCTGGACATTGGACGGCGAGAAGGCAAACGGCGCCGATGAAATTAAGGTTGAAAATCTGCACCGCAGAATTAAACTTGTGCATTAAAAAAATCCCCTTGAGATTACTCTCAAGGGGATTTAATTTTTTAAAGACCTAAGAAGTCGCGCATTGTTTTAACGGTCTTGTCCGCGTCCTCAATGGTTGACATTTCGCAGAAAATACGGAGAAGCGGCTCGGTACCGGAGAAACGAGCGATAATCCAACCGCCGTTTTTGAAGTACACCTTAACACCGTCCATATAGCTGACCTTCTCAACCTCACAGTCAAATTCGGGAAGCTTTTTCTGACTAAATAAGATGTCCTGAAGCTCTGCCTTCTTCTCAAGAGAGAACTTAGTGTCAAACTCTGCCATCTTGCACGCGCCGTAGCGGGCATAGATATCAGCGAGTAATTCGGATAATTTCTTACCGGTAGCACATACCATCTCAACAAGAAGTGCAGAAGCGAAGATACCATCCTTACCCTTAATATGGCCACGAATGGTAAGACCACCGGATGACTCACCACCGATAACCGCGTCGGTCTCTTCCATCTTACCGGAAATATGCTTAAAGCCAACGGGCACCTCGTGACAGGTCTGTCCGAAGTCCTCTGCAATGCGATCCAGTACATGGGTGGTAGCAATGTTACGAACTACATCACCTCTCCAGCCCTTAACGCGAAGCAGGTAATCATAAAGAAGTGCTAAAATCTCATTGGGATGAACGAAAACGCCGTTCTCGTCGATAATACCGATACGGTCAGCGTCACCGTCGGTACCGATACCCAGGTCGTACCCCTCTTCAACAACCATGCTCGCAAGCTTCTGAAGAGTATGTGCGCTTGGTGACGGAAGTCTTCCGCCGAAAAGCGCGTCACGACGGTCATTGATAATATCAACATCACAACGGGCGGTGATAAGAACCGTCTGGAGCGCGGTCTTGGAAACACCGAACATCGGGTCAAGAAGAATCCTCATATTCTTTTCACGGATAATATCCATATTAATCATAGAAATAATGCTGTCCATATAATCGTTATAGAGGTTGCATTTTTTAATAATGCCCGCTTTAACGCCTTCGTCAAAGGATATGGACTTAACGGTAACGCCCTTTTCAATGCGCTCCTCAAAGGTTGCGGTGATTTCAGCATCCGCATCGCGTCCGCCTTCGATAAATACCTTAATACCGTTGTACTCAGCCGGGTTGTGGCTTGCGGTTACCGCCATACCGTAACGGGTACCCATAACCTTAACACCGTACATTACAAGCGGAGTGGGGCAGATTTTACCGATGTAGTGAACGGTAATACCGTTTCCTGCCATTACCTCTGAGATCCACATTGCCGCGGTATCCGATAAAAATCGACGATCATAACCGATTACAATACCCTTTTCCTGAGCATTGTTCTCAATAATATCATCTGCAACCGCCTGTGCCAAGAGTGCAATATTTGACTTGATAAATTCGTCACCTATAATTGCACGCCAACCACCTGTACCAAACTTTACCATTTTCTTTTTCTCCTCTCTATATCGCAACAATATTCGTCTCCCACGCGGGGATATACGGATAATGTCGTAAATACAACTTATATTCAGAATTCAGCTCATTAATAAGAAGTGGTAAACGGAACATATCCTCATTTCTGTGATACACCGCACAGAAAATACGGGGTCTGCACCTTTTGATCACTTTTTTCGCACCGCACAGCGCCTCAAATTCAGCGCCCTCCACATCTAATTTTATGTATGTTACTCTATCTTCATTGAGTATTGAGTCCAGAGCGCGCATCTCGACCTGAGTTTCTCCGCCCAGTTTCGAATTTCTGCCGCCGCGGGTGGCAAAACTCATAACCGTGTCTGCGCTCCATGCGCCCGCGTTGTAGGCTTCTATGCCCTCGGTCTTTTTAAGTAATTTTTTAAAATTCTTTCTATCCGGCTCAAGAGCGATTATACGCTCAGCCTCAGCATAGCTTAAAAACTCGCGTATGGTATCGCCATCGTATGCGCCGAGATCGGCGTAAACCTCATCCTTCCCTACCTTTAAAAGATGGTTGTAGACCTCATCCGGCTCGCTTTCCATTTCCTTTAAATACTCGATTTTTCCGGAAATTTTGTACTTAAGGCTACACTCAAAAACCTTTTTTGACTGCTCATCACAAAGTAGTGCATATGCCTTTTCAAATTCCACCTTATGGGCACTAACAAAAGCGTGGTCAAAAGCGCCCTCACCAACAACCGGCACATCCGGCGCGTAAAGCTCGTATTTTTTGCTCATTTCATAAAGGCGCGTCATTGTCGGCTCATCGTGAACGCCGAAGGCGACAAGAATGATAAAATTTTTATACATTTCGCAAATTTCGGAAAATTTACGCACCTTATAGCCGTTCCAACTATGCCCTCTTACAAATTCATCAGAGGCGAAAATCTCAGCAACAGAAAGTTCTCTCAGCTTAAGTTCTTTAATAATTTTTTCCGCACCGTCTCCCATACCATAGAGCATAATGGGAAGGTTTGCGGTTTTCAATCTGTCCCAGACGCTTATTTCATTTTCAATAAATTCAAGCATTGACTATGCCCCCAAAAGCTTTATTGCCATTTCAGCGACAAAAACCGCAAGGGATGCGAACACCGCAACGGTAAGAAGGCTCTTTTCCTTATATGCCAGAATCACCGCAACCGCAGCGCCGAAAATTGCAGCATAAATATTGCCGGTAGCGTAAAATACCGCCGGGAATGTCATCGCACTCATAACCGCGTAGGGCACATAGAAAAGAAATGATTTGACAAAACTGCTCTTTATCTTGCGGGTGAAAAAGGTAAGGGGTATCATTCGGATAAGATATGTAACACCCGCCATAACAAGAACGCAAAGTAACATATAACTATTCTGCATCACTGTCCTCCTTTATGGGGAAGAAGTACGCACCAAATGCCGCGGCAACAACCGTCGCAATTATAATTGTAAAGCCGCCGGACACCTGATTTAAAACCGGAACCCAGTAGAAAATACAGCTTACAATAATCGCAAGGACAACTACCTTCAGCACCGGCTTGTATTTTTTAGCCGGCGGTACAAATATCGCAATAAACATACCGTAAATTGCAATACCCAGCGCTGAGGTTACCATGTCCGGCAGAATATTGCCCGCAACAGCGCCCAACAGCGTGCCCAATGCCCAACCAAAATAGGGTAAAAACGCAAGACCTGTAAAATATCTGCGACCTACCGCTTTGTTTTTTGTACTGCTTACCGCGAAAATCTCATCGGTTACCGCAAATGACATAGCCGCGCGACTTGCCCTGCCCAATTTTTCATCCACTTTTTGCGAAAGGGACAGTGACATAAGCGCATAGCGTAAATTTATAACAAGCTGTGTAAGTGCTATTTCAAAAAGAGAACCATGGGCTATCATAACCGAAAGACCTGCAAGCTGACCCGCAGAGGTCAGGTTGGTAAGTGAGATCAAAACAGTGATAAGAACCGGTACCCCGTTTGATGATGCCAATATTCCAAAGGAAAATGACACGGCAATATAGCCGAGTGCTATGGGAATACCATCTTTCAGGCCTCTTTTAAAACTGTTTTCCACGATTTATTCTCCTAAAAATTCTTTGTATCCTCAATGGAGAATGCAATATTTGTTGCATGGTCACCGACACGCTCGAGATTAGATGCAAGATCGGTGAATATCATACCCATGCGAGGTGTGCACTGATTCTTCTTAAGACGCTCAATATGACCATTTGCAAGCTGTTTTTCCATAGCATCTATCTTCTGCTCAAGGGGATAAATACCCTCAAGAAGCGCAAGGTTTCGTGTACGGAAGGCTTCCATTGCAAGCTCAAGTATCTCCTTAACGCTTGCATACATCTCCTTAACCTCAGCTACGCCGTCTTCGGTAAGCTGAGCGTTGCGCTCGATGATAAGCTTTAAGTAGTCGTTGATATTGATAGCGTGGTCGCCTACGCGCTCAATATCGTTAACTACATGATAGAAACTACTTACAACAATTGTTTCGTGCTCGCTCAGCTGATGCTGATTTAGTTTTACCAGATATGTGGTAATCTCGTGCTCAAGGAAGTTGATAGCAGATTCGCGCTGTTCAATTTCCTCAATTTTACTCTCATCCTTGTGTGTAAATGCTTCAACTGCACAGGTTAAATTTTCAATGGCAAGAGAACCCATGCGGTCGATTTCCTTTGCAAGCTGACCAACCGCAATATTGGGCGTTGTTAAAATACGGTCATCTATATACTGGAGGCTCATAAGCTCAGCACCCGGATCATCGCCGCGGATAATAAGCTGTGAAAGTTTAACAATATACTTGGTAAAGGGCAAGAAGATAATTGTACCGAATACATTAAATGTAGTATGCATTGCAGAGATCTGCATCATGGGGTTGTCCGCAAATGCTGCTTTATACCAATCCACAAAGGGCACGAACATAAGAACTACACAGAACACCGCGGTATCTATAACCTTCATGGAAAGGTGCATCATCGCTGTACGACGCGCGTTCTTCTTTGTGTTGATAGATGCCAAAACAGCAGTGATACAGGTACCAATATTCATACCCATAAGGATATATACTGAGCTGTCCAGTCCGATAAGTCCCTGAAGAGCAAAAGCCTGAAGAATACCGATAGCGGCAGAAGAACTCTGTACCGCAGCGGTGAAAATCGCACCAGCACAAATTGCGAGGAACGGATTTTCCATACTGAGCATAAAGTTCTGGAATGCGGGAATTTGAGCCAAGGGCTTTAAGTTAGCACCCATAAGGTCTAAGCCGACGAAAAGGATACCAAATCCAAAAACAATAGGTGCCCACTGGGTAAGCTTCTTTTTCTTCATCATAGAAAGAACAACGCCTGCAACGATAAGAAGCGGGGCATATTCCATAATGTCAATAGCGATAATAAACGCGGTAATTGTTGTACCGATATTTGCACCCAGGATAATCGGTACTGCCTGATACAAGGTCATAAGTCCCGCATTTACAAAGCCCACCACCATAACGGTTGTAGCAGAGCTGGACTGAATAATAGCGGTAAATAACGCACCTATAAGTACACCTACAAGTTTGTTTTTTGTAATTTTTTCAAAAAGATTTTTAAGTTTGCTTCCCGCAACGCGCTCAAGACCGTCGCCCATCATAGTCATTCCGTAAAGGAACATACCCAAACCGCCGAGCGCCATTAAAATATTAGCTAAACTCATACTTTACCTCCACACTTTTTCTCTATAAAATCCAATCTTTCACAATTATCATTTTACATTGATTTTTTCCAGTTGTAAAGATATTTTTCCCCCTCATACAAAAATATTTATCCCCTTGCAAATCACCGTAAAATATTGTATTATATACCTATAATTATGTATGGTGGTGTTTAGTTTGAAAAAGATAAAGGTAATGACCGTTTTCGGCACCCGTCCCGAGGCTATCAAGATGGCGCCTCTCGTTCTTGAGCTTGCTCGTCATCCTGAAATCGAGCCCATTTGCTGTGTTACCGCGCAGCATCGCGAGATGCTTGATTCGGTTCTTAATATTTTTAACATTAAGCCCGACTATGACCTTAACATTATGGCGCCTCGCCAGACTCTTGCCAGCATTACAACCAAGATTCTAAACGGTCTTGACGGCGTTCTTCAGGAGGCAAAGCCCGATATCGTTTTAGTACACGGCGATACCTCAACTACCTTTGCAAGCTCCCTTTGCGCTTTCTATCACGGTATTTCCGTGGGTCATGTTGAGGCGGGTCTGCGCTCCTTTGACAAATTCTCTCCCTTCCCGGAGGAAATCAACCGCAAGCTTACCGGCAACATCGCAGATCTTCACTTCTGCCCCACCATTAACAACGCCAACAACTTAAAGCGTGAGAGTATTGACGGTGAGCTGTTTATTACCGGTAATACCGTAATTGATGCCCTTAAGACCACGGTTAAGGATAACTACAGTTTCCATTCCGAGGCACTTTGCAATATTGATTTTGACTCTTACCGCACCATCCTTCTCACCGCTCACAGAAGAGAAAATTACGGTGAGCCAATGGAGAATATTATGAACGCGGTTAAGACCATAGTTGAAACACATCCGGACATCCAGGTTATCTATCCGGTGCACTTGTCACCCGCTGTTCGTGATACCGTATTCCCCATTTTATCGAATGTAGACCGTGTACACCTTATCGACCCCATCGATGTTGATGATATGCACAATCTTATGGCACGAAGCCATCTCATTCTTACCGACTCCGGCGGTCTTCAGGAGGAAGCACCCTCTTTAGGTAAGCCTGTACTGGTTCTCAGATGCGAGACCGAGCGTCCCGAGGCGGTTGATGCAGGTACTGTTAAGATTGCAGGCGTTAAGTACGACGATATCGTAGCACTGACAAACGAGCTTTTGGATGATGACAGTGCTTATGATAAAATGGCGCACGCTGTTAATCCCTACGGTGACGGCAACGCATCCGCCCGCATTGCTCAGGCGATTATCTGGAAGTTTAATGGTTCTTGCGACCGTCCCGCTGATTTTAATGCATAAATTAAGAGAGGAGAATTAAGCCTATGCGAAAACCGCTGTCCTTTTCACTTGTGGCGTTGATTGCGTTTTTTGCTGTTGTTGGCCTGGTGCTCCTCTTTTCTTTTGTAGGCTCGTCACAGCAAAGTCCTAATCTTCCCTCAATTCCCAATGACAACAGCACTTCGGGTGATACTCTTGACTATTCCCGCATTGAGATAAGCACCGGAAATGTGCAGGATATTGTTTCCGCAATGAAGCGTCCTAAGGAATATTATGTGGAAACAAAGAGCGAGTCCTTTTATGATAGCACCTCATCGGTAAATCTTCGCCGCCGTTGGGTGCGAGACGGACTTTCCCGTATTGATATTCTGAGTGCCGGTGGAAATGTTACCATGAGCACAATATATGCGGGAAATACGGTGTATTACTGGACGCCCAACTCAAGCCGAGTGCTTAAAATGTCCCGCGGAAATTTCAGTGCTAATGACGAGCAGATGATAATGGATTATACATCGCTTTTAAACCTTCCACCTGATAGTATTACCGATGCCAAACTGTCCCGCATAAATGGGGAACAGTGCATTTATGTTGAGGCGAAAAACACCTACGGATACATTGAAAAGTATTGGGTTTCCACCCAGAATGGCTTGCTTCTTTTAGGACAGACATTAAAGGGCGAAAACATTATTTATTCGGTTCAGTTGATAGAACTGGATCTGACCCGCCCCGACGATGTTGAATTTACATTACCCGATAAAACAGTAATAACCGCTGCTAATTAGCAGCGGGTATTATTGTTTTATTTAATTTCGGTAACCTTATAGCCCGCGTCTTCAATGAGCTTTGTAATTACCGCATTGTCGATGTCGGCACTCAAGGTGATCTTCGCATCTCCTCTGGTATGACTTACATCAGCCACACTTACCTGCGCAAGACCCTCAAGCAGGCCCTTTACCCTACCCTCACAATGAGGACACATCATACCTTCAATTTTAATTATCTTTTCCATTGTCTTTTCCTTCTTTCCGAATTTAATGAAATTAAGTCTAAGCGCGTTTGTGACAACGCAGAAGCTGGATAAACTCATCGCCGCAGCACCGAACATCGGGCTTAGCTCCCAACCGAAAAGCGGGATAAATACGCCCGCTGCAAGCGGAATTCCAGTGGCATTATAGAAAAATGCCCAGAACAGGTTTTCGCGGATATTTTTAAGTGTCGCGCGGCTTAACTTGATTGCATTTACGCCGTCCTTTAGTGAACTCTTCATTAAAACAACATCCGCAGAGTCGACCGCCACATCGGTGCCCGCACCGATTGCCATACCAACATAGGCTCTGGTTAAGGCGGGAGCATCATTTATACCGTCGCCGACCATACACACCTTGCCTTCGTTACTCAGCTCCGCCACAACCTTCTCCTTGCCATCGGGCAGAACGCCTGCGACAACTTGAGAAATTCCCACCCGCTGTGCTATTGCATAAGCGGTTTTTTCGTTGTCACCGGTAAGCATTACGGTTTTAATACCCATTTCATTTAATGCAGCTATCGCCTCACCGCTGTCATCCTTAACAGCATCAGCCACCGCGATAATACCAAGTAAATTTCCGTCTTTTTCAAAGAATAAGGGGGTTTTACCTTCATTCGCAAGATCTTCAGCTCGTTTTTCAATATCATCGGAAATTTTGCAAAATCCCTTTATATACTCCAGGTTTCCGCCGTGTACCGCATTATTTTCAAAGCTTGCGGAAAGTCCGCGACCTGAAACCGCGATAAAATCCGTAACAGAAGCGGCGGTTACACCCTTTTGCTCGGCATATGCCACTATCGCGCGGGACAGCGGATGCTCGCTTTTTGCCTCAAGGGAATATGCAATTTTCAAAAGATCAGCATCATTTTCGATAATATCGCACACCTCGGGTGTTCCCTTGGTTATAGTGCCGGTCTTATCTAAAACGACGATCTCACTTTTACCCGTAATTTCAAGTGAGGTCGCAGTTTTAAACAGAATGCCGTTTTTAGCACCCACGCCGCTGCCAACCATAATCGCAACCGGTGTCGCAAGGCCCAGAGCGCAAGGGCAGCTTATTACAAGTACTGAAATTGCGCGATTAAGTGAAAATCCGATGCCGTTTCCGGCAAGAAGCCATATTGCAAGAGTGATAACGGCAATAGCGATTACAATAGGCACGAAAACGCCGGAAACCTTGTCCGCAAGCTTTGCAATAGGCGCTTTTGTGGCGGAGGCATCGCTTACCATCTTTATAATTTGCGAAAGTGTAGTATCTTCGCCTACCCGGGTTGCGCGGGCAACCAGATAGCCCGACTGATTTAAAGTGGCGGCGGAAACGCTGTCCCCAATCTCCTTATCGACGGGAATACTCTCGCCGGTAAGGGCGGCCTCATTCACCGCACTGCTACCCTCGACAATAACGCCATCGACCGGGATACTCTCGCCGGGTCGTACCGCAAAAATATCTCCTACCGTCACATTTTCTATTGGCACGACTACCTCTTTACCGTCACGAATAAGAGTTGCGGTTTTTGGGGCAAGCTTCATAAGCGCGCTGAGCGCGTCGCCGGTTTTGCCTTTGGCGCGGGCCTCAAGTAGCTTTCCAACGGTGATAAGAGTCAGGATCATAGCGCAGGACTCAAAATACAAATCGTGCAGATGATTTTCTCCGGTCTTTATCATTAAAAACAGAATTGCTGTGCTGTATATAAAGGATGCGGCAGAGCCAAGGGCAACGAGTGTGTCCATATTGGGGGCACCTTTTATAATCCCCTTAAAGCCGCTTATGAAAAATTTCTGGTTTATCACCATAACCACTATTGCAAGAAGCATTTGAAAAAGCGCAATAGTTGCCGGACTTTCGGTAAAAAATGCGGGAAGCGGGAAGCCGAACATGGTATAACCCATTGAGCAGTACATCAAAATCGCAAGGAAAACAATAGAGGAGATAAGGCGAGCCTTGATCTTTTCCTTACCTGTTTCCACCTTTTGCTCACTCTTTTCCCCCTCAGGGGCTGCGTCATAGCCCGCCGCGCGTACCGCGGCGATTATATCAGCGGGTAAGGCGCCTCCCTCAACCTGCATTGAATTTGTAAGTAAATTGACCGAGCATGAACTGACATTTTCTAAATTTCCTACCGCTTTTTCTACGCGCGCACTGCAAGCGGCACAGCTCATACCGGTAACACTGAATTTTTGCATTCATTCAACTCCTTTCCTCTATATTATATATCCTTTTTTTATCCGCCGCAAGCGTTTGACTGTGTAATTTTATGGTGCTATAATAAAAACACAAGGAGGAATGAATTATGAAAATTGCAGTTACTTATGATAATGGACAGATTTTTCAGCACTTTGGTCACACCGAGACCTTCAAGGTATATGAGGTTGTTGACAATAAAATCGTAAATGAAGAAATTGTATCCTCAAACGGACAAGGTCATGGTGCTCTTGCCAATTTACTTGCAGGTCACTCAATTGATGTTCTTATCTGCGGTGGAATCGGCGGCGGTGCACAGATGGCACTTAAAGGCGCCGGCATTCAGCTTTTTGGCGGTGTTTCCGGTAATGCAGATGCCGCGGTTGAGGCTTATCTTTCGGGTAATCTTAATTTTAACCCAAATGTTAAGTGTAATCACCACCATCATGGCGAAGGACACAGCTGTGGAAGCCACGGATGTGGCAGCCACAGTTGCGGAAAATAAAAAATATAGAAAAAGAACCCCATATCCGTTTAGGATATGGGGTTCTTTCTTACTTAACCGAAGAAGTTGTCCTCTAAGTCCTCAACATTTCCTTCACCGCCGTCGATTAGTCCGGATGTAAGGATTACATCCTCTTCATTTAACTCGATAACTTCAAATTCCGGTTTATTGTACATCGCAAAGCACCTCCTTGCTTCATATTTTCAAGTTTTATCAACCAAATTCTACTTCGCCGGGGAAAACAGGCACTTCTTCGCTGTCGATAAGGGATGTAAGGATTACATCCTCTTCATTTAACTCGATAACTTCAGATTCCGGTTTATTGTACATTTAATATCCCTCCTTACTTAATATAAGCACCGTTAATGGTTACATATTTGCCATAGATATAGTTTCCGTCAAGGTCTATTGCATAAGGACGGTATGTAATATCAGCGGTCTTATAAGCGTCGCTGAAGGTTACCGACTGTGCAAATATCCTTGTACACTTATTACCAAGAGTTGCAGGTGTTACCGTTGCATTGGTTGCTTTGAAACTGTTAAATACGGTATTGGTTCGCATATACACGCTCTTATCGCCGGATTTTATTTCAAAACCAACCTCCTGGTATTTGAGAGTATCAACACCCGCGAACAGGTAAACTCTGTACTTTGTGCTGTTGTCAGTATCAACAAATGAGATATTTCTGATATATGCGGTCATTGTACCGAAGATGTCATTACCTTCTGCCCACTTAGCATAAAGTGTAACATTTCCGGTTTTATCCCAATTCTTTGTTCCTACACCATTTGCCTTATAGTACTGAGTTCCGGCATCATCGTAGTAGCCTTCAAAGACATATCCGCTCTTTGTGGGCACTTCTACCTTGGGCAGCGCTTCACCATAATTTACAGTAATCTTTGAAGTGCTGTTGCCGTTATCAAGGGTAATGGTTGACTCTATGGTTGTTACCTCAACCTTTACGGTAACTTCGGCATAGTTCACGCCGTCACTTCCCTTGAAGATGATGGTATACTCACCTATCTGCTCTGTAGTGGGTGTCCAGCTAAACTCGCCGGTCTCCTCATTGAAGTTTGCGCCCTCGGGGAGATTTTCAGCAGTGTAGGTAATATCACCCGGTGCGGTTGAGCTTGCCTCTACGGTAAAGGTGAGTTCCTCCTCTGCGGTTACCATCTGGTCAGCAATCTGGGTAATGGTCACCTCGCCCTGAATCCACTTAGCACAGAGAGTCACATCGCCAACCTGATCCCAGCTTCTTGCACTGGTACCGTCTGCCTTGTAATACTGTGTACCTTCGCCGTTTTCCTCTGTAAAGTAACCGCCGAAGACATAGCCATTCTTGGCGGGTACGGTAATTGCAGGAAGCTCCTCGCCATAGGTTGCCGTTACAGATCCGCCCGCATCGAGGGTTATCGTGGATGTATTTACAGTCCAGCGTGCATAAAGGGTAGCTGCCTCAGCTTTATTCCAAGCTCTATTAGAAGTACCATCTTTTTTGTAGTACTGGGTACCACCGCTGGGAGCATCCCAATAACCCACAAATGTGTATCCTTCCCTGGTAGGCTTTGTCATTTCCGGCATTGCAGATCCGTAGGTCGCAGTTACACTTGCTGTGCCGCCGGAACCACCGTTTGCATCCAAGGTTACGGTATATGTATTTGCCTTCCATGCCGCATAAAGGGTTGTGGTGTCCACATCCTTATCCCATACGTGAACGCTTTTACCGTTTTGGTTATAGTATCTTGTACCGCTGGTATCGGTAGTATCATAGTAACCATTGAAGGTATAGCCCGTTTTGGTGGGGATAGCGTCATCAACCGGGGGCATATTTGCACCATAGGTTGCAGTAATGGTCGGTTTATTGCCCGTCGCAGTACCGCCGTTAGTATTCAAGGTTACAGTTGTGCTGGATACAACGGTGGGGAGCGGAATTCTGAATGTGTTTCCTGCTGCCGCGTTGTAGATGTAAGAGCCGTCTGCATTAAGCGTTGTAATAAGAGACTTTTCGCCAAGGTCAAGTCTGTACTTGTTGCTGCCTAAATCGGTGGCTCCCATAATCTCCATTACGGCATTCTCGGTACGACCGTTTTCAATGTCGATATGCTTGCCAACAAGCTTGCTTGCATCAACTGCGGTATCAAACTGGACATCCACATAGTTGTCAAAGGACAGGGTCTTTGTAAAGTCGGTTACGGTACCGGTGTATGCCGCAGTTGAGGTTGTTGTGTTAACCTTTGTAGCATCGTTACCATATGCGTAGATAAGACTACCGTTCTTTACAGAGAACACGCCAACAAAGCCCTGGAATTCGAAAAGTCCTGCAACCTTATAGGTTACCTGATTATTTGTAGCATATACGATGTAATCGGTAATGCCGTCGGTACGAACTACCTGTATTGCCTTTGCAACATCGTCAGTACCCTCGGTCGCACCGCCTGTGCGCGCTACGGTTACAGCGCTGATTGACTTAATGTAACGGCTGTCCTTATAAGGCTCGTAAACCGCGGTAAAGAGTGAATCAAGGTTAGTACCGCTTCTGCGTGCCATCATAAACTCTAATGTTTCCGGGTTACCGTCACGCTGGGGCGGAGCACCTGTTGCAAGTGCTACCTCAGAGAGAGCAAAGCCGTTTACCATATTTATTCTCATGTGAAGATCCATATCTTCTGCCCAATCACTACGGAAATCCTTAATCTGGAAGTCAACCGCGAAGTTGCCGGTTGTACAGTTGGTTGCACGGCGGACGTTATTAAGATATGAGAAACCGTTTGCTACACCCTTGGTTTCATATGCAATGCTTGCACCTGCATATGAACCGCCGGACTGGGTAACAAGGGTGAGACCCTCGGTTGCATAAATCTCATCACTCATTGCGTGGAAGTTGTAAAGGTGCTCGTTTCCGCCCTTAACACGGAAGAAGTCAACACCATAAGAAACCTCGTCGTTAACCCTTACCATTACAATACTTCTGCGGAAGATACCGCTTGCTGTACCGTTTGTTGATCCGGGAGGTGCGTTAACATCCATTACCTTAACGCGACCCGAATCGTCGAAGTGGAGCGGACGACCGTTATTTCTCGGTGTTCCGTTGGTGTAGGAGCGGATTCTGTTATGGCTCTGGTCATTTGTCATAACAGTATTGTGCATAATTGTACCCTGCTCCCAATAAGTGCTCTTGTCAGAGCCGTCTGCTGCTGTGGGATAACCGATATCCGGTGCCATATTTACACCATACGCCTCGATGCCGAGGTTAAGTACATCGGCATGCTTGTGTGAGTTTGCCGCACCGTAATACAGCCAGAAGTCACGCTGTGTATCGGTAATTGTTCCGTCGGAATTTTCTTTGTATGTACCGTCACGCAAGATGGAGAAACCGTAGCCCGAGAGCTGGCGGGATTTATCAAAGTCATACTCGCCGTGTTCTTCAATTACGTCAAGGATTTCCTGACGCATGCTTGACGGGATTTTATTTACATTTGCTTTATTTTTGTGATATAAGAACTGTGCAAATGCAATATCCTTGGTGTTTGTCCATGCGGCACGCAGGAACTGATCCTGAATATGATACTGTTTATAACCTACCGCACTTGAGTCACCAATCTGCGCTACCTGGTTTCGAACTAAAACGATGGGAAGGAATGCCTTGAGCATAAGCACGAATCGGGGATTCTGATAAAGGTCGCCTGCCTGATAGGTTTCATATCCTTCAACCGCTTCAGCGAGGAGGGATAAGTTTCTGCTCCAAAGATCGTTGTAGTTAGGTGCTGATTCCGCACCGTGACCGTCACGGTCAACAAGGTTAATAAGCTGTGCATTTACATTACCTCCGGTAATGTCCTCATCACCGTAATCGCTGTCTGATGCAGCATATACCCAGTCTAAGATTTCCTTTGTCTTGGGTAAACTATCATAGATAACGCCCGCATATGCAGCACAGGACTGATGCATACCGAAGTTACCGTGGATGTTACCGTTTCGAATATCCTTATATGTCTGGAGAATAAGTCTGTCTTCAATTCGATCACGAATTGCAACGGTTGTGAGTTTAGCATTACCCAACTTGTACTGAAGTGCTTTCTCGGAAATCGCCTCGACGACAGTGGGGTCCTCGTAAGCATCGTAAACCGCATCGTATGCCTTCATTGCAACGCGGCTTAATGTATGTTGCCAGATAGATCCGACCATTTTACCCTTTGGTAGTGTCGAGTCGGAGTTGAAGAATAAGGGGAAGTAGGGCTCCATATAAAGTGTGGGGTAGACATCCGCAATACGGTCTACAAGTATTGCCGCCGCTTTACCGTATTTAATATCACCGCTGTACAAATAAGCAGAAGGTAATGCTTCCAAAAGACGCTGAACAATACCGTCGTTGGGGTTCATATCATGCTTATACCAAACGCCCCAGTGGTTGTAATATGCGATATAGGTATAGACCTGCTCTGCGGTTACACCCTTACCGTTTACAATCGTCTTGCCGGAGTAGTATCCGTAACCGTCATCAACGCCCCAGCCTTCGCCTTTCTCAGGGTTGCGGGTGTTGGTAAGGTAACCGGTCTCACCTGCTGCAACGAGCTTTGCATTTTCAGCCTTTGCACGCTCGTATGACCACATACTATCTTCACCGATGCCGAGCTTGTAGAAACTCTCAAAGTCGTTTGACGGGAAGGTACGGGTACAGGAAGGACACTGGAGCTGCCACGGAGTAGTGAGCGGATCCAGTATGTACGCATAACTGCCCCATTGAGAAGTAGAAAAGTCAAGTCCGCAGTAACGACATTTAAACATCTCCGGGTCGTAGCGGTGACCTACCGCGGCTCCTCGGGGAAGCTCCTGTGTGGTAACAACGGACCAGATATCCGGAAGAGCAGCTAAATAAGTATCTGCTTTGGTAACGTTACTTTTGCTTCCTGCTCGACGGGAAGCAGTTGTGTACCAGCTTGATGAGGTCTTGCCGGTGGTAACTTTAACTGCGATATAAGGTCTATGGGTTACGCCGTTTAATGTGGTTGTTGCGTGAATATATGCTGTACCTTCAGCTACCGGTGTAATGTAACCGGTGGAGCTTACTTTAGCAATGGATGAACTTGATGTTGAGAAGGTAACTGCGGAGGGATCTATTTCTACTCCCTCTGCGGTTTTTAAGGTAATCTGTGAGCCTGCATCAGTGGGCTTGAGAGCGGTTTTTTCAGCGCTCATATAAATCTTATCCTCTGCAGTAACGGTAGCATACACGGTCTGCGTACCGGTATAGATACCGTTTGTATATGTAATCTTAACAGATGTTACACCTGCTGAAACAGCTGTAAGCTTAACTGAAGCGCTGCTGGATGAAACCGTAGATGTTGCGGTTACAATATTGCTCTTGCCGAAAGATACGGTAACCTTACCGTTCGTGTAATCAACAGCCGAGCCGTTTGCCATTTTTAAGTTAAGGGGAAGCGTAACGCTGTTTCCGACAGCAATTACATTGTTTCTGTTTGCATTTACGCTAAGGCCTGTAAGCTCACCCTTATATGCGAAGAACAAACCATCATAATAGTTAGCGCCTGCATCTGCAGATGAACCTGTTTCAAGCTTATTGAATCTTACGGTGTATTCGCCCGCCTTAAGAGCGATTGCATTATCAGAGAAATTTACTCTTGTGCCGGAGGTTCCTACAGCTAAGGTCTTTGTGCACAAAGTACTGCCTGAACTGTTGATAACACTCATAGTAACAGGGGTAGCAAGTGCCTGGAAGAGATTGAGCTGGGGTAAGTACATACCATCTACCGGCACTTTGATTTTAATATCGGTAATACCGTATTTTTTGCTCTGAATACCATAATTGTGGAAAAGGGGTGAGAAGGTAACGGTGCTTGCAACGCTCGATACCTTCCAGGGCTGGGAGAATACGGAGGTTGCACTCGCGGTACCTGTCCATGCATTGATTTCGCCGTAGCCACCTACCGCTGTATGGTTATATTTAATGAACTTTGAAATGTTATGTACATGGTTTACGGTAAGACTATCGGGGAGAATCTTTGTAAAGTCATAGTATAGGTCGGTAGCCGCCGTTGTGTAATTTGCCGCACGGACAATGACATTAATCTTTGCCTTGCCGTTACCTACACTGAAGAAAACAGTCTGAGGCTTTGAATTTTCCGCAACACCTTTAATGGTGAAGTAACGAGAAGAACTGTTAACACCTGCGGTTACATAACTGTTGCCGGTAGTATAGTTCCAACCAGTAAGTTTGTTGGTAGTTGTTGTACCGTCGGATAAAACCTGGGTAAAAGGAATGTTTATGGTTTCTCCAACCTTTACCTCGTAAACGCCAAGGTCATTGGTGGGATAGATTGCGCTGACAACAGTGGTGTCTGCCGCAACGAGCTTAAAACCATCAAACGCGGGGATTGTACGCTCATTATCAATAACAAACTCAAGCGCATACTCGGTTGCGCTTAAAGAGACATATTTTGTGGTAATGGGTACATATGTGTTAGCCTCGGGATAATCGGCGAGGAAGAGTTCCTTGCTTGCAACTGTTGTGCCGAGTGATCCATCTGTGTTAAGTGCACGCAATTTAACGGTTATAGTACCTGCATAATTTTTGAAATAACCGCCGTGAATGTTAAGGTAGGGCACATATTTGCCCTCATTGGCAACCTTAATCTTTACAGCTGTGGTCATATCACATTTGCGTGAGCCCGGCACCATAACAAGGCCTATACCTTCATAGCCATATCCGGAATATGATGCACTCTCGGTGCTGTCCTCTGACACATAGCTATAGCTGTGATATGCCCAGGGATCTGATGTGATAGAAGTATTAAGCGCCGCTACCGCGTCATAGGTAAGAGCTTGGAATGACGCGAGTTTTGCCGCCGCGGTAGCTCCATAGGACCCTGTATTCGCCTTTGTAAAGTCGTAATACATAGTCGCAGCTGCAGCTTGTGCAACGATTTCCTGTTCCGGTGCTATTTGCGGAAGAAGTCCTACAAACAAGCATAGAACAAGTAGTGCTGAAAGCACTCGCTTCAGGGTCTGTTTTTGCATAAAAACAACTCCTTTTTCATGTTTTTTTCTACAATTTTCCGTACTTTATATTATATATCATTATACCGCAAGTGTCAATTAAAAAAGGAGTGGCGAACGCCACAGCCAGATAAGGAAGCATTGGTTTTGATACCATATTTTCCGTAAATAGTGCATCAAAAATTCCGGCAATACGCCAGTATTACCGGAATTTTATTCTTTCTCTTTACAAAAAATCTTGCTTTCAAAACTGCCTTGCATCCTGAAAAGATGAATTTTGGATGAAGTTCAAGCTAAAAACGCCCCATAATCCTGACGGATATGGGGCGTT
>JAZNNQ010000049.1:0-4142 GCA_045580305.1 Eubacteriales bacterium
ATATAGGAACTTCTGTTGCGGTTAGCGAAAAAATCTTCGGGCATACGCTAATCCTTGATTTTTTCGACCGCTGCCATTCGCTCAACTCGCTTCATCTGCCACCGGCAGCGCTCGCATCGCTCACCTCAATCAGAGGGAGCCTATGGGCGGTAAAACGATGTTGCGCCGCACATCCAACACACAACACAACAAAAAGAAAGGAGTGATAGAATGACGGGAAACGAGGCTTATGAGCAGGCGATATCCTTCCTGATGGAAAAGCCGGGCGAGGACAGCGCCTTTTTTGAAAACGCCTTAAACCTTATAAACTCAGCACTTGCAGAGCTTACCCTCGCCCAAAACAGCAGGAAAATACACCGCGGCGAGAAGATCGGCACATACAAAATCCCATCCCTCGCCGACACCCTTCCGGTGGACGATGAGGTTGCGGCGGCGGTTCCGCTATACCTTGCAAGTCACTTTTTGCGGGACGATCTCGACGATCACAACGCCGCCTGGTTCTATACCCGCTTTAAGGAGGCAAAAGCCGCCCTGCATCAGGCGAGTTTTACCGACATAGAGGAGCTTTACGGTGATGCCAATGCTGACTAAACGCTACGACAAATTCGCGGGTGTTGACTTTTCTGCCGATCCCACCGCCATCAATGCCACCCGCTCGCCCTATGCGCTGAATATTATGCCGGATTCCGGCGGACTTCCCGAAAAGCGCATCGGCTGGCGTGTAGTGCGGGATTACGGCGCGAATATAAACGGTATTTTTGCCTTTGGCGACACCCTCATCATCCACGCGGGCGATAAAATCTACGCGGATGATGTACTGCTTATTCAGGGCGTAAATGACGGCAAAAGCTGCGGCTGTGCATTCTGCGACAAGCTGTGGCTGCTCACAGGTGAGGAGTTCTTGGTCTACGACGGTGAAACACTTTCCAATGTATCCGATATCGCCACACCGCCACAGGTGCTGTCCCAGACGAATAACTACTTAGACGGCGGCTACACCTACCAGCCCTTCAATATGCTCACCACCCGCAGGCAGGTGGGTATCACCATCCCCGAAAACGGTATGAACGAGATCGTTATCCCCCAGCGCGCCGACAGATTTACCCTTAAGCTCTACTTTAAAAATACCGGCGAGGACCTGGATATCCTCCGCAAGGAGCCTGAGGACTGGGACACGGAAAGTCCGGTGCTCCGCATAAGACTGCGGGATACCTACTACCCCACAATGGTGGGGGATGAGGTGATTTTGGAGTACCAATTAGAGGAGGAGCGCGAGAAGATAATCCAGCGCTGCACCTTTATTGCGGCCTATGAGAACCGCCTTTTTGTGGGCGGTAATCCCGATTACCCCAACTACGACTTCCACTCGGAGTTAAATGACGGCACCTACTTCTCCGATGTGTCCTACACCAATATCGGCAACACCCTCGAAGCGCCGGACGCTGACGCGCTATCAGCGCGTGCGAAGGACACCATCGGCACCGGCGGCACGAAGATTTTAGGCTATTCCTATGTGGGAAGATACCTGGGTATCCACAAAAACGGCGCGGGTGAGGGCGCGACCTTGTACTTAAGACGCGGCGAGATGACCGAGGCGGGTATGATATTCCCCGTAACCGAGGGAATTGTGGGCGAGGCGATGGTAACGCCCTTTGCCACCGCAACACTTATCGACGACCCGCTGTTCCTTACTAAAAACGGCGTTAAGGCGATAGGAAGTGCCGACATTACAAATAACAACTGTATCCAAACCCGCTCTACCCGAGTTGATCCCAAACTCACCTGCGAGGAGCTGGAAAGCGCGGTCTCCTGCATCTGGCGGGGATTTTACCTGCTCTTTACGGGCGGCAGGGTATACCTTGCCGACTCGCGGCAGAAGTCCTATCCCCGTAACCTATCAAACCACTTCGAGTACGAGTGGTACTTGTGGGACAATGTGCCCGCGCGGGCGGTGTGTGCCGACGGGGATGCGTTGTATTTCGGCGATGAGGCGGGCAGATTATGCCGCTTCAACAGCGATTTGTGTGATGCCCACGGCAACCCCGCAATGGAGGCGTACAACGATGACGGAGAGGCGATCTGCGCCTACTGGTCAACCAAAATGGACGACGACGGCGACTTTTCAACACTAAAACTGCTCTCCCGCCGCGGCAGTGGCGTGTATGTGAAATCCTATTCGGCAGGGGATGTTCAGCTTCTCGTGCGAACCGAGCGGGACTTCGGAAAACCGCTTAATTACAAAAAACTGGGTCTTTTCGACTTCAGGAACTTAAATTTTTCAAATTTCACCTTCAATACCTTGCCTTTTTCCTTCGTGCCCTTTAGCCGCAAGGTCAAGGACTACCGTATGCTCCAGGTGATACTGAAAAACGATGCGCTAAACCAATCACTTGGCGTGGTAGCCATCGAGTGGCAGTACAAAAAGGGCAGATTTGCCAAGTAGAAAGGAGAATTATATGGCAACTAAAACCACCTATACCGACAAGGCGGGCAATAAAAAAATAGGCTATATAAGAGACGGCGCGACCTATACCGATGAAGGTCTTACCACCCGCGTGCCCGAGGGCAGTGTGGTCGCCACCAATGGCGGCACCTACTATAAGGGCAAGGGGTCGGGCGCAAAAATAACTCCCGCTACAGCAGAGGATGACTCATTCACCGCAGGCGGCAGGGAGTACAAAACCCACTATAACGACAAGGGCGAGGCATATGTTGACGCGGAAAATACAACACGCGTGCCAAGCGGCACCACGCTCCGCCGCGACGGCGTGCAGTATTATCACGACAACACCCTCGGCACCGTGCCCACGGTAAGCGGGGGCAAAACGCTGTACGACAGGAGTATGAAGGACATCGGCGGCTACTTAAATGACGCGCTTGCGGCTGAGCGCAAGGCGGTGGATGTTCGTACAAATCAGCGCCTTAATGCCGTCAAGGCTCGGGAAAAGCAGGTGGCTGAGGAAAAGCGCGCGGCAGACCGCTTAAGCTATAACAGTTATCTGCAGTCAATTAACCCCTACGGCGCAAATGCCCAGAACGCTGCGCGTTTAGGCCTTGCAAACTCAGGCTTTTCGGAAACAAGCCTTATGAACCTCGGTACTGTTTATCAGCAGGCGCTTGCAGGTAATGAAAAGGCGCGTGCCGAGGCGATGCGCGAGCTTAGCAGACTTTGTGACGAGGCGATTGCCGAGGGCAACCGCGAGAAGTACGACCTTTTTGCCCAGCTGTACAAGACCGCATATGATATGGGCGTCAAGAAGGCTGAAAAGGACGCGGACTTCGACCTTGAGGCGGCGCGTATGCTGGAGAATGAGCGAATCAGACAGGATGAAAATGCCCGTGAGGACGCTATCCGCCGCGAGAAATATGCCCGTGAGGATGCGAAAAAGGCAGCCGCCGCTAAATCCTCAACCAAAACCACCACTAAGAAGAAAACTAAAACCGATGATGAGGATGAAGACGCTATCTTCGACATCGGCAAGAGTATCGCTAAATCTGCGGGCAAAGTGACAAAAAAGATTATCGCACCCGATGAGTCTGAGGAAGATGAAGGCTTCTTCGAAGGCTTCTGGAAATTCTTAACGGACCTGCCGAAATATCTGTAAAGCATCCCCCATAGCCACCGCCGTAGGTGTCGATGCCCTCATCGACCCGTAACAAAAGCCCCCCTTGTCTAAAGGGGGGATGCCCGAAGGGCAGGGGGGATATTTAGTGAATAAGTATCGTAGAGCGCAGGCGTACATCAAACGACCTGTGACAATCCCTCCGTCAGCCTGCGGCTGCCACCTCCCTTTACACAAGGGAGGCTTAGGGGATACGCTCTACTCAAAGCCTTCTCCCCTTGGGGAGAAGGTGCCGAGGAACGAGGCGGATGAGGGGAGCGATACGAGCGCCGCCGGTGGCAGATAAAGCGACCTAAAAGAGCCCCCCTTGTGTAAAGGGAGGTGGTTTGCGAAGCAAACTCGGAGGGATTGTAGTGTTGCGTATCTCTCCCTCAGTCGGCTGATAAAATATAGGAACTTCTGTTGCGGTTAGCGAAAAAATCTTCGGGCATACACTAATCCTTGATTTTTTCGACCGCTGCCTCGTCGTCACAAAGTTCGCTGATTGTAGTTTCTGCCTTTAGGCAGAAACTACTTGCG
>JAZNNQ010000050.1:0-2507 GCA_045580305.1 Eubacteriales bacterium
TCCTGCGGAATCGACCTTGCAACCTCCCCATGGGGCCCCTACGGTTGGATGCTTGATCCCATCACCAAGCCCTATAAGGTAACCTGTCCTGATTGTCGTGATTCCTTCCCGACATACGACTTCGAGAAGTTCTATCAGCTCGGTATTGGCGAGGACGGCATGTGGGATTATGAGCTCGCTAAGCAGAAGAATGCAGAGCTTGTAGCAGCAGGTCAGAAGGGTTATCTCGTTAACGAGTCCTTACCTGATCAGGGCGAGACATGGGGTGTTGATGACGGTTACGGCTATCGTACCGGCATTACCATCACAAACTCAAAAGGCGAGGCCGTTGAAGAGGTTCATACCTACATTTCCTACTACAACCATTGGGGCGTATGGTACCAGGGTTACGGCGGCGAGAACGCAGGTATCGTTCAGCAGTCTGTATCAACCTTGTTTGATGCATACTTGAATACCGGCGACATCAAGTACGGTAAGCCGGTAGCAATCCTTGTTGACCGTATCGCAGATGTATATCCGGAGATGTACATCGAGCCTTACTTCCCGCAGTTCTTCAACTCCGACTCTACAATGCCGAAGGGTAAGATGGTAGGTTGTATCTGGCAGCATGGTATGTCACGTGTATTTGTACAGGCTTATGATGCTGTATACGACGTATTTGATCATCCGCTTGTAATTGAAGAGATCAACAACAATGCTCTCAAGTACAATGCAGGTATTGATAAGTCCAGTGCAGTTGCAATCCGTGACCACATTGAGAAGAACTTAATTCTCCAGACCTACGTTGATATCAGAAACGGTAATATCCACGGTAACTTCGGTATGCATCAGTCACTTGCTGCATACACCGCTGTTATCTACGATACAATGCCCAAGACCAAGGAAATGCTCGACTGGATGTACGCTTCCACCGCTGACACCTTCGGTGCAGACGACATCGGCGGCGGTAACGTAGCAGCACAGCTTATTAACCTTGTTGACCGTGACGGTTTAGGTGCTGAGTCAGGCGCTAACTACAACGTACTCTGGGCAAACTCCTTACTTAATATCTTTGGCCCCACCGAGGGCTACACCAAGTATGCAGATGCGGACGGATTTAGTAACCCGCGTGTTCAGAAGATGTTTAAGGCATACTTACCGCTTACACTCCTTCGTCGTACCACAGTTCCGATAGGTGATAGTGGTGCTGTTGCAAAACCGGGATTTGATATGACATCAACCCTTCTTGCTAAGGGCTTCATGGCAACCGGTGACGTTGAGATGGCACAGTTCTTGTACCATATGTATAAGGGCAACCTCTTAAGCTTACACGCTGACAAGTGGACCAAGAATCCGGAAGAGATTCAGGGTCTCGTTCAGGCGGTAATAAAGGAACATGGCGAGTACGACTTCGACCGCAGCCATTTACTCTCCGGTTACGGTTTCGGCATTCTCCGTGACGGTACACTCAGAGAGGCAGCAAATGAGGCTGACACTATCGATACTCAGAGCGATATGTGGCTCTACTTCGGTGGTGCTAACTCCCATAAGCATATGGATATGTTAAACCTCGGCATGGAAGCATTTGGCGCAACAATTATTCCTGACCTTGGTTATCCCACATCTGCTGACGGTTCTGACAAGTCCGTTAACTGGGAAATGGGTACCGCTAACCACGTAACCGTAATGGTTAATGATAAGCAGCACAACCGCAACCGTTCTTACAACAACGGCGCTGCTCGTAACAGCGGTCGTCCCGCTCACTTTGATGATTCAGGTCGCGTAAAGGTTCTTGACGTAGTCGCTCCGACTAACGCAACCGATTCACAGCTATTCCGCAGAAGTATCGTTTACGTTAAGGTAGATGCTGAAAACTTCTACGGTGTAGACTTCTTCCGTGTAGGAAACGGTCTCTCACAGACCTATCAGTTCCACGCATATTCCAACAGCATTTACGAGACCGAAGGTCTTACCCTTACTGCACAGAACGGTGGTTCCTATGCAGGCGAGAACATTGAGTTTGCAACTCAGGGTATCTCAAACGGTCACTCCTATCTCTACAACGTACGCAAGTCACCCAGTGCAACAGGTAACTTCGCAGTAGACTTTAGAATTCAGAACTTCCGCGGCGAGAAGTGGGGTAGTGATAATATTCACCTCCGTACTACAATGGTCAACGACTTCGCTCTTGATCACGTAGCAATCGCTAAAGGTAACCCGCCGAACCGTGACGGTAACCCGGATCAGTTGGAGTTCGTAATGGCTAAGCGCGTTGGTACCGGTCTCGACTCACTCTGGACCGCGGTTTACGAGCCGTACAAGGGCGAGCGTTATGTAGAAAAGATCGAGTCCGTTCCGGTAACCTATGCAGACGGCACAGCACTTTCAGCAGAGGATGCTAAGCAGACCAAGGCAGTTAAGGTAACTCGCGACGGCGGCGTTGTAGACTACATCGTTTACAATACCAGCAATGCTAGCTTAAAGGTTGACAGCAAGTTCGACTTCCAGGAAGTCGGAGGCCAAGCGGT
>JAZNNQ010000051.1:0-4767 GCA_045580305.1 Eubacteriales bacterium
TGGCAATTCCGTTCCGGATTTCTACTTCTCACGTCTTTATCAGTCTTATGGCTTCCTCCACAGCACTGTAGGTAACGGTGTCTTACGTATCCGTGTACCTGTATCCGGTAAATATACCGCATCTACTGCATTAAATGGTTCGACCGCGGTTTCCGAGACTATTTCCTTCTGGAAACCGGGTGCTTCCAGCTATATTGCATACGGTGTAGTTGCTTCCGGTGCTTCAGGTACAGTTAACCTTGTTACCACCCCGATGAATCTTGAAGCAGGTGACTACTTAGTTAAGTTTAACAAGACATCTTCAGGTAACAACATCTTTAACAGCCTTACACTTAAGTACACAGGTGCATACGATGCAAATGCAGGCACCGGCGGAACCCCGACTGATCCGGTTCTTGCGCTTTCTATCGGTGCTATCCCCAATATTGTAGTTGGCAACACTGAAACTGCAACTCTTACAGTCACTTCTGACGGTGCATTATCCAACTTCAGTAGTGCAACCTCCGTCACAGTATCCGCAACCGATACAACAGTTATAACTCCCACTGTTAACTGGTCAAGCGGCCAGAGTGCAGCAACACTTTCTGTTAAGGGTCTTAAGCAGGGTAACTCAACAGTTACCGTTACTGCGAAGATCGGCGGCAAGGATTATACTGCAAGCAAGACTATCCGTGTTACCGAAACTCCGGCAGCAGGAAGCTCATCAGAGCTTTATTTCTACGCGGATCGGAGCGCACTTGACCCCTCTGATACCGATGGAACATACGTACACGTAACAGACAGAAAATTAGAGCCGATTACAGGCAGTATTACTTATTCGAGCACCAATACAGGTGTTGTTACGGTAGATTCTACCGGTAAGGTAAAACCTGTTGCTGCAGGTAAGGCTGAAATTGTTGCTTCTCTTAGCTATAAGGGAACAGAGTATTCATTAAGCATTCCGTTCAGCATCACGACCGGTAAGACATCTGCAAGCTACTATACCGGCGAACGTGTTGAGGCGCTTCGTGAAAATCGAGGAAAGTATTCATGGGCACTTGATGATAGTGTGGCTAACATCAATAAGGCAGACTGGTACTTGGAAAACATTGATGACCTTTACGGTATGGTAACAACCCAGGCGCTCCCGCGTTCTGCAACCGTTGGTTATCGTTGGGACCCGGATATGTTCAAGTGCCGTAGTTGCGGTCTTGACCTTTCCACTTCAGGATACGGCTCATACGGTTGGATGCTTGATCCGATCAATAAGCCCTGGCAGGTTACCTGTCCTGACTGTCGTCAGACATTCCCGACAAACGACTTTGAAAAGTTCTATGCTCTCGGTATCCAGGAAGATGGTACTTGGAACTATGAACTGGCAAAGAGCGAAAACGCAAAACTCGTAGCATCCGGTCATAAGGGCTACTTGGTCAACGAGAAGATTGCGGACATGCCTGCTACATGGGGTGTTGACGACGGATACGGTTACAAGAGCGGTGTCAAGGTACAGAACACCCAGGGTAACCAGGCAGAGCAGGTTCACACCTACATTTCCTACTACAACCATTGGGGCGTATGGTACGGCACATATGGTGGCGATAATGCAGGTCTTATGGTTAAGGTAATGAACACTCTTACCGAGGCATACCTTAACACCGGTGACGTTAAGTACGGTAAGGTGGGCGCAATGCTCGTTGACCGTGTGGCTGACGTTTATCCGGATATGTATATCGAACCCTACTTCCCGAACTTCTTTAACTCTGACTCTACCACCCCGAAGGGTAAAATGGTAGGTTGTATCTGGCAGCATGGTCTTTCCCGTGCATTCGTACTCGGTTATGATGCATTCTATGATGCATACGATGACCCCAGAGTTTTAGAGTATATCCAGCAGCAGTCAAGCAGACATCCGTCACTTAAGTACGATAAGTCCAATGCTGTTGCAATCCGTGAGCACATTGAAAATGACCTTATCCTCCAGACATATAAGGATATCAGAAACACTAACATCTTTGGTAACTTCGGTATGCATCAGTCACTCGCTGCATATACCGGCGTTATCTACGATTCACTTCCCAAGACAAAGGAAATCTTAGACTGGACATATGCAAACCAGACCTCCGGTACATTCGGCAGTGCCGACGTTAACGGTGGTAACGTAACCGCACAGCTTATTAACTTAGTTGACCGTGACGGTTTAGGTTCAGAGTCCGGTGCTAACTACAACGTACTTTGGATTAACTCACTTTTAAACATCTTCGGCGCAACCGAAGGCTACACCAAGTATACCGGTGCAGACTCCTTCCAGAATCCGCGTGTACAGAAGATGTTCAAGGCATACTTACCGCTTACACTCGCACGTCGTGCAACCGTTCAGATCGGTGACTCCGGTGCTACTGCAAAGAGTGGCTACCAGATGACAAACCTCCTTATCTTAAAGGGCTTTATGAACACCGGCGATATTGAAATGGCTCAGTTCTTGTACCATATCAACGACGGTAATATGTTAGACGTTCACGCTGATAAGTGGACAAAGAATCCTGAAGCTGTTCAGCAGCAGGTACTTGATGTTATCAAGGAACACGGCGAATACGACTTCGACCGTAGCCAGATTCTCCCGGCATACGGCTTTAGCATTCTCCGTGACGGTACTTATAAGAAAGCAGCAAGCTCTGCAGATACTATCGACACTCAGCGCGATATGTGGATGTACTACGGCGGCGCAAACTCCCATAAGCACGCAGACGTATTAAACCTCGGTATTGAGGCATTTGGTATCAGTGTACTTCCGGATCTCGGCTATCCCACAACCGCTGACGGTTCCGACCGTACAACCTATTGGGAGAGCGGTACTGCAATGCATGCTACCGTTATGGTTAACAGCCAGAACCACAACCGTATCCGTTCCTACAACAACGGTACACCCAGAAACAACGGCCGTCCGCTCCACTTCGACGACTCAGGTCGCGTTAAGGTAATGGATTCCATCGCACCGACCAATGCAACAAACGCAGGCGGCACATTCCGTCGCTCGGTTGTTATGATTAAGGTTGATGAGGAGAATTCCTACGGTGTTGACTTCTTCCGTGTACAGGGCGGAAACACACATCATTACAACTTCCACGCATTATCTAACACTATTTCTGCTACCGAGGGTCTTACTCTTACAGCTCAGAATGGTGGTACATATGCAGGAACCAACGTTGCATTTGGTAAGACCGGTGTTACATCTGGTTTCTCATATCTCTATAACGTTCGCACTTCACCCAGTACAACCGGTAACTTCGCTGTTGACTTCAAGATTGAAGACTTCCGTCAGGAAGGCTGGGGTAGCAAGGACATCCATCTCCGCGTTACCATGGTTAACGGTTTCGCTCTTGAGCATGTAGCAATCGCAAAGGGTAAGCCTCCGCTTCGTGATGAAAACCCCGAGGAGTTGGAGTTTGTACTTGCTAAGCGTTCAGGTACCAATATTGACTCTCTCTTTACCGCAGTTTACGAACCCTACAAGGGATCTCGCTTTATCACAAAGATTGAGTCCGTTCCGGTATCCACAACCGCAAAGGTTGCGAAGGCTGTAAAGGTTACTCGTGCCGACGGTCTTGTAGACTACATCGTATACTGTAATGATGAGACAGCTAATGTAAGAGTTGACAACAAGTTTGACTTTACCGGCTTCATCGGTGTTTATACCGAGAAGAACGGACAGGTTGCATACACCTACGGTCAGGAAGCAACCAAGGTTGGTCCGACCACCGGTACTAAGAATTACACAGGTACTATTACCGACTTTACAAAGACCTTATCCAAGCAGAACTACATTACTGTTCAGTTTAACTCTGCAATTGATCCGAGCAAGATCATTGGTAAGCTCCTTGTTGACATATCAGTTACCACCGACAATGCAAACGTTATTATTAACGGTGCAGAGAGCTTAGGCTCCAACAAGTATAAGCTTGATATCGGCGATGCTTCTATGATTACCGCTGTTAATGCTGATGGCAGCTACAAGTACAACTGCGCAGTAGGTAACAACATAAGCATACCTCTTGCACTTATCGGCACAGAGGCACCCAAGTTCAACAAGATTGAAAATGTTTCAACAGAGGTTGGTGCTGAAGTTAAGTTTACCGTAAGTGCAACCGGTGCGGCAGGTAAGACCCTTACCTATAAGATGACCCAGGCACCGAGCAATGCAACGTTTGATGCTGAGACCCGCGAGTTTACCTGGGTACCCCAGAGTTCACATCGTGGCGACAACGTAATCGCATTCGAGGTTAGTGACGGCGTCCTCACTGACACCATGTACATTACTGCAACCGTATTCGGCGGCTCCGGCGGAGGCGGCGGTGGCGGTGGGGCCGGCGGTGGCGGCGGCGGAGGCGGCGGCGGAGGTGGCGGCGGTGGCGGAGATGAATCCAAGCTCACCGTTAAGTTCGAGACCAATGGCGGATCGAACGTGGCAATCCAGTCAGTTGCTAAAGACGCTACCGCAAAGAAACCCGCTGATCCCACCAAGGAAGGCTACACCTTCGACGGTTGGTACACCGATGATGCACTTACCACCAAGTACGACTTCGCAACACCTGTAACCGCAGATCTTACCCTTTATGCAAAATGGGTAGAAGCAACAGGTGAGGAGCAGCCCACTGAACCGGGTGATAAGCGCTTCACCGACTTAGGAAACCACAAGTGGGCAGAGGATGCAATCTATCGTCTTGTTGAAGCAGGTGTAGTAAACGGAACAAGTCCGACCACTTACGCACCGGGCGTAAAGATAACAAGAGC
>JAZNNQ010000052.1:0-46972 GCA_045580305.1 Eubacteriales bacterium
CTGTGGTGGGTTGCAGCACAGTTTGTTATGCAGGTAGCCGTTCTGATGGGTTGGTTACCCATCCTCGGTTTATAAAGGAGGAAGTAATATGAAAGAATTTTGTAAAAAGCTCTCCGATATACTTAAAACGATTTTCGGCTACGGTGTAATGATCGCACTTTTCACAGGTGGACTCACCTTTTTCGGATATGTTGCCGCGCTTATTATCGGTGGCGAGGTAGCTACCGCTATATGTACTGTTATTTATAAGAATATTTTCCCCATTATTATATACTTATCTGTTATTATGGTGCTGCTCGGGCTGGTTGCTATGTACCTGGGCGGCGAGGTAGCACTCACCCCTGAAAAGAAACACGCTAAAAAACATGAAGGCGAGATATAAAAAAGAGCTTGGTGGTCTCCACCAAGCTCTTTTTAAATTATAATACAAGTGAGGGTGCGGTATAAACTCTTGCGGCGTATTCGGAATCCAGTGAATACAGACCTTTGGAGTCATTTCCGAAAAGCTCCATTTTCTTGATCATATCATCGGCATTCTTCTCTTCCTCAAGCTGCTCCTTAACAAACCAGTCTAAAAACTGCATTGCGCGGAAATCCTTAACATCATATGCCGCAGCGTAGATATCATTGATAAGGCTTGTTACATACTGCTCGTGCTCAAGGCCGAACTTAAGAGGATCCATAAGAGTTTTCATCTCTTTATCCGGCTTTGCTACCGCGTCTAAAGTTGCCTTTTCGCCGTTTAACTGTAAATATTTGAGGAATAAAAGGGCGTGATCCCGCTCCTCCTGCGCCTGAACCATATACCAGTTTGCAAAACCGTCAAGTCCCTGCTGCTCATAGTAGATTGAAAAATCAAGATAAAGATATGCGGAATATAATTCTTTATTGATCTGCTCGTTCATTAACTGTGCTACTTTTGCATTCATAATTTATCCTCCTTTTATGTATAAGGGCCGCCGATAATCCGGCAGCCCCGTTTATTTTAGCCAAAGTATCTCTTGAGAAGACCCTCAAAGCCGCGACCGTGGCGAGCTTCGTCCTTTGCCATCTCGTGAACGGTGTCGTGGATAGCATCAAGGTTGAGCGCCTTTGCGCGCTTAGCAAGCTGCATCTTACCGTCGCAAGCGCCGTTTTCAGCAGCAGCGCGAAGCTCTAAGTTCTTCTTGGTGCTGTCGGTAAGAACCTCACCTAAAAGCTCTGCAAACTTTGCAGCATGCTCTGCCTCTTCAAAAGCGTATCTCTTATATGCCTCAGCAATTTCGGGGTAACCCTCGCGGTCAGCAACGCGGCTCATTGCAAGGTACATACCAACCTCAGAGCACTCGCCCTCAAAATTCATTCTAAGACCTGCGATGATCTCCTCATCAACGCCCTGAGCGATGCCTACGCGATGCTCATCTGCATAAACGGTCTCACCGGTGGTGAGCTCATTAAACTTATTTGCCGGAGCCTTACATAAGGGGCAAGCAGCGGGTGCTGCATCTCCCTCGTGGATATAACCGCATACTGTACATACAAACTTTTTCATAACTGATTTCCTCCATAAATTAAATTTTTATTTTTGACATTTGGAGCAGCAGCCCCAAAATGTAATGTCACAACGCTCTGCATCCATGCCATACTGCTCGTTTATCGAGTGGCACATAGCATCTTCTTCCGCCGTAAGTGATACATCAATCACCGCACCGCAATTCCGACAGATGAAATGGGGGTGATGTCTTGTCGTCCCGTCCAGGCGTTCATGCCCGTCAACCGTACCAACAGTGACCACATACCCGTCTTCCTTAAGCTGGGCAATATTACGATACACCGTAGCAACGCTTATGTTCGGATACTCTTCTCTCACCTTTTCAACCACCCAATCAACCGTCGGGTGCTCTTTGGTGGAAAGTAAAGCCTTTAAAATCGCCTGCCTTTTAGGACTAAAATTTCTCTTATTTTCCATAGTGTTGCCCTCAAAAGTGATAATCATTCTTAACTTTGGTTATATCATAACACACACTTTTTTCTTTGTCAACACTTTTTTAAAAAAATTTTTTATGATATACTAAATTTATTGTGAGGTGAGAAATGTGATTCGTTTAAACCAGATTAAAATGCCGCTGGACGCGACCCGTGAGGATTTTATCCGCGATGTATCTAAAAGGCTTAAAGTAAAAGAAGACAGTATCAAGTCCCTTACCGTATCCCGCAAGTCGGTGGATGCGCGGGACAAGAGCAATGTGTACTTCGTGTATTCCTTCGATGTAGAATTAAACAGAAGCATTTCTCTACCCAAAAACGCGGAGGAGATCTCCCCTTATAAGGAAAAGGCTTTTCCTCAAAAAAGTTTTGAGAAATCTCCTATTGTTATAGGAAGCGGGCCTGCCGGTCTTTTTGCGGCGCTGACTCTTGCCCGAGCAGGGGCCTGCCCGATCGTTTTAGAGCGTGGCGACGATGTGGACACACGCCACGGTAAAATAAATCGATTTTGGCAAACCGGCGAGCTTGACGCAAGCTCCAATGTGCAATTTGGTGAGGGTGGTGCCGGAACATTTTCCGATGGGAAACTCAATACCGGAACAAAAGATCCCCGTCAGAAGCAGGTGCTTTTTGATTTTGTTAAGGCGGGCGCTCCCGAGGAGATATTATATCTTGCCAAACCCCACATCGGCACCGACTATCTCAGAAAAGTGGTCAAAAATATCCGTTTAGAGATCGAGGGTCTCGGCGGCAAGGTGCTTTTCCGTCATCAGGTGACCGCACTTGATATAAAGGACGGCAAAATTCGCGGTGTATATGTAAATGATAAATATTTTGACTCCAACCACATTATTCTCGCCATCGGGCACAGCGCGAGAGATACCTTTAAAATGTTATACGACGCGGGTATCAATATGACTCAAAAAGCCTTTTCCGTTGGCGTGAGAATTGAGCATTCTCAGGAGCTTATAAACGCATCCCAATACGGAAAGTTTGCAAACCACCCTGCCCTGGGTGCTGCGGATTACAAATTATCCGCACATCTGCCAAGCGGCAGGAGTGTGTACAGTTTCTGTATGTGCCCGGGTGGCCTTGTTGTTGCAGCGGCCAGCGAAGAAGGTATGGTTTGCACCAATGGAATGAGCAATTTTGCAAGAGATGAGGCTAACGCCAACTCTGCTCTTTTGGTCGGTATCACTCCCGCTGATTTTGAAAGCGAGCATCCCTTATCGGGAATTGAATTACAGAGAAACTTAGAGCGACTTGCTTTTAAAATGGGCGGTGAAAATTACCGTGCCCCCGCACAAAAAGTTGGAGACTTTATAAAGGGTATTCCCACAACACAGTTTGGAAGCGTTACCCCGTCGTATCGTCCCGGTGTTACCCCCTGCGATTTAACACCTCTTTTCCCGAAAGAAATATCCGGCGCTCTGCGGGATGGAATTTTGTCCTTTGATCGCCGTATAAAAGGCTTTGCAAGTGATGACGCGGTTCTCACCAGTGTGGAAGCGCGAAGCTCATCCCCGGTAAGGATAGTAAGAAACGAAGAACTGCAATCCCACATTTCCGGCCTTTACCCCTGCGGCGAAGGCGCGGGCTATGCGGGTGGCATTATGTCAGCGGCGGTGGATGGAATTCGCGTCGCGGAAAGGATACTGTTATGATGCCCTTATATATTTTTCTCGGTGTAATGAACTTGGCGGCATTTTTTGCCTTCGGAATTGATAAACTTTTAGCGAAAAGCAAAGGCCGTCGCATATCGGAAAAGGCACTTCTTACCCTGTCGGTCCTCGGCGGAAGCCTGGGCGCGCTTTTAGGTATGGTGATTTTCAATCACAAGACCTCAAAGCCGAAATTTCGTTACACTGTACCTATTATCTTTATAATTTATGCGATCGTTTTGCTATATAAATAGAGGGTCACTCCGTGACCCTCTATTTTTGTGAACTTTTTATAAAGTTTGGCTGCATATTTATTGACTTTAATTCTTTATTCCGCTAAAATTAAATGGTTGACATAAATATTTCAATCCCCGCATAGAATTTTAGAAAGGAGGGACGGTATGTTCGCAAAACTTAAGGAAAAATTCAAGGAATCCATCGCAAGTGTTCTACCTATTACGCTTATCGTTCTTATACTCAGCGTCACTTTAGTGCCTATGGATACCGGTACTATGGTTTTGTTTTTAGCCGGCTCTCTTTTCCTTATTATAGGTATGGGCTTCTTCCAATTGGGTGCCGAAATGGCAATGACTCCATTAGGCCGTAACATCGGTACTCAGATAATTAAAACCAAAAAGATATGGATAATCGTCGCGGTCTGCTTTATTATGGGCGTTATCATCACCATAGCAGAGCCCGATCTGCAGGTACTGGCTAATCAGGTGGCCTCCATACCCAACGAAGTGCTGATATATACGATCTCTGTCGGTGTGGGCGCATTCCTCGTGCTCGGATTTCTTCGTATTTACTTTAAAGTAAGCCTGCCGCGGATACTTACTATCCTCTATATTTTGGTTTTTGTCCTTTCATTCTTTGCACCTCGTGATTTTATCCCGGTTGCCTTTGACTCCGGCGGTGTTACTACAGGTCCTATGACCGTTCCCTTTATTATGACTCTTGGTATTGGTCTTTGTGCCGTGCGAAGCGATAAAGAAAGCGGAAACGACAGTTTCGGTTTCATTTCTCTTTGCAGTATAGGCCCGATTTTAATGGTACTGCTGCTTGGTATTTTCTATAATCCCACCGATGCCAATTATAATCAGATCGGTCTTTCCGCAATCACATCCACCGCCGATGTCGCCGATGAGTTTGTAAGTAATTTACCAAAATACATAGAGGAAGTTTTAATGAGTATGCTTCCGGTTGTTGTGGTATTTATCATTTTTCAGCTTCTGTCACGCCTTTTCCGTAAAAGGCAGCTTCTTCGTGTGTCGGTCGGTCTTTTCTACACCTTTATCGGTCTTGTTTTGTTCCTTACCGGTGTAAATGTGGGTTTTGCCCCCGTCGGTAATCTTTTAGGTATGTACTTGGGTCAAAGTGCCTTCAAGTGGCTACTTGTTCCCATCGGTGCCCTTGTAGGCTACTTTATCGTTAAGGCCGAGCCTGCGGTGCAGGTTTTAAATAACCAGGTTGACCAGATTACCGGTGGTTTTATTTCCGCAAAAACTATGAACACCGCGCTTTCCATCGGCGTTTCCGGCGCGGTAGTTCTTTCTATGTGCCGCGTGCTCACCGGCGTTGATATTTATTACATCTTAATTCCCGGCTACATTATCGCACTTGCTTTGAGCTTTTTCGTACCGCCGGTTTTCGTGGGTATCGCCTTTGACTCCGGTGGTGTTGCCAGCGGGCCTATGACCTCTACCTTCCTGCTGCCTCTCGCAATGGGCGCGTGTGCAGGTGTGGGCGGCAATGTTATCCGTGATGCCTTTGGTGCGGTTGCACTGGTCGCGTTGTCCCCGCTTCTTACCATCCAGCTTATGGGTCTTATATTCAAGCTTAAATCCAAGGTTAAGACTCCCGCTGTCGAAGAAATTATCGATGAAATTATTGAGTTTGAGGAGGATATGTAATGGCTAATACAAAACATAACCCCCGCTTGCTTATCGCCATCACCGATGTGAGTGATGAAAATAAACTGCAGGAGGCATTTTATGCCACCAAGGCCCACATCCGCTATCAGCTTTACGGCGAAGGCACCGCGCCTTCACTCATACTTGATATTTTAGGTGCGAGCAAGGCCCGCCACATAACCTGTGGTCTGGTACCCAAATCCAAGGTGCGCGATACTTTCAAAATATTGGACGATAAACTGCATCTTTCCAAAAAAGGTCGCGGCATAGCCTTTACCATTCCGATAAATGCTATGCAGACCCGTCTTTATAATCTGATGATACAGGACAATCAATCCATTGAGCAAGGAGATGAGAAGAATATGGATGAAAATTCACGCTTTTGCGCCATTGTAGTTTCGGTAAATTCCGGTTTTAGCGATGATGTTGTTGAGGTAGCGCGTGCTGCGGGTGCCACCGGCGGTACTATTATGAAAGGTATGCGTGAAGAAAGCAACGCTGTTGCCACCCAATTCTCTATCCCCCTGAAGGATGAGCAGGATTTTGTTATGATTCTCGTGCCGAAAGATAAAAAACACGACATTATGAACGCCATTCGCGAAAAGTGCGGAATGAAAACCGATGCAAAAGGTGTCATTTTTGCACTGCCTATTGAAGATGTTTTCGGAATAGGATAAAAAAAGCCCACTTGCAAAAGCAAGTGGGCTTTTTAATATCTATTTTACGGACGGAGACCGAGTCCACCCTCAAGGGTAAGGGTTTCGCCGGTCAAGTACTTAAAGTCTTCTCCTGCAAGCTGAACACAAACGCGGCCGATTTCCTTTTCAACATCGCCAAGATGTCCCATAGGCGGCATATGAACATTTTTCTCATAAGCCTCGGGGTAAGCGTTTTTAAACTGCTCAAGCTGAGCGGTCCATGCAAGAGGACAGATTACATTGGCATTGATACCGTCTCTTCCCCACTCGGTAGCGGCAACGCGGGTGATACCGCGAATACCCTCTTTAGCAGCGGCGTATGCACACTGACCATAGTTTCCGAAAAGACCTGCACCCGATGCAAAATTGATAATTGTACCGCGGGTCTCCTTTAAGTAGGGGTAGCACTCCTGCATATAGTGGAAGGTAGCGTAAAGGCCGGAGTAGATTGCAAGGTCGAACTGGTCAACGGTATGATCCGCTAAGGTAACGCCGGAAGCGGAAGCCTGAGCGTTATTGATAAGAACATCAATTCTGCCGAAATTATCGATTGCAGCTTTAACTACACTTGCAACAGTTGCCTTGTTATCAGCACCTGCGGACACATCAGCCTGAACATATACTACCTTGGTGCCATATAAGCGCTCGATTTCTTCCTTAGCATCGATAAGCTTCTGCACATTTCTGCCGGTAATGACGAGGTTTGCACCCTCTTTGGCATAAGCGGTAGCAATACCGTAACCGATAGAACCGCAAGAGCCGTCGCTAAGTGTTGCGCGACCTGCACCCGTGATAATTGCAACTTTTCCTTCAAGTAACTTCATCTTATTTTCCTCCCGTATTTTTATTTATATAATGTGTAAGCGCGGAAAATCCCGCACCGCCCACAGCATTACCCAAAATAACAGTCAAAATAAACCAAACAGCACTTAAACTAAACTCACCCGCCGCCGCAAAATAGAACATATCGGCAACCGAGTGCTCAAAGCCTGCCAAGATAAACACCGCAACCGAGAATAAAACTATAATTCCCTTGGCAATATCACTTTCCGCCTTTTTATAGCCTTCAACTGCAACAAACATAAGTATTCCGCAAGGGATTGCGAGCAAAAAAGCTTCCCACAAAGGCAGGTTCAATTTGTTATAGACCACAGCTTCAACCGATGTGTTTTCAATCAATCCGCGAGAAAAAGCAATTCCCATTGCGAAGGTACCCACAATATTTCCAAGAATGGTAAAAATAATAGAAACCGTCTTTTCTTTAACGCCCATCCCCGGGATCGGAAGATACCCTACCTTACCGGTGTAAAGATGCAGCTTAAAAATAATAATTGTAAAAAGCCCCACTGCAAAAAGCAGCGCACCCACAATATTATTGCCATCTTTCGCCAGATTAAGATATACACTACCACCTATTCCTATCATAATACCCGCGAGAATCGCGGATAAAAATACATTAATACTCAGCTTTTTCAAGGTTTTTCCACCTCTTTTTACACTTTATAACAATATTTTATTATATATAAAAACCTCTGTCAATGAATTATATCGTTTTTTGTCAAAAAATTTTTTAAATTTCCCTATTGCAATAATTGGAAAAATATGGTAAATTATAACCACAGATAAATTTCCAATTTTTTACATTTCGGAGGCTATTATGAATAAGACACTAAAGATTATCCTTGCAGATGACAATAGCGATACACTTTACCTTCTGACCGACAGACTTAATGCGGAGCCACAGTTTGAGGTTTTGGAGACGGTAAGCGCCGGAGATGTGCTGGTCAAGCGGATTTTTGCCCTTACTCCCGACATTGTAATACTCAACAATCTCCTACCTCAGTTAGACGGACTTGGCGTTATTGCAAAGATAAACGACAGCAACCTGAAAAAGCGCCCCATTTTCCTTATGATCTCTTCTTTTGTAAATGACGCTTTAGCCGCAGAGGCAAATGCGCTGGGTGTTTCCTATCTTCTGGCGAAACCCTTTGCCGCCGAGACTCTTATTTCGCGACTTAATATGCTGACCAATACTCCCGCCGCTCCCAGCTATAACAATGATGACAGACGCGCGCTTCTTGCACGCTCGGTCACCAATATCATCCACGAGGTGGGTGTTCCCGCTCATATCAAGGGTTATCACTATGTGCGGGAGGCGATAATTATGGCGATCGAGGATATGGATATTTTAAATGCTATAACAAAGGTGCTTTATCCCTCGGTAGCCAAGAAATTTGACACAACACCCTCCCGGGTCGAGCGCGCCATTCGCCACGCCATTGAAACCGCTTGGAACCGCGGCGATATTGACACCTTAAACAGATTTTTCGGTTACACCGTGTCAAACGCCAAGGGCAAGCCTACAAATTCAGAATTTATCGCAATGATAGCCGATAAATTGAGTTTAGAGATCCATTCTCACGCATAAAAAGTAAAAGCTGAGTAATTTACTCAGCTTTTATTATTTTGTTTATGTATTCCTTTAGTGCTTCAAAGTCACCGTTGGGGAATTGGGCAATATCGGTATTGCTATGATTTATAAGATCCTCGGTGAGCAGGAAAACCTGCATACCAAGCTCCCGCGCCACCATATCGTCATCCACATCATTGCCCACCATAATACATTCCTCGGCAGGAAGGTTTATTCTTTTGAGAATATCGCGATAGTAATCGAGGTTAGGCTTACAATAGCTTATATTTTCATAGGTTGTTATAAACTCGAAATCCTCGGGCTCCAGTCCCGCCCAGCGTATACGGCTCTCGGTTGCGATGGCGGGGAAAATCGGATTTGTTGCGAGGATAATGCGAAGCCCCTTTTCCTTTAAACCCCGCACGAAGTCCGCCGTACCCGCGCGATATCCGCAAACCTCGCTTACCTTTTGGAATGCGGTCTTGTAAAATTCCTCAAAATGAGGCTCGTCGCGGCGCGAGTCCGCGCCATAGATTTTGCAGAAAAAGTCCCAAAAGACCTCCTCATTTGTTTTATCGCCGTCATTTGCGATCATCGCATCAGTACCGCCCCATATCGCCTTGACCAGTCCGTCCTTGTCATAGCCCAAGGGCATCAAGTGTGTTACCAGCCCCTTAAAATATGCCTTTACGAAAACCTCCTGATCCATAGGGAGCAGAGTTCCGTCAAGATCAAATAAAACCGCATGAATTGCCATTTACTATCTCTCCTACTTTGCGAAAAATGCAACAGCTACCGCACCGGGGCCTGCATGAGTGCCGATTACACTTCCGATAATGGTTGTGTTAAGCTCACTTTTAGCATTTTCCCACAGCGTCTTGCTGTCGTCAATATATTTCTGTAAAAGCGCGTCGGAAAGGCCGGTATATCCCAGGAGCACAGGTTTTTCAAAGTCAACGCCGCCTGCCTTCCGGATCTCCTCTACAAGAAAGTTGTTTCCCTGCTTCGAGCCACGAGCCTTGCCCAGCATCTTAATTTCACCGTCATAGACCTCAATAACCGGCTTAATGTTTAAAATTCCGCCGGCAAAAGCAACGGTTTTTGAAATTCTGCCGCCCCTTTTAAGATACTCAAGGGTGTCAAGCATCGCAACAAGTCGCACCTTTTTCTTCTCTTTATTAAGGCGTTGAGCTATACTTTTCGCATCCATTCCGCTATCTGCAAGGCTTAATGCAAGTTCTGCCAAAATACCGGTACCGATAGCCACGCTTTCACTATCCACTACATATATATTATCATATCCGTCAAGAGCTATGGTAGCACTTTGACAGGTGCCGGAAAGTTTTGACGCAACGGTAAGCACAACCGCGCTATCACCCGCCTCTGCAATCTCCCGAAACACCTTGCCAAAGGCATCCGGTGTAGCCTGGCTGGTCTGTGGCAAAACATCGGTCTCAATCAGTTTTTCGTAAAATTCTTTGTGCCCAATGGTCACACCGTCAATATACTCCTCATCGCCGAAATGCACAGTCAGCGGCACAGCAATGGTCCTTTCTTTGATTTCCGGTATCATATCCGCCGTGGAATCCACTATAATTCTTACCATAATATTTTCTCCTTTTCTATCTTAAAAACATCTTTAAAAGTTTTCCGTAAAGACCTCTGTTATACGGCTGATAGCGCATGGGCAGATCCATCCAGGTCTTTTTATCCACAATGCTCTTGATATGGGAGAATGCGTCAAAGCCATCCTTGCCGTGATATGCACCCATACCGCTCTCTCCCACACCGCCGAAGGCCATTTCCGATGTAGCAAGGTGAATTATCGTGTCATTTACACAGCCACCGCCGTAAGATACGCGCTCGGTAACACTTTTAATTCTCTTCTTATCGCTTGAGAAAATGTAAAGCGCCAGCGGCTTTGGCTTATCAGCCAGCAAGTTAAACAGCTCATCAAATTCCCTAAAAGTCAAACTCGGCAGAATAGGGCCAAAAATCTCCTCCTTCATAACCTCATCGTCCCAAGTCACATTATCCATAACAGTGGGCGCAATCTGCAAGCTTTTGCGATATGCCCTGCCGCCGATAACGGTTTTCTCTTCATCTATAAGATTGCAAAGACGGTCAAAATGCTTTTCATTTACGATTTTGCCGTAGTCGGGTTTTTTTAGCGGGTCTTCGCCGTACTGCTTTACTATCTGCTTTTTAATTTCAGCAATAAGCTTATCCTTAATGCTCTCCTGACAGAGTATGTAGTCGGGCGCGACGCAGGTCTGTCCACAGTTTAAATATTTACCAAATACAATTCGCTTTGCCGCCAGATTAATTTTCGCGCTGTCATCCACAATGCAGGGACTTTTACCGCCAAGCTCCAACACTGCAGGGGTAAGAGTTTCCGCCGTATGGCGAAGCACCTCACGCCCCACACTCTGACTTCCGGTAAAGAACACAAAGTCAAACTTCTTTTCAAGAAGCGTAGCGTTTTCCTGCCTGCCACCGGTTACCACCGCGACATATTCCGGTGCAAAACATTCACCTATGATTTTGGCAATTACAGCACTTGTTTCCGGTGAATATGCGCTGGGCTTGACCACAGCGGTATTGCCCGCTGCAATCGCATCTGCAAGTGGGTCAATGGTGAGCAGAAATGGGTAGTTCCACGGACTCATAATCAAGGTATTGCCGTAGGGTGATGGCTTTTTATAGCTGCGGGATGCAAACTGAGCAAGGGGCGTGTAAACCCGCTTTTCCTTAGCAAATTTCCGCACATGGCGTATCATATAGCTTATTTCGGTTAAACTTAGGCCCACCTCGCACATAAAGCCTTCTAAATCACTCTTGCCTAAATCCTTTTTAAGTGCATCCTCGATCTCTGGCTGATATTTTTTAACCGCAGCATACAGCTTTTTCAGCATTTCAATACGGAAATTAACCGATAAGGTAGCACCGCTCAAAAAAAACGCCCGCTGTGCCTTCAAAATCTCGTCTATTGTCATTTCTTTCACTCCAGACACTTTGTGATAAACTGTAGCAAGTTGCTTTTCATCCCACAGAACGGGTACCGGGTAAAGGGGATTTGCCTCTTTTGCCGCGTATTTTGCCATTCGGGGAATATCCTCAGCACGAATACCATCGAGAAAGCGAGGTATGTTCATTTTATCATTAAGCGCCCTTATCGCGCGGATAAATTTCTCCGCCGCTGCTTTGTGCGTATCATCTTCACTTGCAACACCCGCGGCAATAGCCAGCTTGTGTAGCTTTTTATGGACACACTCGCCGTACATCTCCAGAACGATTGGCATCAGCACGGTGTTTGCAAGCCCGTGAGGTATGTTGTACTGCCCGCCCAAGGAGTGCGCCACAGCGTGAATATATCCCACATAGGATTTGGAAAATGCAACACCCGCTTTATACGCCGCGTGGAGCATATTTTCACGGGCTGTGCGGTTAGTTCCGTCAGTGTATGCGGCCTCAATATTCTCAAAAACAAGCTTTACCACCTCAAGGGCAAGCCTTCTCGTTTCCTTGTTTGTAGATCTTCCGATATACGCCTCCACCGCATGGGTGAGCGCGTCCATACCGGTGGTCGCGGTCAGATGCTGAGGTAAAGTATAGGTTACTTCGGGATCCAGCACCGCAAATCGCGGTATAAGAGTAAAGTTATTCATTGTGTACTTTTGCTTCTTCTCACTATCGGTAATGACAGCGGTTACCGTGACCTCACTACCGGTGCCAGCGGTGGTTGGGATGGCGATAAGGGTCGGTATCCTGCGCCAGACGCGGAGTAAACCCTTAAGCTTTTCCAGACTCTTTTTGGGAAATGCAATACGGGCACCCACTGCCTTGGCACAATCAATAGAGGACCCGCCACCAAAAGCGATTAACGCCTCGCATTTTTCGCTTACATAAAGCGTTCGTGCTTCCTCCACATTGCTCACCGTGGGGTTGGGGTTGGTTTTATCGTATACCGCGTAATGCACACCTTTTTCGCGAAGCTTCTGCTCCAGGGGGGCGGTAATTCCCGCCCCTCTTAAAAACCGTCGGTAACCAAAAGTACCGATTTTTTATCTATGTTCTCCACCATTTCATCGATACTCTTGTATATTTTCGGCTCACGATAAGGCAGAAAGGGCTGTGCAATGTAAAAACAGCCCTGAAAAATTCTGCAAAAAAGCTTTGATACTATATTCATTATTCGGGAATGCCCTCCTTGGAAAGTATGCGCAGGTTCGCGGTTATCGACTCTAAGGCTCTATAAAATATTTCACGATCCTCCTCGGTTAAATCACGACCTGCAAGCTCTACTGCGCGACTGGCACGGTTGCACACATGCTCCGCTGCGTGTCCACCCTCATCGGTGAGCATTAAAAGCCCTCGGTACAGACTTCCGCCCACAACCTGCTTTTTAACAAGCCCTTTGTCCTCAAGGATACCTATCATACGGGATGCGTCTGACTTATCCTTTCCGCACACCTCGCACAGCTCCGGCACGGTTATGCCATCGGGGTATCTGTACATCGCCACTAGATATGTTGCGTGTGACCCGCGAAGTCCGTACTTTTCAAGCTCCTCAGTGGCAAGCTTGTGCCAGTATTTTGAAATCTCCGCAATAGCAACGGAAAAACGCGCAAATCTATTAACCAAAATAAAGACCTCCTTAAAAGTTGACATTTCAACTTCTTGTATTTTACTCTAAAGAAGTTGAAATGTCAACTTCTTCGACAAAAAAAGACAAGTGACTTTCGCCACTTGTCTTTTTACTTTATTTTATCTATTGCATCTTCCAGAGTTTCAGCGTCCATCATACCGCCGGCCCTTGCAACAATATTGCCCTTTGCGTCTATAAAATATGTGGTGGGAAAGCTGTTTACACCATAGGTATATACAGCATCCAGGCGCGTGTCAAAAAACACATCAAAGGTAAAGCCCTGCTCTTTAATATACTGCCGCGCTTTTGCCTCGGTTTCCTGCACGCCGTCGGTAGCGTTTACCATTAGAAATTGCACTTCGGGATATTTCTCAGCAACAGCATTGAAGTCCGGCATCTCTTTTTTACAGTAATAACACCAGGTTGCCCAGAAGTTAAGCACTACCGGCCTGCCCTTAAAATCCGACAGTTTAACCGCATTGCCGTTCATATCAAACACCGTAAAGTCAGGAGCGGCAACGGCGTTTTCCTCTTCAGGAAGCTCTGCCTTGTACTCGCTGCTATATTTGTTATACAGGGCGGTTGCACCGATAATAATCGCAACTAACAGGAGAACCAATATCAGCCATTTAATTGCACTTTTCATATTGTACCCTCCAGAAGATTTAAAAATCTGCCCAGCAGACCACTTGCCATTAAGACACCGATAATTATGAGGAAAATTCCCGCACATGTATTAATTATACCATAGTGCTTTTTGATAAAATTGAATGTTCCCTTAAGCTTGTCAATTAAAATTGCACTTATAAAAAACGGAATACCCAGACCAAGCGAGTACAATAAAAGCATAACCGTACCCTCGAACACCTTGCCGCCGCTTGCCGCCATCATAAGAGCAGAGCCTAAGAATGCGCCGGCACAGGGTGTGGTACTGACCGAAAAGACAATACCGAAAACAAATGAGGAAAAAAAGCCTAAATTTCGCGGCCTCCCGCCCTTCATTCCCTTGAAAAAGCGAAGTTTGAACAGGCCTAAAAAGTGCAGACCAAATAAGATCACAACAATTCCGCACACTATATTGACCGCCGTCTGGTATCGGTTAAGCAGGTTTCCAAGACTACCCGCAAGAGTACCAAGCGCCACGAAAACCGCGGTAAAGCCCAGTATAAAACCCAGAGCATTTTTCACGGTTTTTCCGGTACTACCCTCACCGCCTGCGAAATACGAGATGTAAATCGGCAGCATCGGAAGATGGCAGGGCGATATAAAGGTAATAATTCCTTCCAAAAACGAAATAAAGTATTGCATACTGCACCTCGCTTATGCTAAATATTCCTCCGCATAGTGTACCGCAACCGCACCGTCGGATACCGCGGTAACAACTTGTCGTAAAACCTTGGTGCGGATATCGCCCACGGCGAACACACCCGGTACATTTGTGCGAGTGGACTCATCCGCGATAACATAGCCATGCTCGTCAAGTTCTACCTGCCCTTTTAAAAAGTCGGAGGCAGGCTTTCTGCCAATGCTTACAAAAATGCCGTTTACATCAATTTCCTTTTCCTCTTCGGTAACGACATTTTTTACTTTTACACTTTTTACCTTACCGTCAAAAATAATATTCGACAGTCTGCTATTCCATAAAAACTCTACATTTTTCGCCTTCATTAGCGGCTCGTGATAAATTTTGGTAGCGCGTAGAGTGTCCCTGCGATGAACTAAATATACCTTTGAGGCAAGGTGCGAGAGATACAGAGCATCTGCCGCCGCGGAATTTCCGCCGCCAACCACCACAACGGTTTTATCCTTGTAAAATCTGCCGTCGCAATGGGCGCAATAGTGCACGCCGCGACCAACCAGGAGTTTTTCCTGCGGAATACCCAGCTCACGGGGATTAGCACCGGTAGCGATTATAACGGTTTTGGCGAGAAACGCGCCCATATTGGTGGCGATCTTCTTGATTTTATCGGAAAAATCCACCGCCTCCACCTCGGCATACTCGGTTTTTGCGCCAAAACGCTCCGCGCCCTGCTGCATCTTCATTCCCAAAGTAATGCCGTCAATACCCTCTTCAAAGCCCGGGTAATTGTCAATATCACCGGTGAGTGCCATCTGACCGCCGGCAGACATACGCTCGATTAAAAGCGTGTCAAGTCCCGCCCGGGATGCATAAAGCGCCGCGGTATAGCCAGCAGGACCGCCGCCTAAAATTATCGTGTCGTAAATGTGTTCCATATTAACCCTCGAGTGCAGAAAGAATTGCCGCCTTGGGCTGTGCGCCTACCATCTGGTTAACAACCGCGCCGCCCTTCATAATAAGAAGCATGGGAATGCTCATAACCTCAAATTCACTCGCAAGTTCAGGAGACTCGTCAACATTTACCTTAACAACCATATACTCCGGATGCTCCTCCGCAATTTCATCAACAATGGGCGATACCATACGGCACGGACCGCACCAGTCAGCGTAAAAATCCACCAGAACCGTCTTATCACTGGTTAAAACCATATCGAAATTATTTTTATCAACCTTAATTACTGCCATAATTTAAACATCCTTTCGTTTTTTCTTTTATTATACCCTATTTTTACCAAAACATCAATAAAAAAACAGGTCTTATGACCTGCTTTTTATTATTACCATTTTTTATCCTCATAGGGTGTGTCCTCCACTCCCTCGGACTGCAGCTTCTCAACCATGCGGTCGAGCTTGCCTTTCCACATATTCTTAAACCACTCGGTCTCGCCAAACCACTTAACAAGAGTGGGGCTGATCGCATAGTAAACACGAATAAACGCTCTGCCGTACCAAGTTTCCGTAAGAGTGTTATCGCGGAAGCGACGAAGGGTCCACACCTGCGGACAATCGTAAGAACCATACACTGCGGTAGCAACATAGCAGCCTGAAGATGGTTTTGGGGGTTCTGGTATTACATAGTCTGGGTCAATATCTTTGATTTTTTTGTGACACTCCATCATTTGGTTTATGAGTCTCTGCTTAGTTTCCATGGAGTTGATATATTGTTTGTGCCAGCCACCATTAGAATATGTGTATGAACCAGACGGTTCTACTTCTTTAAGGATAAAAATAATATTCTTATATCTTTGGATATCATCTTTACTATCATCATCGCTTAATCCAATAGCAAACTCAAGAAGACTTACCGCTTTTAAACTTTGTGATACATATCTGTTCCATGCAGACTGAGAAGGATGTCTAGTAGTGCCCCAATAGTCTTTTACTATATCGTTTTGATATGCGGCAACAACAGATTCGTTAATCTTTGTGGCAATTTTAGATTTTAAATTCTTTCCTGAAACACCGCATTTGGTAAGTAATTTTATCGAATATAGTGTTATGAGTTTAACACTATTTTTAATTTCATCTGCATTATGTTCGGAACCATTTTTAGCATAATTATTACAGCATAATGAAACTAATGCAAAAGAAAGATTATCTAATTCTGTTGCAGCGGTTTTTTTGACATTTTCAATATCGTCATCAGGGGCATTTTCGATGGCCTTTGTAAAGCAATTAACTGATTCTTCTATTCTAATATTACCGAGTGTTGATTGCCATCCCGCTGCTCGTCCCTTTAATAGCCAAGCTTTATAGTTATTTGGTTCGATTTCAATAATTTTATTGCAGTAGTTTTCTGCTTCTTTTTGATTGCTCGCATCATATGCATTTTCTGCCATTGTATAATAATTGTCGATTTTGGATGTGTCATCAACCTTAACAGTTCCTTGCACATCTACCGTGCCCTCTACCATCATCCTTTTGATCTCCTCGGGGGCGTACTTCATACCACAGCTCTGGCACACAAATGCGCCGTCCTGCTTGATTAAATCTCCGCTGCCGCACATTTCACACATAATTTTTTGCATCTTTATCCCTCCTGATTTTAGTTAAGCCACAGATATGCTTTAACTCATTTTAGCGAATTTTTCGCTAAAAGTCAATAGCGAAAAACTTTCTAAGTATAATAAAGGTAAGGCGGTGAAAAATTATGCCACACTATCCGAGAATTCGTAATCTGCGAGAAGATCGTGACCTTACCCAGTCGAAAATGGGCGAGGTGCTTTCCTGCAGTCAGCGGGTATACAGTAATTATGAGCGCGGGGATATTGACATTCCCACAGTAACCTTAATTAAGATAGCGGATTTTTTTGATGTGTCGGTTGATTTTTTACTGGGTAGAACCGATAATCCGAAAATAAAATAAAAAAAGCAGGGTGCTATACCCTGCTTTTTATTATTTCCACCAGGCGATGGCTCTTATTGGCGAGCCGTCGGCATTCTCGGTTAAGAGCGGAAAACAGCTGAAGTTAAAAAGCTCCTTACCGCAAAGCTCGAGATCCTTTAAGTTTTCGATATTAACAATGTCTTTTACAAATAACTTTTTATGAAGTGTTAAGTTGGTATCAGCGATGGGGTCAAGTCCTATTGTGTCAAAGCCGATGCCCTTGTAAGCACCCTTTAAAATATACTCCAAAACCTCATTATCAATGCAGGGATAGTCACCGAAATATTCAGCCTTGCCCCAGTATTTGTCCCAGCCGGTGTTAAACAAAAGAAAATCCGCCGTGTCCGCCAATTCACCGTATTTTTTAATAAAATCCATCGTGATTTTATCGCCCTCTTTTAGTCCGCGGCAGTCGATAACAAGTGCTTTCCCGATAAACTGCTCGGGCGGAAATTTATCCAGCGTTGTTCTGTCCGCAAAAAGATGGGCGGGCGGGTCCATATGAGTTCCCGTGTGGGAGAACATCTGTAAAAGCGTTTCTTTAAAGCCGTGTTCCTCATAGCTGTTGGCAGGAGTAAGCTTGGGCGTCTCGGTGCCCGGATAAACCGGCATATCCTCACAAATTGTATGTGTTAAATCAATTACCTTCATTTAAATTTCCTCTCTTTGAAATTTCTACATTAATCCCATACACCAAATAACCAGCAGAGCGGTCAATGTGACCAGTGTATCAATTGTAATTCCATAGAACATGGGTGCAAGGCCCGCTTTTTTGAAATCGGTGATGCTGGTTCCAAGTCCAATAGCTGCAAGTGCGGTCACCATCAGGAACTTGCTGGTGGTTTTCAGCACCACCGATACATCTGCCGGTATGAACCCTAAACTGTTGATAATGGCAAGCGCCAAAAAGCCGGCGATAAACCAGGGGATAATTTTCATAATATTTACTTTTTTCCCACTGTGTGCTGTCTGAAGCTCTTTCTTCTTCATACGAGTTCCTATGTATGCAAACACCAGCACTGTTGGGATAATAGCAATAGTTCGGGTAAGCTTTACCATAGTAGCAAAGTCACCGGCTATCTCAGAAAATGCATAGCCGGATGCAACAACGCTCGCCGTATCGTTTACAGATGTTCCTGCCCATATTCCATAGGCAATATCCGACATTCCCAACGCCTGTCCCATAATGGGATATAGCGCCACCATTATCATATCAAACAGGAAAGTGGACGACATAGCGAAAGCAATGTCTTTATCGTCCGCATCTATAACCGGGGAAATTGCTGCAATGGCAGAGCCGCCGCAGATTCCGGTACCCGCCGAAATGAGATTTCCCAATTTCCAATTAAGTCCAAAAATCTTCCGCACAAAATAACCGCCGCCAAAACACATGGCAAAGGTGAATAACATAACAAAGAAGGTCATCTTTCCTACCGTCATAATCGTGCCGATGGAAAGTGATGCGCCCAAAAGTATTATCGCCAGCTTGAGTATCTTTTTGGATGTGAATTTAAGCGCAGGTTTTACCCATTCCGGATGGAAGAAACTATTAATTATCGTACCCAAAAACAGAGCTATTATCGATGCTCCAAGTAAATCGCCCGGGATTATCCGCTCCAACACAATAGACAAAATCGCCACACCGAAGCATATGGCAATGCCCATCAAGAGTTTAAAGTGTTCTTTGATTTTTGTATTCACAAATATCCCCCTCTTTCCTTTTCATAATATCATAAACGAAACAAAGATGCAATCTAAAAGGCGGGACACAGTCCCGCCCGTAATTATTACCCCGCATTTAACATATTCTCAATAAATATACCGTAACCCCGTGTGGGGTCGTTGACTAAAACATGGGTCACCGCGCCGACGATTTTTCCGTTCTGGATAATGGGCGAGCCGCTCATTCCCTGCACGATACCGCCGGTTTTTTCGATTAATTTTTTATCACATATTTTAATCATCATATTTTTGGTGTCATTTTCATTTGATGGGTAAATTTTTGCGATTTCGATCTGGTATTCCCTTACATCATCACCGTCAATATTGGATAAAATAGTGGCAGGACCACATTTTACTTCATCATTCTCCGCCACGGGCAAGGGATTTTTATTTAAAAATTCTTTTTTCTGCAAAACTTTGCCGAAAATTCCGCAATCAGTATTATTTAAAAGAAGGCCGTAATCCTCTTTTAAATTGTAATTACCTTTCAACTCGCCCGGCTCGCCCACCTGCCCGGGCTTTACATCCTCTACGGTGGACTCCATGACCGAGCCTTCCTTAAAGGGAATTAAAACGCCGGTTTCGGTATCACATATTCCGTGGCCAAGTGCGCCGAAGGTATTACTTTCAGGGTCGTAAAAGGTTATCGTTCCGATTCCCGCCATACTGTCGCGCACCCACAGTCCCAGCTTGTATTCGCCATCAGTGTCCTTTACGGGTGTTAAGGAAAACTGCTTTTCCTTACCATCCTTTAAGACCGTAAGCTTTATTGGCTTACCGCCGCTTTGCCGCACCTTATCGCGGAATTCCTCGCTGTTTTCTATTGCCGCGCCGTTAACCTTAGTAATCACATCACCCGGTGCAATACCTTCCGCAGGATTTGAGTTTCCCTTGTCCGTAGGCACTGCGGAGGTGCCTATAACGATAGCGCCCTCGGAATACATTTTAATTCCCGTGGTGTGGCCTATGGGAATTAAGTGATCCGCCTCCAAGGCATAAGCAGGTGTCAAAAGCAATAAAATTGCGATTAAAAATGAAATTGATTTTTTTATCATTCAGTCACTCCTTTCTATTTTAATATGCTCCGATACTTTTAAAGTAGCTGTGACAAAAGCTGACTGAACTTCCTTACCAAAAATAAAAAAGAGTGTCACGGACACTCTTTTTCGCTTTTCGCTTTAAAATTTTTTATAATTTTCCAAATTTTTACTCGCCGCGGTATTTGCGGCGGGTTGCAAGACCACCGCGAAGATGCCGTTCAGCCTTATTTTCCTCCAAAACCTTTTTAACCGCAAGATACCTCTCGTGGTCGAAACTGCGAAGCCGCTCCACTATGTCCTTGTGTACGGTGGATTTTGATATGTAGAATTTCCGTGCCGCCTCGCGCACGGTGCTTTTGTTCTCAATTACAAAATCAGCAAGCTCTCGTGCCCGCTCCTCTATATATGTATTGGCCAAAAGGTTCCGCCCCCTTAAGGAAAACTTACAAGCACATTTTATGCAAATTTTACCTTAAGTATGACACTGTCCGTTTTATGGGACACCTCGTTTTGTATACTTAAATCACAAAGGAGGTAATAATTATGGAACTTATCATTGGCGCTGTTACTTGGCTTATCATTTACGGTATTTCTACCATCGTAATCAATACCCGCGTGTACGAGGGGATGCCGTCGGATATGGAAGTTATCCGCAAAATGAATGAAAACCACGGAGTTTAAACTCCGTGGTTTTCATTTATCGTAGTTTTCTTTTACCTCATTTACAAGCCGATACAGCTCATCGATCACGCTGTCGGGCGATATTATTTTCGCGCTTTTCCCGAAGCTCATAATCCAGGACAGGAAGTGCGGACTGACCGCTACCTTGACGCGGCAGATAAAATGCCCCTCGTCCTCCTTAATTATGTGCACATCGGTGCCAAATCGGTCATAAACCACACCCACATGCTTGTTTTCGAACATAATGGATACATCCTGCTCTTCACCGCTAAACATCTGGAACATCGTTTTTGAATAGTTGGATAAATCAAAGGGTTTGTCCGACAATACCCTGTCATCCTCGGTGATTTTGATTTTTTCCATTTTGTCCACACGATAATGAGCGAAATTCCCGTATTTTGCCTTGTAGGTGATCATATAATAGTTCTCATCGTCCCAGGTAAGTGATACCGGCGACTCGACATAGTTTTCCCCGTTTTTGCGGTACTCCTTTTTCTTGTCAACATTAAGGTCAAAATATTTAAATGCGATCTGCTTATTTGCCGCAATTGCCTCGTGTATTTTATCCACATTATAATAGATCTGCTCGTTTAAAGTCTTGACACGATTTGTGACGAACACCTGACGGTGCAGCTTTTTTGCATTTTCCCGACTTGTGAGCTTTTCTATCTTCGATATCAGCTCCATACTTTTCTTGTGGGTGATAAATTTAGAGGACTGAACGCTGTCAACCAAAAGCTTAAGCTCCGGCAGTTCAAAATCACGACTTGCAACATAATAGTCGGTGGTGCGGGATTTTCGGGAACAAATATCAAGTCCAAAAAGCTTTAGATGCTCCAGATCGTCATAAATGCTCTTGCGCTCGGCGGAAATGCCAAGTTTTTCAAGCTCTGCTATCATCTCCGGCACTGTAAGCGTATGCTCCTCATCGGTCTGTTCATTTAAAATTTTTGCGAGATACATAAGCTTTAGCTTCTGATGTGATAATTTCATAATTTCACCATACTTTTCTAGAAGTCATCGTCTGTTTCGTCGTCTTCTTTAGTGCACTCTTTGAATATGTTATACTCGATAAACTCGTCCTGCCAATCAACATTGCCGTCGCCATTCCAATCAAAAAAATCCATAATAAAACCTCCTATAATTTTCTATATATTTATTTTAAAATATTGAGTGTGTCATAAAACGGACAGTCATTCCGGAAATATTATAATGCATAAAACAAAAAAAATCCATCCATAATATATCCGAAATCATTTTTATGGAGGTAATTTAAAATGAGCACATCCAATCAGAGCATCAAATGCACCGTGTCCCAGTGCCAGTACCACAGCGACAAGGAAAACTATTGTACCTTATCCTCTATCAAGGTGGGCACTCACGAAACAAACCCCACTATGCCCCAGTGCACCGATTGCGAGTCATTTGTTAAAAAGTCCTGCTGCTAATCGTCAGAGAGCCTCTCATCGAGGCTCTCTTTTTCTATCCAATTGCCGGAAAAAAACCAAGGTATCACCACATCCATATCTCCCCAAAAGCCGCGGCTTTTTACAAATTCCTCCGCCTCATCCTCGTAAACTATCTGTCCACGCTCGCGAAAAATACCAATATATACCTTCATTTTCTGCATATCGACCTCCTTTTTGTTTCTTTTTCAATAACATTATACATTATTGCGGTTTCGTTGTCAATAACCATATTGCAAAATTGTTTGCACTTGTGCTAAAATTATCGCATAAGAAACTCAGTATATTACGGAGGTACTTGTATGTTTGGAAAAAGACTTAAGGAAACACGACGCGCTCAGGGTCTTACCCTTGAGGAGCTGGCAAGTAAATACAATTCAAAATTCGATGGTGGTCTTAACAAAGGCACCCTTTCGAAATATGAAAACGGCAAACAGGAGCCGATGATCAGCACTGTTTCCAATTTGGCAACCATTTTGAATGTCACCGTTGATTATCTGGTTGGCGTCTCGGACGCTCCCTATGCTTCATTTGATGAGGATAGCGGTCTTCCCTTCCTTGTTATCAGCAACCGCAACGGAAAACCGATTAAGATTTACCTTACATCGGAACAGCTCGATCGTGCATACAAGGCGCTTGAGCTTGTAATTCCCGACGCGGTGGGGGATCAGTTCTGATTGTCAAAGGCTAAAATGTGTGCTACAATATTTTGATAAAGGTGGTGAGCGCATATGCAAAGTACAACCGAGGTTTTAGTCGGCGATATTTTGGAGATGCGAAAATCACATCCCTGCGGCGCGCATACCTGGGAGGTTTTGCGTGTGGGTATGGACTTTAAGCTTAGATGTACCGGCTGTTCCCACGAGCTTATGCTTCCTCGCGCTCGCATTATGAAATCCGTTAAAAAGATAATCCGTAATGGTAATACCTTGGTATTATAGAAAGGAGCATTTTATATGATGCAACATACATCCGACATCGCTTCCCGTCTTCGTGAGCTTCGCGAGGCTTGTGGCTATTCCATCGAGCGCCTTACAAAGGAGCTTAAAGTGGATCCCGCTGTGTATGCCACCTACGAACAGGACGGTCGCGATATTCCGATCAGTGTGATCTTCGAGGTCGCTAACCTCTTCCATGTTGATTTTAACGAGATCCTTACCGGTAGTGGCGGCAAGCTTGCTACATACCATGTGGTACGCGCAGGCGAGGGTAAGCCTCTTGATCGCGCGCCCGGTTATTCCTATGCGGATTTAGCTTATCGCTATACTCAGAAAATTATGCAGCCCCTGCTTGTTACTTTAGAGCCTACCGATGAGAAGCCCGCGTTTCTCGCTCATAAGGGTCAGGAGTTCAACTATGTAGTGGAAGGTTCCATCGCGTTGCTTTTCGGCGATCGCGAAATTATTTTGAATAAGGGCGACTCTATTTACTTTAATTCCGCACTTCCCCATGCGCAGAAATGCGCAGGTGACAGCAAGGCAACATTCTTAACCGTAATTGCCGAATAATACATAAGGAGAATTTATTCTATGCTACTTCATCGCTATCTCCCTCGTGTTGAGTTCGACTCATACGAGGATTTCAAGGAAAATTACAAGGTAAATGTGCCCGATAACTTCAACTTCGGCTACGATGTAGTTGACGCTTGGGCCGAGGCTGAGCCTGAGAAAAAGGCACTTGTCTGGTGTGATGACCACGATAATGAGAAGATCCTTACCTTTACCGATGTTTCCCGTCTTTCCAACAAGGCGGCAAACTTCTTTAGGGCAAAGGGCGTTAAGAAGGGCTCTGTCGTCCTTCTCATTCTCCGTCGCAGATGGGAATATTGGGTTTGCGCTACCGCGCTCCACAAGCTCGGTGCCATTCTTGTCCCCGGCTCGCTCCAGCTTACCAAAAAGGACATCGTATACCGCGCTGATGCGGCTAAAATCCAGATGGTCATCTGTGTTAATGACGCTTTCGTTATCGACCAGGTGGAGCAGGCGATGAATGAAACCGATGTTATCCGTGATCGCGTGCTTGTTGATGCTCACCGCGATGGTTGGCTTAATTTTGAGGACGAAATCGCAGACCGTCCCGAGACCTTAGACCGTGTTGATACTAAAACAAAGGACACCATGATCGTATTCTTTACATCCGGCACTACCGGTATGCCTAAGATGGTTGCACACAATTTCTCCTACCCCTTAGGTCACATTGTAACCGCAAAATACTGGCAGCAGGTGCAGGAGAATAAGTTACATATGAGCGTTTCCGACTCCGGCTGGGCGAAGTTCGGTTGGGGTAAGATTTACGGTCAGTGGGTATGCGGTGCGGTTATCTTCGCATATGATATGGACAAGTTTATTCCCCTTAATCTTTTAGAAAAAATCACAAAGTACGGTGTTACCACCTTCTGCGCTCCGCCCACAATGTTCCGCTTTATGCTTCAGGAGGATTTATCCAAGTTCGATCTAAGCTGTATAAAGCACTGCTGTATCGCGGGCGAGCCGCTTAATCCCGAGGTGTTCAACAAGTGGTATGAGCGTACCGGTCTTAAGTTATACGAGGGCTTCGGCCAGACCGAGTCTTCGGTTATCATCGCTAATTTCCAGTGGTTCGATCCGATTCCCGGCTCTACCGGTAAACCTTCTCCCCTTTACAACATCCGTCTTGTTGACGCTGACGGTGTTGACTGTCCTGACGGTGAGGAAGGCTCTATCGTTGTAAACGATGTTGCAAACAATCCGCCCACCGGCCTTTTTGTAGGCTACTATCTTGATGATGAATTAACCCGCGCAAACCTTCACGGCAAGTGGTACGATACCGGCGATATGGCATGGCGTGACTCTAACGGCTACTTCTGGTTTATCGGCAGAAATGACGATGTTATCAAGTGTTCCGGTTACCGTATCGGCCCCTTTGAGGTAGAAAGTGCGCTTCTCACTCACCCTGCTGTTGTTGAGTGTGCGATTACCGCAGCACCCGACCCCATCCGCGGCCAGGTTGTTAAAGCTACCTGTGTTTTAGCTAAGGGCTACACTCCGTCAAGCGAGCTTATCCGCGAACTTCAGGATCATGTTAAAAAGACCACGGCGCCCTATAAATACCCCCGTGTTGTTGAATTTGTGGACGAGCTTCCCAAGACCCTTGGCGGTAAGATCAAGCGAGCACAGATAAGACACGAAAACCACCAGCAGACTGAAAACAAATAAATTAAATCGGTATATTCAAATTCCCTTTGAATATACCGATTTTTATATATCTTCAGCCATAATATGTATTGAAATTATCTGCTATTTTGTGGTAGAATAAAGTATATATGTATGTAAAAGGAGAAATACGCTGTGGCGAAGAAAAATCATATCCGTAACTTCTCTATAATCGCCCATATTGACCACGGCAAGTCCACTTTAGCTGACCGTTTGCTGGAAAAGTGCAACGCGGTCACCACCCGTGAGATGGAAAGCCAGTTGCTTGATAATATGGAGCTTGAGCGTGAGCGCGGCATTACTATTAAGGCCCGCGCGGTAAAATTAAATTATAAAGCTCAGGATGGGGAAACCTATACCCTGAATTTGATCGACACCCCCGGACATGTGGACTTTAACTATGAGGTTTCCCGTTCCCTTGCCGCTTGTGAGGGTGCGCTTTTAGTTGTCGACGCGGCACAAGGTATTGAGGCGCAGACTCTTGCCAATACCTACCTTGCAATCGAGCATGGTCTTGAGGTGGCACCGGTCATTAATAAAATCGATCTCCCCTCAGCTGACCCTGACCGTGTGGCAAGTGAAATCGAAGATATTATCGGCATTCCCGCCCTTGACGCGCCCCGCATCTCTGCAAAAACCGGAGTTAATATTGAGGGTGTTCTTGAGCAGGTTGTGCGCGACATTCCCGCGCCTGAGGGCAACGATGACGCACCACTTCGCGCGATAATTTTTGACAGCCAATATGACGCTTACCGCGGCGTTATCGTATATATCCGCGTTATGGAGGGCACTGTTCGCCCGGGTCAGCGTATCCGTATGATGGCAACCGGTGCTGAATTTGACCTGGTCGAGGTCGGCTATCTCCGCCCGCTCGGCTATGAGGCTACAGATGAGCTTTCCTCCGGTGAGGTTGGATACCTTACCGCAAGCATTAAAAATGTTAAGGACACCCAGGTTGGTGACACTGTAACCTCCGCTGAAGCGCCGGCTGATGAGCCTCTGCCGGGCTATCGCAAGGTTCAGCCAATGGTGTTCTCTGGTATTTACCCGGCTGACGGCGCTAAATATCCCGACCTTCGCGACGCGCTGGACAAGCTTAAATTAAACGACGCTTCCCTCACCTTCGAGCCGGAATCCTCGGTTGCCCTCGGTTTTGGTTACCGTTGCGGTTTCCTTGGTCTTCTTCATATGGAAATTATCCAAGAGAGACTCGAGCGCGAGTATAACTTAGACCTTATTACCACTGCACCTTCCGTTATTTATAAAATCAGAAAAACCAACGGCGAGGAGATAATGATAGATAACCCCTTAAACTACCCCAACCCTACCGAAATTGAGTGGGCTGAGGAGCCATTTGTAGCGGCAAGTATCATTACTCCTACCGATTATGTTGGCAATATTATGGACCTGTGCCAGGATCGCCGCGGTGTATTCAAGGATATGAAATACCTTGATGAGACCCGCGTTGAAATGCACTATGATATGCCCTTAAACGAAATTATTTACGACTTTTTCGATGCACTCAAGTCTCGCACCCGCGGTTATGCCTCTCTCGACTACGAGCTTTGCGGCTACCGCAAGAGTGATCTTGTAAAGCTTGATATTATGCTAAACGGCGATGTGGTAGACGCCCTGTCCTTCATCGTTCACACCGAAAAGGCATACGCCCGTGCAAGAAGAATTGCGGAAAAATTAAAAGAGCATATTCCGAGACAGCTTTTTGAAATTCCCGTTCAGGCAGCAATCGGCAACAAAATTATCGCCAGAGAAACGGTTAAGGCAATGCGCAAGGATGTCCTTGCAAAGTGTTACGGCGGTGACATTACTCGTAAGAAGAAGCTCTTAGAGAAGCAGAAAGAGGGTAAAAAGCGTATGCGCTCGCTGGGTAGCGTTGAAGTTCCCCAGGAAGCGTTTATGGCGGTTCTTAAATTGGACGAATAGGCAGGTGCTTTCCCTTGAAACCCCTTGGCATTTATATTCACACTCCATTTTGCGCAAAAAAATGTGCCTACTGTGATTTTCATTCCGCGCCGGGCGACAAAAAGGCATTTTCAAACTATGCAAAGGCGCTGTGCCGCCATATTGAAGAGAGCAATATGAAAAACTCCGATTACGAGGTGGACACCGTGTATTTCGGCGGCGGTACGCCAAGTCTTATGCCCATTCGCGAGCTTGAGCATATTGTTAAGGCGCTCTATAGCAATTTCAATGTCCGCCGCGATGCTGAAATGACAATCGAGGCAAATCCCGACAGCGTAAATTTAAAGCACCTTAAAAAGCTTAATAATTTAGGTTTTAATCGCATCTCTATGGGTGCTCAGTCCTCAAATGATGATGAACTTTTTACATTAGGAAGAATTCATAATTTCGACCAGGTAAAAAGTGCTGTTAAAGACGCGCGCGAGGCGGGTTTTGGCAATATTTCCCTTGATTTGATGTACGGTATACCCAATCAGACTATGGGAAGCTTCAAAAAATCCCTACAAGATATTATTGCCCTTTCCCCCGAGCACATCTCCTTCTATGCTCTTAAGTTGGAGGAAGGTACGCCAATGGCAAGAAACGCTGATTACTATTCCTTCCCCGACGATGATACGGTAGCGGATATGTACCTTATGGCGGTGGAACTGCTAAAAGAGCATGGGTATATCCAGTACGAGATTTCAAATTTTGCAAAGGACAATAAAATCTCCCGTCATAATAAAAAGTATTGGGAGCTTAAGGAATATTTAGGCTTTGGCCCATCGGCTCATTCCTTCTTGAATAACCTGCGTTTCAGTTATGTGAGTGACACCGCGGCATATATCGACGGCGTGTTGAATAACGGCGTTATAGTTGATAAGAGCGAGGAAATACATCCTTGTGAGCAGGCAAATGAGTATATTATGCTCTCGCTTCGCACGACCGACGGTATTTCCCCAACATTTTTTGAAAGTAATTATTTCATCTATTTTGACGAGCTTGAAAAAAGCTTAATTAAATTTAGTAATTTAGGCCTTTGTGAGCGCAGCGGTACCGCTTGGCGCTTAACGCCTAAAGGCTTTTTAGTATCAAATACAATTATTTCGGAGCTACTCATTGCTCTGGAAAATTCAAAAAGTATAAAGGAGCGAAAATAAAAATGCGTACAGTAATCAGTGTAATCGGTAAGGATGCGGTTGGTATTATTGCAAAAATCTCCGCAATACTCTCAACCCACAAAATAAATGTTCTGGATATCACCCAGAGCGTTTTGGATGATATGTTCGTAATGGTTATGCTTGCGGACATATCCAAAAGCACGGTTGACTTTCCCGCTTTAGTTGCGGAGCTTGATGCCTTAGGTAATGAGCTTGGCCTTAAGATCCACACTATGCACGAGGATATTTTTAACTCAATGCATCGTATTTAGTGAGGTGTCACAATGCTTAATTCTTATGATATTCTTGAAACAATAAAAATGATCGAGGAGGAGCATCTTGATATCCGTACCGTAACTATGGGTATCTCCCTTCGCGATTGCTGCGACTCTGATATTGATCGTTGTGCAGATAAGATTTACAACAAGGTTTGCCGCTGCGCTAAAAACCTGGTACAAACCGCTGAAACCATCGAGTGCGAGTACGGTATCCCGATTATCAACAAGCGTGTGTCCGTAACTCCCATTTCAATGCTTGCAGACTCTTGCGAGAGCGCTGATGTTACAAAGCTCGCAAAAGCCCTTGACCGCGCTGCTGCCACCATCGGTGTTAACTTTATCGGTGGCTACGGCGCACTGGTACATAAGGGTTTTACCCGCGGCGATAAGAACTTAATTGACTCTATCCCCGAGGCTCTTGCCGCTACCAATAATGTGTGCTCATCTGTTAATGTTGCCACAACCCGCGCAGGTATTAATATGGACGCGGTTGCCCTTATGGGTAAAATCGTTAAAGAGTCCGCTCGCCTTACCGCGGATCGCGATTCCATTGGCTGTGCAAAGCTTGTTGTATTCTCCAATGCTACCGAGGACAACCCCTTTATGGCGGGTGCTTTCCACGGTGTTGGCGAGGGCGAATGTGTAATCAATGTTGGCGTTTCCGGCCCCGGCGTTGTGCAAAAGGCTATTCGTCGCGCCGGCGACTGTGACCTTGCAGATCTTGCTGAAATTGTTAAGCGAACAGCATTTAAAATCACCCGTATGGGTCAGCTCGTAGCAAGAGAAGCCTCCAAGCGACTCGATGTTCCCTTCGGCATAGTTGACTTATCCCTTGCTCCTACCCCGGCAATCGGCGACTCGGTTGCTCATATTTTAGAGGAAATGGGCCTTGAGCAGGTTGGTGCTCACGGCACAACTGCTGCCCTTGCACTTCTTAACGACGCGGTTAAAAAGGGCGGCGTTATGGCAAGTGCTCATGTTGGCGGTCTTTCCGGCGCATTCATTCCGGTAAGTGAGGATGCGGGTATGATCGACGCGGTTCGTGCAGGTTCTCTCTCTTTTGATAAGCTTGAGGCTATGACCGCGGTTTGCTCCGTGGGTCTTGATATGATCGCCATTCCGGGTGATACCACCGCGGATGTAATTTCCGCAATTATTGCTGATGAAATTTCCATCGGTGTTGTAAATAATAAGACCACTGCTGTCCGCGTTATCCCCGCGGTCGGCAAGGGTGTTGGTGATGAAGTCAACTACGGCGGTCTTCTGGGCAGCGCGCCTATTATGAATATCAATACCAAGTCACCCGCTAAATTTATCGCTCGCGCAGGCCGTATTCCCGCACCCATCCACAGCCAAAAGAACTAATATGGAAAGGTTTATGGAACGAGCCTTGCATCTTGCAGATATTGCCGCAAGCTTAGGCGAGGCGCCCATCGGTTGTGTTATCGTAAAAGACGGTAAAATCGTGGGCGAGGGCTATAACAGGCGCGAAATTGACAAAACCGCCCTCGGTCATGCAGAGCTTTATGCGATACAAGATGCCTGCAAAAACCTTGGCGGCTGGAGATTATTTGATTGTGATTTATATGTAACACTGGAGCCTTGCCCCATGTGTGCCGGTGCCATAATTAATGCAAGAATTGCGCGCGTTATATATGGCGCACATGATCCGAAGGCCGGCTCCTGCGGCAGCGTGGTTAATCTGTTTGACCTGCCCTATAACCACAAGCCCGAGATTATCTCAGGTGTTATGGGGGATGCGTGCTCTAAAAAACTAACAGATTTTTTCAAGGCATTACGAGAGAGCAAAAAGTAAATTCATACTTTGTTTAAAAATCATCTCTTTTTTCGTAATAATTATCTGCTATAATCTTAATTGTAGAGAAGAGAGAAGAGTAGTTTTTTCATTTTCCCCCTCCTAATTTTATTTGTTGGCGAAAAAGCGAGTCGTTACCGACTCGCTTTTTTGTATTTATATTTCTGGCAGGCAATTTATCGCACTGTTTAAATCCGAAAGTGTATTTGCTTTTTTAACCGCCTTTATGATTTTCTTCTCCTCCGAGAAATTAAGCAGCGCATACATCCACACCTCTTTGAGCTTGTAAAGTGTGGGCGTGGCTGCTTTGAAAAGTTCCAGATAACGCCCTTCGAGAAGTCTGGAGAAATTAACAAGCTCCTCTGTTTTAAGGGGTGTACCACCCCGTATCTCTCTGAATATAGCGGGATTTGCAACAGCACCTCTTCCTATCATAACGCTATCTATATCCGGGTATTTCCCCACGATGTTCTCGTAATCATTTACGCTGTAAATATCACCGTTATAACAGAGGTTGGTATTGCTTTTCTCATATGCTTTTTTGAAAGTTTCGATATTCGCTTTTCCCTTATAAAACTCTTCCCTAACGCGCGGATGAACAATGAGAAGCGATATCGGGTATTTGTTGTATACATTTAGAATTTCGTCAAATTCACCGTGGTTTTTAAATCCCACACGGGTTTTAACCGATAGCTTGATTTTTGTTCTTTCAAAAATACCTTTCAGAAGCTCGTCCAGCCATATGGTATCCGTTAGTGCACCCGAGCCGCGCTTTTTGCCTACAACGGTAGATGCCGGACAACCGAAGTTAATATTTAACTCATCATAGCCAAGCGGCATAAGCTTTTCCGTAAATTTTAAAAACGCATCGGCACTATTGCAAAGTATCTGAGGCACAACTTCTGCCCGGTTATATTCCGGCGCAATATCGCGCAGAGTTCTGCGACTTATCCGCTCATTCTCTGTGGGAACAATAAAAGGCGCGTAGTATTTATCTACCCCGCCGAACATCTCGGCGTGTGCGTTTCTGAATGTATATGTGGTTATCCCCTCCATAGGGGCAAAATACAGCTTCATGCGCGCCTCCCAAAACTCGTTTTGAATATTGTAGCATATATCACGCGAGTTTTCAATTTTAGCGAGATTTTATTTCTTCTCGTCTCTTGACAAGATACTCTTTTTTTGATAGAATCAATCTGTTGCCACAATAGAAATACGGAGAAGTATCGAAGTGGGGAGCGATATGAGCGCTGCCTGTGGCAGATACAGCGAATTGAGCGAGTGGCAGCGGTCGAAAAAATCGAGGATAAGGCGTAAGCCCGATGATTTTTTCGGGCACCGCAAAGGACATAACGAGGCGGAGCCGAAAACTAAATACGGAGAAGTATCGAAGTGGTCATAACGAGGCGGTCTTGAAAACCGTTTGTCCGAAAGGGCGCGTGGGTTCGAATCCCACCTTCTCCGCCAAAAACAAAAATCCCTGAAGCGTAAGCTTCAGGGATTTTTATTTACTTTATTGAATCAACAAATCTGCAAGCGGCAAGTGCGGCAACTGCACCGTCGGCGCTTGCGGTAGTTACCTGGCGGATAGCCTTTGTGCGGCAGTCGCCTGCAACAAAGATACCATCCTTTGCGCCTTCCGGAACGCAGGTTTCACCTGATACAATATAGCCATACTCGTTAAGTGTGGTAACATCACGGAACGGCTCGTTCTCGGGCACCTGACCGATGGCAACGAACACGCCGTCAACGATAAGGTCCGAAAGTTCACCCTTCGTGTCAAGTTTAATACCCTTAAACTCACTCTCGCCCAAAATCTCGTGAACGGTGGTGGAAAGGATAATATCAATATTATCTTTTTCCGCAACAATGTTCTGGAGTTTGGTCTCACCTGTTAAGAAGTCAAGATTCTGAACAATGGTAACATGGGAGCAAATATCAGAGAGCATAATCGCCTCTTGAAGCGCGGTATTTCCGCCACCGATGACCGCAACATTCTTATCACGGTAAAAAGCACCGTCACAAACTGCGCAGTACTGGATACCCTCACCGGTAAAGTCCATTTCCTTGGGAAGGCCAAGGGTTCTGTGGTGTGAACCGGTTGCGATAATCACACTCTTTGCATCATAGGTATTACCCTCGCAAGCTACCTTGTAAGCACCGGGAGTACCGGTAATACCGACTACGGTATCAAGTTCGATTTCAGCGCCCTGCTCGAGCACCTGCTCGACTAATTTATCGCCCAGCTCGTTACCGCTCAGCACCTTAAAGCCCGGGTAATTTTCAACGCGGGGTGAATGGGTAATCTGACCGCCGAAGGTTGATTTTTCAACCACCAGAACGCTTTTTTCAGCACGGCGGGCATAGAGAGCGGCTGTGAGGCCGGCAGGGCCGGCACCCACAATAACTATATCGTACATTCTAACTACCTGCTTTCAGTAAATGCCTTAATATTTGAAAGATTGGGGATTTTCTCCACCTTGTCGCCGGAAATCTTAACGAGAGTCGGCGCCTGACGGATCTCATACTTCTTTGCAAGTTCCGGGTCCTTATCAGCGTAAACCTTGGTGAACTTAACGCCCGCCTTGTCTAAGAAATGTCCTGCCATTTTACAGTTGGGGCAGGTCTCGGTAGCGAAGAGAAGGATCTCCTCCTCATCATTTGCGGTGATACCTGTGACAATATCACTTGCCTCTACCTTAGCGGAAGCGCCTTCCCAGCTCTTCTGGTTAAACTTCTCGGGGTTGTATACCTTTCTCTCCTTGTATTCCTGGCTCTTACCATCGTTCCAGTTCTTAACCGGACGGTAGTAGCCGGTAATACGGCTGTATACCTCGCAAACCTCGCCACACTCGGGACACTCGTGAACCTCACCTGCAATGTAGCCGTGGTTCTTACATACAGAGTATGTGGGAGATAAGGTGTAGTACGGAAGCTTGTAGTTGTGTGCGATGGTGCGGATAAGGTTAGCCGCAGCCTTCCAATCCGGTAACTTCTCGCCTAAGAACGCATGGAATACGGTACCTGATGTGTAAAGTGTCTGGAGATCGTCCTGAACATCAAGTGCAGCAAAGATATCATCGGTATATCCTACCGGTAAGTGGGATGAGTTGGTGTAGTAAGGAGTATCACCCATAGTCTTATCGGTAGCGGTAACGATATCCGGATAACGCTTAACATCGTGCTTAGCAAGACGGAAGCTGGTAGACTCAGCCGGAGTAGCTTCAAGATTATAGAGGTCGCCGTACTTCTCCTGATAGTCGGAGAGACGCTCTCTCATATGGTTGAGGACATCCTTTGCAAATTCCTGAGTTTCCTTGTTGGTAAGATCCTTCTTAAGCCACTTTGCATTTAAACCTACCTCGTTCATACCAACGAGACCGATGGTTGAGAAGTGGTTGGAGAAGGTGCCAAGATATCTCTTGGTGTAGGGATAGAGACCCTCATCAAGTAACTTTGTGATAATATCGCGCTTAACCTTAAGGGAACGAGCGGAGATGTCCATAAGACGGTCAAGTCTCTTGTAGAAATCTTCCTCATTCTCAGCAAGGTATGCAATGCGGGGTAAGTTAATGGTAACAACACCGACAGAACCGGTGCTCTCACCGCTTCCGAAGAAGCCGCCGGATTTCTTTCTGAGCTCACGAAGGTCAAGACGGAGACGGCAGCACATACTTCTTACATCGCTGGGCTCCATATCGCTGTTGATGTAGTTGGAGAAGTAGGGAGTGCCGTACTTGGAAGTCATCTCAAAGAGAAGCTTGTTGTTCTCGGTCTCAGACCAGTCAAAGTCAGCAGTGATGGAATAGGTCGGAATCGGATACTGGAAGCCACGACCGTTAGCGTCACCCTCGATCATGATCTCGATGAACGCCTTGTTGATCATATCCATTTCCTTCTTACAATCCTTATACTTAAAGTCCATCTCCTTGCCGCCAACGATAGCGTTAAGCTCTGCAAGGTCATTAGGAACAACCCAGTCTAAGGTGATGTTGCTAAACGGTGCCTGAGTACCCCAGCGGCTAGGTGTGTTAACACCGTACACAAAGGACTCGATGCACTTCTTAACCTGATCGTAATCTAAGTTATCAGCCTTTACGAAAGGAGCAAGATAAGTATCAAAGGAAGAGAATGCCTGAGCGCCTGCCCACTCATTCTGCATAATACCGAGGAAGTTAACCATCTGGTTACAGAGAGTAGCAAGATGCTTTGCAGGTGCGGAGGTGATCTTACCGGTAACGCCGCCAAGACCCTCTTTAATTAACTGCTTAAGTGACCAACCTGCACAGTAGCCGGTAAGCATTGAAAGGTCGTGAATGTGAATGTCGGCGTTCTTGTGTGCGCTGGCGATCTCGTCGTCATAGATCTCGGACAGCCAGTAGTTAGCGGTAATTGCAGCGGAGTTGCTTAAGATAAGACCGCCAACCGAATATGTAACGGTGGAGTTCTCCTTAACGCGCCAGTCGGTAACCTTAACATAGCTGTCAACGATGTCCTTATAGTCGAGAACGGTGGACTTCAGATTGCGTAATTTTGCTCTCTGACGGCGGTATAAGATGTATGCCTTAGCAACATCAGCATAGCCCGCCTTAACGAGAACAGACTCAACGCTGTCCTGAATATCCTCAACTGAGATGTGATGATCCTTGATCTTCGGCTCAAACTCAGCGGTAACCTTAAGTGCAAGAAAGTCGATAATGTTATCGTTAAAATTCTTCTCCTGCGCTTCGAATGCAAGTCTTATAGCTTCGGAAATCTTAGCAATGTCAAAATCAACGATTTTGCCATCTCTTTTAAGTACATTATACATAAACTTATCCTCCTTATATATCAAAAGGTACAAGCCTTTTTAGTGGGCTTGTACCTAATATATCATATAGAATTCCCTTTGTCAACACCTAAAACACAATATATTGTATATTTTTTATTTTTTGCACACCACATATCGGTCAGATACCTCTAAGGGATGCTTGGGGCAGATACCCATTTACGATGGCTAAAAACCGCTCCATTTCAGCCTTTTCGTGGGCGCCAAAGCCGTCCGCGATGCAGTCGCCGGAATCAATAAAGCTCTGTAAAAAATATTTTTCACTACCCATAAGCCACTGACCGATAGCGGACATATCCTCTTCCTCGTGCAATTCTTTTACCACGGTGGTGCGGAATTCAAACGGTATACTGCCCTGCTTTAAAAAGTCAACGCTTTCCAGAATAGGTGCGATATCAAAATTTTCGATTCCAACGGTGAGTCCGTATTTTCCCGGTGAATTTTTAATATCCATCGCCACATAATCTATCATATTGTCATTTACAAGCTTTTTAAGCACCTCGGGGCGATAGCCGTTGGTGTCCAACTTAACCTTGTAGCCTTTTTCCTTTATTTTGCCGATAAACTCATACAAATCCGGCTGCAATGTGGGCTCGCCGCCGGTTATGCATACACCTTGAAGAACTCCCTGCCTTTTATCCAGCAGATCAAAAAATTCCTTTTCCGAAACCTCATCGCCTTCAATATGTGTAACGAGGGAGGCATTATGGCAAAAGGGGCAACGGAAATTACAGCCCGCAGTAAACACCGTACACGCCATAAGTCCGGGATAGTCTAAAAGGGTTAATTTTTGTAGTCCCTGAATTCTCATATGATCTCTCCTTATAAATCCTGCCTCCATTATAACATAAAAAGACGCCTGTGAAAACAGGCGTTTTTATTATTAGATAAATATTCCCCAAATGAGACCCAGCGCAAGGGATACGATAACCGGAATAATACAAGAGGTTACGCACACATCCATATAGGACTCCTTGTGGGTACAATTGGAAACTGCAAGAAGCGTAAGCACCGCGCCGTTGTGGGGAAGGGTGTCCAGACCGCCGGAGGCAAGGGACGCGATACGGTGTAAGTACTCGGGATCCATTCCGATAGCGTTCGCCTGCTCTAAGTACTGGGGACCCAGCGCCTCGAGAGCGATTGACATACCGCCGGAAGCAGAGCCGGTAGCACCCGCAAGAACATTTACCGCAACAGCCTCGGAGAAAAGAATTGAGCCGGGCATCTTAAGCATCGCGGTTTTTAAAAGTGCAAAGCCGGGTACGATTTTAACAACCGAGCCAAAACCTACCGCGCAAGCGGTGTTCATAATAGCGGTAAGAGAACCGTCTGCGCCCGCGCTTATTGCAGGAAGAATAACCTTCATATTGCGGAGGTTCATGAGGCAAGTAACAACTATACCGCCGATAAGCGCGACAACAATGGACTGATTAGCATTCCAGTCTGCTATTCCCGCATCCTTTAAGATACCGGGAAGAACATTGAGCATCAGAACAACAACTATAAGCGGGATAAGACCGCAAAGCCAATGCCACTTGGAAAGCTTTAAATCGCCGGTAAGGTCCTTATACTTGGGGTCCTCTTCAAAATGAAGGCCCTTTTTACGGGATGAACGAATACGCCAGTCAAGGTAAATATATCCCGGAATACCGATGAGAATTGCACCGATTATACCCATAAGGGGCGCTGCCATAGCGGTAGTGCCATAATATGTAGTCGGAATAATGTTCTGAATCTGGGGGGTGCCGGGGATAGCGGTCATAGTGATACAAAAAGCGCCGTACGCGATAGCACCGGGCAGAAGCTGTCTGGGAAGGTCTGCTTCACGGTAAATCGCATAACCCATGGGATAAATTACGAATACAACAACGAAAAGAGAAATTCCGCCGTAGGTCATAAGCAAACAGGGAAGCACTACCGCAAGAAGCGCAAATTTCGGTCCGATGAGGGACACGATTTTGTTAGCAAGTGCTCTTGCCGAGCCGGTAAGGTCCATAATCTTACCGTAAACCGCACCAAGAAAGAATGCAGGGAACCATTGAACAACATAGTCTGCAACGCCCTGCATATAGTTGCCAAGGTAGGAGTCCAGCACATCAAGGCCGCTGAAAACAGCCACAACTACCGCGCAAACGGGTGCTACCCAAACGATTGAGTGGCCCTTGTAAGCGAGGAAAACAAGAAGAACAAGGCCAATAACGATACCGATCAAAGAAATTGATGACATATTTTTATCCCCTTTTTATATTTGTTGTTTTTATTTTATCATACTCACACAATTTGTCAATTTATAGCTTGATTTTTGCAAGTCCACCCTCGGAGGTTTCTCTGTAGGAAGCGTGCAAATCCCGACCGGTCTCCTTCATTGTTTCAACCACATGGTCGAAGGAAATTTTACGGGTATTCCACAAAAAGCTCGATAAATTCACCGCGTTTATGGCGCGCATCGCCGCAACCGCGTTGCGCTCAATGCAGGGAATTTGAACCAGTCCGCATATAGGATCACAGGTAAGACCCAGATGATGCTCGATTGCGATCTCTGCTGCATACTCAATTTTGTCAATACTGAGTTCAAAAAGCTCAGCCAGCGCTGCCGCTGCCATTGCACAAGCACTTCCGATTTCTGCCTGGCATCCGCACTCGGCACCGGAAATTGATGCGTTTGTCTTAATTAAATTGCCTATTATACCACCGGTCGCAAGTGCGCGAAGTATTTGCTCATCAGAAAAACCGCTTTTCTTCTGCTGATAGTAAAGCGTTGCTGGAAGCACACCGGAGGCACCGCAGGTGGGAGAGGTAACGATAGTCTCACCCGATGCGTTCTGCTCGCTAACCGCGAAGGCATATGAGCACACAAGGCGGTTTTCGCGAATCTCGTTTGATTCATCTATATGTTGATTATTATATAGGTAGTTTGCCTTTTTCTGAACATTAAGCCCGCCGGGCAAAATTCCATCGTCATTAAGACCACGCTTTATGGAGTTTTTCATTGCCGACCATATTTCCTGCATATAGTCCCAGAAGCCCTCACCCTCTACCTGTTCTGCATATTGCCAGAGGCGTATATCCTGCTCTTTACAATATGCGGCGATTTCCGCAAAGGTTGTCATTTTATAAATCTTATCTACTTTTCTTTCCTCTTCGCCCAAAAACCTTATTGTTCCGCCGCCTACACTCAGCACTGTGGCCCTTCCGATCTCCTCGCCATTTTTATAGGCGATAAACTCCATAGTGTTGGGATGTGGCAGATTTTCTTCCTTTAAATTGAATTCTATTTCGGAAGAGATCGGCAAAAGGGTCTTTTCAATTACCTTGTCGGTACAGTGTCCCTCACCGGTCTTTGCAAGAGAGCCGTAAAGGATGACCTTAAATTTATCGGCATTAGGGTATCTCTTTTTAAATGCAAGGCACGCACGCTCAGGCCCTATTGTATGTGAACTGGATGGTCCTCTTCCTATTTTATATAATTCTCTTAATGATTCCATAAACTCACGCCTTTCTCTATCCCCTATTCTACAGGCTTTTACAGGAATAATCAAGAAAATAAATACCCGACCTTATAAAGATCGGGTATTTATTTCTATCTTGGGAAGTGTCCTCGCCAGAACTGATACCATTTTATCGGCTTTCCGCCGAAAACTTTATGATACGCTCTTCTTTTTACCTTTGCCACACAAGGTAAAACTTTGTCACAACCCTCGCATAAATCAAGATCTAAGGAAACATCCTTTTCTGTCAGCTCCTCGCAACCGTCTCCAAGCATATACTCATTAAAACATTTCAAACAAAACTCTGCCATTTTCTTCGCTCACCTCTTCTTGCTACTTTATACTACTTTTTGCGAAGTGTCAATACGAAATCATATTTTGTAATATAATTAATATAATATTAATATTATGTTAATAGAGGTGACTTTATGAGACCCCTAAAAGAAAAGGTTAGTATCTCTTTAGATCCCGATATAATCGAAAAGGTGAAAATTTTAGCTGAGGACTGTGACCGTTCTTTTTCACAGTACATCAATCTCGTATTAAAAGAACATCTTAAAGAAAAAGAAGGCAAATAAATCGTAGGGGTGGATGCCTACATCCACCCGAAAACGGTACGATGTGGGCATCGTACCCTACAATGATGAAAAAAGCACCTGTTTTGCAACAGGTGCTTTTCTTATTATAAATCGTAGTAGGTTGCGAATTCTGCCGGATGGGGGATCTGGTTGATTTTCTTTGCCTCTGCTCTCTTTTTCTCAATCCAGATCTTGATAAGGCGCTCGGGGAATACGCCGCCTGCAGTGAGGTAATCGTGATCTGCCTCAAGTGCATCAAGCGCTTCATCTAAGCTCTTGGGGAGAGCGTCGATCTTAGCCTTTTCCTCATCGGATAAGTTATAAAGGTTAAAGTCGAAGGGCCCCCAACCGCATTTTGAGGGATCGATCTTCTTCTGGATACCGTCGATACCTGCCATAAGAATAGCCGCATAAGCATAATAGGGGTTACAGGTAGCATCGGGAGAACGAAGCTCGAAACGGCGCTTGTCGGGTGACTTTGCATAGTCCGGAATACGGATAACCGCGCTACGGTTAGATGTTGCATAGCCGATGGTAACCGGTGCTTCAAAGCCGGGAACAAGTCGTTTAAAGGAATTGGTTGACGGGTTTGTGATACCGCAAAGGGATTTCGCATGGGTAAGCAGACCGCCGATAAAGTTAAGAGCGGTTTCGGAAAGCTGTGAATAGCCTGCGGGATCGTGGAAAAGTGGCTTGCCATCCTTAAAGAGCATCATATGCACATGCATACCATTGCCTGCTTCACCGTAAATGGGCTTGGGCATAAAGGTTGCGGTACGGCCGTCTTGGAGGGCCGCATTCTTAACAATGTACTTTATTGTCATTGTGTTGTCAGCCATCTTGGTCATATCGCCGAGCTCGACCTCGATCTCGACCTGACCGCTGCCGCCAACCTCGTGGTGATGGTACTTAACCTTAATGCCGCGCTCCTCAAGCATAAGGCACATACGGCTACGAAGATCGTAGGTAATGTCGTTGGGAAGGTCTGCATGGTATCCGCGATGGCCCGGAGTGGTGTAACCCTTGTTGTTCTTCGCAGGGTCGTCTGCCGACCATACAGCCTGGCGTGTATTCATTTTAAAAGCGATATTGTCCGGCTGAGTGCCATATGCCACATCGTCAAAAATGTGGAACTCAAACTCAGGTCCGATAATCATTTCATCGGCAATACCGGTTTTCTTAAGATATGCTACCGCGTTCTTTGCAACATTTCTCGGGTCCTGGTCAAAGCGGTAATTGGGAGATGCAATAACAAAAACATCACCGATCATAGAAAGGGTGGTCACCTCTGCAAAGGGATCGAGAGCCGCAGAAGATAAGTCGGGTATGAATACCATATCGCTCTTCTCAACCGGTGCAAAACCGTAGTTAGAGCCGTCAAAGCCGATACCGGACTCCATAAGCTCCTCGGTAAAGCGGGTCTCGGGAATTGCAATATGGCGCCATCTTCCGTCAAGGTCAACCATCTTAAAGTCAAGCATTCTGACATTTTTCTCTTTACAGAAGGCTTTTGCTTCCTCAAAGGATTTAAACATAACAAATATCGCTCCTTTTTGCTTTTTTTACCATTATACAACATTGTTTTTTAAAAATAAAGCCTTTTTTATATTACTTGCAAAATTCAATGGATTATACTATTATATTTAAGTGAAAGGAATGATTAATGTGCGAAAGATAAGACTTCTACCCTTACTGCTGGCGTTTTTGCTTCTTGTTTCCTGCGGCGGAGAATTAAAAACCGCAGTATACAATGAAGACACAACTTTAGGCAACGGCGCAAAATGCCTCACCGTCAAGGTAGTTGATGCTGAAGAGAAAACGATTACCTTTACAATAAATACCGATGCCGAAACCATTGGCGATGCACTTTTTGAGCACAAGCTCATTGCGGGAGAAAATGCTCAGTACGGCCTTTACATTAAAATGGTAAACGGTGTACGCGCAGATTTTGAAGACGACGGCGCGTACTGGGGTTTTTATAAAAACGGCGAATATATGAATTCCGGCGTGGACACCACGGAATTTGCAGACGGAGATACATATGAGCTTAAATACACCAAGGGATAATCGCTTCTTAACCACAAAAGAGCTTTGCATTTTCGCACTTCTTGGCGCGATTATGTACTGTTCCAAAGCAATGCTGGAGTTTCTGCCCAATATTCATTTAGTGGGCGTGCTCACCGTGGCATATACTCTGGTGTACCGAACAAGAGCGCTTATACCCATATATGTTTTCGTTTTTCTCTGCGGACTATTCGGCGGCTTTGCAACCTGGTGGATACCCTATTTGTACATCTGGCTCCCGCTGTGGGGTATCACTATGCTCCTGCCCCATAAGACAAAAAAAGGCTTTGTTTTTCTTTACGCCGCTGTCTGCTCACTTCACGGACTGCTATTCGGTACACTCTACGCGCCGGCTCAGGCTATTCTTTTCGGTCTGGATTTTGACGGTATGATCGCCTGGATCATCGCGGGGATCCCCTTTGATTTAATCCACGCGGGCGGTAATCTTGTGGCGGGATTTTTGATTGTTCCTATTGCAAGCCTGCTTAAAAAAATAAATAACTTGTCTTTTCGCTAAAATTTGATATAATCTTACTCAGGAGGTAATGTACTATGAAAAAGTTTTTCGGCGAATTTAAAGAATTTATTTCACGCGGTAATGTAATCGATATGGCTATCGGTGTTGTTGTGGGTGCTACATTCAAAGCTATTATCGACTCACTGGTTAATGACATCATTATGCCGATCGTCGGCTGGCTCATCGGTGATATGGACTTTTCAGACCTTGCAATTGTGTTGTCCACAAAGACCGCTGAAGACGGCTCTGAAATTGTGACTGCAATTTCATACGGTAAGTTTATTAATGCAATTATAAGCTTCCTTATCATTGCTTTCTGCTTGTTCGTTGTTGTGAAGGTTATCAACAAGCTCCGCAGAAAGAAAGAGGACGAACCCGCTCCTTCAGAGCCCACCACAAAGAAGTGTCCCTTCTGTTGCAGTGAGATCGCCATTGAGGCTACCCGCTGCCCCAACTGTACATCGGAAATGCCCGTTGAAGCAACGGTTGAATAGTAAAAGTACGGATGAACCGCGGTTCATCCGTATTTTTTATATTATTGCGCTTAGTATCCAAAGAACAGCGACAAAAACAGCGCCCAGCCCGCTACACAAAAGATTTGTGGCGGCTCTGCGGGATATTTTCGCGCTTCTTACCGCACTTTTTTCAGCGACGCTTATTGCCTCTTTTATAATTTCATCCTCGCTTGCGCCGACCGCTTCTTCCTTTAAAATAAAAATCGCCTCGGAAAACATATCACCCGGCGGTGTTTTAAGGTGAACGATGCGTTTTGAAACTCCTTTAACCATAGAAAAACCTCCCGGGGTTTATTTTCCCTTTTTCAGTTGTTTTTATCCACATATGCGATCATTGCGGTCATATCGTCGGCGCCGTCAAATTTCGCCGCCGCACCCGCAATAATTTCGCTTGACAGTTCACGGGGGCTTTTTCCCTTGTAATTTGCTATCAAATCGCAGAGCCACTCATCATCGGCGGCATCTGCCACCCCGTCGGTTATTAATACGATAAAATCTCCCGGGTACACCTGCACCTCAAAGCATTCTGCCGTGTTTTTCCCCGGTGTGGGAACTCCTGCGGGGAGAGATGTGCTGTTTATCTTCCGCACCCTTCCGTTGTGCCGTATATATGTGGGTGCGCTGCCCAATTTGCAGAGTTTTGCCCGCCCGTTGTATAAATTAAGCTCCATAAAATCAACGGTCGTAAAGGCACCATCCTCCTCCGCCTTTAAGGTAAGTGCGGAGTTGATTACTGAAAGGGACAAGGGCATATCGATTTTTGCGCGGTGGAACCGCTCCACCATTTTAATAGTCTTTGCAGAAATGTACGCCGCGTCATTGCCGCTTCCCATTCCGTCAGCTAAAATCAGTGCGATGTCTCCCTCCGCGGTGCGAAAATAGCTGCCCGCGTCGCCACTTACGCTATTTCCCTGTTTTTTGTTGAGTGACGCGCCCACATTAACCGCTAAATTCTCCTTCTGCCGCAGTTTTATACACTTTTCCTCAAGAGTTGGAACGGTTACCTTAAAGCCGAGAAAGTTTGATAAGTCGCGGGCAAATTCCTCACAGCAAAGGCGGGAGAGTCGTTCTCCCTCGATTTCGATATGTATATGGTTTCGGGCATCGCGATACACGGTTGGATATGCCGAAATTTCGTTTTTCTCAAAAAAATCCGCAATTTTCGCCTCATATTGTGCATCTATGGTAAGATTAAGCTCGTTTTTAAGACGGGCTATTATTTTTGCCATTTCGCCGTATTGCTTTTTGAGCGCACCTCGTCCTTCCTCAAGTTGTGCCCTATGCTTTCTCCGATACAGCACCTTAAAAAGCTCGTTGTTTGCCTGCTGCACAAAATCATCAATCCTTATACAGCGTGCCACAAAATGGTTTGGAAAATCCTCCGCCTCAATTTTACTTTTATTCTCCAGTGCCTTTGCTACGAAGTCCAGTGCATCTCTGGTTTTTGCAAAGTCACGCTCCCAGCAGGTTTTTGCAAGCACGCATTTTTTACACACCTTTTGTGCCGGCGCGTCAAAAATCGCGGTAAAGCTTTGCCGCTCCTCCTCTTTTTTACCGGTAAAAATAAGCGATAGCTCGGAAAACGCCTCACTTGCACGATCTATGCGCTCTTCCAAGTACTTTTGAAGTCTGGCGTGAACCTTTTTTTCTTCCCGATTAATAAAAAGCTCCTTTATTCTCTCGCCGTAAAGTTTAGTTGTGAAGAGAAAGACGGTAATTGAAATCAAACTCTCCCAGATAAATCTATAATTTATGTCCATCATTACCCAGAGCATAGAGCTCATTGCCACAACAAAAAAGCCAAGGGCAAACGAGGCTTTCCCTCGGCTTTTAAAAAGCGGTGAAACGAGGCCGCACAATCCGTAAATCGGGAACAAATGACCGCCTCCCGTTGCAAATGACATCGTTATGCCGGCAGCGCTGCCCGCGCCTACACCACCGTAATAGCCGATTATCATAATCAGCACACCTGCTGTTATCCTGCCCACCGACAGTCCGAAAACGCCCACTTCGGTCAGCGGTAAAATAAGACTTGCCACAAGCAGAGCGCCGCCGATTTTCCGTGCGGGCGTACTCTTGCCCTTCAAAGCAAGCTGATAAAAATACGCGCTTAATGTGGCGATAAGCACCTCGGCGGCAAAAAATGCGGCGGCTTTCAATGGCTCTGCGGCTTCTATCACGAAAACAAATCCCACTGCCACGGTGCAGATAAGGGTGGTGAGTGGCATAAAGCCACGGCGTCGTATCAATTCGGTGTCGCGGAAAATATAACCCGCGGTGTAGATTAAGATACATATTGCCATATATTTAAGGCTGTTGGCCTTGTAAAGAATAGATATGTAGCCCAAAATTGCACCGATGGTGCCCGCGGCGCCCCCTGCAGCACACCAGGCAAGGCCGAATGGCGCATATTCCGCAAAAATAAGGCCGCGGGACAGCAAAAAACCGAGTAAACCCTTAATAGCGGGCACAACTATGGGCACGGCTGTTTTAAAAAGCTCACTTATCTTCCTTTTATCCATTCCCTTAATATCCATTTTAAACATCCTCCTTAGGCAAATTTCATTTTACCGCGGAAAAAGCATATAATTCGTCGGGAAATGGGGAGCACGCAGGGAAATATCAGGACAAGAACATATCCATATCGGAAATAGAAATATTAGGCTGCAGGGCTTGATTTATGGCATAGCCTATGATTTTCGCCACATCCTCTATATTGACATCGATCTCCTTGGGCGTTACCATGAGGCTTTTGCCGTATTCCTCCATTATATGGTCGGGAAATGTTATTCCGCTTTGCTCCTCGATATCAAAGATAATTGAGGAAATATCCACAACCGTGGGCACACCTATTGCAATTACCGGTACACCTAAGGTGTCGCTGTTGATGGTTGCGCGGGAATTCCCCACGCCCGAGCCGGGTGTAATACCCGTGTCGGTGATCTGTATGGTGTTGCAAAGCCTTGTTATTTTTCGGGAGGCAAGGGCGTCGATTACAATAATAAAACGCGGCTTTATCTTTTCCGCTACGCCGGCAATCACCTCGCGGCTCTCCACACCGGTCATACCCAGAACGCCCGGTGCAATGGCGGATACCGGCAGAAAATCCTTAAAATATTCCGGAAGTTTTTCCACCAAGTGCCGTGTCACCATCACCTTGCCCACCGCGGCATCTCCTACCGCGTCGGGTGTTATGCCACGATTGCCCAGTCCCACAACAAGAACTGTGCCCTCGCTCTTTGGCATAATTTTTTCAAGTTCACCTGCAACCGTGGAAATTGCGCGCGGAAACACCTCGTCCTCCCGTCGGGCAACACCGCTGAGCTCTACGGTGATATAATTACCCCGAGGCTTATTTAAGGCACGCTCTCCTGCTTCGTTTATGATCTTTACACGGTGCACCTTGTGACCGGAAATCTGCTCCTCCTCGGCTATAACACCCGAGAGTTCGCTCTGCTCGCCCGCGTCCTGTCGCCACAGTTCTTGCGCCTCCAATGCCAGGTCTGTTCTTACATTTCGCATTATTTAACCACCTCTTTTTGCTTATTTTTTCGCTTAAAAAAATAAAGTATACAAATTTTTAAAAAAATGCTTGCATTTTCATTTTGTTGGTGATATAATAAGTCGGTAACATTTCGAGAATATTCTAAGGAGGTGGACGCTATGCCCAATATTAAGTCGGCAAAAAAGCGTGTTGAATTAACTAAAGTTTATGCTGGTCGTAACCAGGCTAAGAAGACAGCTCTCAAGACTTCCATCAAGAAGTTTGACGCAGCTCTTGCTGAGGGCGGCGATGCTACCGTTGCATATAAGGCTGCAGTTAAGAGTGTTGACCGTGCAGTGGCTTCAGGTATTATGCACAAGAACACTGCTGCTCGCAAGAAGAGCCAGTTAACTCTTAAGTTAAACAACGCAAAGTAAGTTAAAAAAGAGAAAACCGTTGGTAACGCCACAGCCAGATAAGGAAGCATTGGTTTTGATACCATATTTTCCGTAAATAGTGCATCAAAAATTACGGTAATACGCCAGTATTACCGGAATTTTATTCTTTCTCTTTACAAAAAATCTTGCTTTCAAAACTGCCTTGCATCCTGAAAAGATGAATTTTGGATGAAGTTTAAGCTAAA
>JAZNNQ010000053.1:0-2469 GCA_045580305.1 Eubacteriales bacterium
GTCCCGAAACTTGACTGACTACGGTTATGCGGCGCTCAGAACCCCGATGAAGGGCGAGAACACCGAAACCGAAACAACCTATTGGATGTTCTATGGTCGTGGTGCAGGTCACGGACACCGTGACGCCCTTAACTTAGGTATCGATGCAAAGGGCCTTGCGGTAGCACCTGATCTTGGCTATCCCACCAGCACAACAGGCTATGAGTACGCAAGCTGGGGCCAGACAACAACATCACATAATACTGTTGTTGTAAACGACGGTCGTCAGTTCAGATTACGCACAACCGGCTTCCCCCACCATTTTGACGATTCCGGTCGTGTTAAGGTTATGGATGCATCCGCAGAGCACCAGTATGCTGTCGATGATTATCGCAGAACAGTGGTTTCTGTTGGAATTGATGAGGACGATACCTACGCGGTTGACTTCTTCCACGTAAACGGTGGCGATGAGCACCTTTATTCATTCCACGCTCTTGCGGATACTGTAACCACAAGCGGACTTACCTTAGTACCCCAGACCGATTCAAGCGGTAACTACGTAGGTACGTATTCGGGTGCAAATGTTCCATTTGCTACCTACGAAACCAGACAGATAGGTTATAGCTATCTTTACAACGTAGACCGTGATGCAACCGTTACAGGCGGAAACTTCTCGGTTGACTTCCAGATTGAAGACTACCGTGGAGTTCGTGAGACCGAGCAGGATACACACCTTAAGATGACAATGCTTAACGGCTTTGATCTTAATGAGGTAGCACTCGCTGACGGTAACGCGCCCAAGCGTGACTTAAACCCCGAAAAGCTCAAGTTTGTTCTTGCACGCAGAAGCGGCACCAACTTGAATACCCTCTTTACCACCGTATTTGAAACCTACAACGACAACAGTAACATTTCATCCTTGACTGCTGTAGATATGGTCCGTGCAGACGGCGCAGCTCTTGGTGCAAATGAAAAGGTCCGTGCGGTCAAGGTTGTTCTTAAAAACGGCAGAACCGACTATATTACCTTTGCAAACAATACAAATGTTGAGTATAAGGTCGATAATCTGTTTAACATCAAAGGCTTTGTTACCGTATACTCGGTTAAGGACGGCATGAATGTTTACTCCTACGTAAATGACGGTACAAAGGTTGGCGATCTTACGGCAACTGCTGCATATACAGGTAAGATAAAAGACTTTACCAAGGGCAGTAAGTTTGAGAACTCACTCACCGTAGCCTTTGACAGCACGGTGGATGCGGAAGAGCTCATCGGACGTTATCTCTATGTTGACGAAACCTCCCTTGAAAACGGCAATGCAACTTATGAGATTTTAGACGTTACCAAGTCCGGTTCAAACTACGTGCTTGATATTGGCGATATTACTCTTATTGATAAGCTTGACGCAAACGGCGATTACGTTTATAAGATTGATACAAACGACACATTCAGAATTCCGCTCTCCGCTGTCAAGGCAGAGTCGAAGGTTACCCTTACCGCTGTTTCAGACCAAACAGTTACCGCGGGAAGCAGTGTAGCGTTTGAACTTTCCGCTACTTCAAGTATGGATCAATCTATAACTTACAGCGCAACCGACCTGCCGGCCGGTGCAACACTTGATGCTGCTACGGGTAAGTTTACATGGGCACCTACTACCGCACAAATCGGTGAGCATACTGTAATACTCACTGCAAGTGACGGTATTGCAACTGCAACAATCAACGTCAAGATTACCGTAAAAGCACCTAGTTCAGTTGTAATTTTAGATAACGGTGACAGCGATGTCCCGGTAACCGCGACCTACGGTAGTGCAATGCCGAGTATCACACCGCCAACCAAGGCAGGAAAGATATTCAACGGATATTATGATGCAACAAGCGGCGGAACAAAGTACTACAACGCAGATGGCACGTCAGCAAAGAACTGGGATAAGACGGGAGCACAGACACTCTACGCACAGTGGACAGAAGCAAAGACCACAATTACAACGGTTGGAAATAAGAGCGTAGTTGCAGCAAGTAAACTTTCATTCAGCCTTTCTGCATCAACGAACTTAACAGATGCAACAATTACATATTCAGCAAGCGGCTTACCTGAGGGAGCAAGCTTAAGCGGAAACGCGTTCTCATGGACACCTACCGTAGCACAGATCGGCAGCCATACTGTTAAGTTTACTGCAACCGACGGCTACAGCAGTGCAAGCACAACCAGCACAATTACCGTAACTGCACCCAAGGCTACAGTAAGCTTAAGCGAAGGCGGCAGTGTAACCGCGACCTACGGTAGTGCAATGCCGGCAATCACCGCGCCCAGTAAGACCGGATATATCTTTGGTGGTTACTACGATGGAGCTAACGGTACCGGAACTATGTACTACAAGGCAGACGGAAGCTCAGCAAGAACTTGGGACAAGACAGGTGATGTAACCCTTTATGCAAACTGGATTAAGGGAGAGGTAACCATAACCCAGATAGAAGATAAAGCGGTACT
>JAZNNQ010000054.1:0-116488 GCA_045580305.1 Eubacteriales bacterium
GCCCCTAATTGTCTTCCTAAGACCGCTTGGCCTCCGACTTCTGCGTCGCGATCCACGATGAACTTACCAGCATTTAAAATGTCATATACATTTAAGATGGTAGCGGTTGTGGTCATAACGCCGGGGATGTTGCGTGCGCTCTTAACGATGCTCTCGTTAACTTCCGGAGTAACAACGAGTGCCTTGCCGGAAACATCGATTGCCTTTAAGAAAGCAGCAAAGTCCTTTGTCTTGATGTTTTCGAGCTTTAAGTTCTCGATAACGATGATCTCGCCTGCCTGAGCCTTAGCGGAAAGTGCACTCTTAAGTGCAAGGCGACGATACTTCTTGTTAAGACGGTAGCTGTAGCTTCTCGGCTTCGGGCCAAGAGCGATACCGCCGTGTGTCCACTGGGGAGCACGGATGGAACCCTGACGAGCACGACCGGTTCCTTTCTGACGCCACGGCTTGATGCCGCCGCCACGGACTTCCGCACGAGTTAAAGTACTCTGGGTGCCCTGTCTGCAGTTTGCAAGGTGGTTTTTAACCGCCTCATGCAACGCAACTTCGTTCGGCTCAATACCGAAGATAGCATCGAGAAGCTCGATCTCTCCGGTCTGTTTGCCGGTCATATCATAAACTGTTGCCTTAGGCATAGCTTTTTATCTCCTTTCGCTTATTGTCGCAGCTTACGCATTCTTAACCGTGTTACGGATAAATACGATGCCGCCCTTGGGGCCCGGGATAGCGCCGCGTACTGCAATCATGTTGTTTTCAGCATCTACCTTAACAACATCTAAGTTCATTACAGTAACCTGCTCAGCACCCATACGACCCGGCAACTTCTTACCCGGAAGAACACGACCCGGATCAGTAGCTGCGCCCATTGAGCCTGCACTTCTGTGTACAGGGCCAACACCGTGGGTGTGGCACTGCATACGCTGACCAAAGCGCTTAACAGTACCTGCGGTACCTTTACCTTTGCTTGTGCCGATGACATCGACACAATCGCCCTCTGCGAAAATGTCTGCCTTGATTTCGTCGCCGATGTTCAGTGCTGAACAGTCGTCGAGCTTGAATTCCTTAAGAATTTTCTTTGCGGAAACACCTGCTTTCTTCAGGTGGCCGGCCGCAGGCTTGTTAAGCTTACGCTCCGCAATGTCGCCGTAACCGAACTGAACAGCCTCGTAGCCGTCGCGCTCTGTTGTCTTCTTATCAACAACTACGCAAGGACCGGCTGCAATAACGGTTACCGGGATGACCTTACCTTCAGCATCAAAGATCTGGGTCATACCAACTTTCTTGCCGATGATTGCCTTCTGCATGTATTTTCCTCCTTTAGGTTATTGGTTGACGCACCCGCCAACATGACCCGCCCTTTACATATCCGTCGTAACCCCGTGACGAATTTAAAGAGCTGCGGTTCTAAACATATTAAAGCTTGATTTCGATCTCAACGCCTGCGGGAAGCTCAAGTGTCATAAGAGCCTTGGTAGCCTCAGCAGTCGGATTAGAGATGTCGATTAAACGCTTGTGTGTGCGGCGCTCGAACTGCTCACGGCTGTCCTTATATTTGTGTACCGCGCGTAAAATCGTAATTACTTCCTTAGAAGTAGGAAGCGGAATCGGGCCGGAAACTTTTGCGTTATTACGCTTTGCAGTTTCTACGATCTTCTCAGCTGCCTGATCGATGAGCTGATGATCATAAGCCTTTAAACGAATCCTGATCATTTCTTTTGCCATTGTTTGGTTCCTCCTTGTTCGTACGTAGTAGTTTGTCTGCGTACGGCGAAATATCTGCACAACCCTGCCGCGCGTATCGCGCCGGGGCATTATAAAAACCGGCGTCAGTTCGGGGTTTCCCTGATTCCGGCATTAATACTGTAAACACTTGAGCCGCAAGCACTCAAAGCATCCCTGTGCAGTATTTTCAGCCGCCCGATTGTCGGACATACTCCACAGAAGTTACCTGCTAAATAGCAGCAATCTCCTGTTTCATCGCATAGTGCGCCCTTTACAGGCGCTATAATAGAATATAACAAAAAAGCCCTGGTGTCAAGGCTTTTTTGCAAATTTTTTTATAAATTTTTAAATGTTTTTTTACTTTCCATTATCTTGTGGTTTTGGTTGAAATTATACACAATAGGAAGGGTCTACCATATGTACGGGATCATTTTATATTTTACCTTCTTCTTGTATTCGTCATAGCCTGCAAGGCCTTCTTCCAGAACCTTCTCCTCATTTCTTATTCTTTTTGCAATAAGCAGCGGATAAACGAGGAATATAACCAGCGAGAGTGCCGAGCCTAAAACAAGGGGCATCGACAGAAACAAGAACACGGTTGCGCCGTACATGGGGTGCCGCACAATTCCGTAAAGGCCGGTGGATATCACACGCTGGCCTTCCTGCACCTCGACCGTACGACTCAGGTACTGGTTTTCTCGCAAAACCTCCCCATATATAATATAGGAAAAAAGAAGTATAACCGCACCCACATAGGATACCCACTCGGGCATCATCAGAAAGTTAAGTCTAAAACTTATTCCCGCTGTAATAAAGCCGCAAATAAACATAATTGCAGAAACTGCAACTACCGTTTTCTGCTCACTCTGTTTTTCCTTATTGTTAAGGCGTTTTTTCAGAAGCTCCGGCTTTTTTACAAGCATAACCAGTCCTGCGAAAAACATAGGCACAAAGAGCACCGCCGCAAGCAACAATCCACCCGGATAATGCACCGTACCCGCGGGCAGAAATATAAGAGCAACTATAAGCACGACACCGGCCGCAAATTTAATCAACGCTTCAAATAACAGTTTCATAAGTCCACTTAGTTTGCAAGGAGCACTATTCTGCGCTCGCGCTTGTCCTCGGTAATTAAAGTTCCTACCTTATTATATATAGCCGCATCTCTTGTATAGATACGGTAGAAATTGCCGACAATAGCATCAAGCTCCTGGCCGGTAACCGCGCTGTCCTTGCCGTCAAAGTAAATCGCAACCCGTAAATCGCCCTTAGCATCACAAATCGCCTTCACCTTGTCAAGGAACGCGGAAATAACCGCACCCTTTTCCATTTCTTCATTATAATATATATCTCCCATCGGGAATGCCGCATTTGTAAGCAAGATTTCCCGGAAGCCGAGGTTATAGGCTTTTTCAATAACGCCGCAAATATAATCCGCCGCCGCATCCTTATATGGGTTTAGCCATGCGTACTTATCTCCGTCACGCCAGAGCGCGCCGTTGGCACTACTGCAAGCAAGTTCCTTATTCGCTTCGGCATAGTCGTTATCCCTGAAGCAGGAGATTTGGGCGCAAGGATTAAAGCCCGCAGCCTTTATCTTGCCGTAAGCGTCTTTGACTTCCTCATCGTCAAGAACAACGCCGCCGTCGCTTTTATATTTGAGTACAACGGTGTTTATATCGGTAAGAGCGGCTAAATTTTCATCAAAATCCTCATCCAATGTAAGAAATGCGGGTTTTTCCACTCTTTTTTCATATTCCGGCACCTTTATCTCCACAACAACATCCACCGGTTCCTCAACTATCAGCTCTACCTGCGGCTCGCCGAAGGTTATGGTCTTGTCGGTAAACGGAAGCGACAGCACGGTAGTGCCGTCCTCGGATGCCTCAAGATTAAATGTAACATATATTAAAACTATTGCCGCAATAATACAGAGCACAACGAGAGTAGGCACCAAAACACCGGTGCGACGACGCGCGCCTCTGTATCTGCGATAAACTCCTTTTGACATATCTTTTCACCCCTCGATACTTATGTTATCAAAAAAATATAAAATTATCAATAGAAAAAAAGGGAGGCATTGCCTCCCTTTTTAACTTCAATAACCTTCTTCGGGGTATAAATCCATAAGCTTTGCGTTGATGATAAGATGTCTCGGACATTTTTCAGCACAAATGCCGCAGGTGGTACATTTTGCATAATCAATTGACGCTAAATTGTCATTGACAGTAATAGCACCCTGAGGACAGTTCTTTTCGCAAATCTTACAGCCGATACAGCCGATCTCGCAGACCTTTCGTAAATCCGCGCCCTTATCGTGGCTTGAGCAAGCAACGGTAACATCGGCGGTGTAGGGGATTGCTGTAATAATATTTCTCGGACAGGTGTTGACACACTTAAGACAGCCGGTACACTTGTCGTGATCCACCTTTGCCACACCGTCTACAATGTGAAGCGCATCAAATGCACAAACAGCAACACAGGAACCAAAACCCAGACAGCCGTACTGGCATTCCATATGGCCACCGGCAAGACGATTTGCCGCGTGACAATCTTTAATACCAAGATAGTCAAACTTTTTCTTGCATCTATCGCCGCCACTGCAACGGACAACCGCCTGCAACTTTTCGTTTCGGGTAAGCTGAATACCTAAGACCTCAGCGATTTTTGCTCTCGCGTCATCCTTTGCGACCGGGCACGCGGTAATCGGTGCCTTACCCTCGATAAGTGCCTCTGCTAAATTTGCGCAACCTGCGAAACCACAACCGCCGCAATTTGCGCCCGGGAGAATCTCAACAACATGGTCATAGCGTTCATCCTTCTCCACCGCGAAAACGCGACTTACAAACGCAAGCAGCGCGCCGAATACTATGGCAATTCCGCCGAGAATAAGAACCGCATATAAAATACTTAAAAAATCCATACGCTCTCCTCCCTCCGACTAAAATATCTTCATACCGTTAAAGCCCATAAACGCGAGCGAGATAAGCGCCGCGGTTACAAGGGCGATCGGGAAGCCTTCAAATGCCTTGGGATAATCTGCAAACTCCAGACGCTCACGCACATTTGCAAATAAAACAATGGCAAGCATAAAGCCAAGGCCCGCTGCCATACCGTAAACAACGGATGCAATGAAGTTATAGTTGTTCTGCGCGTTAAGGAGCGCAACGCCGAGCACCGCACAGTTTGTTGTAATAAGCGGCAGGTAAATACCCAGCGACTTATGAAGCGCAGGAAGGGTCTTCTGCATAACCATTTCAACAACCTGAACAAGTGCCGCAATAACGAGAATAAATGCGATAGTCTGCATATACTCAAGACCTAAGGGTCTGAGCATAAACATATCCACCACATAGGTGACCGCAGAGGCAACCGTCATAACGAAGGTTACCGCGATACCCATACCAACCGCGGTGTCACTCTTCTTGGAAACGCCGAGGAAGGGGCAGATACCGAGGAACTTAACCAGAACGAAGTTCTCGATAAGAATAGCGGAAATAGCAAGGGATAAAATCTGTGTTAATGACATAGCTTATACCCCCTTCTTATTACGGATGTAATTGATTAGCGCAATTACAAAGCCAAGTGTTAAGAAACCACCAACGGGAAGAACCATAAGAGTTGCCGCCGGGAAGTTTTCGCCTAAAATGTGAATTCCGCAGAAGGTACCGTTGCCCAAAATCTCGCGGATGGTAGAAAGGATAAAGAGCGCTCCGGTAAAACCAAGACCGATGCCGATACCGTCCAGCGCAGATGCCCAGATTCCGTTCTGTGAAGCAAAGGCCTCAGCGCGGGCGAGAATGATACAGTTAACAACGATAAGCGGAATGAAAATGCCGAGAGATGCGTGCAGATCCGGTAAAAACGCTTCAAGTAACATATTTACCATAGTTACGAAGCTGGCGATTACCACGATATATGCCGCAATTCGGATTTCATTCGGAATAATCTTGCGAAGCAGTGAAATAACGATGTTTGAACAGGTCAAAACAACGGTAGCCGCAATACCCATACCCAAGCCGTTGGGAACAGAGGTAGAGGTCGCAAGAAGCGGACACATACCTAAAAGAAGAACAAAAGAGGGGTTGTTTGTAATAGCGCCTTCTAAAATGGCTTTAAGTGTCTTTTTCATATTACGCCGCCCCCTTTATCTGATTTGCTGCATTTATAGCAGCTGTAACACCGCGAGTTACCGCCTTTGATGAAACGGTAGCGCCGGAAACCGCAGAAACCTCATTTTCAAGCGGCTCAACGCTTGTGGTTACCGCAACATCAGCACCCTTACCCTTGAACTGCTCAAGCCAGGGCGCTTCCTTTGTCTTTGTACCAAGGCCCGCAGTCTCTGACATATTTACAATGTCAACGCCGGTAACAAGACCGTTTAAATCAACGCCGGTAATCATCTCTATCGCGCCACCGTAGCCTGCAGGTGCGGTTTTAACACAATAGCCTACCGGGTTATTTGTCTCGTCATAAGCGGTGTAAACCTCGAGTACAATTTCATCAAGCCCGAGAGATGCCACATCCTCCATCTGCTTGTAATCAGCAGCGGGGAGCACCTTCGCCATAGCTGCGTTCACAGCCGCAAGTCTTTGCTCGGCGATAGGGCCCTTTGTAACCTCATTTACAACCGCAACAAGCAATGTGGAAATTGCGGTGATCAGAAGCAGGCAAATGGCGATCTTCGCCATGCTGAAGAGTTCTTTCTTTTCAAACTTCATTACTTGCCACCTGCTTTCTTTGCAGCTTTCTTAACGCCGAAGCGGGAAGGCTTAACATATTTATCAATTGTCCATACAAGAAGATTCATAATAAGGATAGAGTATGAAACGCCCTCACTGTATGAGCCGAAGTAACGGATGAGAACAGTGAGTAAGCCACAACCGATACCGTAAATCACTCTACCTAACGATGTTACCGGCGAGGTGGTATAGTCGGTAGCCATAAATACCGCACCTAACATAAGACCACCGGAGCTGATGCTGTAAAGCATCCAGGTAAGGGGGTCGTTTCCGCCCAAGGGGAATATGAAAGTGAGAACCGCAACCGTACCGATGTAAGCCACCGGAATGTGGTATGTGATAACCTTGCGAATGAGCAGGTAAGCAAGAGCCGCCAGAAGCACCAGCGCAGAAACTTCACCGATACAGCCGGGGACATTACCAAAGAAGGTGTCCTGGAGTGTATAGGCAACATCATTTTCAATGCTGGGCGAAATGACAGAGGGCAAGATACCCATCTTCATTTTAGCGAGCGGAGTTGCAGATGCGATCGCATCAACAGCAACGGTTTCGCGGGTAACATTTCCGAAAAGTGTAATGCCCGCATTGACCAGCGGTCTTGTCCAGAAAGAGATAAGCGCCGGCCAAGAAAGAAGGAACGCACGAGCCGCAAGTGCCGGGTTCATAAAGTTCTTACCGATACCGCCGTATAACTGCTTAACGATAACGATAGCAAAGAATGCGCCCACAACCGGAATCCAAAGCGGTGCGCTTACCGGCAGGTTAAATGCGAGTAACATACCGGTGACAACCGCGGACAAGTCGTGAATAGTGGAGGGCTTTTTAAGTAATCTGCGATAAAGCCACTCAAACGCGATGGACGCCGCAACAGAGGTGAGCGTCAAGGTGAGGGAGCGCCAGCCGAAGAAGTAAATCGCCATAATAAGCGGGAAAATAAGGGCAATTATAACATCCAGCATAATGGAGCGTGTCCCGTCCTCGGTTTTAATATGAGGAGAGGAAGAAACAATAAGATTCTTATCCATTTTTAACCTTTCGCTCCTTTCTTCTTCATTTCAGTGTATTTAGCCTTAGCTGTGCGGAAGGTCTGCACCAGATGAATTCTTCCCGGGCAGATGTATGAACAGCAACCGCACTCAACACAGTCAAAAAGTCTTGCCTTTTCAAGCTCATCATACATATCGCGCTTAGCGTACATATTGAGGAACAGCGGCTGTAAATTCATCGGACATACGCCCACGCATTTGCCGCAATGGATACAGGTCTGAGCCGGGTCTGCCTTGTCCTCCTTCTCGCAGAAGGCAAGTACCGCATTTGTACCCTTGATGACCGGTGCTTCAAGTGTGTGCTGTGCAACACCCATCATCGGGCCGCCCATAAGCACCTTGTAAGGATCTTCCTTAAGACCGCCGGCACACTCTAAAAGTTCGCCGATGGGGGTACCTATTCTTACGAGTAAGTTCTTGGGGTTTGCAACCGCAGAGCCGGAAACCGTAACAACCTTGGTTGTAAGAGGAGTTCCGTATCTTACCGCGCGGGAGATAGCAAAGCAGGTGGCAGTGTTCACATTGATAACACCAACCGCCGAGGGTAACTGTCCCGGAGGTACCTCACGGCCGGTAACCGCTTTGATAAGATGCTTTTCAGAGCCTTGCGGATACTTTGTGTGAAGCACATGAATTTTTATATGGGGCATATTAGCCGCTGTTTTCTTAAGGCGCATAATCGCCTCTTTTTTGTTGGACTCAATACCGATATGCACGACCTTGAGGCCCAGCGCTCTCATAACAAGGGTTGCACCGTCCAAAACCTCTTCGCTGTGCTCTATCATAAGGCGATTGTCAGAGGTGATATAGGGTTCACACTCCGCACCGTTGATGATAAGCGTGTCAACCTTATCGACCGCGGACTCGATCTTAATTTTTGTGGGGAATGCCGCACCACCCAGACCTACGATACCTGCATTATTACAGATCTCAGCGAGAGCGCTTGCGGAAATATCGGCAAAACGGGTTTCCTCATAGGGTGTGGTAGGTGCTGCTTCGTCCTCGTAGTCGTTTTCGATTACAATGGACACAACCTTAGTCCCATTCGGATGGGGACGGGGTTCAATGGCAACAACAGTACCGGAAACGGACGCGTGCACAGGAGCGGAGACCGGCGCGCCAGACTCAGCAATACGCTGACCCAAAAGCACGCGATCGCCCACGCTTACAAGCGGGTTGCAGGGCGCACCAATGTGCATAGACATCGGTAAAATAACCTGCTTGGGCGCGGTCATTTCTTCGATTGTGCGGCGCTCGGTAGCGGACTTTTTGTCATCCGGATGGATACCGCCTCTAAAACCAAAAGCCATATTTTCACCTCATCTAAATTTTTTGTAAAAGCATAGAACTATTTTATTATACTATATTATACACTAAACCCCACATCATAACAAGAATAGTTATTTTTTTAACAACATTTTTAATAACTTGTACGCACTTGACTTTTTGCCCTTTTGAGCCTATACTAAACCACATAAAGGAGGAATATCTAATGAGAGACGAAACAAAATGCCTGCACTCCGGCTATACTCCGAAAAATTCAGAGCCGCGTGTAGTTCCGATTGTACAGAGCACAACATATGTATACGATTCCACCGAAGAGGTTGCATCTGTTTTTGATGAGCCTACCAAGTCCCTTATATATTCACGCTTTGCAAACCCCACCGTTATGGCGGTTGAGCAGAAAATCGCGGAACTTGAGGGCGGCGTTGGTGCAATGTGCACCTCCTCCGGTCAGGCTGCAACCCTTCTTTCCATTTTAAACTTATGTAGCGCTGGTGACAGTTTTATCAGCACCACCGAAATTTACGGCGGTACCTTCAATCTTTTTGCGGTCACCTTAAAGCGCATGGGTATTGAGTGTATCTTTATCGACAAGAACTGGTCCGATGAGGAAATTTCAAAAGCATTCAAGCCCAACACCAAAGCGGTATTCGGCGAAACTATTGCAAACCCCGCTCTCACGGTTTTTGATATCGAGCGTTTTGCCCGTATCGCTCACGCTAACAATGTTCCGCTTATTATCGACAACACCTTCGCAACTCCGGTACTTTGCAAGCCTATTGACTTTGGCGCAGACATTGTTATTCACTCTACCTCAAAGTACTTAGACGGCCACGCTGTACAGGTCGGTGGTGTTATCGTTGACTCGGGTAACTTTGATTGGACCAACGGCAAGTTCCCGGATTTCACCGAGCCGGACGACTCTTACCACGGCATTACCTATGTTGGTACATACGGCAAGGCGGCATATATTATCAAGGCTCGTATGCAGCTGATGCGCGACTTCGGTGTTTACCCCGCGGCGCACTCTGCTTTCCTTTTAAACTTAGGTCTTGAGACTCTCGCTGTAAGAATGCAGCGCTATTGTGAAAATGCAATCACCGTTGCCAAGTTCTTGGAGGCAAACGAGAATGTTGCAAGCATCCGCTACCCCGGTTTAGAAAATGATGTGGACTACGCTCTTGCCCAGAAATACTTAAAGGGCGCAAGCGGCGTTATTTCCTTCATCATTAAGGGTGGAAAGAGCGCGGCAATGAAGTTTATGAACTCTCTCAAACTCGCATCCAACGAGGTTCATGTTGCGGACATCCGTACCTGTGTACTCCACCCCGCAAGCGAAACCCATCGTCAGCTTACCGATGAGCAGCTTGTGGCTGCAGGCATTGACCCGGGTCTTATCCGCTTCTCTGTCGGTCTTGAGAACATTGAGGATATCTTAGACGATATTAAGCAGGCATTTGCACAGCTGTAAAACAAATTTCAAAGGGGTTGTTTTTATGTTTGATAACATTGGTGAAAAGATAAAAAAATTGGCCTATGTTGTAACGATTGCGGGAACAGTTGCATCTGTAATCGGCGGACTTATTACAATTAGCTCCGATCCGATAGCCGGTTTTCTAACTATGATATTAGGTGCCGCTTTGTCCTGGGCTTCATCTTTTGTTATTTACGGTTTTGGCGAATTGATTGAGAACACGAAAATCGCGGCACACAACACCTACGCGATATATAATCTCATAAAGAAGGACACCCCCGAAGAAAAGTAATAAGAACAAAAGGCAGGTCATATGACCTGCCTTTTGCTATGAAGAAGGAAAAATAAATGGAGGAGTAAGTACTCGCATTAATATTATATGGAGCAATTGCTTTTTTTGTTACAATGAGCTATAATTACCTCACGAGGTGATTTCCTGTGAGTAATAATTTTTTTGCACTCCTTGCACGAATGAAATATATCGAGCGCTGGGCGCTTATGCGAAATACTACGAAAGAAAATATTGCGGAGCACAGTTTTTTCGTGTCCGTCCTTGCCCACGCCCTTGCCTGCATTAAGCGAGATATTCTTGGTGAGGACTGTTCTCCCGAGAAGGCATCCAGTTATGCCCTCTTACACGACGCAAGCGAGATTTTTACCGGCGATATGCCCACACCCATTAAGTATTACAACCCCCAGATGCGGTCTATCTACGGTGAGATTGAAAGAACCGCAAACGAGCGGCTGATAAATGCTTTACCCGAATCACTGACCGCCTCATATCGCGAGATGATCGATATTCCCGAGGATTACAAGGCGCTTGTAAAAGCCGCCGACAAGCTTTCTGCACTTATAAAGTGTATTGAAGAGAAAAATTCGGGAAATGCTGAATTTGCAAGTGCGGAAGAAAGCACACTCGCTTCTCTCCGCGCTATGAAGCTCCCCGAGGTGGATTATTTTATTAAAAACTTCATCCCCGCATTCAGCTTAACCTTAGACGAGTTGGAACAATAGAAAAACCCCCGTGGTAGTTACCACGGGGGTTTTATTATACATTGTTTTCGTTGCGGAGGATTTTCACAAGGGCTGTTGGCATATAGATGAGATATGCCGCAAGGGGCAGAATAATTTTAAAATCAAGATTTAAAAAATACTCCACATTAAGAGCACCTGCGATAAAGGGCGCTATCAACTCAATTGCTATGAGATAAGTCCCGAGTACGCCCGTAATGTAGGCCACCGCAATTCTGTTCTTGCCGTACACATAACCCGTCTGTGCATAGGTGAACAGCAAAATACAGAGAAATGCGAAAAGCAGGAATACAAAATGCTCCGCAATCGGCTCGCTTACCCGTTCTCTGAACACCAGAATGACCGCAAGTGTTGCCCAAAGCACCTGAATAAATGTGAAAATCGAATAAATCGGGTTGTCATTTGCCCGTAAATTCTTCACACCTAAAACCGCAAAAGATGCGGCGTTAAGCAAACTGAGTGCAGCGAAAAGGTAGATTATAACCTCACCCTGCATCTGATTTACAAACACCGAATATCCCGCAAGAGCAAGCATGATCGCGCTACAAGCAAAGGAGACAGCTGTGTGTACCGGAGACTTTTTCTCCTCCTGCGGTTCAACGCTCTTCTTGCGGATAATCACAAATGCAGCAATAGCAACAACCGCACCAACGGCAAGCAGAGTTGGCGTTACCCAAAGAGCACTTGTGGGGAGCCCGCTTGAAAGATCGAAGCCGAAGGCGAGCTCATAGCCTCTCAAAACCGAGGCCAAGATGCCAAGAATTACTGCAGTCGGGATAATCCAAATAATTTTTTTCATAATTACCTGTCCTCAAGCGATACATAATCGGTATCCGGGGAGATGGACTTGTATGCCGGGCGGATAATCTTACCGCCGAACATAACCTCCTCAATTCTGTGAGCACACCAGCCAACCATACGCGCAATAGCAAAAATCGGAGTGTACATATCCTTCGGAATATCGAGCATCTCGTAAACCATACCGGAATACAAGTCAACATTTGCACAAATAAGCTTGCTATCGCCCTTTTCCTCAAGGAAAACTTCGGGAGTGAGGCGCTCAACCGACTCAATAAGTTCAAATCGCTCCTTGAAGCCGCGCTTTACCGCAAGCTCCTTTGCAAACTTCTTGAGCATTACCGCACGGGGGTCAGATACCGTATAGATAGCGTGTCCCATACCGTAGATCTTACCGCTCTTATCGCCAACCTCTTTGCGGATAATACGGCGGAGATATTCCTTAACCTCATCATCATTCTTCCAGTCGGAAACATTCTTTTCAATATCGGCAAGCATCTTTTCAACCTGTGCATTGGCGCCGCCGTGAAGCGGGCCTTTAAGGGAGCCGATAGCCGCCGCAATTGCAGAATAAGTGTCGGTGCCGGAGGAAGACAGCACACGGCAGGTAAATGCCGAGTTGTTACCGCCGCCGTGTTCAGCGTGTAAAATAAGGCAAAGGTCTAAAAGTCTCGCCTCTTCCTCTGTGTATTTTTTATCCGAGCGCAAGCAGTAAAGCAAGGTTTCCGCAGTGCTGAGCCCTTTCGGCGGCACATGAAGATGCATGGTCTTATTGTCATAGTAATGGCGCTTTACCTGATAAGCCTGTGCCGCAATAATCGGAGTGCGGGCAATAAGCTGAATGCTCTGACGAAGCATATTCTCAAGAGATGTATCATCCGGATTATCGTCACTTGAGTAGAGAACAAGCACACTTCTGGCAAGCTTGTTCATAATGTTGTTGCTGGGCGCCTTGATAATCATATCCTCGGTAAAATCCTTCGGAAGCGGACGATTATCATCAATTAACTTTGTAAAGGTCTCAAGCTGTGCCACAGTGGGAAGCTGACCAAAAAGAAGAAGATACGCCACCTCTTCATAGCCGAAACGGCCTTCCTTTGAAATTCCGTCGATAATATCCTCAACATTGATACCGCGATAAGTAAGCTTACCCTCGATACCACACTTCTCATTGTCGATCATAGTGTAGCCGCGAACATTACCAACCAAAGTAAGGCCCGCAAGCACACCGGTACCATCCGCATTACGGAGACCGCGCTTCACGCGCAGGTTTCTGTGTACCTCCGGTGAAATGTGGTTATTTTTCTTGAATTCATCACATAAACTATTAATAAATTCCTTTGATGACAGCATAAATAAAAACCTCCTTTGCGAGGGACAAACATAGTTATTCTACTATTTTATATCATTTTACTCTTTTCGTCAACTAAATTTACCCGGGAGAGAAGGTTTACATATGAAACGCTTTTTGATTTTAAGCCTTATTTTATGGGCTCTGCTCTTTATTATACCCATCATTGCCGTGCGCCCCTGGTCGGAAGATAGCGTCGTCCCGCTTCCTGTTCCTGTAAAAGACGGGAGCATCGATGCTTCAACCGAGATAACGCTTTTTCACAACGGAAAGGTGGAAACCCTTCCACTGGACGAGTATTTAGCCGGTGTGCTTTCTGCAGAAATGCCCGCGTCCTTTCCGACAGAGGCCCTCAAGGCGCAGGCGGTCGCCGCCCGTACATATACAATGAACAGAGCCTCCCTCGCACCTTCAACCGAGCATCAAGGTGCTATGGTATGCTCCAATTCCGCTCATTGCAAGGCCTACCGTCCCATAAGTGAGGCCGCCGCCAACTGGGGAGATAAAAGCAACACCTACACCAACAAAATTCGTGCAGCGGTAAGTGCTACCGATGGCGAGATCTTACTGTACGATAACAAGCCGATTTCCGCGGTGTTCTTTTCAATGTCATCGGGAAAAACCGAGCGAGCGGTAGATGTATGGGGCTCGGATGTACCGTATTTACAAAGCGTAGAAAGCGTGGGAGAAACCCGGCTTGAAAACTACTCAAAAAAAGTTACCTTTTCCTATGATGAATTTAAGAAAAAGCTCACCGAAAAATATCCTAATGCCGCCTTTGGCGACGACCCATCATTGTGGATAAAGGATATCACTCGCAGCGACGCGGGCGGCGTTATGAAGCTTACCGCAGGCGGCGTATCAATGAAGGGAAGTGACTTCCGCATTCTGTTTTCCCTGCGCTCCACTAATTTTTCGTTAAAATTTGCGGATAACACGGTAACAATAGAAACACGCGGCTACGGCCACGGTGTAGGACTCAGCCAATACGGCGCAAAAATCCTCGCCGAGGAGGGGAAAAACTACTCGGATATCCTCTCTTGGTACTATAAAGGCGTAACTTTTGGGAAAATTTCAAAATAAATGGCTTTTTCACTTTACTTTTGAGTCCCGTTTGTGTTAGAATGACCTTGTATAATGTTTATTCTTTAACAAAGGGGCATTTAAAAATGAAAAATACCGAAAAAACAATGGAAAAAATCGTTGCTCTTTGTAAGGGCCGCGGCTATGTATATAGCGGTAGTGAGATTTATGGCGGTCTCGCAAACACTTGGGACTACGGTCCTTTAGGTGTTGAATTCAAGAACAATGTTAAGCGCGCTTGGTGGAAGAAATTCATCCAGGAAAGCCGCTACAATGTAGGTCTTGACGCTGCAATTCTTATGAACCCGCAGGTTTGGGTTGCTTCCGGCCATGTTGGCGGTTTCTCCGATCCGCTTATGGACTGTAAGGAGTGTAAGACCCGCCACCGTGCGGACCATCTTATCGAGGCTACCGGCGTTAATCCGGCAGGCTGGTCTTTCGAGCAGATGTCAGATTACATCAAGGAAAACAACATCGTTTGTCCCGACTGCGGCAAGCAGAACTTTACCGATATCCGTAAGTTCAACCTTATGTTCAAAACCTTCCAGGGCGTTACCGAGGATGCTAAGAACGAGCTTTACCTCCGTCCGGAAACCGCACAGGGTATTTTCGTTGACTTCAAGTCCATCCAGCGTACCAGCCGTAAGAAAATTCCTTTCGGCGTAGGTCAGGTTGGTAAGTCCTTCCGTAACGAGATTACTCCCGGTAACTTTACCTTCCGTACCCGTGAGTTTGAGCAGATGGAGCTTGAGTTCTTCTGCAAGCCGGGCACAGATTTAGAGTGGTTTAAGTACTGGAAAGATTACTGTGAAAAGTGGCTCCTAGACCTCGGCATCAAGAGCGAGAACTTAAAGCTTCGCGACCACGAGCAGGAGGAGCTTTCACATTACTCCAACGCTACCACCGATATCGAGTACCTCTTCCCCTTCGGTTGGGGCGAACTCTGGGGTATTGCTGACCGTACAGACTTTGACCTTAAGGCACACCAGACGCATTCCGGCGAGAATATGGAATACTTCGATCAGGAAAGCAATGAAAAGTATGTTCCCTATGTAATCGAGCCCTCCCTTGGTGCTGACCGTGTTGCTCTCGCATTCCTTTGCGAAGCATATGATGAAGAGGTTGTTGACGCTGAGAAGAATGACATCCGCGTTGTACTCCGCCTCCATCCGGCACTTGCACCGTATAAATGTGCTATTCTTCCCTTATCCAAGAAGCTCTCTGATAAGGCTGAAGAGCTTTATGCTGACCTTGCAAAGCACTTCTCCGTTGACTTTGACGACGCGGGCTCTATCGGTAAGCGTTATCGCCGTCAGGACGAGGCGGGCACTCCCTTCTGTATCACTTACGACTTTGAAAGTGAAGAGGACGGATGCGTTACCGTTCGTGACCGTGATACAATGGAGCAGGAGCGAGTTAAAATCGAAGATCTTGTTTCTTACATTGCAAAGAAAATTGAATTCTAATAAAAAAAGCCGAGTGGTTCGCCACTCGGCTTTATTATATCAAAGGCGCCCCTTACCATAAGGGGCGCCTTTGATATATCATTTTTAGAACTTATTTAAGTATTCAATCTGGTCGTCGGTTAATTTATCAATAAAAATTCCCGCGCTCTCAAGTTTTAGTCTTGCAACGGTTTCATCAATTGCCGGCGGTACATCATATACACCCGGCTTCATATCTTTTCCGTTCTTTGCCATATACTCAACGCTCAGCGCCTGAATTCCGAAGCTTAAATCCATAATTTCTGCAGGGTGGCCATTTCCTGCCGCGAGGTTTACAAGACGACCCTCGCCGAGCAGATTCAGCACTCTGCCGTCTGCCATTTTGTATCCCACAATGTTGGGCTTGCGGTCAAAAATCTCAACCGCCAAAGAATTTAAGTCGTCTTTATTGATTTCTACATCAAAATGTCCGGAATTTGCAAGAAGTACGCCGTGTTTCATCTTCTCCAGATGGCGTTTAACAACAATATCGCGACAACCTGTGGTTGTTACGAAAATGTCGCCGATAGCGCACGCCTCATCCATCGACATTACGCGATAACCGTCAGCATATGCCTCCAGCGCGCGGAATGGTGAGGTCTCACAGATAATTACATTTGCGCCCAGGCCCTTTGCGCGCATGGATACACCCTTGCCGCAGAAGCCATAGCCCGCAACAACAACATTCTTGCCTGCAACAAGGTGGTTTGTTGTATTCATAATTGCATCCCAAGTTGACTGACCTGTACCGTGACGATTGTCGAATAGGTGCTTACAGTTTGCATCATTTACCGCCAGCATAGGGAATTTAAGCTCGCCCGCCTCGGCTCTTGCGCGAAGACGGTGAACGCCTGTGGTGGTTTCCTCAGCACCGCCAATTAAGTTGACACCATAGGCTTCCGCCTCACCGTGGAGGAGATTTACCAGGTCGCCGCCATCATCGATTATGATGTGGGGACAATGCTCAAGGGTCTTTTTAAGATGCTCGGTATATTCCTCTTCGGTAGCTGCATGCCAAGCGAAGACGCTGTATCCCTCGTGAGCGAGGGCAGCCGCAACATCATCCTGGGTGGAAAGGGGGTTACAACCGGTAACCGCAACTTCAGCACCGCCTGCGGCCAGCACCATAGCAAGATATGCGGTCTTAGCCTCTAAATGGATGGACATGGAAAGTTTAAGACCCGCTAAGGGTTTTTCCTTTTTAAATCTCTCCTCAATGGTGGCGAGCACGGGCATACAATCCCGCACCCAGTCGATTTTATTTTTACCGGACTGCCATAAGTCTTTATCGCGAATAATGCTCATATCAAAAGGTCTCCTTATTCGTTTTTTTATATTCTAACACAAAACTGTGGTAAATGCTACAAATTTCGGGAATGTTACAATTTCGTAAAAATGAGGTGAAAACTCTTTTTTATATGTAAGTTTTATGCTATACTGTACTTGATTTCATTTTTGGAGGAAAAAATAATGGGTTTAATAAAAAAGCTTTTTAAATCCCGCTCTGAGCGTGAGGTTAAAAAAATACAGCCCCTTGTAAATAAAATCCTGTCCCTTGAGGATGAATATAAGGCCCTGTCAGATGACGCGCTCCGCGGCAAAACCGAGGAGTTCAAGACCCGCCTGAAAAACGGTGAAACCTTGGACGACATTCTTGTTGAAGCATTTGCTACCGTCCGCGAGGCGGCTGACCGCGTGCTTGGTCTTCGTGCCTTTCCCGTTCAGCTTATCGGCGGTATCGTATTGCATCAGGGCAGAATTGCAGAGATGAAAACCGGTGAGGGTAAGACCTTAGTTGCTACATTCCCCTCATATCTTAACGCGCTTGCAGGAGAGGGTGTCCATGTTGTAACCGTAAACGACTACCTTGCTAAATACCAGGGTGAGCTTATGGGTCGTGTTCATCGTTTCTTAGGACTTACCGTGGGCATCATTACCCACGATCTTTTAAGTGATGAGCGCCGCGAGCAGTATTTGGCCGACATCACCTACGGTACAAATAACGAGTTTGGTTTTGACTATCTGCGCGACAATATGGCAATCTATAAGGAAACAATGGTACAGCGCAGTGTTCACTCTTTTGCCATCGTTGACGAGGTGGACTCTATCTTAATTGATGAGGCGCGTACCCCCCTTATCATTTCCGGTATGGGCGAAAAGCCCACCGCAATTTATGAGCAGGTTGACCGCCTTGCGGCAACCCTCCGCTCTCACACGGTTGCATCCACCGATGAGAAGGTTCAGCTTGAGGACAGTTATGATGCTGATTATATCGTGGATGAAAAGGCGCATTCCGCGGTACTTACAAAGCGCGGAATAGAAAAGGCAGAAAAATTCTTCGGTATTGAAAATCTCTCCGACCCCGAGCATTCCATTTTACATCACCATATAAATCAGGCGATCCGCGCCCGCGGTCTTATGCACCGTGATGTGGACTATGTTATCCGTGACGGCCAAATCGTCATCGTTGACCAGTTCACCGGTCGTCTTATGCCCGGCCGTCGTTATTCCGAGGGCCTTCATCAGGCGATTGAGGCTAAGGAGCGCGTTGTTATCCAACGCGAGAGCAAGACCCTTGCTACCATCACCTTCCAGAATTACTTCCGTATGTATAAAAAACTCTCCGGTATGACGGGTACCGCGCTTACCGAGGAGGAGGAATTCAAGCACATTTACAGCCTTGATGTTGTTGAAATCCCCACCAACAGACCTATGATCCGCCGGGATTTATCCGATGTGGTTTATAGAAACCAGGCAGGTAAGCTTCGCGCTATCGTCCGCCAGATCGAGGAATGTGCAGAGCGCGGCCAGCCGGTACTCGTGGGTACTATCTCTATTGAAAAGAGTGAACTTGTTTCCTCACTTCTCAAGAAGAAGGGTATCCAGCATGTTGTGCTCAATGCAAAATATCACGATAAAGAAGCGGAAATCGTCGCTCAGGCAGGTAAGTTGGGCGCTGTCACCATCGCCACAAATATGGCGGGTCGCGGTACCGATATTATGCTTGGCGGTAACGCTGACTATATGGCAAAAAGTGACCTTCGCCGTGCAGGAATGGACGAGGATTTAATCGTAGATGCCGGCGGCAGCGCACCCACCGACAACCCTGAAATTTTAGACGCCCGTCGCCAGTACCGCGAGCTTTATTTAAAGCACAAGGCGGTCTGTGATGCCGAGGCTGAAAAGGTGCGAGAAGCCGGCGGTCTGTTCATCATCGGTACAGAGCGTCACGAATCCCGTCGAATTGACAACCAGCTCCGCGGTCGTGCGGGCCGTCAGGGCGACGAAGGTGCAAGCCGTTTCTTCTTGGCACTTGACGATGATATTATGCGTATCTTCGGCTCCGAGCGAATTATGGCTATGGCTGATACTCTTGGTATGGATGAGGACACCCCCATTGAGCAGAAGCTTCTCACGAGTGCTATTGAAACCGCCCAGAAGAAGGTGGAGTCCCGCAACTTCGCAATGCGTAAGAATGTGCTTGAGTATGACGATGTAATGAATAAGCACCGTGAAATTATCTATTCGCAGAGAAATCAGGTATTAAACGGCGAGGAAGTTACCGCGTCTATCAAGAAGATGCTCCACGATTCGATTTTTGCATCGGTTGCCGAAATAGTTGCGCCCGAAAAGTATGTCCAGACCTACCACATAAACCAGGTTAAGGACAAGTATACAGGCGTGTTCTTAAAGCCCGAGGACTTAAACTATTCCGCGGAAGACCTGAATTCCTGGGACTACGACGCTGAAAAACTCGCAGAGGATGTTTATGAGCTTGCCGAGGCCGCATATGATGCCAAGGAGGCAGAAATCGGCTCTAAAATCATGCGCGAGGCAGAGCGTGTTATTCTTCTCCGCGCGGTTGACGAGCATTGGATGAACCATATAGATACAATGCACGAGCTTCGTCAGGGCATCGGCCTTAACGCCTATGCACAGCGCAACCCCATTGACGAATATAAGAATGCCGGCTTTGAAATGTTTGAGGAGATGATCGCCTCCATCGGTGAGACCACGATCCTCAGAATGTTCACCATTCGCGTAGAGCATGAGGCTCCCAAGCGCGAGCAGGTGGCAAAGATCACCGGTCAGAGCGCCGGCGGCGACGAAAGTCTTAAGAAACAGCCGGTTAAAAAAGCCGAAAAGATAGGCCGCAATGACCCCTGCCCCTGCGGTAGCGGATTAAAATATAAAAAATGTTGCGGCAAAGACGCGTAAACTTTACTGCCACGGGGCAACCCGTGGCAGTATCAGTATTTAGTTGTTAATGGTAAATCAAGGAAGGATTGAAAATGAATTTATTAAAAAGAGTTTTGTGCCTCACCCTTAGCTTCAGCCTTGCAGTAAGTGCAACAGCGCTGGATCTTAGCGGTTGGACCTGGGGAACGGTCACCTCAATTTCCGAGCAGGAGGTAGCACCCGAAACCACCTACAGCAGAATAACCGTATCATCCCCCACCGGCCCCCAGAGCATCAATGCCATTGAATTTAACCCAAAAAATCAATATATCACTATGCGCGCAGGCCTCAGCAACGGCGAGATCTACGGCACCCAGACGGTTGCGGGTATGGCCAATGATTTTAACAAGCGCGGTGAGGGCCAGGTGGTTGCCGCAATAAATGCCGACTTTTTCAATTTCGGTGAGGGTGTGCCCTTTGGCATCTTTATGGACGGCGGCGAGATTTTAAGCACTCCGCCACAGTATTCGGTTGCTTTTGGTATTAAATCCGACGGTACCCCCTTCTGTCAGAGCCACGGCACGATTATGAACAAAACCCTTATCATTGGCGATTATAAGACCCAGCTTACCGCCATCAACTGCCGCCACGGCAAGACCGAAGACAGCATTATTCTCTACAATAGCTTATTTGATCAAACTACCCGCTCACCCTCTGACAGTGTGGAGGTTGTTTTAACCCATCACTGGGGCGAGTTCCGCCACGGCGAGGAGATTGTGCTCTCGGTGGATGAAATTATCCCCGAAGGCGGAAATACAAAAATTCCTGAGGGCAAGATGGTACTCTCCGCCCGGGGTGTGTATAAGGATGTGCTCAACTCCCTTATGCCCGAGCAGGAAATTTCCGTAAAAATAGAATTTACCGATTTTTGGTCGGATGTAACCTTTGCGGTTGCGGGCAGCCATCTTCTCCTTAAGGACGGACAGTTTGTGGACACGCCCAATACCGAGCGCACCGCCCGCACCCTTATCGGCATAAAGCCCGACGGAAATGTTGTTTTCTACACCATCGACGGTAAAATGTCCGACTTTTCAGTAGGTGCCACTCAAAAACAGGCGGCAACGATTATGCGAGATCTCGGCTGCGTTGACGCGATCAACTTAGACGGCGGTGGCTCCACTACCTTCGCTATGCGATATCTTGGCACAAACACGGTAAAAATGATAAATCGCTCGGCATCAAGTGCTCGCGCGGTTGCAAATTCAGCAATTCTTGTTAATACCGCGCCGTACTCCTTCCCCACAAAGCTTATTTTGGCATCCGCCCCCACAAAACTTCTCACCGGCTATAGCCACAAATACGGTATTGTGGGCGGAATTGACGATAATTATCTGTCATATGAAATTTCCTCTCCCGTAAGCTGGTCAGTAAACGAGGATGCAGGTGTTATAGCAGAAGACGGCACATTTACACCTCTCTCCTCGGGCATTGCTACCATAGGTGCCTCGGTAGATGACCTCTATGCGGAGACCTATTGTACGGTAGTTGATTTTGCTGACACCATTGTCGCACGAGACAGCCTCACCGTGAAATCAGAAGAAACGGTGGACATTCCCGTGTCCCTTACCCACGAGGGTACCTCACTTTCGTTTACAAACGATATGCTGACCTGGGAGGTCGAAGGCGATATCGGTGAGTTTACCGAGCCGGGCAAATTTACCGCCGCCACCTATAAAGCCGAGGGCAAGATAATCATCCGCCACGGGGAAGCGGTTAAAGAGATCGCTGTAAACATAGACGGCCCCAAACCCCTTGTAGAGCCGCCTTTTACCGATATGGAAGCGCACCAATGGGCAAAGGACGCTCTTTTCAACCTTTATAATGCTGAAATTATAAACGGTGTCTCCGAGACCGAATTTGCTCCCGCCCGCGAAATCAAGCGTGCGGACTTTATACTTATGCTCCTGCGCCTTATGGAAATTGAAATTGATACTGTAGTTACTGACCAATTTGAGGATGTGCCCTTGAATTCCTACTATTATTACGAGCTTGCAACCGCAAAGCGTTTGGGCATAACTCAAGGCACTTCCCCCACCACCTTCTCGCCTGATCGCAGTATCACACGGCAGGAGATGTTCACTCTCACCTGGCGCGTGCTGGACATCGCAACGGAGGGGGACGCGGCCGTGCTTGATACATTTATCGATAAAGATGATATTGCCGAATATGCAAAAAGCGCCTTTTCCACCCTTGTTTCGCTTAATTTAGTAGCGGGCGACAACAACGGCCGTGTTAATCCCACAGGAAACGCAACCCGCGCGGAAAGCGCTGTATTCTTAGACCGAGTATATACTCACATTAAAGGAGAATCATTAGATGAACACCCGAATTGATGCCTTAAGAGCGGAATTTAGAAATCTCGGCATTTCCGCAATGCTGGTTTCATCCTATGAGAATTATCGCTATTTTTCCGGCTTTACCGGCAGTAACTGTAGCCTTATTATCTCGGAAAACGACCTGATTTTAATTACCGACGGCAGATATACCGAGCAGGCCAAGATTCAGGCTCCGGACTTTACCGTAATTTCAAAGCAAGGTGCCCATACCCAGCTCATTGCCGAGGCTCTTTCCCCATTTAACGGGCAGAATATTGGCTATGAAACCGCGAAAATGTCGGATTTTACCTTTACAAAGCTGAAAAGCGCCCTGCCCGACATTATTTGGCGCCCAATTCCCGATTTTGCCCTTGCACAACGCGCAATTAAGGACGAATTCGAGCTTTTCTGCATCAAAAAAGCGGTAAAAATCGCCGATGATGCGCTAAGTAAATTAATTCCCGAAATAAAAGAAGGTATGACCGAGAGGCAAATCGCCGCCCTTCTCGAATATAATATGGCAAGCCTGGGAAGCGAGAAGTGTGCCTTTGACACTATAGTTGCCTCGGGTGTGCGCTCCTCAATGCCCCACGCGGTCCCTACCGACAAAAAGATAGAGCAAGGAGATCTTATTACTATTGATTTCGGCGCTTGCTTTGGCGGTTATATGTCGGATATTACCCGCACCCTTTGGCTGGGCGAGCCGACGGAGCAACTTAAAGAGCTATATTTCGCGGTAGCTAAAGTACAGCAGTCCTGTGTCGAAAAAATCGCGCCGGGAATGTGTGCAAGTGACATCGACGCTTTCCAGCGTGCGGAATTTGAAAAGTTATGCCTTTCCGACTATATCTGCCATAGTTTAGGACACGGTGTTGGTCTTGAAATCCACGAAGCCCCCACTCTTTCCCGCTTAGGCTCTGAGATCCTTGTCCCCGGTATGATTGTGACCGTAGAGCCGGGCCTTTATATCCCCGGTGTGGGCGGTGTGCGAATTGAGGACACGGTTTTAGTAACCGAGAACGGCTTTGAGGTTCTTACTCAAAGTCCCCATCATATTGCAATAGATAAATAATTCGTGTATTATATTATAGAATTGAGGTGAGGGCGATAAAAAAGAAAATTCTTGTGGGTATGAGTGGCGGTGTTGACAGCAGCGTTGCCGCCTATCTTTTAAAAGAAGAATATGATGTTATAGGCATTACCCTCGCCCTTCACGGCGATTGCAGTGATGCTGTACGGGACGCCAAAAAAGTTTGTGAATGTTTGGATATTCCTCACTATGCTGAGGATAAAAGCGATGTTTTTAAACGATATGTTATAGATAATTTTATAGATGAGTACAGAAACGCCCGCACACCTAATCCTTGTGTGTGGTGCAATTATCATATTAAATTCGGCGCGATGTGGTCGCTTGCAGAGAAATACGGCTGTGAGCTTATGGCCACCGGCCATTATGTAAGCCGCGCTTATGACGAAGAACTTGGTGAATTTTACCTTCACCCCGCTGAATTTGCGGAGAAGGATCAGACCTACGCCCTTTACCGCTTGACCCAGGAGCAGCTGCGGCGTGCCCGCTTCCCTTTAGGCAGTATTTCAAAAGACAGGGTTCGCGAAATTGCCCGATCTCTGGGTCTTGATGTGGCAAATAAAAAGGACAGTCAGGAAATCTGTTTTATTCCCGATAACGACTACGGCGCATATATCGAGCGCGCTATAGGTAAATCGAAACCCGGTAATTTTATCGGCCCGAATGGCGAAGTGTTGGGGCAGCACAAGGGTCTTATTCACTATACGGTGGGCCAGCGCAGGGGGCTTAATGTTGCATATGGCGAGCGGATATATGTTGCCCGTCTTGACATTGAAAATAACGCGGTTATTTTAGGCCTTGACGGCGTGCAGAATGTAAATGAGGTATTGGCGGACAGCCTTACCTTTATGACCGAGAAAAATATCCCCGAAAAATTTAGTTGTCAGGCTAAAATCAGATATAACGGCAAGGCTGCTCCGGCCGAGGTAGAAATCTGCGGTGATGAAATGCGGGTAGTTTTTGATACGCCCCAAAGGGCGGCGTCCCCCGGTCAGTCGGTTGTGCTTTATAAGGACGGCAGACTGCTTGGCGGCGGTATTATGAAAGCGAGGTAGAGCTTATGTTTAAAAATTTACGCGCGGATCTGCGCGCAATTAAAGAGCGCGACCCCGCGGCACGGTCTTCACTTGAAATTTTTCTTCTCTATTCGGGATTTCATGCCCTTATAGGCCACAGAATTGCACATTTTTTCTTTAGGCATAAAATGCGTTTTATTGCCCGTTGGATATCTCAATGCAATCGATTTTGGACAGGTGTTGAAATCCACCCGGGCGCAAAAATTGGCCGTGGCCTTTTTATCGACCACGGTAGCGGTGTTGTAATCGGTGAGACCACTGAGATCGGCGATAATTGCACCCTTTATCAGGGCGTTACCCTCGGCGGTACCGGTAAGGACTCCGGCAAGCGTCATCCAACCCTTGGTAACAATGTAATGGTCGGCTCAGGCGCCAGAGTGCTCGGCCCCTTTAAGGTCGGAAACAATGTAAAAATCGCAGCAAACGCGGTGGTTTTGGAAGCTATCGAGGATAATTGCACCGCCGTCGGCGTTCCCGCCCGAGTTGTGCGCCGCGCCGGACAAAAGACCGACTGTGCAGACCTTGACCAGATCCATATCCCAGACCCTATCGCCCAAGAGCTTTGCGCTATGCGCGTGCAGATAGAGCGAATGGAAAAGCGCATAAAAGAATTAGAAGGACAAGAATAGAAAAGAGGTGGCTTACGCCACCTCTTTTTAATTAAAAATATCGCCGTATTCTTCCTCTTTAAAGAGGATTTTTACGCGCTCGGCAAGCTCTTTATGCTCGGGGAGCGTTAAATCCGGGTCTTTTTTAAGAATATCACTTGCCACCCTTTGGGCCTTTTGTAATACCTCAAGATCGCGGGCAAGGTCAGCTATTTTTAAATTGGGCACGCCGTGCTGTTTTGTACCAAAGAAGTCGCCTGGGCCTCTGAGTTTCAAGTCCTCCTCGGAGATCTTAAAGCCGTCGTTGGTGGCGCACAGTGCCTTAAGGCGCGCTTTTGCAACCTCCCCGTCGGAATTCGAGAATAAAATACAGTATGACTGCTCTTTTCCTCGTCCTACACGGCCTCTTAGCTGATGAAGCTGAGAAAGACCAAAGCGCTCGGCATTTTCAACCGCCATTACCGTGGCATTTGGCACATTCACGCCTACCTCGATAACAGTAGTGGACACTAAAATCTGAATTTCATTTGCAGAATACGCCCGCATGATCTCATCTTTTTCACGGTTTTTCATTTTTCCGTGTAAAAATGCCACATTTGCATAGGGAAAAACCTCTTTCGCCAGTTTTTCTGCATATTGTGTTGCGGATTTGAGTTCAAGCTCGTCATTTTCCTCAACAAGCGGACAGACGATGTATATCTGTCGCCCTTTTTGAAGTTCGCCCGCCATAAAGCTGTACGCGGTCTGGCGCTTTTCATCGTTTATGGCTACGGTTTTTATCGCTTGTCTGCCCGGTGGAAGCTCATCAATTATGGAAACATCAAGGTCGCCGTATAATATCAGCGCAAGAGTACGCGGTATGGGTGTCGCCGACATAACCATAAGGTGCGGATTTTTGCCCTTCGACATAAGAGTAGCGCGCTGTCCCACACCGAAACGGTGCTGTTCATCGGTGATAACTAAACCTAAATTGCTGAATGTAACATCGTCGCTGAGTAGCGCGTGAGTACCGATTATAATGTCGATCTCGCCATTCTCAAGTCTCGCTTTAATTTTCCGCTTGTTTGCGGCGGTGGTACTGCCTATCAGCATCTCGACCTTAATATCCAGGCTCTCAAAAATCGGGGCAAGCGTTTCAAAGTGCTGTGTGGCAAGGATTTCGGTAGGTGCCATAAGTGCGGTCTGGTATTTGTTTTCAGCAACAAAATACGCGCTTGCCGCCGCAACTATTGTTTTACCGGAACCCACATCGCCCTGTACCAGCCTGTTCATAGGAACGCCCTTGCACATATCTTCAATTGCACTCTCTATCGCCCGTGTCTGAGCGCCGGTTAATTTAAAGGGAAGCCTTTCCAGAAAGGGCGCAGTTGATACATTTTCCATTTTAATACCCGAAATAGGTAAGCGCCTTTTCTTAAGCAGGCCAAGACCCATTGCGAAGATAAGCAGTTCCTCAAAAATAAGTCGGTTTTGCGATGCCTCCAGCAAGGTCTGGTTTTCCGGATAATGAATATTTCTGTATGAAAATACCTGGTGGGCAAGGTTATTTTCCCGTCTGTACTCCTCGGGAATGGGGTCGACAAGATGCTCTAAGCATTTGCCAAGTGCTACGCGGATATATGATGAGAGCATATTTCGGGTAATCCCCGCGGTAAGCGGATAAACGGGAACAATGCGCCCGGTTTTTATGTTGTCGTTCTTCCGCTCAAATTCCGGGTTGTGCATCTCAATTTTCCGTCCGTTTAACACGGTTTTGCCGAAGAAAACATACCGCTGACCCAATTTCAGCTCCTGGATCGCGTATTTTTGATTAAAAAAGACGATTTCTATCCCGCCGCCCTCGTCGACAACGCGAACGGACGCGATTTCAAGTCCTTTTCGTATAACACGCTTTGTGGGCACGCTTGATACGATGCCCTCAAAGCACACGGTTTCATCGGGAAGAAGCTCGGAGATTGTTTTTATGCGGGTTCTGTCCTCGTAATCGCGGGGAAAGTATGAAATTAAATCAAAAAGCGTGAAAATCCCGAGCTTGCCCAGCTTTTTTGCACGGTCTGCGCCCACGCCGTATAGCGTATCCACTTTTCGTTTAAGCTCATAGTGCATAAAAACACCTCCTTTCCACTACATTATACCTTGTTTTTTCCGTTTATACAATAAAAAGCAGGTCAAATTGACCTGCTTTTATTTTTTATTCAGCTGAAATCAAGTAATAATATACCGGCTGGCCGCCCTCAAGCAGCATAACTTCTGCATCGGGTGCCTTGCTCTGGCAAAGTGCCTGCACCTTTCCGGCATCTGCTTCCTCAACACCCTCACCATAGAAGATGGTAATAAATCCGGTTTCCTCAACCTTCATCTGGGCAAAGAGTGCATCGGCAACCGCCTCTAAATCTGCACCGTTTGAGGATAACTTGTTCTCGCAAAGGGCGAGATATTCACCGCTTGCAATAGTGTGACCGTCAAATTCAGAGTCACGCGCCGCATAGGTGATAGAGCCGGAGCGTACATTTTCGGCCGCCGCGGTCATAGCCTCTTCATTTTCTGCAACCTCGGCATCTGCATTGAATGCAAGCATTGCGGAAATACCCTGGGGGATGGACTTTGTACCGATGACAACAACCTGCTTGTCGGAAAGGTCCACTGTCTGCTGTGCCGCCATAATAATATTTTTATTATTGGGAAGCACGAAAACTATCTCAGCAGGAGTTTTATCGATAGCCGCCAGTATATCCTGAGTGGAGGGGTTCATTGTCTGACCGCCCTCGACCATCTGGTCGACACCCAAATCATTGAACACACCCTTGATGCCATCGCCAACTGCAATGGTAACAAAGCCGTACTTCTTTTCAGGTGCAACGGATTTATTAGCATTTGCACGAGCTTCCTCAGCAATAACCTTTTGCGTATGCTGCTCGCGCATATTTTCGATCTTGATATTGATAAGTTCACCGTATTTAAGCGCCTCACCAAGTGCTTTGTCGGGGTTGTTGGTGTGTACATGGACCTTGATAATCTCATCGTCATCAACCACAACAACACAGTCACCAATAGACTCAAGCAGTGCTCTTAATTTTGCAACCTCAAGCTTTTTACCCTCGCGGCTTAAGGTTACGATAAACTCCGTACAATATGCAAAGGTGATTTCAACATCCTCATCTGCAAAGCTTGCGCCGCCCTCGACCGCCTCATCAGAGGTCTCGGTGATAACAAGCTCCTTGCCGGAGAGCGCATCAACCATTGCTTCCAAAACGATTACCCAACCCTTACCGCCGGCGTCAACAACGCCCGCCTTTTTAAGAACCGGGTTTAATTCCATAGTATCAGCCAGTGCAACATTAGCCTCGGCAATTGTCGCATCTAAAAGGGCTAAAATATCGCTGTTTGTCTCTGCAAATGCAACCGCCTGCTCGGAAGCGCGGCGGGATACGGTTAAAATAGTTCCCTCAGCCGGCTTCATAACCGCGCGATATGCCGCATCGACACCCTTTGCAAGTGCTGCCGCAAAGGTCTTTGCATCCAGCTCTGTCTTTCCTGCACAAGCCTTGGCAAAGCCGCGGAAAAGAAGGGATAAAATTACACCGGAATTTCCTCTTGCGCCGCGAAGAAGAGCAGATGCGGTAGCATCAGCCACCTGACTTACGGTTTCGGGTTCAAGCGCAGAAACCGCTGTAGCCGCCGCCTTCATGGTAAGTGCCATATTTACACCTGTATCACCATCGGGCACGGGAAATACATTCATTTCGTTTAAAAGCTGACGATTTGCGTCAATTCCCGCAGACGCGAATTGCACAATTCGTTTAAAATCATTTGATGATATGATTTCCTTCAAATCTTGCACCTCCGATTATTCGGCCATCATAGAGTCAACGCACACATTGACCTCCTTGACCTTAACCTTGGTCAAGCGCTCAACATTATAGCGCACCTCGGACATAATGGACTGGCACACCGCCGGAATATTGACGCCGTGCTCAACAACAATATGAATTTCAATTACAACGCGGTCACCGTCAAAGGATATTTTTACGCCGCGTGCCATATTTTCTTTCTTAAGAAGTCCTACGATACCGTCTTTTACATTGCGCTGTGCCATACCTTTAACGCCAAAGCAGTTGGTAGCCACATAACCACAGATTACGGTGAACACCTCGTTTGATATATCAATTATGCCTTTATCTTTTTGAATGGTCATGACAATCCTCCTTTATAAATGCAGATACATCTACCTTATTTTATTATATTTTTTTAAAAAACTCAATAGTAATGCGCGATTTTCTCAAAAATTTAAAATTTTATTGCAGAGAAATAGCCGTAATATTATTCTCTTTTGCAAACTTTGTTTCCCGTAAATGGCAGGATAAAACCAGAATTTGCCGCTCTTTTGCTAACTTTTCAAGGAATTTCAACATTCTTGTCATTCTGGTGTCGTCAAAGTTTATCATCGCGTCATCCAGAAGGATAGGCACCTCTTTTGTAAGCAGCGCTTCGCACAGCGCAAGTCGCACTGACAGATACAATTCGTCCAATGTTCCTCCGGAAAGCTCTAATATACTGCGAGTTGGCGATGCATCATTTTCAGCAACCCGCAGATCCATATCCGCATTTTCAATTCGCACTACCTTGAAATGTTCACCGGTTAATTCCTTGAATATCTCCCCGGCGCGTTTCTCCACTGTGGGCGCAAATTTTCGCGCAAGCTCGGTCTGTATTCCGTAAATCGTTTCAAGGGCGATATCCACTGCCTGCAGATCTTTTTCCTTTTCCGCAAGTTTATCTTCTATTTCTGCCTTTCGCACCTCAAGTGCACCCAACTCGCCCCTGGTTTTTACCCGTTCTTCAAGTGCCGCAAGCTGTGTGACCCGCACCTCCAGCGCCTCTCTTGCACTGTTTATTTCTGCGGTAAGCTCCTCTTCGCTTTTTATTACCGCTTCGCTTGTAATCTGCTTTGATGCAAGCGCGGTAAGTTCTCCCACATTGCGACCCATTTTCAGCGCATCACTTTTTGTGGCAAGCCTTTCCACCCTCTGTAAAAGCTCTTTTTGCTGTAATTGATATGTTTGTGCGCTCTTGATAATTTTGTCGGTCTCGCTTATTGAAAAGCCTTTACCCAACATATTCAGCAGAGAGGCAAGATTTTCCCGCGCAGTATGCAACTCTGCTTCCTTGCGCTTATATTCTTCTTCAAGAATTGCCACGGTCTGGGACCGTCTTAACGCCTCTTCTTTCTTGCGATTAAGCTCTTTTTTGTTTTTTACGCCGTGTTTTTTGTAAAATGCGTGGTTCATCACGATATAAATCACGGCAAAAACGACTATTGCTATCGGCGCAATATACCACAGCGTAAATGCCGCCGCGAGTGCTACCGCAAGCGCGCAAATTGTTGCGACAACAAATGGCTTTACGCCCGGGCCGTCGGGTAGTGCCGTTTTCTCCTCGCCATTTACTTCATCAAGTCTTTTTTTACACTCAGCGCAGGCGCGGGCCGTGTCTTCCAAATACTTATATTTCTTTTCTATTTCTTCCGCTTGATTTTGAGTGATATGCTCTTTATTCTGATGCTGTTTAAGGCAGTCCTTTGCAGCTACAAGCTCTGCTTCTGCATCCTCAATGAATTTTAAGTTGCGGCGTGCATTAACTATTTTTGCAACTTCAATATCGCCTGCGGCTTTTTCTTCTTTCTCACGAAGGGCCTCGATCTCCATATGTAACGCGGTAAGTTCCATCGCCTCCCGCCTTGCCGCTTCAATGGTTTTGTTAATTCGCAGCAATTCTTCTTCAAGCTGTGGTATTTCGCCCTTTCCGTGATATTGGAGCACTCTTTTTTCCTTTTCCAGCCGAGCAATAATCTGCTTTTGGGAGACATCCTCCTCGCCGGTTGTTGCAATGGCGCATATTTTCTTCTCCAACTCACCTGTTTTGTCGCCGGTTATCGCAATTTGCGACTGGGCGATAAATGCTGTGCGCTCATATACCTCGCGACGGACGCCCAGCAGAGTCTCACCTACCGGCTCCGGAATGTCAAGGACTTTTCCGGTGTCACACTCAACTATTTTGGCATCCTGTAAAATGCCGTTTCTGTTAGGGTTGCGCTCCATAACATATTCCTTGCCCTGCCAGGAAAATTCAATTTTTCCGTACATAGGCTTGCCGGACCAGGGCGCATATTTTTCTTTATCAGCAAGGAAGCCTGCCTTATTTTTCTCTCGGGTAGAAATTCCGTAAAGCATTACTCTGAGAAACGCGCTCCAAGTGGACTTTCCGGACTCGTTCTCGCCGTAAAGAACATTCAAGCCCTCACTTAGATCAAGGCGCGCTTCATCCAATTTACCGAAGGTGGCATACATGGTTTTGATCTTCATCGCACACCCTCCCTATTTTCAATGGCAGCAATGCCGTAGCGTGCCGCCCTTTCCCTGATTTCGTCGTCGATTTTAAGAGCCTTAAGCCTTCTTAAAAACATACCCTTTACGCTTTCCTCATGAGCCGCCTCCCAAATATCATAGGGCGGAGTGGTTCTGTCAATAATGGTAAGCTTGTAAAAATTATTTTCATATTTTGCCTGAAGAGCGCTTGCATCTATCCCCTCGCACACGCCCTCTAAGATAAGACGACACACCTCATATCTGTGGTCGCCCTGCAAATTCATTTCCAAATTGTTGTTTTCAACATCAATTATACTGTCTGTATATAAATAGGGGGATATTTTTCGGAATTCTAAATTAACCCTTTCTTCACACACGGTCCCGATATAGATACCCTTTTCGCCGGTCTCGTCAAAGCCCCTGCCCTCGGGCGCGCCCGAATAGGCATAGTGGGTGCTGCCTGCACAAAGTACACCTTCGGTTGCGTGCACATGGCCCAATGCCAGATATGTAAGATTGCTGTCTGCAATTTGTGTTGTGGTAATGGGGTTATACTTTGAGGGTGAATTTGTTATTTCGCCGTGGAGTACCATAAGCTTTATGGCATCGTCATTTGCCTTAAACCCTTCAAGCAAGGATTTCTCACAGGAGTCGGTGGTAAAGCCCGCACCGTATACAACACAATTAAGTCCTGTGAGTGCCACTCTTTCTATCTCTTCTGAGGTAAAAATATGCACATTATCACTGAATTTTACCGAGCGGTATGGTGAGTTGCGGGTATAGGCGTCGTGATTGCCGGGAGAGATAAAAATTTGGGCACAACTTTTAGCAAAGGCGCCCTTTAGCGCCTCTGCCGTTTCGTAATATGCATTTTGACCGTCAAACAGGTCTCCGGCAAGCAAGATAATGTCCACCTGTTCTTCGTTTCCGATCTCCACCATTTTTTGAACAAGCTGCCGCTGGTGTGCGCGGCGCGCTCTCGCCTGCTCGTTATTTAAGGCAGCAAAAGCGCTGTCTAAATGCAGATCTGCCGCGTGAATTATTTTAAGCATTAAATTAACCTCGTGTAAATTGAATTCGTTTTACCTCTCGGCATTTGAAATCCTTATCGTCTAAGCTGAACACTGCACCGCAAATACTGCAAGGTCCGGGTGCTGTTTCAAAACGGACGGGCACATCGCCCTTGAACAGACGCACCGACTGCTCCGGAAGGACACCTAAAACCGAATTTACGGGACCCGACATACCAATATCGGTTATATAACCCAGCCCTTCGGGGAATACGCGCTCATCCGCGGTCTGCACATGGGTATGTGTGCCCCAAAGGGCAGAAACCTTACCGTCGAGGTGGTATGCCATAGCGATTTTTTCACTGGTTGCGCTGGCGTGGAAGTCAATTATCGTAAAATCCGCGTGTTGTGCGGTTTCCTTGAGAATTCTGGTAACACAGGTAAAGGGATTATCGGGGCCGAAATCCATATTGCATCTGCCGATAAGATTAATTACACATACCATCTTGCCCTTTACCTGGAAGATGCCGTGTCCCCTGCCCGGTGCAATATCTGCAAGATTTGCAGGGCGGAGGATATATCCGTCCTCATCTAAAAAGCGTGCGATTTCCCGCTTACCCCAGACATGGTTACCCAGCGTAATAACATCTGCGCCCGCGTTGTAGATGCGATGGGCCAAAGATGCGGTAATTCCAACACCGGCAGAGTTTTCTCCGTTGACCACGGTGAAATCGATATTGTTTTCAGTTTTTATTTTTCGCAGGCTTTTTTCCAGTTCTTTAACGCCTGCTTCACCAACCACATCGCCGATAGCCAAAATATTCAAGGCAAATTCACCCTTTCTGATTAAAAAGATAGGTGCAACAGGGAGTATCTCTTGTTGCACCTTTTTCTTCATTTACTTAGCAAATTCGATTGCACGGGTTTCACGGATTAAGTGGATCTTAATCTGGCCCGGATAATCAAGCTCTTCCTCGACCTTCTTTGCAAGATCGCGGGAGAGGAGAATCATCTCGTCGTCGTTAACCTCGTCGGGCTTAACGATAATTCTGATCTCACGACCTGCCTGGATAGCGTATGAACGCTCAACACCCGGGAAGGAGTTGGACAGCTCTTCAAGCTTTTCAAGACGCTTGATATAATTCTCTAAATTCTCTCTTCGAGCACCGGGACGAGCTGCGGAGATAGCATCTGCCGCCTGAACAAGGCAAGCGATAACAGTTCTCGCCTCAACATCACCGTGATGAGCCTCGATTGCGTGAACGACATCTTCACATTCCTTATACTTCTTCGCAATGTCAACACCGATGGAAATATGGGAGCCCTCAACCTCGTGGTCGACAGCCTTACCAATATCGTGGAGAAGACCTGCGCGCTTTGCCAGCATAATATCAACACCAAGCTCTGCCGCAAGCAGTCCTGCGATGTGTGAAACTTCAATGGAATGCATAAGTACATTCTGGCCGTAGCTCGTACGGAAACGGAGACGACCGAGAAGCTTAATAATTTCGGGGCTGATGCCGTGTACACCCGTTTCAAATGTAGCGCGGTCACCCTCCTGCTTAATGGTCTGCTCAACCTCGCGGCGAGCCTTTTCAACCATCTCTTCAATGCGTGCCGGATGAATTCGACCGTCAGCAATAAGCTTTTCAAGTGAAAGTCTTGCGATTTCACGACGAACCGGGTCGAAGCTGGAAAGTGTGATAGCCTCGGGAGTATCGTCAATAATAAGATCAACACCGGTAAGCGTTTCAAGTGTGCGGATATTTCTACCCTCGCGACCGATAATTCGGCCCTTCATTTCGTCGTTGGGAAGGGGAACAACAGAAACAGTAGCCTCAGCCACATGATCTGCCGCACATTTCTGAATTGCAAGGGAGAGAAGCTCTCTCGCCTTCTGCTCAGATTCTTCTTTAAACTGATCCTCGATTTCCTTGATACGCATAGCGTACTCGTGGCGAACCTCGGACTCAAGCGCTGTAATAAGGTCGCGCTTAGCCTCCTCAGCGGTGTAGCCGGAGATCTTCTCGAGCATCTCGAGCTGAGATCTCTTTAAAAGAGCAACCTCTTCAGCCGCCTTGTCGGTCTTAGCGATCTTTTCCGCAAGCTGAGTTTCCTTGTTTTCTAAAGCTTCGTACTTCTTGTCAAGAGACTCCTCTTTCTGTGTGATACGACGCTCTTGCTTCTGCACCTCAGCGCGACGCTCTTTCATTTCGCGGTCAAATTCCGCGCGGTTTTTGTGGATTTCTTCTTTTGTTTCAATAAGTGTTTCGCGTTTTTTGTTTTCCGCCGCTTTAATCGCTTCGTTTATAATGCGTTTCGCTTCTTCTTCTGCGCTGCCGATCGCTTTTTCCGCAATTTTTTTGCGATGAGAGCTACCGATCATGAAGAAAACAATCGCAACAACGAGCGCAATACCGGCGGTAATTGCCCAGTATAACCAATCCATTGCTTATCGTGCACCTCCTGTAAAAATTTTTAGAGGAACACGGCGGAGCCGAATTCTTTAATCGATTAAATTTTGCAAGCTAATATACAATTGTGATGATTATTCTTATAACTTACAGGAATTTCCCCGTACTAAAATATTCGCGTGCCGCGTTCCGAAAAGTCCCATAATTACCCCTGAAAGGGTATATTTTTGCTTATTTCAGGGCGTAATTTGGGTAATTACACCGTCATGTTTTTTATAATTTTATGACATTAAATCATATATTAAAGCCACAATCCGGCTATGCATACTTGCATACATATTCATTTTAGTTGCTTTTGCAATAATTGTCAAGGGAAATCACATTTATATTTAGCAATTTTTTCTATTTGCCAAAATGTGCTTCCGCCGCGTGTACCGCGCTCATGGCGTCTTTTCCGTAAAAGTCCGCGCCGATCGTGTCCGCATATTCACAGCTTAGCACCGCACCGCCTACCATTACCTTGGTTTTCGGGCAGTTTTCCCTGAGTAGTTTTATTGTTTGTGCCATTGCGGGCACGGTAGTGGTCATAAGCGCGGAAAGTCCAACTAAAGTAATTTCCTTTTCATCTACCGCCGCTGCAACCGCCTCCGGCTCGACATCCTTGCCCAAATCAATTACTTCAAAACCGTAGTTTTCCAAAAGCACCTTAACGATATTTTTACCAATATCGTGAATGTCGCCCTTTACGGTAGCAAGCAGGATCTTTCCTTTGTTTTCGGGGATAGTACCGCTTTTTAAAATTTTCTCTTTAACCGCGTCAAAGCCGGCACTTGCCGCCTCGGCGCTCATTAAAAGCTGGGGCAGGAAAACACTGCCCGTCTCAAAACCGGCACCCACCTTGTCCAGAGCCGGCACGAGATGATTATTTATAACATCAAGAGGCTCATTATCCTGTAAAAGTTCCTTAGCTAAATTGTAGGAGTCTTCCTTCAATCCCGCTTCGATTGCTTCAAAAAGGGTTAATTTTGTACTGTTTTTCGGCTTTTCTTCGCCGATATCCGCATATTTTGCAATGTAATCAGCACAATTATTGTCCTTTGCATACAGGGCACGATATGCAAAGTATGAGTTCATCATCGCCTCATTATTGGGGTTGATAATACCCGCATCGAGGCCTTTTTGCAGCGCAAGAGCAAAAAATGTTGAATTTATAACCTCACGCTTGGGCAATCCGAAGGAAATATTGGACACACCCAAAATAGTTTTTACGCCGAGACGCTCCTTTACCATACTCAGCGCCTCAAGGGTGGTTTTTGCGCCATTTGCATCGGTACTTATTGTCATACAAAGTACATCTATAATAAGATTTTCTTTGGAAATTCCGTACTTTAAGGCTTCATTTACAATTTTTTCTGCAATTTTATATCTGCCCTCAGCGGTATTGGGAATACCGTTTTCGTCAAGGGTCAGACCCACAACAACACCGCCGTATTTCTTAACGATGGGAAATACAGCCGCCATTGTTTCTTCTTTTCCGTTGACCGAGTTTATCATCGCCTTGCCGTTGTAGCGGCGAAGTGCCGCCTCAAGTGCTACCGCATCCGAGGTGTCAAGCTGGAGCGGAAGGTCGCAAACCGCCTGTAAGCCTTCGGTTACAGCTACAAGCATCTGTTTTTCGTCAATTTCGGGGAGACCCACATTTACATCTAAAATGTGCGCGCCCGCCTTAACCTGAGCGATACCCTCACGCAGGATATAGTCCATATCACGGTTTTTAAGTGCTTCTTTAAAACGCTTTTTGCCGGTGGGGTTAATTCGCTCGCCCACAATGACGGGGGAGTCGTCGATCAAAACCGCCTTGCTATAGGATGAAACAACGCATCTTTCCTTTTTGGCGATGGGTTTCGGCCCAATATCTTTGCAAAGCGCCACGGTTTTTTCGATATGCTCGGGTGTTGTGCCGCAACAGCCGCCAACCGCCCACGCGCCAAGCTCGGCAATTTCAGCCATAGTGCGGGCGAAGGTGTCCGCGTCAATATCGTAAACGGTTTTGCCGTTTTCCTCACGGGGGAGACCCGCATTCGGGTTTACAATTACCGGAAGGTTTGAAATTTCAATCATTTCGCGGGCGAGTTCCTTCATCTGTACCGGCCCAAGGCCGCAGTTCATACCGATAGCATCAACGCCCAGGCCCTCGAGAAGTGCCACAACCGTGGGGATGTCCGCACCTGTTAAAAGTTTTCCTTTTTCATCAAAAACAACGGTAGCAAAGATCGGAAGGTCACTGTTTTCCTTTGCCGCAATTACCGCTGCTTTAAGCTCGTATGTGTCGCTCATGGTTTCGATATGGATCACATCGGCACCGGCCTTTACACCGATTTTTACGGTTTCCGCAAATACGGACACCGCTTCCTCAAAATCCAGATCTCCCAAGGGTTTCAAGAGTTTTCCTGTAGGGCCGAGATCAAGGGCAACCTTGCCTGTACCCGACGCTTTTGCGTTTTTAATCGCCGCAGTAATCACTTCTTCAAGAGAATATTTGCAGTCTGCGAGTTTTATTCTGTTAGCGCCGAAGGTATTTGCCATAACATAATCCGCACCCGCTCTGAAATAGCGTGTGTGAATGTCGCGGAGCACCTCCGGACGCTCTATATTCCAAGTTTCGGGGGCGATACCCGGTGTAAGGCCTGCATCAAAAAGCAAACTACCTGTACCGCCGTCAAAAAATTTAATTTTCTTGCCCCAATCTGTCATTTTAGTTCTCCTTAATGGCAAATATGGCTGTAACCGATTTTGTGGGTACCAGCATCATTGCCTCGGTCATTGAAAGTCCAATTTTCCTTGTGGTATCAAGCATTTGGATAATATCCTTCTGTGCTGAGAGGGGAATGTCGCCGTAGCCCGGGCTTACCCGCGGATATGAATTATATTCGCTCTGTAATTTATCACAAACCTCTTCAATAAGCGCGGCAGCAACCGCTTGTGCAATTACCGCTTCGCTAATGTTACTACATTCCTTTTGCATAATAAGGCGATCAACACCGGCTCCTAATGTTGCGGCAAAAAGCACCGCTCTTTTGCACCCGTGCATAGCCAGAGAGATAGTCCTGCTTTCCCACGGCAGACTATCTGCAGACACCTCGATCCTTACGGTGCGAGGAATTGCAACCGCTTCAACCTCTTTTTCAACTCGGTTGACAGCCTCTGTTATATCCTCTCGCGGAGTGACGCCTTTATAGCCTAAATAGCGTAAAATCTCGCTTTTTCGGCTCATTTTCTGCCCTCGCCCAAAATCTCGGAGAGATTTGACATAATCGCACTTGCAATTTCCGGCTTATTCATCGAGTAAATGTGGATGTGGTTCACACCATTTGCAATTAGGTCTATAATCTGCTCGGTAGCATATGCAATACCTGCCTGGCGCATAGCGTTGGGATTGTCGCCGAATTTATCAACTATCGCTTTGAAGCGTGCGGGCAGATATGTGCCGGAAAGCTGGCAGGTACGGGCGATCTGCTTGCCGTTGGTAACCGGCATAATTCCCGCAATTACGGGCACGGTAATGCCTTTTTCCCGAATACGGTATAAGAAATTATATAAAATATTATTGTCAAAAAACATCTGTGTGGTGAGGAAGTCAACTCCGCAGTCCACCTTATTCTTTAAATGCTCGATATCGTCCGCCTGATGCTCACATTCGGTGTGACCCTCGGGATAGCAGGCAGCGCCGACACAGAAATCGCCCCGCTCTTTTATCTCCTGCACAAGCTCGTAGGCATATTTATATTGATTGGGCAGGGGAAAAGCGGCATCCTTCGGAATATCACCGCGAAGAGCAAGAACATTTTTAATGTTATTTGCAGTCAGCTCATCCAAAACGGAAGAAACCTTCTCCTTAGTGGATGAAACGCAGGTTAAATGGGCAAGGGCGGTGACGCCGAGCTTATTTTGCACATGATCTGCAATTTTCACGGTGTTTTTGCTTGTTCCGCCACCTGCGCCGTAGGTAACACTCATAAAATCCGGTGAAAGGGTGCACATTTTTTCCACCGCATTGACAACATCGTCATAGGCGCTGTCTTGCTTTGGGGGAAACGCCTCGAAGGATACGGTAACCTTATTCTGTTTTAAAATATCAGAAATTTTCATAATGTACACCCTTTCTTAATCCGAGAGCAATAGTGTCCCTCGGCTTATTTTAGTCTTTAGAATGTGTTGCGTTAAGCTCTAAAATAATCTTTGCGAAGTCCTCGACAGACATCGTGCCGAGATCTGCGCCCTCTTTACGAGAACGAACCGCTACACAGCCGTCTTCCATTTCCTTGTCACCAAGGATAAGCATAAAGGGAATTTTCTCCATCTGTGCCTCACGGATCTTATAGCCGATTTTCTCACTTCTAAGGTCACATTCCACACGAATACCGTAATCTGCAAGTTTTTTCTCAACTTCTGCTGCATATTCATGCTGACGGTTGGTGATGGGGAGAATTTTAACCTGAGTGGGCATCATCCAAGTGGGAAGTGCACCTGCATACTTCTCGATAAGGAGTGCTAAAGTACGCTCGTAGCAACCGATCGAAGTGCGGTGGATGATGTAAGGGATAGCCTTGCTGCCGTCGGTGTCAACATATTCCATACCGAATTTCTTAGCAAGGAGCATATCGATCTGAATGGTAATGAGAGTGTCCTCTTTACCGTGGACATTCTTAATCTGAATATCGAGCTTCGGGCCGTAGAACGCCGCTTCGTCGATACCGATTTCATAATTAATACCCAGATTGTCAAGAATTTTCTTCATAACGCCCTGTGCCTCGCTCCACTGCTCGGGAGTTCCTTCGTACTTTGCGGTATTATTGGGATCCCACTGTGAGAAACGGAAAGAACAATCCTCTAAAAGACCGAGGGTTTCAAGCATATATTTTGCAAGCTCGAAACAACCGCGGAACTCCTGCTCAAGCTGATCGGGGCGGAGCACAAGATGTCCCTCGGAAATGGTGAACTGGCGAACACGGATAAGACCGTGCATCTCGCCGGAATCCTCGTTGCGGAAGAGGGTAGAGGTCTCACCCAATCTCATGGGAAGATCGCGGTAAGAGCGCATACGGTTTAAGAATACCTGATACTGGAAGGGGCAGGTCATTGGACGAAGGGCGAAGCATTCCTTCTCCTCATCATCCGGATCGCCCATAATGAACATACCGTCGCGGTAGTGATCCCAGTGTCCGGAAATTTTGTATAAATCACGCTTTGCCATAAGGGGAGTCTTGGTTAAGAGATACCCCGCACGCTGCTCAACATCCTCAACAAAACGCTGGAGTAACTGGATTACGCGTGCGCCCTTGGGAAGTAAGATCGGAAGTCCCTGGCCGATAACATCACTTGTAGTGAAAAATTCCATCTCGCGGCCGATTTTATTGTGGTCGCGCTTCTTTGCTTCTTCAACTGCGGCAAGATATTCCTCTAAATCGCTCTTCTTGGTAAAGGCGGTACCGTAAATTCTCTGAAGCATCTTACGGCTGGAGTCGCCTCTCCAGTATGCACCGGTACAAGAGGTGAGTGCAAAAGCCTTGATTTTACCGGTATTCGGTACATGTGCGCCTGCACAAAGGTCGGTAAAATCGCCCTGCTCGTAGAAGGAAATCTCCTCGCCCTCGGGAAGGTCTTCGATAAGCTCTACCTTATAGGGCTCATCCTTTGACTGCATATAAGCAATCGCCTCATCGCGGGGCAGGGTATAGCGCTTGAAGGGGATGTTTTCCTTAACGATTTTCTTCATTTCTGCCTCGATTTTCTTTAAATCTTCAGCAGTGAAGGGTGCCGCATCGAAATCGTAATAAAAACCATTCTCGATAGCCGGACCGATAGCAAGTTTTGCCTCAGGGTATAATCTCTTAACCGCCTGAGCGAGAACATGAGACGCGCTGTGACGGAATGCGTGGCGACCCTCGTCGCTGTCGAATGTGCACAGCTCTAAGGTTGCGTCCTCGGTGATGGGGGTATAGAGGTCGCAAACCTCTCCGTTAAGCTTTGCAACAAGTGCAACTCTTGCGAGTCCCTCGCTGATCTGGAGGGCAACATCCATACAGGTAGCATTTGCGGCTACCTCCATTATTGACCCGTCCTTAAGTGTGATCTTTGGCATAATTTTTTCTCCTTTCGTATTTTGGGGAGCAATAAAAAACAGCCTACTCCCCTGAAAAACCAGGGGTGTAGGCTTACACGGTTCCACCCTGCTTGTATTCTTAATATAAGAATACCGCTCATTTTGCGCTTAACGCACGCGACACGCTTCTCCCTACACATTTTCACTTCAGAAGAAGAGCCAAAGGGCGGTAACAAAAAAGCGTCTTTTTACGGGGGCTTACAGCCGGTGACCCCCATTCTCTGAAAAAAGCGGTAGCTTTTTGCGTCCCTTTCATTGCTTTTTAATATTTACAACACATATTATAAACCTTTTTTTAAAAAAGTCAACCTTTCCTTGACAGTAATTCCCATAAAGGGATATAATAAATATGTATAATTTTCTAAGGAGAGTTATTTTTATGTATGCTAAATTAAGTGCTATTGAAACCGCTCAGCGGGTTGATGTTAACATTAAGGAAGGTCTTTCCGCCGACGAGGTGCGTGAGCGCAGAAGCGCAGGCGGCGCAAACGCCATAGCGGGTGGGAAAAAGGGCTCCTTCATTTCACTTGTTTTAAAGCAGTTAAATGAGCCTATGATCTATATCCTCTTTGCCGCAGCTGTGCTGTCCGCGCTGGTAGGTGAGTGGTCAAATTCCCTTGTTATTCTTGCAATTGTCGTGATCAATGCAGTTATCGGCGTTGTGCAGGAGAGTAAGGCGGAAAAAGCGCTCGAAGCACTCAAAAAACTTACCGTTACCCATGCTTTGGTGCGCCGTGACGGCGTTGTGCAGGAAGTTCCTGCAGATGATCTGGTAGTTGGCGATATTGTAATTTTAGACGCAGGTCGTGTTGTGCCCGCCGATTTGCGCCTTACCGTAGCGGCAAATCTGGATGTAAACGAGTCCGCTCTTACCGGTGAGTCGGTTCCGGTTTCCAAAAACCCCGACTTTATTGCTTCCGGCGATATTCCCTTAGGTGACAGAGAAAACATGGCGTTCCAGGGTACTGTTGTTACCGGTGGCCGCGGTGAGGGTATCGTTGTTGCAACCGGTATGTCCACCGAGGTTGGCAGAATTGCTGATATGTTAAACGCCCAGGAAGCAGGGAAGACCCCATTACAGAAAAAACTTGCCGGTCTTTCCAAAATCCTTGGTCTTGCGGCGATTGTCGCTTGTGTTGCCATTCTTCTTATCGGTATTATTCAGGGCAGAGTCTTTGCGGAAATTCTTTTAACCTCGATTTCACTTGCGGTTGCGGTTGTTCCCGAGGGTCTTACCGCTGTTGTTACAATAGTTCTGGCGATGGGTGTTACCCGAATGGTAAAAAGAAACGCCATTGTGCGACACCTGCCTGCGGTAGAAACCTTGGGCTCGGTCAGCGTTATTTGCTCGGATAAGACCGGAACTCTTACACAGAATAAAATGACCGTGGTTTCCGCATATTTCAACGGCGTTACCTTAAATGCCTCTTCGATCGTTGCGCGTGATATGCTTCCCCTTATCCACGGCCTCGCTCTTTGTAACGATGCTACCGTTTCAGGAAATTCGCGTACCGGCGACCCCACCGAACTTGCACTTCTGGATTTTGCTATAAAACACGGCATTTCACCCGACTCGCTCAATAAAACCTTCCCGAGAATAAATGAAATGCCATTTGATTCCGACCGTAAGATGATGACGACTCTGCATTCTGCAGATGATACCACCGTTTCTTACACAAAAGGTGCGGTTGACAGCGTGCTTCCCTGTTGTACCCACATCTGGGACAACGGCACTATCCGCCCGATAACAGATGAAGATATAGAGAAAATTTATAAAGAAGCAGAGAATATGTCAAACAAGGCGCTTCGCGTGCTCTCCCTTGCTATGCGAAGCGGAAATGTTACACCCAAGGAAGAAAACCTCGCCTTTGCAGGCCTTGTTGCCATGATGGATCCGCCCCGTAAGGAGGCAATCGAGTCCATTAAAGACTGTAAGCGCGCGGGCATCCGCGTTGTTATGATAACCGGCGACCACAAAGTGACCGCAGCGGCAATCGGTGTTCAGACCGGCATTTGCAAGGAAGGCGATCGCGTTCTTACCGGTGCCGAGCTTGACCAGATGAGTGACGAAGACCTTTCCGCTTGCATTGAGGATGTTTGCGTTTTTGCCCGTGTTGACCCGCGCCACAAGGTGCGAATTGTCAATGCTCTCAAGTCCCACGGTCATGTCGTTTCAATGACCGGTGACGGTGTTAACGACGCTCCCTCTCTTAAGGCCGCAGATATCGGCGTTGCTATGGGTATTACCGGTACCGACGCCGCGAAGGACGCTTCTTCCCTTATTTTGACCGATGACAACTTCTCAACCATTGCAAATGCAGTGGAAGAGGGTAGAAATATCTTTGAAAATATAAGAAAATCCATCTTTTTCCTGCTTGCATCAAATATGGGCGAGCTTATTACCGTCTTAATCTCGGTACTTCTTTTCTGGGATACGCCCCTTTTACCCCTGCACATTCTGTGGATCAATCTTATCACCGACTCTCTGCCGGCGCTGGCTCTGGGTATTGACCCGGGCAGACCTGATATTATGGACAAAAAACCCCGTCCTGCCGATCAGTCTCTGTTTGCCGATGGCGGCGGACATAAGGTTATTTTCTACGGCGTTATAATCGCAATTCTCACTCTTTGTGCATTTAAGATTACACAGGTTACCACCGGCGATCTCAATTATGCACAGACGATGGCGCTTGTCACCCTCGCAGGAAGCCAGCTTGTCTACTCAATTTCCATAAGAGCAGGTGATAGCTCTATTTTCCGTGTAGGTATGCGCTCTAATCCGCTGTTTATCACCTCTCTTGTGCTGGGCTTTGCACTGCAGTTTGTTATTCTTTATATCCCGCCGCTTGCAAGCCTTTTCTCCACATCGCCCCTTTCTTTGGGAAGCTGGGGTGCGGTATTGGGTATGTCCCTTGTACCGCTTATAGCGCATGAAATCGTTGTTTTCGTAAGGAAGCATTTAAAATGAGTCGTGAGATAGAGTTAAAATACGCTATGCCGGAGGGCCTTTCCGTCGATACCATTTTTGCATCTATCCCCTTTGATACGCCAATAAAGGAAATCGCGATGCAGAGCACCTATTTTGACACGCCCGATAACTTATTGGGTAAAATGAAGGCATCCGTCAGGCATCGCATGGAAAACGATACCTCGGTATTTACCATCAAAACACCCCTTAGCAGTGTCGGCGCTCTTGCAAAACGCGGAGAGTGGCAGGTAGAGGCCGAGACCCTTAAGGCTGCACTGCCGCGCCTTTTGGAATGTGGTGCACCGAAAGAGGTTATTGCTCTTGCCGAGCGTGAACTTGTAATTATTGCGCAGTTTGAGTTTTTACGGCGCAGTGTTCTTTTGAAAACCGATAGTTTTTCCGCTGATTTTTGTGTGGATATAGGCTATCTGTCCCCCGACGGAGTAAAAAAAGCACCCTTAAAGGAAATCGAGCTGGAGCTTATTGATGGAGATGTTAATGCCCTCTGTGATTTCGGCGCACGCCTTTCAGAGCGTCTTTCCCTTGTGCCCCAAAGGCTTTCAAAGTTGTCGAGGGCGCGAAATTTAAAATAAACCGGAGATCTCTTATGAAATACCTTGCTGAAGAATACGATGTTGCCGTTATAGGTGCAGGTCACGCGGGCATTGAGGCCGCACTTGCCTGCGCCCGTATGGGGTTGAAAACCGTATGCTTTACAATAAATTTAGACGCGGTGGGCAATATGCCCTGCAACCCGTCAATCGGCGGCACCGCGAAGGGTCACCTTGTCCGTGAAATCGACGCTTTAGGCGGCGAAATGGGCAGGGCGGCAGACGCTACCTGCATCCAGTACCGTATGCTCAATCGCGGTAAAGGCCCGGCGGTACATTCCCTGCGTGCCCAGGCTGATCGCCGCGCATATCAAATTTATATGAAGCACGCCTTGGAGAAACAGGAGAATCTGGATGTAAAACAGGCGGAAATTGTTGATATTGAACTTCGTGACCGCGCGGTTTCCGCGGTTGTCACCCAAACCGGTGCCACACATCCTGTGAAGGCGGCTATTATCGCCTCCGGTACATATCTTTGCGGCCGAACCATCGTAGGTGATGTCTACACAAATGGCGGCCCCGACGGAATGTTTGCGGCAAATGCACTTACAGAGTCACTTCGCGCTATGGGTCTATCCCTTATGCGCTTTAAAACGGGAACTCCCGCGCGAATTAACGCCCGTTCCATTGATTTTTCCAAGATGGAGCCACAGTATGGCGACGATGTAGTGGTTCCCTTCTCATTTGGCACTAAAAATCCGCCGGAAAACCGCGCGATGTGCCATTTAACCTATACAACCGAGGAAACTCACAATATTATCCGTGAAAATCTGCATCGTTCACCCTTGTATTCGGGTAATATTGAGGGTATAGGCCCCCGTTATTGCCCCTCAATCGAGGATAAAATCGTCCGTTTCCCCGATAAAGCGCGGCACCAGCTTTTTATTGAGCCAATGGGCCTTGATACCGAGGAAATGTATATCCAGGGTATGTCTTCATCCTTACCTGAGGATGTGCAGATCAAGATGATCCACTCGGTACCGGGTCTGGAAAATGCAAAAATTATGCGCCCTGCATATGCGATAGAGTACGATTGCATCAATCCCCAGGAGTTACTGCCGACCCTTGAGGTCAAAAGCATTTCCGGCCTTTACGGTGCGGGGCAGTTTAACGGCACCTCGGGTTATGAGGAGGCCGCTGCACAGGGTCTTATCGCGGGAATTAACGCAAGCCTTAAGATAAAAGGGGAGAAACCCTTTGTTTTAGACCGCTCTCAAGCATATATCGGCACATTGATTGACGATCTGGTCACCAAGGGTACAAACGAACCTTACCGAATGATGACCTCGCGCTCGGAATATCGCCTTGTTTTACGCCAGGACAATGCGGATTTCCGTTTAAGCGAGTTTGGCAATAAAATTGGTCTTGTTTCCGACGAAGCTTATGCACAGGTTGTGGAAAAATATGCGGCAACAGAGCGTGAAAGAGCGCGTCTTGAGCGCACAGTTTTACCTCCGAGCGATGAACTAAACTCTCTACTTGAAGAATTGGGTACAGCGCCACTTAAAACCGGTGCGAGCCTTGCTGATCTGTTGCGCCGTCCTCAGGTGGAATATGAAAATATTGCAAAATTCGACAAAAATCGCCACGAGGATATAACAGGCGAAATTTTGGAGCAGGTACAAATTTCCCTTAAATACGAGGGTTATATCAAGCGTCAATACGCGCAAATTGAGCAATTCAAGCGTCTTGAGGAGCGTCTTTTGCCCGAGGATATCGATTATGAATCCATTGCGGGGCTTAGAATTGAGGCGCGTCAAAAGCTTACCAAAGTGCGCCCAAGGTCATTGGGTCAAGCTTCCCGTATTTCCGGTGTCAGTCCCGCGGATATGACCGCGCTTATGATGTTTTTAAATTTTTAGCGAGGAGTAGCTATGTTTAACAAAATAAATGATGCACTCAAAAGTCTTAATATTTCCTTGGATCCCTTGGCAGAAGCCCGTTTTAGCAAGTATTGCGAGACTCTTATTGAGACCAATAAGGTTATGAATCTTACCGCAATTACCGAGCCCGAGGAGATCTATCTGCGCCACTTTGCAGACTCAGTATCCCTTCTTGCATGCGCCGATTTTAATGGCAAAAAGGTAATAGATGTAGGTACCGGGGCAGGGTTTCCCGGACTTCCCTTAAAGATTGCAAATCCGGATTTTAAGCTTACTCTTCTTGACAGTCTGCGCAAAAGGGTGGATTTTTTGCAAAATACCTGTAATTTACTCGAGCTTTCCGATGTGAACTGCATCCACGCTCGCGCGGAAGAAGCGGCAATGCAGTCGGATTTCCGCGATAGCTTCGATATTGCTACCTCGCGTGCCGTGGCCTCCTTACCTACACTTTGCGAACTGTGCCTGCCTTATGTAAAGCCGGGCGGTCTTTTCCTTGCTATGAAGTCAAAGGACTATCGTGCTGAGCTTGAAGCTTCCGAAAACGCCATCCGCACACTTCAGGCGCGAGTTGAGCGAGTCTGGGAGTATTCCATTGAAGGCACAGACCTTTCCTACTGTGTAATAGTAATTAAAAAACTGGCGAACACTCCCTCTAAATATCCCCGTCGTTTCGCTAAAATACAAAAAAATCCATTATAATATTTGCTATTATTTGCGGTTTTTCTTGTATTTTTGCAATAATTTAATACTTTTTGTCGATAATTTCCTCTTTACTTATTTGGAAAAAACTGGTAATTTATAAGTAAGGAGGAATTTATTATGCTCTACACCTTACGAAAAAAGGCGACCATTTCAGAGGCAGGTATAACTATGCTGCCGGTTGGCCGTATTGAGCCTAATCCCGCACAGCCGCGAAAGGTTTTTAATCCGGACGAGCTTCGCGACCTTTCTCACAGTATAGTTGAAAACGGCATTATTCAGCCTATAACCGTGCGCAAGCTTGATGAACGGTACATATTGGTTGCCGGCGAGCGTCGTCTTCGAGCGGCAATTATGGCGGGTCTCCGGGAAATCCCCGCAATAGTTTCCGACATAGACGAGCGCCAATCCTCCCTGATCGCCCTTATTGAAAATCTCCAGCGCAGCGACCTTGATTTTTTTGAGGAGGCGTTGGGTATTGATAACCTAATTCGCGCCTACGGCTTTTCTCAGGAGGAAGCAGCAAGAAAGCTTGGTAAGTCACAATCCGCTATTTCCAATAAACTGCGGCTTTTAAAGCTTCCGCAGAAGCTAATAAGGCTTATTGTTGAAAATAATCTTACCGAACGCCACGCCCGTGCACTGTTACGGCTGGAAGACCCCGAAAAGCAGGAGCCCGCACTGAAACACATAATAGATCGAAAACTTAATGTGTCCCAGACCGATGAATATATTGAAAATCTGCTTATGGCAAAAAAGCGCCCCGACCCTCAGCGCACGGTTTTTGTTTTCAAGGATGTACGGCCTTTTGTAAATACCATAAACCACGCGGTGGAAACCATGCGTTCCTCGGGGATAAAGGCGGATGTGAAACAAAACGAGGACGCGGACGCTTTGCATATGACTATCAGCATTTACAAATCAACACGCTAAATGTTCCACGTGAAACAATGTTCCATGTGGAACATTTTTTGTTTCACATGGAACATTTCCTATTGAAATATCATTTCTTTGTGGTATAATGTTTTTATAGGTTTTAGCTTTGATTTTTAAATAGGATAGGTGATGATATGGCAAAGGTGATTGCCCTCGCCAACCAAAAAGGCGGCGTAGGAAAAACAACCACTTGCGTCAATCTGTCCGCCGCTTTACATACATTGGGAAAACGCGTGCTTTTGTGTGATATGGATCCCCAGGGCCACGCTACCATCGGTTTTGGTGTAAGTAAACGGGACAGTGGCGCTACTGTTTATGATGTTTTAATCGGGCGTGTTTCCGCCAAGGACGCAGTGAGAACTACTCCTTATGGCGATCTTCTTTCAGCAAACACCAATTTGGCAGGCGCGGAAGTTGAAATGATGTCTATGGACAACCGCCATTATATATTGCGAGATGCGATAAACTCCGTTCGTGAAAATTACGATTATGTTTTAATCGATTGTCCTCCGTCTTTAGGTCAACTTACTATTAATGCTCTTTGTGCGGCAGATACGGTGCTTGTACCGGTTGATTGCGGTTTTTACGCTTTGGAGGGTCTTTCCGCTCTTACTGCGACTATGTCCACACTTAAAAAGGCTCTTAATCCTGCACTGGATATTGAGGGTGTGTTGCTTACAATGTTTGACGGGCGCACAAATCTTTCGATCCAGATCGCGCAGGAGGTAAAGCGCTTTTTCCCGGGCAAGGTGTTTGCTACCGCAATTCCGAGAAATGTGCGTCTCGCCGAGGCTCCCAGCCACGGTAAGCCTATAAATGTATATGATAAATTCTCCAAAGGAGCAGAGTGTTACGCTCTTTTAGCGCAGGAAATTATAGAAAGAAGCGAAAAGGAGGTCGGGAAATGAGTGCAAAAGGACTTGGAATGGGCTTAGATGCTCTTTTTATGACCGGCAATGAAACCGTCAAGTCAGATAGCGGCATATCTCTTGTGAAGCTTTCCCAGGTTGAGCCGAATTTGGCGCAGCCCCGAAAGGATTTTGACCCCGAGGCGCTCGCCGATCTTGCTGAATCTATTAAAACTCACGGAATATTACAGCCCCTTGCGGTAAGGCAGTTACCAAACGGCCGTTACCAGATAATTGCGGGTGAGCGCCGTTGGCGCGCGGCGCGAGAAGCAGGGCTTGTTGAGGTTCCGGTTTATATCGTGGAGGCCGACGACAAGAAGGTTATGGAGCTTGCTCTGGTTGAAAATCTGCAGAGGCAGGACCTTAATCCCATTGAAGAGGCGGAAGGCTACCGCGTTTTAATGGACGAATTCAATTTAACACAAGAAGATTGCGCGTTGAGAATAGGCAAATCCCGTTCCGCCGTGGCAAATACCTTAAGACTTCTTTCACTTACACCCGAGGTTCGCGAAATGGTGTCCGACGGACGCCTGAGCGCAGGCCATGCCAAGGCCCTTTTAGCTATCGCAAACCCGGATAAGCAGAAAAAAGCAGCGGCTGTTGTCTTAGAAAAGAATTACAATGTGCGCCAAACCGAGCTTCTGGCAAAAAAACTTCTTGAAGAGACCAATAAGAAGGAAGATAAAAAACCTTCAGTTTCCGTTAACTATCTCGAAGAGATCGAGCGAAGTCTTTCCGGAAAGCTTGGCAGAAAAGTAAAAGTCACAAGCGGCCGTAAGAAAGGTAAGCTTGAACTTGAATTCTATAATCCGGAAGATTTGGAAAAATTAATCGCCCTTTTGGAGCAGATTGGGAGGGAATTATAATCATGAGTAATGAAGAAAAGAAAAGTATGAAGCCGTCACGGAATTTCTTTGTTTTTTACTGCATTGTCCTTTTTCTCTTTGCGGCTATTTTGATTACTGTTTCTTATTTATCTCAGGCCCGCGTTGAGCAGCAGCTTGTGGACACTACCGAAAAGGCGGAAGGTTTTGCTTCCCGTCTTGAGCAGGCAAATGCCAAGAATGCGGAGTTTGAGACAACTATTGTAGAACAGAAGGCGCAGATCGATACTCTTACCAAACAGGTTACGGAATCTACCGCAAAGCTCACAGAGCAAGAAAAGCAAATTTCCGCGGCAGATTATCTCTGGAAACTTATTAAGGCAAGTTATCAGAAAAAGTATGGCGACTGCCGTTCAATTATCGCTATGATCGACTCCAACGGCTTACGCCAATATTTGAGTCCCGAGGGGCTTAAAGAACTCGAAAGAATTGAAAAAATCACGAAAGGTGTATGATTTAAATGTTAGATATCAGAGTAATTAAAGAAAATCCGGAAAAGGTCAAGGCTTCTCTTGCCCGCCGCAACAAAAGCTACGATGCCGAGATCGACAGAGTATTGGAGCTTGACGCGGCTCGCCGTGAATTAATCGGAAAGACCGAGGCCCTCAAGGCAGAGCAAAACACGGTTTCCAAGAAGATCCCCCAGATGAAGAAAGCAGGGGAAGATGTGAGCGCGGTTTTTGCTGAAATGAAAAAAATTGCGGACACTGTTAAGGAATTAGACGCGAAGCTCCGTGAGATTGACGATGAAATTTTAGCAACCCTTCTTCCTATTCCCAACACGCCCAATGACAGAATACCCGATGGTTTGGACAGCGACAGCAATGTTGAGATCCGCCGTGTTGGTACACCTCGCGAGTTTGATTTCGAGCCCAAAGCACACTGGGATATCGGCGAAAATCTCGGAACATTAGATCCTGCTACTGCAGCAAAGGTTACCGGTGCACGCTTCCACTTCTACTGCGGTGCCGCTGCAAAGCTTGAGCGCGCTATTATGAACTTTTTCCTTGACAGCCATGCTGAACACGGATACACCGAAATTTTCCCTCCCTTTATGGTAAATCGTGCATCAATGACCGGTACCGGCCAGCTTCCCAAATTTGAAGAAGATGCATTTAAAGTTGAAGGTACCGATTATTTCCTTATCCCTACTGCTGAGGTCCCGGTTACCAATATGCACAGAAATGAAATCCTTGACGGTCTTGATGATGCAATTAAATACTGCGCTTATTCCGCTTGCTTCCGTGCCGAGGCGGGCAGTGCGGGCCGTGATACACGCGGTCTTATTCGTCAGCATCAGTTTAATAAGGTAGAGCTTGTAAAGTTTGCTACACCTGAGAAATCTTATGATGAATTAGAGTCTCTCACCCGCGATGCAGAATATGTTCTCGAAAAATTAGGTCTTCCGTATCGTGTAGTTATGCTTTGTGCCGGCGATCTCGGCTTCTCTTCTGCAATGACCTACGATATTGAGGTTTGGATGCCCTCCTACGGCAGATATGTTGAGATTTCCTCTTGCTCCAACTTTGAGGATTATCAGGCACGCCGCGCTTCCATCCGCTTTAAGAATGCTGAGTCTCCTAAGCCCCGCTTGGTTCACACATTAAACGGCTCCGGCGTCGCTCTCGGTCGTACAACCGCCGCTATTTTAGAGAATTATCAGAATGCCGACGGCTCTGTTACTATTCCCGAGGCGCTTCGTCCTTACTTAAACGGTTTAGAGAAAATTACTCTGTAAAGAGCACAAAAACCCCGTATCCTTTAGGATACGGGGTTTTTTTATATTTCTTTTACTTACTGTAACGGGGACGGTAGGGACGGCGGTAGGTTGCCGCATCGCTTCCGGTGTAGTTGATAACCACACGGCGGTTAGGCTCAACGCCTGTTGAAGAGGTTGATATGTTCTCAACATCCTGAAGGGTTGCGTGAATAACATGACGCTCATAAGCGTTCATAGGCTCAAGAACTTTATTTCTCTTATACTTAAGCACCTGGCCTGCAACCTTCTTTGCAAGGTTTTCCAGAGTCTCTGCACGCTTTGCACGGTAATTTTCGGTATCTACCATAACGCGTATATGCTCATCACGACCTTTGTTTGCAACTAAATTTGCAATGTGCTGGATCGCATCAAGCGTTTCACCGCGACGACCGATGAGCATACCCATATTCTCACCGCTAAGCTCGATGGCGATGTTGCCCTCCTCGGTCATTTTGGACTCTACCTTAGCGTCATCACCCATTTTCTGGAGCATGGTAGCAAGAAAATCCTCGACGCTTGAAGCGCTCTCTGCTTCCTCTAAAGATACTAAAACCTTTGCAGGGGTACTGCCGATGCCTAAAAAGCCGGATTTTGGGGTTTCAAGAACCTCTACAGATACTAAATCGCGATCTTCAATACCAAGCATTTCAAGAGCTGCCGCAACAGCCTCTTCTATTGTTTTTCCCTGTGCTTCAACACTTTTTTTCATTTACTTTTTCCCCTCCTGTTTTTTTGACGGTTTGTATTTTGAATAATACCACTGAAGTGCCGGCTCCTGTGCAACTGAAAGCAGGTTATTTACTACCCAATAGAAGCCGAGGCCTGCCGGAACGACAAATGCGATCCATACCGACATAAGCGGCATAAGCATTGTCATCATACCGGTTGACGGGTTTTCCTGACCGTTTGCAGGTGCGGGCTGATACTTCTTTGATATCCAGGAGAACAAATAAGATGTAGCACCGGAAAGAATCGGGATTATCCAAAGAATATTGAACTGACTGAAGCTGGGTGTGCCGGATAGGTCAATACCTAAGAAATTAAAATCAACCATACCGGAAACCGCTGCTATCTGGATCTCAGCGTTGCTGACGCCCATATCAAGCGCTACCTTAAACTGCTCGGCAAGAGCTTTGATTGCAGCCTCGTCCATACCAAACATAAAAGTGAGCGGCTGACGGACAACAGCGTAAAGACCAAGCATTATAGGGAATGTGAGAAGAAGGGGGAGACATCCACCCATCATACTTACATTTTCCTCTTTATAAAGCTTCTGAACGGCAAGTGCATATTTTTCCTTATCATCTTTATATTTTTTTTCAAGCTCCTTGAGTTTCGGCTGGATCTTCTGCATTCCGATCATACTTTTTTTGCTTTTCATCTGGAAAGGCAGGAGAACGAGCTTTGCAAGAAGAGTAAAGAGAATAAGAGAAATGCCGTAAGATCCGAAAATTTCATAAAGTTGCATTAATACCCATCCAAAAGGACGCGCAATAAAATCAAACATATTAAAATTACCTTTCTTTTATTACTCTACCGGGTCATACCCGGATTTCCCGCTAAAGGGATGACAACGAAGCAGGCGACGAATCGCCAGATACGAGCCCTTCAGGGCACCGTATTTTTCAATAGCCTCCAGCGCATATTGCGAGCAGGTAGGCGTAAACCGACAGCAGGGCGGCTTGTGGGGAGATATACTTTTTCTGTAAAAGCGAATTAAAAATAAAAGAAATCTTTTCATTCTTCATCCCCAACCAAAATACCCAACTCCTCTGCCAGCGAGAGAAGCGACTTCTCTATCTGCGCGTAGGTGGCATCCTTTGCCCTTACTCGCGCAACTACAATAATATCCGCACAGTCCGAGAAACGCGCTTCATTAAGACGAAACGCCTCACGAATACGACGGCGGACGCGGTTTCTGATTACCGCACAACCAACCTTTGTACTTACCGTAATCCCAAGGCGCCGCGGCCCCTTCTTTTTCTCAATAGCATAAAGAGCAAGATAGGGGGATACCTTAGATTTTCCACGGTTATAAAGGCGGCGAAATTCATAATTTTTCTTAATTGTATCAGTTTTCATTCAAGAGCTCCTGACAATAAAAAAGGGTAAGCATTAAGCGACATTAGTTTTTGCCACTTCCCACTTACCGCTTAATTTGCAACTTATCGTCGCTTAGTGTGTAAGACGAGCTCTGCCCTTTGCACGGCGTCTTGCTAAAACCTTCTTGCCGTTACGGGTGCTCATTCTTTTTCTAAAACCATGCTCCTTAGCACGATGTCTCTTCTTAGGCTGGAATGTACGAACCATTTAAAACACCTCCAAATCAAATTTTCTGTTATAAATACCGGACTAAGTCCGCTTTTTCAGGCTTATGCCGCTATCCATAACTGCCTGATACGGGTACATAGGCTATTATATAACAGGTTATTTCCATATGTCAAGAAAAACTTTTGCAAAAAACACTTTTTTTTATCCTATTTTTTCCGTAATTTTGTTTGCTTTTTTAGGGTTTTTATGCTACAATGTAATAGTAAAATTTTCGTTTCCAAACAAAGGTTTTAACTATATAAAAGGGGATATATTTTTATGAATTCTGCTGCTGATGTTTGGTCTATGGTCTTACAGATCATGTCGCAACAAATGAACATTAATGAAATAACCATAAACACCTGGTTTAATGACGCTTCGGCGGTTTCTTTTGACAATAATAAACTTGTTATTGCAACTCCCACACCATTTAAAAAAGAGCGTATTGTAAGCCTTTATAAAGATAAAATTTTAGAGGCACTTAAACTCCTTTTTTCTATGAATATTGAACTTGATATTTATGCTGAAAATGAAATAAGTTCCGAACCTATTAAGAATCTTCCCGATGACGATGATTATTCTTTCGAACGCTTTATTGTCGGAAGCTCTAACCAAATGGCGCATGCCGCGGCAAAAGCAGCTGCCGAGAAACCTGCTTCCGTTCATAATAACCCACTTCTTATTTACGGTGGACCGGGACTTGGAAAAACGCATCTTCTCAACGCTATTTCCGGTACAACCAAGAAAAATAATCCCAATGCAAATGTTGTATATGTAAATGCTGAATTTTTTACAAATGAACTTATCGAATGCATCAGAAACGGTGATGTCTCTGTTTTCCGTAATAAATACAGAAATAGCGACCTTCTCCTGGTAGACGATATTCAGTTTATTGCCGGTAAAGAGCGTACTCAAGAAGAGTTTTTCCATACTTTTAACGCTCTTTATGATGCTAAAAAGCAGATAGTACTTACATCAGATCGTCTTCCCAAGGAAATGGCAACTCTTGAAGAAAGACTTCGTACTCGTTTTGAAGCTGGCCTTATGGTAGATATTCAGCCGCCGGATTACGAAACAAGAATGGCAATTATAAGCCATAAAGCAAATCGCCTTGGTCTTAATTTACCACAGGACTTAAAAGAACTCATTGCAAACAGCATTACCTCAAATGTCCGCCAACTTGAAGGTGTTGTTAAAAAAATTCTTGCCCAGCGCGATCTTGTTTCAGCAGAAATAAATGAAGAAACGGTAAATGAAGCTATAAAGATTGTATTTAAAGAAAATACCGGTCTTAACCCTACTCCCGAAATGGTTGTTTCCGAGGTTTCAAAATACTATCAAATTGAAGAAGACGAAATTAAGGGTAAAAATCGCTCAAAAAATATTGTTCTTGCCCGTCAGGTTTCTATGTACTTAATTTATACTATTATTCCTTCTTCATCATATCCCGATATTGCAAAGTTTTTTAAATGTGATCATACAACAGTTATGCACTCCTGTAACAAAATTAAGGATAAATGTAAAGAAAACGAAGAACTTGAAAGAATAGTCAAAGATATTAAAAACAACATTATCGGCAAATAATTTTTTCCACAAAAACCTGTTAATTTAACATTAATAACCTGTGGAAAAAAATTACTCTGTTTTTTACCTGTTTTTTTCCACATCGTTTTCACATTTTTCTGTTGGCGATTTTTGTCAGTATTTTTAAGACCTAAATACAGTTTTCCACAGTTTCAACATTACTAATACTTATACTAAAATATTATTATATTTATTATCTTTTATTTTTATTACTGAAAGAAGGAAAAATTATGAAGTTCAGCTGCGAAAAAGCAATTCTACAGGAAGCTATCTCGACTACCTCATGGGCGGTATCTGCAAAAAGTGCTATACCAACATTAGAAGGATTACTTATTGAAGCGGATACCACTGTTAAAATCACCGGCTACAATCTTGAAACCGGCGTTTCTACCCGCATTCCCTCTGATGTTGTTATACCTGGTAAGGTAGTAATAAATGCAAAAATTTTAAGCGATATCATCCGCTACTTCCCGGACGATGTTGTAACCTTTTCTGTTTCTGAAACACTTACCGTTTTAATTATGTGCGGTAATGCAAAGTACGAAATCATGGGTCTTCCTGCAGATGAATTTCCAAATCTTCCCGAAATAGAAGACGATCATGTTTTAATTTTACCTCAGAATGTTTTAAAATCCATGATCTCGCAAACTATTTTTGCTATCAGCACAAACGACAACAAGCCTGTACATACAGGTTCCTTATTTGAAATTGAAAACAATACATTAAATGTGGTTTCTGTTGACGGCTTCCGTCTTGCTATCAGAACAGAAACTCTCGAAAGCACAAGCACTACTGATAATTTCTCATTTATTGTGCCCGGTCATACTCTTAAAGAAATTGAAAAGATTATGGACGATGTTGACGAAGAAATTAAAATTATGCTTGGTAAAAAGCATATCACCTTTACCGTAGGAGAGACCACACTTATCTCTCGTGTGCTTGAGGGTGAATTCTTAAACTACAAAAATGCTATTCCAAAAACTTGCTCATTTACCACCTGTGTTGGTGTAAGAGATCTTATTTCTTCACTTGAGCGTGTTTCAATTATTATAAATGAGCGTATTAAAAATCCGGTGCGCTGTAACTTTACCGAAAGCAGTATGAAGCTCTCTTGTACAACTCCTCTTGGTAAATCTCAGGACGAGTGTATTTTAAAAAGTGCTGCAGAGCCGCTGGAAATCGGATTTAATAACCGTTATTTCTTAGATGCACTTAAGGCTTGTCCGGATTCCGAAGTTTTGATGGAACTTAATACTCACTTATCACCTATCGTTTTAAAGCCGATTGAAGGAAATTCATATCTCTATCTTATTTTACCGGTTAGACTTAAGTCTGATATGGAATAAAAAATGAAAATTAAATCTCTTGTTCTTAAAAACTTTAAAAATTATAAAAACGCTGAATTTGCCTTTTCAGACAGAATAAATGTAATAAGCGGCGAAAATGCCCAGGGTAAAACTAATCTTCTTGAAGCAATTTTTTACCTTTCCTGTGTAAAAACAATTCACGCAAAAAAAGAGCGTGACTTAATCTGTTTTGGCGATGAGGAAGCTTCTGTTATAGCAAACGCGGAAAGCGCAATGAGAAATCTCGATATCAGAATCGACATTTCTACTTCGCCACGCAGGATTTTTGTAAACGGCATAAAGCAGCAAAAAGTTACCGAATATATTGGAAATATTCAATCTGTATTATTTATTCCCGATGATTTGTCAATGATTAAAGAGGGTCCTTTTATAAGACGACGCTTTTTAAATATCGCAATTTCGCAGCTGAAACCAAATTATTTAAGTGCACTTTCGCGCTATAACAAAATATTGGAACAAAAAAATAAACTGTTAAAGCAGGAAAATAAAGATCCTGTCCTTTTAGATATTTATAATGAAAGGCTCAGTCAATATGGCGCGACAATTATCAAATATCGCGCAGACTTTGTTAAGCAAATAGCCGAAGAAGCGGAAAAAAATCATTATGAAATGTCAAATAAAAGAGAAAAATTACAGATCGTATACAAAACTGACAGATATATTACGGATGATTGTAATATCGAAGAAGCTTTGTATAATCATATGAGCGAAAGAATAAATGCCGAGATTGAAAGTGAAATGTCGCTTGTGGGGCCTCACCGTGATGATTTGATTTTCCTTATAAATGACATAAGTGCAAAGGATTTTGCTTCACAAGGACAGATAAGAACTGCAATTTTATCTACAAAGCTTGCAGAGCGTGAGGTATTTTATAAAAATACCGGCGAATATCCAATACTTTTACTGGATGATGTACTTTCCGAGCTGGATGTCACACGACAAAATTATGTTTTAAACAAAATTGACAAGGGCCAGGTTTTTATAACCAGCTGTGAAAACTTAATTTCACCGGCTATGGAATGTGGTAAGCTCTTTGAAATTGAAAACGGAATACTTAAAGGAAGCAGGGAGTTTTAGAATGTATCTGCATCTGGGTGAAGAAACGGTTATAAGAGATCAGGATGTAATAGGTATTTTTGATCTTGAAATAACATCACAATCCAAAATAACACGCACTTTTCTTGCAAAGCAGGAAAAGGACAAAAATGTAGTAAATGTAAGCGAAGAACTACCGCGTTCCTTTATTGTATGTAATAACAATAAAAAAAATACAACCTACATTTCACAAATATCATCGCAAACACTTACCCGCCGTTCGAAAAGCACTTTGATGACGGCAAATTTAGAATAAACAGACGGGGGAATGAAATTTATGTCTGAACAGATTCAAAACTCATACGACGAAACACAAATACAAGTACTTGAAGGCTTAGAAGCGGTCAGAAAACGCCCGGGTATGTATATCGGATCTACCTCTGCCAGAGGTTTACACCATCTGGTATATGAGATTGTGGATAATGCAATCGACGAGGCGCTTGCCGGCTATTGTACACAGATTGACATTACATTAAACAAGGATAATTCTGTTACCGTAAAGGATAACGGCCGTGGTATTCCTCACGGTATTCATCCTAAAATGGGTATTTCTACCATCGATGTTGTATTTACCGTACTCCACGCAGGCGGTAAATTTGGCGGCGGCGGATATAAGGTGTCCGGCGGTCTTCACGGTGTAGGTGCATCGGTTGTTAATGCTCTTTCAACCAAGCTTGAAGTACATGTACACGACGGTGAAAACCTCTGGCATCAGGTATATAACCGCGGCGTGCCTCAGGGTTCTGTTGAAAATATCGGAAAAACTGATAAAACAGGTACAGAAATTACCTTCTGGGCAGATCCGGAGATATTTGAAGAAACCGTTTACGATTATTATACGCTCTTAAAGCGTCTTCGTGAGCAGGCATTCTTAAACGGCGGTATCAAGATTAATTTTACCGACCTTCGTGAAAGTGAGCCGGTTTCTGAGCTTTTACATTACGACGGCGGTATTAAAAACTTTGTATCATTCTTATTTAATGAAAAAAAATCTAAAAAAGATTCTCTTGAAACCATTCACGAGGATGTTATTTATGTAAGTGGCGAGAAAAACGGCTCCATGGCAGAGGTTGCACTCTCGTGGTCAACAGCATACGACGAAACTATTGAGTCTTTTGCAAACAATATCTCTACCACCGAAGGCGGTACACACGAAACAGGTTTTAAATCTGCGCTTACCAAGGTTTTACTTGAATATGGCAGAAAGTATAAGCTGATTAAAGATGATGAAGAGTTAACCGGCGAGGATGCCCGTGAAGGTCTTATTGCGGTAATTTCCGTTAAACTTGAGGAGCCGCAGTTTGAAGGACAGACAAAGACAAAGCTGGGTAATTCCGAAATTAGAGGCCTTGTTGAAAATATCGTAAAAGAAAAGCTTGCTGATTTTCTTGAGGAAAACCCAAAAATCGGTCGCGCAATTATTGAAAAAGCAATTCTTGCATCCCGTGCCCGCATTGCAGCAAGAAAGGCGAGAGAAGCAACAAGAAAAACACCTCTCGGTTCAAGCTCACTCCCCGGTAAACTTACCGACTGTATTGTAAAGGATCCTACAAAGACCGAAATTTATATCGTAGAGGGAGATTCTGCGGGTGGTTCCGCTAAGAACGGCCGTGACAGTAAATATCAGGCTATTCTTCCGCTCTGGGGTAAAATGCTCAATGTCGAAAAGGCAAGAGCAGATAAGGTCTACGACAATGATAAGCTAAAGCCGGTTATCCAGGCGCTGGGAACCGGTATTGCAGAAGAGTTCAATATTGAAAAGATCCGTTACGACAAAGTCATTATTATGGCCGATGCGGATGTTGACGGTGCTCATATCCAGACGCTTCTTTTAACCTTCTTCTTCAGATTTATGAAACCTCTTATCGAGGAAGGACACATCTACCTTGCTAAACCGCCGCTTTATAAGCTTACTCGCGGTAAGAAAAGTCAGGTTGCCTTCAGTGATGAAGAGCGTGATCGCATAAGCGAAGAGATGAAGGATGGAGATAAGAACGCCAAGGTTGACATCAGCCGTTATAAAGGTCTTGGTGAGATGAACCCGGAAGAGCTTTGGGAAACCACAATGGACCCGAAAAATCGAGTTCTTCTAAAAGTTACCTTGGAGGATGCAGAAAAAGCGGATCAGATTTTCAGCATTCTTATGGGCGACGAAGTAGAACCGAGACGACTCTTCATTGAAGAAAACGCTCAGTATGTCACAAATCTTGATGTTTAAAGCTCGTCTTTGAAAGGATAGTTAGTACGATGGCTAAGAATAAAAAATACGAAGATTCTCATTTTGAAGAATATTTCGATACACAAACTATTGTAGATATAGATATTGAAAAGAGAATGAGGGAGGCATTCATCGATTACGCCATGAGCGTTATCGTATCCCGCGCGCTCCCCGATGTGCGTGACGGTTTAAAGCCGGTTCACAGAAGAATTCTCTATTCAATGTTTGAAGAGCATCTCACCGTAGATAAGCCCTTCTTCAAATCCGCTACCACCGTCGGTAATGTTATCGGTAGATATCATCCTCACGGTGATGCTTCCGTTTACGATGCTATGGTCCGTCTTGCTCAGGACTTCTCCATGAGATATCCGCTGGTTGATGGCCACGGTAACTTCGGTTCTGTTGACGGCGACCCGCCAGCTGCATACCGTTATACCGAGGCGCGAATGAGTAAGCTGGCAAACCTACTCTTAGAGAATATTGACAAGGACACTGTTGACTTCTCACCCAACTTTGATGAGAAAAGGGTAGAGCCTGTAGTTCTTCCTACCCGCGTGCCCACATTGCTTATTAATGGTAGCTCGGGTATCGCTGTCGGTATGGCAACAAATATACCGCCTCATAACTTAACCGAGGTTTTAGACGGTGCAATTGCGCAAATTGATAATCCGGATATTACTGTTGAAGAGCTCATGGAATACATCCAGGGTCCGGATTTCCCGACAAAGGCATCCATTATCGGTAAATCCGGTATCCGCTCGGCTTATGCTACCGGTAAAGGTAAGATTATAATTCGTGCTAAATGTGAAATTGAGGAGCACAAGGACGGCACAGCATCAATTATAGTTACCGAATTACCATATCAGGTAAACAAAAAGATGCTGGTAGAGTCAATTGCGGAAATGGTTAAGGAGAAGAGAATAGAGGGTCTTTCAGATATTGATGACCATTCCTCCGACCGTGTTGGTATACGCCTTGAAATTTTCTTAAAGCGCGATGCTAACCCCAATGTTGTACTTAATCAGTTATTTAAATATACCAGATTACAGGACAGCTTCTCCATTAATATGCTTGCTATTTGCGACGGCAAGCCGAAAACGATGGGATTAAAGGAGATTTTAGCTAATTTTATCTCCTTCCAGGAAGAAATCGTAACCCGCCGCACAAAGTTTGACCTCAAAAAGGCAGAGGCAAGAATGCACATCTTAGAGGGACTAAAAATCGCCCTCGCTAACATCGACGAGGTTATTAATGTAATCAGAAACTCCTATGATGATGCAAAAGAGCGCTTAATGGAGCGTTTTGCTATGTCTGAAATTCAGGCGCAGAGCGTACTTGATATGCGTCTTGCTCAGCTTCAGCGCTTAAACGGCGAGAAAATCGATATCGAGTATAACGAGCTTCTTGCAAAATGTGAAGAATACCGCGCACTTCTTGCAAATCGTGAGCTTCTTATGGAGAAAATCAAGGATGAGCTTCAGACTATCCGCGATAAATACGGTGACGAGCGTCTTACCGATATCGTGCCTTTCGATGGTCAGATCGATATTGAGGACGAGGATCTCATCCCGGTAGAGGAGTGTGTATATACACTCACCCATTATGGATATATCAAGAGATTACCCTCTAACACCTATCGCGCACAGCGACGCGGCGGCAAGGGTATTGCAGGCATCAAAACCCGCGAAGAGGACTTTGCTGAGACTCTTTTTGTAGCATCTTCACACGATCATATTCTGTTCTTCACCAATAAGGGCAGACTTTATCGCGTAAAGGGTTATCAGATCCCTGAGAGTAGCCGTACCGCAAAGGGTATGAATATTGTCAACCTTATCCCCATTGAGGGCGACGAAAAGGTAACTGCAATGATCCCGATAAACGATTTCGAGGAAGGCAAGTTCCTTGTAATGGCAACAAAACTCGGTATCGTAAAGAGAATTGAGCTTACCCGTGTTCAGTCCGCTCGTAAAGCAGGTATCCGCGCGGTAACTATCGGCGATGGCGACGAGCTTATCTCCGTAATGCTTACTGACAATGAAAAGCAGTTAATGCTCGCTACCAGAAACGGTATGGCTATCCGCTTCAGCGAGCAGGATATCCGTCCCACAGGTCGTGACAGTGCCGGTGTTTACGGTATTGATCTTCGTCAGGACGACTATGTTGTAGGAGCTGCTGTTGTTGAAGAGGGCAAGACACTTCTTACAGTTACCGAAAACGGCTTTGGCAAGAAGACAGAAATCGAGGAATATCGTCTCCAGAGCAGATACGGCAAGGGTATTTTAAATTACAACATAACCGAAAAGACAGGCAAGGTTGCCGGTGTTCAGATGGTTGATGACAACGACGATGTTATGCTCATTTCCGATGACGGCGTTATTATCCGTATGCCGGCTGAGGGTATCAGTGTATACAGCCGCGTTACTCAGGGTGTAATTCTTATGCGCTTAGCGGAGGATGTTCATGTTATATCCGTCGCTTCTACCGAAAAGGAAGAAGAGGACGAGGAAGCACCTGCTGAGGAATAAAATAATAGCCGCTGGGATTTTCCCGGCGGCTTGAAAAATTTGTTCCATGTGAAACATATCTTTAAAGGATAAAAATGGTATGGAAAATAAAAAAGAAGTAATAATATATACAGACGGTGCTTGTTCGGGAAATCCCGGCCCGGGAGGATGGGGCGCAATTTTGCGCTATAAAAACACCGAAAAGGAAATATCCGGTGGTGAAGAAAAGACAACCAACAACCGAATGGAACTCACCGGCGCGATTTCTGCACTAAAAATGCTTAAAGAGCCCTGTAAAGTAACGCTATATAGTGATAGCCAGTATCTGATTAACGGAATTAACAACGGCTGGGCGGTAAAATGGCGCGCAAACGGCTGGATGCGAAACAAGAAAGAGCCTGCGCTAAACCCTGAGTTGTGGCAGGAGATACTGGAGCTTTGCGAGATACACGAGATTGAATTTATCTGGGTAAAAGGACACGCCAGCAACCCGTATAATAACAGATGCGACGCGCTTGCGGTGGCAGAAAGTAAAAAATATCAATAATACACTTGTAATAGTGATAAAAAGGTAGTATATTAGTATAGGAAATTTTCCCCAAGGAGTTAATATAAATGAAAATGATTTATGCTGACCACGCGGCAACTACACAGGTCAAGCCGCAGGTTTTAGAGGCAATGATGCCTTATTTTTGTGAAGAATATGGCAATCCTTCAAGCCTTTATTCTTTCGCTTACAGTTCAAAAAATGCCATTGAGAAGGCGAGAGCACAGGTTGCAGAACTTCTCGGTGCCGAAGTGAACGAGATTTACTTCACCGGCTGCGGTACGGAGAGTGATAACTGGGCAATTAAGGGTACAGCCTTTGCTAAAAAAGACAAGGGTAAGCACATCATCACAACCAAAATCGAGCATCACGCGGTGCTTCATACCTGCCAGTATCTGGAGAAAAAGGGCTATGAGGTAACATATCTCGGCGTGGATGAGTTTGGTATGATCTCCCTTGATGAATTAAAGGCGGCTATCCGTCCGGATACCATTTTAATTTCGGTTATGTTCGCAAACAATGAGATCGGAACGATCCAACCTATTGAAGAAATAGGTGCGATTGCAAGAGAAAAGGGCATCCTTTTCCATACCGATGCTGTCCAGGCGGCCGGTCATATTCCGATAGATGTCAAGAAGATGAATATCGATATGCTGGCGCTTTCCGGTCACAAGTTGGGCGCGCCCAAGGGCATCGGCGTTATGTATATTCGCAAGGGCGTCAATATCGACAGCCTTATCCACGGCGGTGGCCACGAGCGCAGACGACGCTCAGGTACAGAGAATGTGCCCTACATCGTAGGACTCGGCGAGGCGGCACGCATCGCTAAAGAAGAAATGGATGAAAATATCGCGAAGGTCACCAAAATGCGCGATAAAATTATTGAAGCGGCACTGAAGATGCCCTATACCATTCTCACCGGACACCCCACTTGTCGCCATCCCGGTATCGCAAGCATTTGTGTTGAGGGAATAGAGGGCGAGAGCTTGCTTTTAAATATGTATAAAGAGGGAATTTGTGCAAGCTCCGGCTCTGCCTGCTCCTCAGGATCCCTTGACCCGTCGCATGTTCTGCTTTCCATCGGCCTGCCTCACCATATCGCACACGGTTCGCTCCGTCTTTCAGTTGCTGAGGACAATACCGATGAGGAAATAGACCATATTATAGAATCACTTTATAAAGTGGTTGAGCGACTTCGTGCAATGTCCCCGGTTTGGGAAAACGGCAAACCTATTTGGTAAAAAGGAGAAAGATAAATGTATACAGATAAAGTAATGGACCACTTCACAAATCCCCGCAATGTGGGTGAGATGGAAAATCCCACTGCGGTTGGTACCGTAGGTAATCCCAAATGCGGCGATATTATGAAGATATACTTAAAGATCGAAAATGATGTAATTGTTGATGTGACATTTAAGACCTTCGGTTGCGGCGCGGCAGTTGCAACATCGAGTATGGCAACCGAGATGGTTAAAGGTAAAACCATTGAAGAGGCGTTAAAGCTTACCAATAAAGATGTGCTTGACGCGCTTGGCGGTCTCCCGCCGGCAAAAATTCATTGCTCGGTGCTTGCAGAAGAAGCACTGAAGGCGGCAATCGCGGATTACTATAAGCAGCAGGGTATCGACCCAACACCCATCGTCGGCTGTGGCGGCGATTGCGAGCATTGCTGCGGCCATCACTAAAAAATAAAACCGAGTAGCGTAAGCTACTCGGTTTTTTAGTCGCCGTTTAATGCCTTTTCAATTTGTGTTAATAGGCCGCCGTCATGAACGCAGTCATCCTTAGTAATATTAACTTCTGTGCGCCCTTTTTCTTTTACTTTGTCAATGGTTTTTTGAAACACTGCATCATATCTATCAACAAGAATTACAGTAAAGGAGGAATATTCAGAATAATGTTCAGGAATTTTAATGGATAAAGATTTTTCTTCCATATTGGTTTGTTGCATACTCTCAATTTCAGTACCTTCGCCAACTGTAACATGAATTTTATTAATGACTTGATTTGTGCTATTTATCACTGTTAAGTATCTTCCGTTTTCATCCGCCTCAGCATCGTCGTTGAGAGAAGCGGGGTTACAGGAAATAAGGCAAACAGCAATAATAGCTGTAATAACTATGGCCAAAAGACCAAACACTTTTACTTTACGCATAAAATTACTCCTTTAAATTAATACTTTTTTCTGTGGTGTCGCTGTTTTCGAAAATTTTCTCGGACTTTTTATTGGCGGTTATCAATTTTGAAAAAGAAGATTTTGCTTGAGTAGCATCTGCACTTAATCGCGCCATACTATTTGTAAAGGAAATCTTTACCTGTGTGAGCGCTTCATTTATTACGGGCTCAACGGAAAAATAGATTAACATGCCGACAAAGGCGAGCAGAATATATACAACACCCCAAAAACCCATAGCGTTATTTAAAGTATTGACATTCAAAAAACCAAGAATTGTTATGAGCCCCATACATATCAAGCTGATAAACTTTACTCCAAAAGCAGAAAAGAGTATTGCTATAGGGAGAAGCGTTTTGCCATTAATACCACCTAAATTTATAGAACTATTCAAAAACAATTGAATAAGAGAGGCTAATAACAAGATACAGACAACGCAAAGAAGAATATCATAGAACGAACCAACGGTTCTCTTTATCCCTTTGAAACGAATTATAAAAACAGCGTATAACAAAATTGCATATAAGGTAGAGAGTAAATCTGGACGGATTGCCAAGAGTTCGTGTGAATTTGGAACGGCCCATCTAGGAATAGAAAGTAAAAAAGCGATAAACATAAGGACTATTGCCCAAACAGCACGAGTGCCTCGTCTTTGGGGGTCTTCGCAGGTCACTTGCCCATAAGAGGAAAACTCGTCATTAAATTGTTGAGCGGCAAGGGCCTTGGCTTCTGTTTCCGAGTCGGTTTTGACCAAATAGGTTTTACATTCGGTGTCTAAAACGGCACCGGTAACTTTAACAAGGTATTCCACAATAAATCACCTCCTTAATTTTTTATATTCATTATACTGGTTGTAATTTTCGCGAAAAAATTTTTCTTGAGTTATTGTACCATAAAATACATAAATAGACAATAGGTGACATATACCGCACCTATTGTCAATAATAAAAACAGCGAGATGGTTTTTACCATCCCGCTGTTTTTATTATTCTCCATTTTCCTCTGCGGGCTTTATATAAACCTTAACTGTTTCCACGCGGTGGTTGTCTGTCTCCATAACGGTTATGGTTAAATTTTCATAATCAAAGGTATCGCCCTCGTTGGGGATACCGCCGAGCTGCTCCATAACCCAGCCGCCGAGGGAAACGCTTTCAAATTCGTCCTCGCGAATGTCAAAACGGTCGCAGAAATCTTCAAGGGCAACGGAGCAATTGACCAAATATGTGTTATCGGAGATCTGGTTATAATCCTCTTCAACCTCGTCGTGCTCATCCCAGATCTCGCCGACAAGCTCTTCTAAAATATCCTCCATAGTAACAATACCAAGGGTTCCGCCGTATTCGTCGACAACGATAGCCACATGGGATTTTGAGGACTGAAGAGTGCGGAGAAGATCGTCAACCTTTTCAGCCTGGTGAATAAATACCGGCGGGGTCATAAGCTCTTCTATGCTCTTTGGGGACATACCGGTGTCCTGATAGAAATCCTTAAGGTGGATAATACCCACGATTTTATCCATCGTGCCCTCGTAAACGAGAAGGCGGGAATAGCGTGTGGAAGTAAACTTTTCAGCCACGGTTTCCTTAGAATCAGTAATATCGACGCCCTCAAGATCCACGCGGTGGGTCAAGATACTCTGAACATCAATGTCGCCAAATTCAACCGCATTGTGAATAAGCTCGCTTTCGGTTTCGTCGATTGTTCCTTCCTGCTCTACCTCATCAAGAAGCAGTAACAGCTCTTCTTGAGACATTTTATTGTCATCTTCAACTTTAAAAATGCGGGAAATAAGCTTTTTCCACGCGGAAAAGATGAAATTAAGCGGAAGTAAAAGTTTAATTAAGAAATTAATTAGCGGCGCGGAGAACATAGCAAATTTCTCGGGGAAGTCTTTTGCGATGCTCTTCGGGGTGATTTCGCCAAAAATTAAAACAATAACCGTTACAACTATCGTTGAAAGAGTAGCCGCATTTTCGAAATTAGGAAGCAAGTCCATAACAAAAAGAAGCGTGCCAACTGATGCAAGAGAAATATTAACAATATTATTTCCTATAAGAATTGTGGAAATAAGTCTGTCATAATCCTCGGCCAGACGAAGGGTGAGAGCCGCGCGCTTGTTGCCCTTTTCAGCAAGCGCCTTGAAGCGCGTTTTGTTAGCTGAGGAAAAGGCGGTTTCCGTAGCGGAAAAATATGCGGAAAAGATAACACATATTATCATAATTACAATTTTACTTATCATTTTATAAATCTCCCGGACAGTTATTTTTTACATACAGACGCAAAAAAGACATACTACTCCCTTAAAACAGGTACAAGTATGTCGTAATAACTTAAAATATTAGGTCGCCCGGCATCGCCGCAACTGTCCATTTGAGTATTTCACCATCCTTTAACATATTGGCACAATTATATAATATTTATATATAATTGTCAAGCATGAGAGAAAGTTTGCCTTCTCAAGGTTCGAGTCCTGCCACATACTAAATCAAAAAAACCGCATACCCCCAAAGGGTATACGGTTTTTTGGTCAAGGTGACAGGACAAAGCCGCTACTTACAGCGATTTGCCGAATGGCATAAATCGCTATCTTCTAAGGGGGTGACAGTAGATTTTCAGAGCATAGCGGAGAAAATCTATGTCAAGAGGGGGAAAATCCCCCTATGAAAAAATCGCGATACGCAAACTGATGATAACATCAATTCACATATCGCGATTTTGGTCGAGGTGACAGGACTCGAACCTGCGGCATCTTGGTCCCAAACCAAGCACTCTACCAAACTGAGCTACACCTCGCTGCTTTGTTGCGCTCAAATTATTATATCAGCCTTTTAATCCTTTGGCAAGGGAAATTTTAAAACAGATAAATTTTATTGTTGCGAAAAGGACAGATTTATATTATACTAATAAAGTAATTGAATTTGACCTATGGCAAGGTCGCACTAGTCGGGGAGTTAGCGGTGCCTTGCACCTGCAATCCGCTTTAGCAGGGATGAATTCCACCCCGAGGGTATTGGATGTGTAGCCGGAGTATGCAAGTGGTGATGAAGGAATCGGTCCCACGCAACGGTGCTCCGTGAACCATGTCAGGCGGGGAACCGAGCAGCATTAAGCGGTAAGTTCCCGTGTGTCGTGGGAGCACCGGTTTCGAGCTAACTGCATAAATACCGTGCATATCCACTGCACGACGGGTGGTGTGCGGCCTTGCGATAGGTCAAGTTTTTAAGGAGGTGTTTTTCCGTGTATCAGGCGCTATATCGTAAATGGCGACCCCAGGCATTTTCTGATGTTGTGGGTCAGAATGCCATCTGTGAAACAATCAAGACTCAGATAGAAAACGGCCGTCTCGGTCACGCATATCTTTTTGCAGGCTCCCGCGGTACGGGAAAAACCACCTGCGCTAAAATTCTGGCCAAGGCAATCAACTGCGAGCATCCGATTAACGGCGATCCTTGTAATGAGTGTGCCACCTGCCGCGGCATTACCTCGGGCGAGATTTTAGATGTAGTGGAGATTGACGCGGCATCCAACAACGGTGTTGACGGTGTTCGTGAGCTTCGCGATGAGGCGGTGTATTCCCCGGCAAGTGCCAGCAAGCGCGTCTACATCATAGACGAGGTGCATATGTTCTCCAACAGCGCGTTTAACGCGCTGCTCAAAATCCTTGAGGAGCCGCCGGCTCATGTGCTGTTTATTTTAGCGACAACCGAGCTCCACAAGGTTCCGGCAACCATTCTCTCCCGTTGCCAGCGGTTTACCTTTAAGAGAATTGACGCAAACGACATAAAAGACCGCCTTTCCTACATCGCAGGGCAGGAGAATATTGCGGCTGAGGACTCTGCCCTTGAATTTATCGCACGCCTGTCTGACGGCGGTATGCGCGATGCGCTCTCTATTTTTGAGCAGTGTGCCGCATACGGTAAGGCAAGCATCACCATCGACACTGTAGAGCAGGTAGTGGGCCTTGCGGGCAGCAGTGCAATGACAGAGCTTGTTGATGCCATCTGCGAAATGAACAGCGGCCGTGCAATTGAGATATTATCCGAGCTGTATAACGGCGGTCGTGATCTGATCTCGGTGCTGGGTGAATTGTCGGCATATCTTCGGGATCTGTTAGTGGTAAAAGTGGCAGGAGATAGCGGAATTAACCGTATGAATCTGTCTCTCGACACAGCGACACTTGAAAAACATTTACAAAAATTCGGAAATAATCGCTTAATTTCTATGCTTTCTACAATTTCGGATACTTTATCACAGATTGGTGCCAGCGCAAACAAGCGAATTGATGCAGAAATATGTATTATCCGTCTCTGCACCGGCGCGGGCAAAAATGACGAAAGTGCTCTGCTGCAACGGATTGAGGCGCTGGAGCGCGCAATTGAAAATGGTGCGGTATCGCAACCGCCAAAAAGACAAATTACCGAAAATAAGCCTGTGACAAAACCTGTGGAAAATGTGGAAAAGCCAGTTGCCCCTAAGGAAAAAGAAGAAGCAAAGCAGGAAAAAGAGTGTCCTCAACCGACGGACATAGCGCCTTGCGAGTTCAACTGGCAGGCGGTGCTTGAGGCAGCAAAAGGCGAGCTGTCGCCGGGCATTGTACCGCTTCTGCGCAGCTTTAAGGCAAAGGTTGCGGACACGCAAATTTTACTTATCACAGATAATCCCCTGGCCAAGAATATATTAAATCACCGTGAGCAGGTTTCCGTATTAGAGCGCGCGGCCGAGAAGGTCTGCGGCAAGAAACTTCGCATCACAATAGATGACGGAAAAGGCAGCGGCGATCAGGAGGATGAGTTCTCCAAACTTTGCGGAAGGCTTTCAGGAAATGATAATATTACAATAATTTAGGAGGAAGACACTATGAAAAGAGGATTTCCCGGCGGAATGGGCGGCGGTATGAATATGAATATGATAAAGCAGGCCCAGAAGATGCAGCAGGATATGCTTAAGATGCAGGAAGAGCTTGAGGAAAAGACCTACACTGCGGCTGCAGGCGGAGGTGCAGTTGAGGCTACCGTTAACGGTAAGAACAAGGTTATCGCGCTCAATATCGACCCTGAGGTTGTTGATCCTGAGGATGTTGAGATGCTCCAGGATTTAATCATTGCTGCAATCAGCGAAGCAATGCGTGCGGCTGAGGATGCAACTGCCGCTGAAATGAAGAAAATTACCGGCGGTATGGGTATCCCCGGCTTATTCTAATAGGAGGGTCTGAGTGTGCGATTTTTCACACAGCCTGTTGAAAATTTAATTGAACAATTCCAAAAACTACCCGGTATTGGTCGAAAAACAGCTCAAAGACTTGCATTTTTCGTGTTGAATTTGCCTGCAAGCGAGGCGGAAGCCTTCGCGAATGCGATTACAGACGCGAAAAAGAATGTTAAGTTCTGCAAAATGTGTCAGAATTTAACCGACGCCGAGGTCTGCAATATCTGCTCGGATAATGGGCGCGACAAGAAGACCATTTGCGTGGTGTGTGACCCCAAGGATGTTATGGCAATTGAAAAAACCCGTGAGTACCGCGGTCTTTACCATGTGCTGCACGGTTGCATTTCGCCAATGAACAACATCGGCCCTGATGATATTCGTGTTAAGGAGCTTTTGGAGCGGGTTGCAGCTGAGGATATTGAAGAAATTATAATGGCAACAAACCCGGACACCGAGGGGGAGGCTACGGCTATGTACATAACCCGTCTGCTAAAACCCTTTAATATCAAAATAACCCGCCTGGCATACGGTATTCCCGTGGGCGGGCATCTTGAATTTGCTGATGAAATCACATTGACCCGCGCCCTTGAGGGCAGACGAGAAATGTTATAAAAAAAGAGCGCCGGCGGCGCTCTTTTTTTATTGTAATTTAGTTTTGATTTTGAACTTATCCACAAGGAAAGCAAGCCCGACAAACAGGATCACATTTGCCGCAGCACCTACTGCTGAAACCGCGAGGGTGGGGAAATGGCCGGTAAAGGTTTCGGAAAGAAGCATATTAAAGAAGAAGGGACCACAGCTAAAGAGTACAAAACTCATAACAGTACCAATTGCTGTGCGCGAGGTAAGTAATTTTTCCTCATCGTCCATGAACCAGCAAGCAGCCAGTACACGGAAAGCGGTGATTGCGATAAGCGCGTGCCAGCCGCCGACTAAATATGCAACAACACCGCTGCCGAGAAGTGCGGCAAGCATAGCCCAACCGGTGGGAAGGAAGCAAGCTGCCAGCATAACGAAGGCATCACCAAGGGAAACAAAGGTTTCGTTTGCTTCTTTTTTTGTTAAAAATGAAACCACAAAAATAATTACCGCGAAAATCAAAGACATTAAAAAATTTTTCTTGTTTGTCATTTCTAAATCTCCTTTAAAAACGGCTCAAAAGCAACACCGTCTAACGGGTGCACGCCCATCTTGTGGGAATAATCGAGAGCCTTTGTTAAAATATTCTGTGTTTTTTCAAGGGCGTCCTTGTGAGGCACGCCGCGGGTCAGATATCCGCAGAGCAGGGATGCAAAAAGATCGCCCGTGCCGCAATATTCCTGTGCAACGAAGGGGGACGAGGTGTAAAAACGCTCATCATCGTCAACGCTTCGCACGAAGTTGTACATAACTCCATTTGTACGGATACCCGTGATTACAACGGTTTTCGGGCCCATTTCAAGAAGCTTTTCCGCAATTTCAAAGATTTTATCGTGATCCGCCTCGGTCACATTTTCGATATATGGCGTGTTCGATAAAATGCAAGCCTCGGTCAAATTCGGGGTTATAATGTCCGCGTGGCGCACCAGCTCGCCCATAGCGTTGCAAAGTGCAAGGTCGCAGGTGGTGTAGCGCTTACCATTATCACCCATCACCGGATCCACAAAGAGAAGAGTGTCTTCCTTCTTAAAGCGGGAAATAAAGTCCAGGATGAGAGAGACCTGTTTTTTACTTCCTAAAAATCCGGTATAAATGGAATTAAAGTGAAGATTGAGAGCATCCCACTTCTCATAGTAGGATCTCATTCTGTCGCTATAATCTTCAAAATAGAAATCACTATATCCGGTATGATTTGATAAAATTGCGGTGGGTACCGGGCACGCTTGAATTCCAAGAGCCGAAATGACCGGCAGGGCCACGGTAAGTGAGCATCGGCCAAAGCCGGAAAGATCATTAATCACCGCACATTTTAAAAGGTCTTGCATCAAAAACATTCCTTTCAAAATCGGATACTAATATTATACATAAAAAATGACAAAAAGAAAAGACCTTAGGAGCAATTTCCTAAGGTCTTGTTTTTAATCGATATAGCGCCAGGGGTTTACATGCTTACCGTTAACGCGGATCTCAAAGTGCACATGGGGGCCGGAACTGTTGCCGGTACTGCCCACCTTGGCGATCTGCTCACCCTTGCCAACCTTGTCACCGCGGGAAACCAGAAGCTTTGAGTTGTGTGCGTAGTAGGTCTGCATTCCGTTGCCGTGGTTGATGATTACAAGATATCCGTAACCACCCTTCCAACCGGAGAAGGAAACCGTACCGCCGTCGGAAGCGTAAACCGGACTGCCGTGTGCAAGAGCAAAGTCAACACCGGTGTGAAAGCCACTTCTGCGATAACCGTAGTTAGAGGTAATAGTTGACGCACCGGTAGGACGACGGAAGGTGCCGGTAGCCGCTTTTTTGGGAAGGGGCTTGGTACCGACCAGAACAACCTTTGTTACCGGCTGACTGGTAACCGTTTCGCTGATAACTATGCGCTCGGTAACCTCGCCATCAACATAGGTCACATCGGCAACAACCTGCTTACTTCCCGCAACACCGTTTGTTTTAACGGATTTCTTGCCGACATAAAGTGAAGAGTCCTTGATTTCCTGGGTCTCATAGGGGATGGAGACGGTTTCGGTAACATGATGGTACTGCTTTACGGAAACAATAGGAGATGCCTTTACAACAACAAGTTCCTCACCAACGGTAAGGTCGGTTGTATCGATCTCCGGATTAAGCTCGCGAAGCTCTGCCCTGGTCATACCGTAAGCATTGCAAATACTGCGCGCGGTCTGACCGGAGGCAACCACATGGGTGGTATGCTTGCTCTGATATCTTTTAAGACGAGCGGCAAGTTCTTCGGGGGTACAAAGATCAGCTGCGTCTACCGCGTCGTAAGAGATTTTAACCTCGTTTAAGATTTCCTTTCTGATATTGGCATCATCAGAGTGGGTTAAAAGGGCAACCGCCTGTTTCGCAGCCCCTTCAGTGGTGCAGGCACCGATTGTCTTGCCGTCAACTGATACGGTGTAAAGCTGTTCAATACCCTCGATCTTGGAATAAAGCACGCTCTCCAAGGTTTCGCCTTCAAGAATCTTATCCCTTGCGACAACTCCGAAGGAGAAGGCAACATTGGGACTTACCGAATGGGGCTGACCCATAATCTTACTAACACGGGTCTGTACATTGGTAACGCTTTCGTTATAATCCTCCTGGCTGATAACATAGCCTAAGGACTCACCGTCAATGATTACTTCGATACCGAAGCTGTAAAACGCGGAGGAGAAAAGAAAAACTACAATTCCCGCAAGAAGCGCGATACCGGTAAGGCGTTGTGCACGCGCCTTGGCAATTTTCGCAGCCAGCTGATGCGCAGAGCACATAATGATATGTTTTCGGGATATATAGAACTTCTCAGCCGCGGAAAAAACAGCTAAAAGAAAAATAGCAACGGGAACAAAAACATTTTTACGAAGCTTCGGCCAAACCACCGCACATAAAAAGGCGACCATAGCGGCAAAGACCGTTGTAATACGGTTAAGACCGCCGCGCAACGCAGAGCGCGCAGAAGCTTTTACGGGGACGCTTGCGGGGGCAACTTCCACCGCCGCTTCGTTATGAGTTTCTTGTGCCACTAAATTCACCACACTTAATAAAAGTTACAAAGAGTTACAAACTAATTACATAATACTACGAACCATATAAAAAGTCAAGTAAATACCATAAAAAATAAAAAGGATTTTCCGAAAAAATCGAAAAATCCTTATATTTATTTCCAAAAGTTACGGTATTTATCAAGCATAAGGGTGTAGTGAATGAGCATATCACACACTTTTTCGTCCTGAAGAAGAACGGTAAAGGCACGATGTACAGCGTCAAAAAACTTCTCCTCAACCGCTTTTGCCGCAAGAAGGGGGCAGGAAATCTTTGCCCGGGGATCCTCCACAATCTTAAGAACTCCGTCGCGATAGTCGGGCGCTAAAGGGAAAATTCTGCAGGAAAGTGGTCGGCAGGGGCGCTTGCAGCGACCGTTACAGGTGGTGAAGAGAGCGGGATGTTCGTTTATCGTGGTGTCCTTTATAGGGAAACCGTAGTGAGTCAGCAATTTTTCCTCACCGGGGAAAACGACCATACCCATTGTTTCGTCGCCTTGACAGCATTTAGCGCCGCAAAGCATTCCGCAATCGGCAGATATCGGAGTCATCGGGCCGATTTCCGAATATGCCTTGTTGTACAGATCAAAATAATGCTTCATACTACAAAAGGTTGATACCTGCAGCGCGACAGCGGGCAATATCATCGTCCGGCCAAATAGAGGACTGCACCTCGCCGATATGCGCCTTGTTGAGGAAGAACATACAAATTCGTGACTGGCCGATACCGCCACCTACGGTGAGGGGAAGCTCACCCGCAGCCAGCGCCTTCTGGAAAGGAAGTTCCAGTCTGTCCATACAATTTTCCGCCTCAAGCTGAGCGATAAGGCTCTTTTCATCAACACGGATGCCCATAGAGGAGACCTCCATAGCGCAGTCGATGATGGGGTAGTAGAGCATAATGTCGCCGTTGAGCGCCCAATCGTCGTAATCCGGTGCGCGACCGTCGTGCTTTTCGCCGTTTGAAAGTTTGCCGCCGATCTGCATAATAAATACGGCGCCGCACTTTTTGGTGATAGCATATTCGCGCTCCTTGGAAGTAAGGTCGGGATACATATCAAGAAGTTCCTGAGTTGTGACAAAGGAAATATCTTCGGGAAGCTTAGGGGTTAAAAATGCGTATTTATTGCAAAGAAAAGCCTCGGTTTTGCGGAGAGAAGCATAAATTTTGCGGACAATATCCTTTAAATTATCCACGGTACGCTCGGCTCTGGTAAGCACACGCTCCCAATCCCACTGGTCAACATAGATGGAGTGGAGATTGTCGGTATCCTCATCACGGCGGATAGCATTCATATCGGTATAAAGACCCTCTCCTGCGGAGAAGCCGTAGGTCTTAAGGGCCTGACGCTTCCATTTTGCAAGGGAATGTACGATTTCGCAGGGCGCGTCGTTTAATTCAAGTACGCCAAAGCGCACGGGACGCTCAAAACCGTTTAAGTTGTCGTTAAGACCGGATTCCGGACGGACAAAGAGAGGCGCGGAAACGCGGGTCAGATTAAGAGCCTCTGCCAAGTTTCTTTCAAAATTGTCCTTAACCGCCTTGATAGCGACCTCGGTCTCTCGGATCGTAAGCGGTGTAGAATAGTTTTCCGGAATAATAAGATTTTTCATCTGGGGGCACCTTCTTTTAGTACTTAATTAAATAGCTGTCAACTTCCCAATCGTGGACACAAGTGGTGTAATCGATCCACTCAAGCTCTTTTGCCTTGATGTATTTTTCGCAAATATGCTCGCCTAATGTGTCGCAAACGAGGGTATCTTTTCGCATATCAGCAATTGCCTCGGATAAATTGCGGGGCAGGGACTGAATATTATTCTCCTCGCGCTCTTTTCTTGACATATCGTAGATATTGCAATCAACGGGCGCAGGGGGAGTAAGCTTTCTCTTAATACCGTCAAGACCTGCAGCTAAAGCTACCGCAACCGCAAGGTAGGGGTTAGCGGAAGGATCCGGGTTACGAAGCTCAATTCGTGTTCCGGCACCACGGGATGAGGGAATACGGATAAGCGGGCTTCTGTTGTGAGCGCTCCAAGCCACATAAATGGGCGCTTCATAGCCGGGCACTAAGCGCTTGTAAGAGTTTACAAGAGGATTGGTGATTGCCGCGATACCCTTACTGTGTTCAAGCACACCTGCAATAAAATGATATGCATCCTGAGAAAGACCAAGCTCGTCATTTTCATCGTAGAAAGCATTTTTGCCGTTTTTGGTAAGGGACATATTGATATGCATACCGCTGCCTGCAATGCCGTAAATGGGCTTTGGCATAAAGGTCGCATGTAAATTATGCTGCTGAGCGATGCTCTTTACCGCAAGCTTGAAGGTCATAATATTATCAGCGGTGGAAAGCGCCGCGCCGTACTTAAAGTCGATTTCGTGCTGGCTGTCGGCACACTCGTGATGTGAAGCCTCAATCTCAAAGCCCATCTGCTCGAGCGCCTTACACATATCGCGGCGGACACATTCGCCGAGGTCAACCGGACCTAAGTCGAAGTATCCCGCTTTGTCGTAAAGAATATTCGAGGGCTTGCCGTTCTCGTCGGTCTTAAAGAGGAAGAACTCGGCTTCCGGACCGATGTTAAAGCCATCGAAGCCCATATCATAAGCTTCTTTCAACACTTTTTTAAGCACATAGCGGGGATCGCCGTCAAAGGGTGTGCCGTCGGGACGGTAAACATCACAGATAAGACGGGCAACACGCTCCTCACCCTCTATCCAGGGGAAGACAGCGAAGGAATTAAGGTCGGGATAAAGGTACATATCCGACTCCTCAATTCGCACGAAGCCCTCAATGGATGAGCCGTCAAACATACACTGGTTATTAAGCGCACGCTCTAACTGCTTCTCGGTAATAGAAATATTTTTAAGAGTTCCGAAAATGTCGGTAAATTGCAGACGGATAAATTTCACATTCTGCTCTTTTACAATTCTTATAATGTCCTCTTTTGTGTAATTATTCATTAAAGACACCCTTTACTTATACATATTCACCTTATAATAACACAAAAAGCGTCGTGATACAAGAAAATTATTAAAAAACTTTACGGATGTGGGATTTTGGTGTATACTAACTCAAAAGGAGCGTGTAAATTTATGGAATGGATACAAGTGGCAATTACCACAACGCCCGAGGGGATTGATGCTCTTTGCGGAATTTTGATGGAGCTTGGAATAAACGGCTTTGAAATTGAGGATGAAGGCGACTTTCACCGCTTTTTAGAGGAAAATAAAAAATATTGGGACTATGTTGACGAGGAATTACTTGAACAGAAAAAGGGCGACACCAAGGTCAAGATATATGTAAGCAACAACGAAAGCGGCGCAAATCAGCTAAAGCTTGTACAGGAGCGGCTTGAGGAGCTTAAAGGAGACGAGTTTGGAAGTCTCAGTATAGAATTTACCAATATGAACGAAGAGGACTGGGCGGAAAACTGGAAGCAGTTTTTCCATCCGCTTAAAATCGGTGAGCGCGTGTTAATTCAGCCCGAGTGGGAGCCTGCGGAGGACACCGAGGGCAGGGTGGTATTTACCGTAAATCCGGGTATGATTTTCGGCACAGGATCTCACCACACCACGCAGCTCTGCATTGAACAACTTGAGGAAAAGGTAAAAGACGGTATGCGAGTACTGGACCTGGGCTGCGGCAGCGGTATTTTATCAATTATTGCGCTGCTTCTCGGCGCATCTTACGCCGAGGCTGTGGACATTGACCCAAATGCAGAAAAAATCGCATACGAAAATGCCGAGCGCAACGGTGTCACAAAGGACAACTATGTTGTACACGCGGGCAATATTTTAACCGATGACGCGCTTTGCGCCCGCTTTGAGAGCGAAAAATACGATATGGTGCTTGCCAATATTGTGGCAGATGTAATTATACCGCTGGCGGATATTGCACCCTGTTTTATGAAGAAGGACAGTATTTTCATTACCTCGGGTATTATTATGAGCCGAATTGATGAGGTAAAGACGGCACTTTTAAAGAATTTTGAGATTGTAAGCGTCCACGAGAAGAAGGACTGGGCGGCAATAGTTTGTAAGCCCAAGTTTTAAAATAAAGAGCAAAAAATTTGCGCATAATATCGTATAGTACTGGACAAACGGAAGAAAGTTTGGTAAAATATGTTATGATTTTAGAACAGTGGAATGGTGATTTGTTTTGCCGAAGTTTTTTGTAGAGCGTGAAAATATCGGCGAGGAGCGGGCGTATATACGCGGCGCCGATGCAAATCATATTGCGAGGGTGCTTCGTGCCCGTGTTGGTGAGCAGATTACAGTCTGTGACGGTGCGGGATGTGATTATTCCTGCAGGATCGAAAGTATTCTGCCCGACGAAGTGAGCCTTACCATTGTGGAAAAGATGCCCTGCACAGCTGAGCCGGATGTTCAGATAACCCTTTTTATGGCGCTTCCCAAAAGCGATAAGATGGATTATGTGGTGCAAAAGGCGGTGGAGCTCGGCGTCTATAGGATAGTTCCTTTTTCAGCATCCAGATGTGTGGTAAAATTAGACGGTGTTGCAGGTAAAAAGAAGGCTGAGCGATGGCAAAAAATCGCCCACGCCGCTGCAAAGCAGTCCGGACGGGGAATTGTTCCCGAGGTGAGCGCGCCGATTACTTTTGATGCGCTTATGGAAAAGGCGGGCGAATTTGACCTTCCTCTTCTTTGTTATGAGTGTGAGGAGGAAAATTCCCTTAAGAAAATCCTTTCAAAAAACAAGTTTAAAAGTGCTTGTGTCGTGGTTGGGCCTGAGGGAGGCTTTGACCGTGTTGAGGTAGAGCAGGCGATAGAGCACGGCTTTAAGTCGGTTTCATTGGGTAAAAGAATTTTAAGATGTGAGACCGCACCCGGCTGTGTGATATGTGCAATTCTGTATCATACCGATAATATGTAAAAGTAGGAGTGAGTATTCGTGAGTAACGAAAAGAAAAAGACATCGCAGGAAGTAGCACAGCAGGATTATGTGACAAATAAACTGCTATCCGCGTTTACCGTTGCATTTATTATGATTATCGGTGTTATGTACTTCAGCCGTATGATGCATAGAATTGACACCTATGTTTCCGCAATTACCGGAATAAAGGCGCTGGCAATAATTCTTCTTGCCTTGACACTTATCTTCTCGGTTATTGCTGTTATCCAGAAGACAAAGAAGACAGAACAGAAGTACAAACTGATTACACCAAAGCATCTTGCAGTTGTGCTTGGCTTTGCAACCGCTTGTTTCGGCGCTTTGGCTCTTGCGTTTTCCGAGAATACCGTAAGCCTTCTTTATGTGGTTATCCCTACAGTTACCGTGCTGTTTATCGTATACCATGTATATCCCGGTGATTTCTTTGCAATCTCCACCATTTCTGCATTCGGTGCGATCGGTATTTGGCTGGTCGGCTCCGCACTCAGCGGCGGTATGGGCGCATCCAAACTCTGGCTTATTTTAGGCGTTGTACTTGCGGCGCTCGCAGTTCTTATTGTTGCGGTAATTGTTATTCAGGCAAACGGCGGTAAGTTGTGCCGCAAAAGCAAATGCAAGATATTTGCTGAGGATGCCAAATACTTCTTGTTATATATAACCATCGCGCTTATTTTAGCCCTGCTGATCGCAACCTGGTTTATGGTGGGCGCGGCAACATATTATTTCTTATTTGTAATCCTCGCATATTTCGTTGTAGTTGGCATCTATTACACGCTGAAGATGCTGTAGAAATATTTTAAAATGTCCTTGACTATTGGATAAGTTTTATGTATAATGTTTAGTGCTGGTCGGAAAACGGGCAATGTTTTCCGACCGGGCACTGAAAATTTAATGATATTTTCGACATGGAGAAGTACTCAAGAGGTCGAAGAGGCGCCCCTGCTAAGGGTGTAGGTCGTTAACGCGGCGCGGGAGTTCAAATCTCCCCTTCTCCGCCATAAAAAAGAGAGCATCTTTTGATGCTCTCTTTTTTATTTTGGAAAGGGAAGAGATTTGAACTCTAAGAGGGCAACGAGCGTCAAGAAAACGATTGATAATCGTTTTTAGCGAAGTTGGTGTGAGACGGGTACCGCACACAAAGTGTGTGGTCGTCGAGCAGGGGCAGATTGCGAAGCAATATGCATCTCCCCTTCTCCGCCATAAAAAAGAGATTTGAACTGCAAAAAAGGGAATTCCGGTTTTATTGCGAATACTTACAGACGAGAAAAATTTAATTAAAAGGAGCAATAAAAAATGAATTTCGTCTTTCCAATAGAGTGTGCGGTCAGGGCGTGCTGTGAAAAATATGGTGATGTCTGTTTTGTTTTGGAGGGAAACTCATTATATACATCCGTAATAAAAAATATGTCGCATGGGTCTGAATGCATTTCCATTTGTGACAGAATGATTTATGGAAAAGTCAGTCGCAATGCATACTCATACAATTTTATCCGAAACAGAATTAAGGCCAATTTGTTTATGGATTTCAAAGAAGAATACAACGGCGCAAATATTGTAAATGATATCGTATCCCTTCAAAAATTAAAGGCTGCGAAGGGAAAAAAATACATTTTAATTCAATGGGGGACCCCAATAGACGATATTTGGAGGATTTTTGTTCAGGGCCTTTTGGGGAAAAACAAAATGACAAATGAAATCGTGCTGTTGAAAATTTGTGATGATGGTTGTATTATAAAATCAGAGTTTGAGAGTTTAAACATTAGTGGCGCATATGATGCATTTAAAAATGTTGTTTGCAGGCGCAAGAAAACAACGCCGAATAATTACGGCATTTCCGAAGAAACAATGGATTTTTTAATAGATATTAATTCAAAAGACAGCAAAATTCTTAAATACATACGCGAAAACATCATAGATGAGAATGATTTGGCCGCGTCATACCTTAAATTTTGTGCGGATGACAAAATAAATAAATTCGGGCTGTCGGAATTTGATTTTTATAAGCTTATGTACGACAAAATGATAAAAGACGGCGAGGAAAATCTTGCAAAAAAATTTGCAAAGACATATTGATGAACGAAAGGAGCTTTAATATGATAAGTGCCAAGGAATACACGATAAAAAGAAACGAATTGATGGATGAATATGAAAGAAAAGTGCGAGACTGGTTAAAGGAAAAAGGTGCGGGAGAAATCGCGGATAAAATCCCCTTTTACAGAGACGGAGTTACCTGTCCTGAGGTTTGGTTTAAGCCCGGAAATAATTTCAGACCGCTATTCATACTCAAAGAAGTGAGCATAGGAAAAGATGATATAGAGGGCTTGAATGAATATTTGGAGGAATGGGACGATAAAAGGACCTTCGATTTTACGGAATATCCTTTCGATGATGTAAAAATCGGGAAATTCACTACATGGCGAAAGATTGCCGCTCTGGCAAAGGGACTTGAGGATATCCATAAGGGCTTGGGCATCCGCGAGTACGACATAAACGAGTTTGCATACCGCGAGGGCGGGGAAAAATACAGCGGGACGACCCCCGGGTACTTGGCCTACGGTGCGAGAACCGCCAATGAAGCATACAATGATATTATGAGTAAAATAGCGGTGCTGGAGATTAAAAAGGTCGGTGGCGGAACGATAGCCACAAAAGATTTATCCCTTGCCACGCGGTATTATTCTGAGCACATTACGCCATTTAGAGATTTAATCTGCAGAGAAATAGAATTAATAAAGCCCACAGTGGTAGTAGGTTGCTGCAGGGAGTTTTTTACCGGCAATCTGTTAAAAGAGGTAGAGGATCGAGTGAGTGATGTGCCGTGGATATACGGCTATCATCCGTCAATGACTTCGACAGAGAATTTCTACTATAAGACGGTAAGGGCATTTGCGGGATTAATGAAAAAATAGGTAACAAATGGAAAAAACTTGCAAATACTGCCGGCAATGCTATATACTTATAATATATTATAAGTTGGAAGTGGTAATATGAATATAGTAGTTATCGACGGTCACGGCGGGCTTATCGGCGCGCAGATCGTAAAAGAAATAAAAGAACAAATAAAGGGTGCAAAAATTATCGCCATTGGAACAAATGCGGTCGCAACCGCCGCAATGCTGAAGGCGGGCGCAAATGATGCGGCGACCGGCGAAAATCCGGTAATTGTTGCAAGTCGTAAGGCAGATGTGATAATCGGCCCCATTGGCATTGTGATTGCGGACTCACTTATGGGTGAAATTACGCCTGAAATGGCGGTTGCCATAGGGCAGGCAGATGCTACGCGCATTTTAATTCCGATGAATAAGTGTGAAAACTTAGTGGCAGGCGTACCAAATGTCAACACCGGCGCGCTGATTGAAGATGTTATCGCCAAGCTGAAGAATATCATAACTCCTTGACATATTGATTATAAAGTGGTAAAATTTACACGCTGTTCAGAAGAACGGCGTTAAGAAACAGAAGTTTCATTTTATTTTATAAAAACAGACTAACAGATGCTATGAAGGTGTCATTATCTCTGAAGAGGTACTGGCGCCTTTTTGTGTTTGAAAGGGGAAAATATATGAAAAAAACAAATAAAATGGTACTTTCAGCAATGTTTATCGCCATCGCGTATGTCCTGCCGTTTTTAACCGGTCAGATCCCTGAAATCGGAAATATGCTTTGTCCGATGCATATTCCCGCGCTGCTTTGCGGCTTCATTTGCGGCAGTCCTTGGGGGCTTGCAGTGGGATTTATCTCCCCGCTCATTAGGTCTTTTACTTTAGGTGTGCCGCCACTTTTCCCAAAGGCAATATGTATGGCGGTGGAGCTCGCTGCTTACGGCGCGATAGCGGGCGCTCTTTATAAAAAACTCCCTAAAAACAATGCAAATATCTACATTTCACTTATTACCGCAATGATTGTGGGAAGAATTGTTTGGGGCGCTGTAATGCTCGCTTGTATAGGATTTGATGTTTCAAAATTCGGGCTCACGGTATTTTGGGCAGAAGCGTTTACAAAGGCTATCCCGGGAATTATCGTTCAGATAGTGCTCATACCGCTTATTGTCATGGTAACGAATAAAAGGAAGATATCTTAGATATCTTCCTTTTAATTTATAAAAAATTCAATGTAATATGGTTGACGGGTAAGTGAATAAAGTAGTAAAATTAGAATACAAAAAGACCTAAAGGAGGATATTATGAAAAAAGTTGTTTCATTATTACTCTGTTTAACAATGCTTGTGAATTTTGCCTTTGCGGCGAGCAACATATCACTTGCCCAGACTCTTGCTGAGGATTTAAAGGAACTTAACCTGTTCTTCGGCGTATCGGGGGATAATAACTTCGACCTTGAGCGTGCACCTACCCGCGTTGAGGCACTTGTTATGCTTATTCGCGTGTTGGGTAAGGAGGGCGAGGCCCTTGACGGTACTTGGCAGCATCCATTTACCGATGTGCCCGCTTGGGCGGATAAGTATGTGGGCTACGGCTACGAGCACGGACTTGCAAACGGTGTGGGTTACACCACCTTCGGTACAGGTCGTGCAAATGCGGCTATGTATCTTACCTTCGTGCTTCGCGCGCTGGGTTATACCGAGGCGGCAGACGGCTTTACCTGGGATAAACCATTTGACCTTGCCCGTCAGGTAGGAATTCTCACAAATCAGGTAGATACAACAAACTTCCTCCGTGCGGATGTTGTTCTTGTTTCCTACGCGGCACTTGCTGTAAATCTTAAGGGGCAGGAAAACACCCTTGCAGAGAAATTAATATCCGCAGGAGTGTTTACCCAGGGCGTATTCGATGCATATTATGACGAAACTGCTCTTGCAACGGTGAGTAGCGACATGGCACTGAATGCAGAACAGATATACGCGAAATGTTCACCCGCGGTTTTCTATATCGAGGTTTGTGATGCAAGCGGAACTGCCACCGGCAGCGGTAGTGGATTCTTTATATCAAGCGACGGTACTGCGGTTACAAATTACCATGTTATCGAAGGAGCGTCCTCTGCAAAGATCACTATTTCCGACACCCAGAAGACCTACAATGTAAAGGGTGTGCTCAACTATAACAAGGCTCAGGACTGGGCGGTTATCAAGGTAGACGGCGGAAACTTCCCCTATATGGAGATCGGCGCGGCAGAGACTATCGTCGGCGGAACAGAGATTTTTGCAATTGGTAGCCCGTTAGGCCTGCAGAACACCATTTCTCAGGGCATTATCTCAAATACTCAGCGTGTGATAAACGGTACAGCGTACATACAGATTACCGCGGCAATTTCACACGGCTCCTCGGGCGGCGCGCTTATCAACAAATACGGTCAGGTAATCGGTATTACCAGTGCATCCATTGAATCCGGTCAAAGCCTTAACCTGGCGGTACCGGTAAGCAAGGTTAAAGATTATGAGGGTAAAGTCATTAAGCCTTTAAGCTCATTGGGATCGGGAAGCTCCGCTTCTTCCACCCCGTCTTCATCTTCAGGAACGACCGGTAGTCAAAATAGCACAAATAGCGCGTATAATGTTCTCTACGCAATTGCGACCGAGCACGCCACCTTTAGAGAAGGCGACTTTACGAGCTGGCACGGAACCCGCGACGGCGGTACAGAAGAGCTGCATATAGTTTACAACAGCAGTTATGATATGCTGTTTGCTATATATACATTCCACCACGATGGCGGCGGTGAAAGTGAAGCGTCCGTACTGTTTTCCAAAGAGCTTACAACCGACGAATTCATATATGAATATACTTCAAGCTATGGAACAGAAGACTATAAATGCAGCGCAACCTTTAACCGACGCGATGTGAATGCGGAGTTCAGCACTGCTATTCAAGATAGAGAATATAGCGGATATCTCCCCGCGAACGAAATAGCAAACTACGATGAAATGGCGTTTTTGGCAACCTGGCTTTGCCTGAATATGGTAGACGAAACTATGCGCATCTTTACAGACGGCGAATGGAGTATTGCTGATTTAGGCTATGTAAATCTGTACGAAGAATAAAGAAAAAGCCTTTGGGTTAAATCTTTAACCCAAAGGCTTTTTTTATGCCATTACAAAGAGGTTTGACATCAAAATGTCCTTATACATATTGCGGATCGCGGGGATCATTTTTTCGATGGCTTTTTTGGTCTTATAGCATTCGTTAATAACACCAAGCAGGCCGTTACACAAGAGAGTTGCGGTCATTGCGGCGGGATATTTCGCCTTGACCTTTTCGCTATGACGCTCAATGTAGCTCTCAACGCTGTGGAATACATACTGATAAAACGCGGAGAAAAGGTAGGGGTTTTTATCCGAGGAGACCATCTCGAAAAAGTCAGGATGGTTTATGTACAGATGTAAAATACTGTCCAGCATATTGAAATAGCCCACAAGCACATTGCGCTTGGGATTATTTTCATCCTGCATACGGTAGTAGTCCTCCACCGCTTCTCTGTGATAATCCTCCATAATTTCGGATACCAGGGAATACTTGTCGTCATAATAGGTGTAGAAGGTAATTCGGCTGGTTTCCGCCTTTTTGCAGAGGCCGGTTACATTGATTTTCTCAAAAGGAATACGGCGGAGAAGGGAAACCATGGTTTCTTTTAAGTTGCGCTTGGTTTTGGTGATGCGCTTGTCCTCCACTTTAATCACTCCTAACAAAATTTCAAAACTGTATAAATATTACTATCCTATAAAAAAAGTGTCATTGTTATGAAAAAAACACTATGCTAATATAAAGATATTATAACACTTGTTAAAATAACTTTCAAGCAATTTGTGAAAAAAGAGGTTAAATTTATGTTAAGAGTCATTGTCGATTCGGGCAGCAGCATTAAGCCTGAGGAAAAAGAAAGATACGGTGTGGACATCATTCCGTTACATATAAACTTAAACGGTAAGGAGTATCGCGACGGAATTGACCTGTCAAATGACGAGTTTTACAAGGCGCTTACCGTGGATAAGATATTTCCAAAGACATCACTGCCCTCAATGGCGCTGGTTGAGGATATGATAAACGGCTATGTGGCGCAGGGCGATGATGTTATTTATTTGGCGCTGTCCTCAGGACTTTCCGGCACATATAACACAATAAGAATGATTTTTGAGGACAATCCCAAGGTTAAGGTAATCGACTCTAAAAGTGCGGCAGGTGGTCTCAGAATACTGGTGGACGAAATAAATAAGGACAGAAGCCGTAGCTTAGATGAGCTTGAGGAGCGACTTCTGGATATTATTCCCCGAATTCAACTGTTTGCAATTCCCGAGACATTAGAGTATTTATACCGTGGCGGCCGCCTTTCAAAGACCGGGTATTTTATCGGCGGAATGCTTGGAATTGTGCCCATAATTGCCATTACTGACGGCGGTGCAGTTGCTGCAGGCAAAAAACGCGGTGTAAAAAATGCAAAGCAGTTTATTTTTGACAAAATCGAGGAGCTTGGCGTTGACCGTGACCACTCAATAATTGCGGAATATTCCTATACAAGAGGGAATGTGGAGGAATTGGTAAGCGAGCTTAAGGATGAATACAAGGCATTAATTTCCGCCTATGACGACTTAAGTCCCACCATTGCAAGCCACTGGGGCCCCAATGCCTTTGGTCTTTTCTTCGTATCAAATAAATAAAAAGATACCCCCGTTGCTTCACGCAACGGGGGTGTTTTTTATTTATTTACTGAGCGGGGGTGGTTGAGGTTGAAACCTCAGGGAAGAAGGATACCATATCGATCTTGTCGTAAGCTTCATTTGTCTCTGCGGGGAGAGTCTCGATAGTCTGAGCAAGCTCCCAGCTGAATGACATATTTGCGTAGTAGGGATAGTAGGTATCCATATTCTCGCGGATATATGCATCGTCTAAGGGGAGACGCTTGATGATGTGGAAGCCGTAACTGGTCTGTACAAGACCGCTGTTCTGGCCAACCTGAAGAGCCCAGGAAGCCTCGGTAAATTCGGTAACCATCTGGCTGCCGGAGGTGTCCATTGTATAACCCTGCTTGTCAAATACATAACCGTCGGGCTGACTTGTCATACCCGGGTCTTCATTGACCTCTTTGATAAGTGCGGTGAAGTCCTCACCTGCATTTACACGAGCAAGAGTAGCCTCGGCCTTTGCCTTCTTTTCAGCAAAGTCGGTGGAATTCTGCTGAGCCTGGATGAGAATGTGAACAACACGGATGCAGTTGCCGGTCATATCGGAAATGATCTCGTCCTCAGCAACCGCGTGAACGCCGCCTTCGCTGTAAACCGCGGTGTAGAGCTTGTTTGCAAGAGTGTTATTCTCGTTGATGTAGTCGTAAACCTCTTCGGTCATATTGCTCTGCTTTAAAGACTCAACAAACTTTGCGCGGCCGCCTGCCTGCTCGATATCAGCGTTCTTGTTTTCTTCAATGGTAGCTCTGTCGGCATCGGTCAGCTCGATATTATGCTCTTTTGCCAAGTTCTCTACAGCAAAAAATCTCTTAACCTGATATAAGCATTCGTCCTTGATCTGAGACTCTAAGGTAGTGCCATCTTCGCTTGTCTCAGCAAGCGCATCACGGATGGTCTGCTTATCGGAGACGCCGTAGAAATTCTGATACATTACAGCGGTAGCAACCATATTGTAGAGGTCACTGTCCAATGTTTTGCCGTCAACTTTTCCGTAGCTTTCGCCGCCGCCACAGCCGGTAAAGAGAGTGACCAGCATAGCGCAGGAAAGAAAAAGCGCTAAAATTTTTGTTTTCTTCATAATTAAAATTCCCCTTTGAAAATGGATTGTGTACAACACTTCAATAAGTATAACATATGTACAGCATAAAAAGCAAACAAATTGTAAACTTTATTAATTTTTTGTTGTGGTCTTATAAACCATATCGTAATTTTCCACGAACTTCTTTGCCGCGCAAATAGCGTCATCCTTACCAAGTCGTAAAGTGAGGAACGGTTCATTGCCGCCGTTGAGTAAAATTTTACCCTTGTATTCGGGCAGGGCACAAAGTGCGGACACATAGAAAAAGTCGGGATTTACCATCGTTATCTTAAGAGTGTCACCCTTTTGTGATATATCGGAAATTCCCGCCTCAGCCGCGGAGTTGCGGAGCAGCGCGATGTCCATAAGCCGCAGGGTAGCAGCGGGTGGCTCGCCAAAACGGTCGCAAAGCTCGTCTATTAAATCATCCTTGTCCTCTTGGTCAACAAGGGATGCGATCCTGCGGTAAATATCCATCCTCTGCTCGGGCGAGGCGATATATTTTTCCGGAATATTTGCGGAAACCGTAAGGTCTGCGGAGCATTCGGTGCGACGGGGGACTTCCTTGCCCTGCTCCTCGTTTACCGCTTCTTCAAGAAGTTTTAGATACATATCATAGCCTACCGAGATCATATGACCGCTTTGCTGTGCACCTAAGATATTGCCCGCACCGCGGATCTCAAGGTCGCGCATTGCGATTTTAAAGCCTGCGCCGAATTCAGCATATTCGCGGATGGCGGTAAGACGCTTTTCCGCAACATCGGTTAAAACCTTGCCACGACGATAGGTGAGATATGCATACGCGTGACGGGGAGAACGACCCACCCGACCGCGTATCTGGTGCAACTGTGAAAGACCTAATTTGTCCGCGTCTTCTATTATGAGTGTGTTTACATTTGAAATATCAATGCCGGTCTCGATGATTGTAGTGCAGATAAGCACTTGAATTTCACCGTCGGCCATTCGTGCCATAACATCGGAAAGCTCGCCCTCGTCCATTTTACCGTGAGCAACAGCGACGGAAATATCCGGTAAGAGTCGGGTAAGTTTTGAGGCGGTAGCGGAGATGGACTCCACACGGTTGTGCAGATAATACACCTGGCCGCCACGGGCAAGTTCGCGGCGAATTGCATCCGCGACAACATTCCAGTCGTGCTCAAAAACATAGGTTTGTACCGGATGTCGGTTACCCGGCGCCTCCTCCAAAATGGACATATCTCGTATGCCGGAAAGTGCCATATTGAGAGTGCGGGGAATAGGTGTTGCGGTAAGGGTTAAAACATCTATGTTTTTTGAAAGCTCCTTAAGACGCTCTTTGTGGGCAACACCGAAGCGTTGCTCCTCATCAACAATAAGGAGACCCAAATTCTTAAATTCCACATTCTTTTGAAGCAGCTTGTGTGTTCCGATAACAAGATCCACCATACCCGCTTTGACCGCTCTGAGAGTTTCTCTGTTCTGACCGGGTGTACAGAAGCGGGAAAGCTGTGAAATTTTAACCGGATAATTTGCAAACCTGCGCTTTGCGGTAACAAAATGCTGTTGTGCCAGTACGGTGGTAGGCACTAAAATTGCCGCCTGTTTTCCGCCTAAAATACACTTCATAATTGCGCGCAGAGCCACCTCGGTCTTACCGAAGCCAACATCGCCGCAAAGAAGACGATCCATAGGCCGCGCCTTTTGCATATCGCCCTTTATTTCTTGAGTGCATTTAAGCTGATCGTCGGTCTCACGATATTCAAAGCTGTCCTCAAACTCCCGCTGCCAGTTACAGTCCTCAGGGAAGGCATAGCCCGGGGTATTTTCGCGCTCGGCATATAGCTTTATAAGTTGTTCCGCCAGATCACGGGCAGCACCCTTGGCCTTTGCTTTAGCGCGCTCCCAATCGCCGCCACCCAATCTGCTCAACTTAATGGGCGCATCATCGCCACCGCCGATATATTTGGAAACCATATCAAGCTGGGTTACCGGCACATAAAGCGCATCGGTGCCCGAGTAGATTATCTTGATATAATCCTTTTCGACCTTGTCCACAACTATCCGCTCAATACCCGCAAAACGGCCGATGCCGTGCAGATCGTGAACAACAAGACAGCCTACAGACAGATCCTGATAGCTTGCGATTTTCTGTTGGTTCGTCTTTTTTGATTTCGGTCGCGTCTTACGCTGAGGTGAAGTTAGCGCGCCCTCGGTAAATACCACAAAACGCTCCGACGGCAACTCGAAACCCGCGGTGAGTGACCCCTCCGCAAGTATCACCTGTCCGTGTTTCGGCAGAGTGGCAAGTGAAAAATCAATACCCGAGGGAATTTTATGGCGTTTAAGGGCGTCGGTCAAAAGCTTTGCATTTTCACGCCTGCCGCAAAGGACCACGATTGCATAGTTGTCCTTTAAATAGGCGCTGATGTCCTCACAAGCAACCTCGATATTACCGTTATAGCCGGGCAGTTGTTTTGCCATAACATTGAAAAGTGCGCGCGGGGTCTTGGGGTAGGAGGAGCGTAAGAAGGAATCCATAAATACCGTGTCTTTTTCAAAAAGACATAGGCTTTTCGCTAAAAAATCACAGCAATCGGGGAGAAGGGTTTCATTTTCAATAAGAGTTTTTATGTCCTCGTTATGACGCTCTTCATATCGGTCGGTGACCTCCCGAGCCTTATAGTAATCGTCGATAAAGATTATGGCATTTTCAGGTATGAAATCCGCGCCGCAGTAAAATTTATCGTATGCAATAGGCAGATATCTGTCTACCGCGGGGAAGGAAAGCCCCTCATTAAGGCGCAGTATATCTTCTGCCACCGTGTTTTTAAGCTCGCCTGTGAGATCAAGGGCGGAGAGCTTTTCCTTAAGCTTTTCGGTAAGTTGTTTATCAAGGAAGGTTTCAAGAGAGGGTAGAAGGCGCGCATGGTCGCAATTTGCAATTCTGCGCTGGGAGTCAATGTCAAACTCGCCCATAGAATCGATTTCATCGCCCCAGAATTCAACGCGGATGGGATTTGCCATAGCGGGGGAGAAAAAGTCCAGAATTCCGCCGCGTAGAGCGAATTGACCCTGCGCTTCCACCAATTCCACGCGCTTGTAACCAAAATCGGTGAATTTTGAAATTAGGTCGGAAAGGTTGTATTCCTTTCCCTTGTGCAGGGAAATTTCATTTTTCAACAGGAGCTCCGGCGGCAGTGTGCGTTGTGTCAGCGCGGTAAGAGAGGTCAGCACGATGGGCGCTGAATTTGTCGCCATGGAGTAAAGGGTGGAGATTCGGCCGTGTTCCCATTCGTGGGATGCTCGCTCCACATTGTAAAAGGTAAATTCACGGGTCAGGAGAAGATGCGCCTGCTCCTGAGACAGCAGCTGAATATCCGAAACACCACCGCGAGCGGCAAAATCGTCCTCGAAAATGCAGACTATCGGCCTGCCGGTCAAGCGGCGTGCAGCGGCGATAAGCTGCGCCTTATGTATGCGAGAAAGGCCGGAGACCACGATCGGGCATTCTCCGGCTGTTAATTTTGTAAATATTTCTTTTGTTTCTCCCGCATTGTGCAGAAGTGTGGATAAGGAAAGCATACTATACCTCAGTTTATAAGACTTGCTACCTTTTCAATACCTTGTGTAAGTAATGTCGGTACCGCGTTTATCCCGCGGTCAATGGTGGTGGAAAGCTCCTTCTGCTCGCTCGCGCTGAAGGCGCCGAGTACCCAATCAACCACATCATAGTCGGGATGAGGAGGTGCGCCAACACCGATTTTAATTCGCGGGAAAATATCAGTATTAAGAAGCTGAATGATGCTTTTGATGCCGTTGTGACCGCCGGCACTGCCCTTTGCACGGGCGCGAAGCTTGCCCACGGGCAGGGAAATGTCGTCATACAGCACAAGAATACGATCGTTTGGGATTTTATAAAATTTTGCTGCCGCGCTTACCGCCTCGCCCGATAAATTCATAAAGGTCTGAGGCATCATGAGAAGAACCGGCACACCCGCGATTACACCTTGGCCGCAAAGAGCCTTGAACTTAAGGGTTTTTACCGGGATATTATGTATGCCCGCCAAGGTCTCAAGGGCGATAAAGCCCGCGTTATGACGGGTAAGTTCGTACTTCTTGCCCGGGTTGCCCAGTCCCACAATGAGCCATTGTGGCGGGCCGGCGGGAGTTTTTGCCTTTTTTTCCGCATCCAAGCGGCGAAAGATATCCATAATTGACATAAATTTTGTCCTCTTTTATTTTTTCTGTGCCTTTTTCTTTTTGAAGATCTTACCCGCCGCATCCTGAAGGGTGGTCTGACGAGGGCGGGAGATAGCCATCGCACCGTCGGGCACATTTTCGTGCACCGTAGTGCCTGCCGCAATAAGAGTGTCACGGCCGATAGTGACCGGTGCGATAAGGTTTGAATTACAGCCCACAAAAGCGTTGTCACCGATGATGGTTTTATGCTTGACTACGCCATCATAATTTACGGTGATAGTTCCGCAACCCATATTTACATTTTCACCCATTTCGGTATCACCGATATAAGTAAGGTGTGACATTTTGCTTCCGTTTTTGATAATCGAGTTCTTAAGTTCCACAAAATTGCCGATACGGCAACCCTCGCCCACCTGACAATGCTCGCGTATATGAGCGAAGGGGCCTACAGTGGTACGACTTCCCACCGAGCTGTCGTAAATCTGCGCGCTGTTTACGGTGACCTCGTCACCTATAACGCCGTTACAGATTATCGTGTTGGGGCCTATGGTACAGTTTTTGCCGATTTTACTACCTTTAAGAAGGATTACACCGGGGAGAATGGCAGTACCCTCACCAATTTCAACATCTGCGTCTATATAAGAGCTCATGTCCGCAAAAATTACACCCTGTGCAAGGTGTTTTGCTATTGCGGCTTCACGCTCTGCCTCTTTTTCCTTAAGTGCGGAAATAGATTTATATGTTTTCATTTTTATTTCCTCCTTTTGTAAATTTATTATAACAATTATTATAAAGATTTGCAATTATTAATAAAAGAATGTATAATGTAAAATTGGAAAGGTGGGTTGGTAGCCGTGTTAAAGATTTCCGTAACACAAACAAAGGACATACTGATATCTCACGAAGCGGTGGATAAGCTGCTTGATATAAAGGACGAGGTAGCTCTTCGTTTGTATATTTATCTTGCACAAAAGGGTGCGGGCTTTGACGCGCAAGCGGCGGCTGACCGACTGGGAACCTCTGTGGATAAAATTTTGGCCGCGGTGGATTTACTTTATGCAAAAGGCGTAATCAAAAAGGACGACGGCAAGCTTTTGGAGCGTCCCGATACTATTCCCGAATACACCGCAGGTGATGTTACAAATATGCTTGAAAAGGACAAGGACTTTTCCGAGCTGCTTGATTTCACACAGCAGAAGCTTGGGAAAATGCTGTCCACCGTTGACACACAGACTCTCCTCGGCATTTATAATTGGATGGGTCTGCCTGTCGAGGTAATTTGCCTTATTATAACCTATTGTACAGAACAGCTTAAGAAAAAATACGGCGAAGGTCGTCGCCCGTCAATGAAAAATATTGAAAACCAGGCACGACTCTGGCTCAATATGGGTATTTTAACCGTGGAGCAGGCGGAGGATTACCTTAGCACTCAGGAAATTCGTGGCACAAAAATCGCATCTCTTGCACGCCTGCTGCATCTCAGCGGCCGCGCGCTGTCTACTACCGAGAACAAGTATTTAAGTGCTTGGGCGGACGCGGACTATTCCGAGGAGCTTATTTTAGAGGCATATGATGTGACCACAGTACAGACCGGAAAGCTCACTTGGCGCTATATGGACAAGGTGCTTAAAAACTGGGAAAATGACGGATATAAGAGCAAGGCTGATATAGAAAGCGCTAAAAAGACCGATACCGCTGACGGCTTCAAGATGAGCCGTGAGCAGTTGGAGGCTTTTAAGAGAGCGGAAGAACTTAATAAAAAGTGGGGAAGTGAAGATTAAAAATGGCATTCGATAAGGAAATACTAAGAGAGATACATAGCCGCCTCGCCGCTCGCAGACAGGCAAACGAAAACCTGGCGTCGGCGCGTGCAGAGCAGATATATGAGCAAATTCCCCGTATTCGCGATATAGATGTGGAGCTTCGACTTACTCCGGTTGAAATTGTACGCGCCGCATTTTCAAGAAGAGAAAATCCCGAAACCGAGCTTCAGAAGGTGCGGAATAAAAACTTAAAGCTTCAGGCAGAGAGAAAAGAATGTCTTACAGCAAATGGATTTCCCGCTGATTACTTAGAGGTGCAGTATAATTGCAAAAAATGTGAGGACAAGGGATACATAAACCCGGGTGAGCCTTGCGAGTGCTTGCTTGAGGAGTACAGACAGGAGCAGGTAAAGAAGCTTCGCACATCCTTTGGATTTGAGGTCAGACCCTTTGAGTCATTTAAGCTTGAGTACTATTCAAAGGAGCGGAACGGAAACCCCATTTCCCCCTATGAGAATGTGCAGGTGAATTACAATATCTGCAAAAAATACGCCGAAAAGTTTGATGAAAACAGCGGAAATATCTTTATTACCGGCGGCACCGGACTGGGCAAGACACATCTTGCCTCCTGCATCGCACTTGAGGTTGCGGCTAAAGGTTTTTCCGTGGTATACGGAACATCATTCGAAATTTTAGGCGCGTTTGAGGATAAAAAATTCAACCGCGAGGTGCTTGGTGACAAGACCGAGGATTATAAAAAGGCAGATCTCTTGATAATCGATGATCTGGGCGCCGAAATGATTACCCAGTTCAGTACGGCGGCGCTCTATAACCTTATGGCAACCCGCGAGGCGGCCGGTAAGAGCACGATAGTTATTACGACACTTACTTTAAATGAGATCGCAAGCAAATACACTCCGCAAATTGCGTCCCGTCTTGACGGTAATTATGTTACCGTATCCTTGTTTGGTGAGGATATTCGCAAAAAGGTCGGGAAATAATATTAAAAAACAATCGGGAGTAAGAGCTATGGTTAAAATTAAGCCCTTTGCGGTGATTATTACGATACTTGCGCTGCTGCCCTGCATAGCATTTGCCGCACCGCCGGAAATAACCGCGGAAACCGCAATAATGATGGATGCGGAGACCGGACAGGTGCTCTACGACAAGGATATGCACAAGCAGATGTTCCCCGCGAGTATTACAAAGATAATGACCACGATTTTAGCGGTTGAAAAACTTGATATTGAGGATAAGATAATAATGTCCGAGGAAGCGGTGGATGCGGTTTCGCGCAATGCATCACACATAGCACTTACCTCGGGTGAGGAAATAACGGTTAAAGAAGCGATCTATGCCGCGCTTTTAGCGTCTGCAAACGACGCTTGCAACGGAATTGCCGAAAAAGTTTCCGGCACTATGGAGGATTTTGCTCTCCTTATGACCGAAAAGGCCAAGGAAGTCGGCTGTCTTGGCACGAATTTCACTAATTCCAACGGTCTTAAAGACGAAAATCACTATACAACCGCCTATGATATGGCTAAAATGACCGCTTACGGTTTGAAAAACGCCACCTGGCGCGAAATGTTTGGCTGTCGCAGGTACGAAATGCCGCCCACCAACAAGCAGAATGAGATCCGCTACCTCAACAATCAGCATAAGATGATCTTTGAGAAAAAGGATTATTACGAGGGTATTGTAGGCGGTAAGACCGGATACACAACCGTGGCTAAGAACACGCTTGTTACCGCGGCCCGCCGCGATGATATGGAGCTTATTGTTGTGGTTATGAAATGCCCCCAGGGCGATGATACCTATTCGGACACGAAGGCGCTTTTGGATTACGGCTTTGAAAATTACAAAAAATTAGCGATCACACCTTCGGACATCCCTCAAAAGGCAAGCAACGGCGCAACCGTCGGCCTTGAGAGTACGGTTTCGGTGCTCGTGCCGACGGATACCACGGATGTAAAAAAGGAAGTAATACTGGAAAACAAGAAGGCATACCTGGTTGTAGAGGATACAGCGGGTAGCGAGCTTGGGAAATTCCCCCTCACCATAACCTCGCAGGCAACGGTACAAGAGGAAGAGAATGTTGAAGATGGGGAAGAAAGCAGCAAAATTGGCTTTTTCGGTGTAATACTTATAGTCATCGGCTGTGTTGTGGGAGTATTCATCCTTTTTGTTGTAGTTTTGTATATAAGAAAAGAAATTCACTTGCATCGTCGCCGCCGTGCACGGAGAGAACAGAGGAGAAAAAGACAATGAAAAAGACATTCAGAATTACAGCGCTTATACTTTCGCTTGTTTTACTTGCAGCCTGCGCTCCTGCGGCTGAGATAAAGGTGGATGACGAGGGCGACTATGTACTGACCTCCGCAATGGGCGAGGAAACACAAGCAGAGATAAAGGTAATTACAGACGCATTTTCCGCCGCGCTCAGTGAAAAATCGGGCGCGAAGATTATGGAATACTTAGATGCGAATTTTGCCGTTCAGGAGGAAGAGCTTACCGCTTTTTTCCGGGATGCCGCCGCAAGAGATAAAAAACCCTACGAGATTTTCGACACCTACTATGTAAACGGCATTAAGGACAGCGATGTTTCCATCCGCATCAAAAAGAGCCAGAGTGATACCGATTACGCGATGCTCACCCCGGGCAGCAGTGAGATATGTGCGACCCTGTTCCTGTCTAAAAACGAGGATATGTCACAGATTATAACGCTCCTCACCGCGCGTGTTGACGGTGATATGAAGATCGTGTGGATCGACACCTCGGATTATGATTATTACGGAAAGACCGCGCCGGAATATTACGAGCTTTCCAAAAAGGCGAAAGAGGACGGAGACGAGTATCTGGCCTATGTCTACGCGCAGATGATGCTTAACATCTGTCAGCCGGGTAATGTTTTATACTATGAGAAAACAACCGAGATGACCGATTATGCAAATGAGATAAGCGCATGGGGTCAGGAAAAATATCCGATAGAGCTGGATGATACCCATAAGGTGCACCTTATAGGACTCGCACTTGAGGATGTGGGCGTTGTGCCCATGGTATTTTACCAGACCGAGGTAGACATCAAGAGCGCGGAATTTAAAGAGGACGCTATGAGCGTTTTTGAAAAATTCTTAAAGAAGTACCCATACTTTAGGGATGCATTTAAAAAGATAACAATCCGCGGTACAAATGTAGACCCCGAGACCGCAACCGAGCAGTACGACTATGAAAGCGTAGTTTTTGATATGAAATAGAAAAGAGAGGCATCAGCCTCTCTTTTCTATTTCATAAAGCGCGTTGAGAACCAGCCAGTTTTGCGGAAAATCCCGCATCGCGTTCCAATAGCCTACGCCGCGAAGGCCGTATTCGGGTACCAAGGCAAGCTTTGCCTGAATTGAGCGGGCGTCTTCAAACCATACTTCGTGCTGGCGGCCCGCTTCATCTATATAGTTAAAAAATGGGGACTTAGCATAGTCGTCGTAGATTATTTCAGCGCCGTATCGCGCGGCGATGCTCAGCGCCTGCTGGCTGGAGATTGAGATTGCACGAGAGGTGCCCTGCACGAAGGGTAGTGTCCAATCGTAGCCGTAATTTGGGATACCTAAAAATATTTTTTCCGCGGGGATTTCGGTAAGGGCGTAGTCAATAACCGCCCGCACATTGGGAAGTGGCGCCACCGCAAGGGGCGGGCCATAGGTATAGCCCCACTCATAGGTCATAAGTAAAACACCGTTTGCGGGGACACCTATGGCGTCGTAATCGTGGCCCTCATATAAAAGGCCTCGCTGGGTGGCGGAGGTCTTGGGCGCAAGCGCCACAATCACTTCATAGCCGAAGGGATTAAGACGGCGGGTGGCATTTTCGATAAAAGCGGCGTAGAGTGGTGCTTCCTCGGGAAAAACAAACTCGAAATCTATATCCAGTCCATAGTATCCCTTTTCCCGCATGGTATTCAGCACATTGTCGATAAGAACATTTTGCAGTGCGGGGTTGGTCAAAACTGCGCTTGCAAGCTCATTGCTGAAATTTCCCTGCGCCGTAAGGGTGGAAAGGTGCATAAGAGGCTGTGTTTCGTATTCCCTTGAGATGGCAATAAGATTGCGGTCGCTTAGATCGACCAGCGTACCGCTTTCGGTAAAGCCGTAGGTAAAAGGTGTAAGATAGGTGAGATATGGCAGTGTCTGCCGTAAAAGTGACCGATTGATGCCCGGGTAGGCATAGGCATTCACCTCCATTGAGCCGATCTTCTCACCTTGATAGGAAATGACGATCGTCTCGCCTGGGTAGATGGTCTGCCGTCCCATAAGTCGGATATTATTCTGAAAAAGCGTGGTAAGCGATACTCCGTAAAGCTCGGCAATACCGAGTAGGGTCTCGCCCGGGCGCACTGTATGTATCTGCTCGGGGAAAAGAATTACAAGCACCTGCCCAACCACAAGCGGCTGATTTGGTGGCAGCTGGTTATTATTTATAATACTCTCCTCGGTGACACCATATCGCTCCGCAACGGAAAACACGGTATCCCCACTGGCGACAACATAAAGTTCCATATAAAAATCCCTCCTTACTCATAATAAGTAAAGAGGGAATTTTTTGTTACTTAAGAGCGTCGTTATAATGTGCACGCTCGCCGCCGATGAATTTCGGACGGGTGCGGGCACAGATAATGGGTGCCTCACCGATCTTCTTTATACTGAGTCGAACGGGCACCGCAACTTTCTGCAAATGCATACCGATAAGCGTGCCGCCGATATCCATTCCCGCCTGAGCGCGGACATCCTCAATAGCCACCGGATCTTCAAAGGTTTTATAAGCGGTGGTTGCAAAGGAGCCGCCCGCCTTGGGCTGGGGTACAACATTAACAATATCGCGCATCTGGGCCGTGGCAACATCCCGCTCAACAATAATGGCACGGTTTAAATGCTCACAGCACTGAGCCGCAAGATAGATGCCGCGCGATTTAAGCTCCGGATAAATCGCGTTAAAAATTGCCTCTGCAGTGGGAAGGCTTGAGTTAGAGCCGATTTTATCACCGCAAACCTCGCTCGAGCTGCAGCCGACGACAAGAACATCGCCAGCCTTAAGGCCTGCAACCTCTATTAATTCACAAACGGCGGTTTTCGCCTGATTTACAATAGCTTCATACATTGTAATCACTCCTTACAATTTAATGATAACATTATATTTTAAAATAATCAAGGACAAGAGCGGTACATACAAGTCAAAAGTTTTAAATATAATTTAGCGGGGTGAGAAAAATGATTATACATTTAAAAAAGCGGGGCATTGTCGCCGTTATACTGTGTGTTACACTTCTTATTTCCGCACCGTTTCTGACACCTGAGGAGACTCAAACCGCTTCCGCCGCAATAAGCGACTGGGGTTTGAGCTTTTCAAAGCAGGGCGAGCCACCCAGAGGAAACGCTGATGCTGAGTATTTGGCAGAATACGACGCGTATTTTTTAGATGCAACTCCCGATAACAAAATTTACCTTACCTTCGATGCGGGTTTTGAAAACGGGTGCACACCCAAAATACTCGATGTGCTGAAAAAGCACAATGCACCCGCAACCTTTTTCCTTGTGGGAAATTATATCGACACCGCCCCCGCCCTTGTAGAGCGGATGGTAAGCGAGGGGCACATTGTTGCAAACCACACTATGTCCCATCCGGATATGTCCCGTATTGCGGACAAAGAGTCATTTGAAAAGGAACTTTTAGGACTGGAGGAAAAATACAAGGCACTTTGCGGAAAGGATATGCTTAAAATATACCGCCCGCCTCAAGGCAAGTTCAGCGAAGAAAATCTAAAAATGGCAAAGGATTTGGGCTATAAAACCGTGTTCTGGAGCCTTGCCTATGTGGATTGGTACACCGACAACCAGCCGAGCCGCGAGGAAGCACTGGGGAAGCTCGTTCCCCGCATACATCCCGGTGCTATCGTACTGTTACACAGCACATCAAGTACAAACGCCGAGATTTTGGATGAACTTCTCACAAAATGGGAAAAAGCGGGCTATAAAATAGCACCGCTCAGTGATCTTCTTTATTCCCAGCCTGCCCAGACATCGGGACAGTAACCCACGGTAACCTGCTTGCCGTTTCTGACAAAGGGCGCATTGTATAGCGCGGGATTTTCGAAAAGCTTGTCAATGACAGCGGCCTCATCCGCAAGATAGGCAATAAAGGATTTCTCGTATTCCTTGGAGTTTTTATTAATCATAGCGTCAAGACCCACCGCCGCCTTCACGGTCTCAAACTCTCTGGGTGATAAGCCGTAGCGGGCAAGGTCAACATATTGATATTTAATTCTGCGCTCCTTGAAATAACGCTCGGCCTTTTTGGTGTCGAAGCTCTTTGACATACCGTATATCTGAATATTCATAGCACACCACCTGAAAAATTTTATTTAAGTATAGCATATTTAAAAGGAATATGCTATACTTAAACTGTTCCCGATTTTTAAGATGTTTTTTCTGCGAAAGAGGGGCGGAAAAATTGCAATGGTATAGCTGCGCTTATTTTCGCCCTGTATTTATACAGGGCGTTTGTTTTTTTGGAGGTTAATATGGCTACAAGAATTGCACTTATCGGTATTATAGTTGAAAACCCGGAGGTTACCGAAAAATTAAACGCGCTTTTGCACGAATACGCGCCCTACATCGTTGGCAGAATGGGCGTGCCTTACCGTGAGAGAAATGTTGCTATTATCAGCATTATAATGGATGCTGAAAATAATGTTATAAGTGCGCTTTCCGGTAAATTGGGACAGCTTCACGGCGTTCAGGTAAAGACCATGTATGCAAAAGCAGGTGATGCGATTGAATAGAGAAAAACTTATTTTTGCGCTGAATGCAGAGGATTTCACACCGTATTTTAAAGAAGCGGATGAAAAACGGCGCAATGCGGTGGGTGATACCGTACATTTGCGCGCGATAATTGAATTTTCCAATCATTGTTTCAGAAATTGTGCCTATTGCGGCTTAAATTGCAGTAATAAGAGTCTCAAACGCTACCGTATGACCGCGGAGGAGATCATTAATTGCGGTAAGGCGGCGTGCTCTGCGGGCTATAAGACCATTGTTTTGCAGTCCGGCGAGGATAAATTTTATACAAAGGAGCTAATCGGCCAGATTGTTAAGGAATTAAGCGACCTTGGGGTAACAATAACCTTAAGTTGCGGAGAGAGAAGCACAGAGGAGTACGCCTATTGGAGAGCGTGCGGCGCGAAACGATACCTGTTAAAGCACGAAACCGCAGATGAAAAGCTCTACGCCGAGCTTCATCCGGGATATACGCTTAAGGACAGAATTTCCTGCCTTAAGGAAATTAAAAAATGCGGCTACGAGACCGGAAGCGGCTTTATGATAGGACTTCCCGGTGAGAGTGCTGAGAGTATTGCGGATAATATCCTGCTGCTTGATAAATTAAACTGCGATATGGCGGGGATAGGACCCTTTATTCCACATCCTAAAACCTTGATGAAAAATTGCAACCCCGGCTCGGTTGAGGTAACCCAAAAGGCGGTATCTCTTACCAGAATTTTGAGACCACATATGAACCTGCCCGCAACTACCGCACTTGGTGTGCGCGACAAGGCGGCATATAGTGAGGCCTTCGCACGGGGTGCAAATGTTTTAATGAAGAAGGTAACGCCTGAAAAATACAGAAAGCTTTATGAAATTTACCCTGCAGAGCTTAAGGCGCGCGATATTAAAGAGGAGCGGCAGGAGCTTTGCGATTTTATAAGAAGTATGGGAAGAATTCCCGAATAGGAGGATAAAAAGTGTATAACAGCAAGTCAAAAAACGCGGTGGAGTTTATTTGCCACGAGGAAATATTAAAAACTATTGATATTGCAGGGGAAAAAGCAAAAAATCCTGCGGAAATTAAAAAAATACTCGAAAAAGCGGCGGAAAGCAAGGGTATTTCCTATGAGGAGGCGGCTACTCTTCTCATGTGCGAGGATGAGGAAATGCTTTCCGAGATGTACACCATTGCGATGGATATTAAAAAGAAAATATACGGCAACCGAATTGTAATGTTCGCGCCTCTTTATTTATCAAATTATTGTGTAAACGGTTGCAGATACTGCCCCTATCACTACGGCAACTGCCAGATTGCCCGAAAAAAGCTTACTCAGGAGGAGATACGCCGTGAGGTAATCGCACTTCAGGATATGGGACACAAGCGTCTTGCTCTTGAGACCGGTGAGGACCCGGTGAACTCCCCAATTGAATATGTGCTGGAGAGTATCAAGACCATTTACGGTATACATCATAAAAACGGTGCCATCCGCCGTGTAAATGTAAATATCGCGGCTACCACCGTTGAGAATTACAGAAAATTAAAGGAAGCGGGCATTGGAACATACATTCTGTTCCAGGAGACCTACGACAAGGCGCGCTATGAATACCTGCATCCCACCGGCCCCAAGCACAACTACGCATATCATACCGAGGCTATGGACAGAGCTATGGAGGGCGGAATTGACGATGTGGGCATCGGCGTTCTTTTCGGTCTTTCCGACTATCGTTATGACTTTATCGGTCTTTTAATGCACGCCAAGCACCTTGAGGACACCTTCGGTGTTGGCCCGCACACAATAAGCGTGCCTCGAATTCGTCCCGCGGCGGATGTTGACTTAAATGAGTATCCCAACGCCATTGATGACAAGCTTTTCAGAAAAATCGTTGCAATTTTAAGAATTGCGGTGCCATATACCGGCCTTATTATTTCCACCCGTGAATCCGAGGAAAGCCGTGCCGATGTGCTTAAGGTGGGTGTGTCCCAGATAAGCGGCGGATCCTCCACAAGTGTCGGCGGTTATGTTGAAAAGGAAAAGGAAAACTCCTCACAGTTTGAGGTCAATGACACCAGAACACTGGACGAAATCGTAGGATGGCTTGCAAAACTCGGCTATATGCCTTCCTTCTGCACCGCCTGCTACCGCGAGGGAAGAACCGGAGATCGCTTTATGCAGCTTGCAAAGAGCGGTCAGATCGGAAATGTGTGCCAGGCAAACGCGATTATGACCCTTAAGGAATACTTAGAGGACTATGCAAGCGAGGACACAAAGAAGGTTGCCCAGGAGATGCTTGAAAAAGAGGCGGAAAGCATACCCAATGATAAGGTTCGCGCCCTTGTTTTCGAGCATTTAAAGGATTTATCACGGGGCAAGCGTGATTTCAGATTCTAAAAGGGGGGAGCATTATGGCCCTTAACCGGACACCCAATGCAGAACGACTGCATATAGGCATTTTCGGAAGAAGAAATGCCGGAAAATCTACCCTTATTAATGCTCTTTGCAATCAGGAGATAGCGATTACATCGCCTTATGCGGGTACAACCGCAGACCCGGTAAGCAAGGCTATCGAGCTTCATCCTATTGGTCCTTGCGTAATTATTGACACCGCAGGCTTTGATGATGAGGGCGAGCTTGGGGCGCTTCGCGTTTTGAAAACCCGCGAGGTTATTAAAAAATGCGATATTGCCATTATGGTTTTTGCCGACGACGATGTCGCAGCAGAACTGTTATGGATAAAAGAGCTTAAAGCGGAAAAAATCCCTGTGATTTGCGTTGTAAATAAAGCGGATTTAAGTGAAAATCCCCTGCAAAAGGTAAAAGATGCAGGGTTTTCACCGATTTTGGTCAGTGCAAAAGAAAATAAGGGTATAGAGGAATTAAGAAAAGAGATTATAAAAGCCGTACCACCGGATTTTGACGGCATTTCCTTAGTAGGGCATCTTGTAAAAGATGGGGATACCGTGCTGCTGGTTATGCCCCAGGATTCATCCGCACCCAAGGGCAGGCTGATTTTACCGCAGGTGCAGACGATACGAAATTTGTTGGATGAAAAATGCACTGTAATCTGTGCTACCGCTGACGGGATGGAAAAAGCACTTTCGGCGCTGAAGTCAGCGCCCGAGCTTATAATATGTGACTCTCAATGTTTCAAAACGGTATATGAGAAAAAGCCGGAGAACAGTGTTTTAACCTCATTTTCCGTGCTTTTTGCAAGATATAAGGGTGATATTGAGGAATTTGAAAAGGGCGCTAAGGCCATTGACGCGCTGAAGCCGGGTGATAAGGTGCTTATTGCCGAGGCGTGTACACACAATGCTCAGGATGGGGATATTGCCCGCGTCAAAATCCCAAATCTGCTCCGCAAAAAAGTTGGCGGTGAGTTGGACATTGAAATTGTCACCGGTGTGGATTTTGATAACGAATTGTATAAGTATAAATTAATTATACATTGTGGCGCATGTATGTTTAACAGAAAATATGTGCTTTCACGAATAGAGCAGGCAAAGACGGCGGGTGTACCCATAACCAATTATGGTGTGGCGCTTGCAAAGCTTACGGGGATTTTACCGTATGTTACATTAAAGTAGGTGAAGAATATGAAAATAGGAATAGTTGGTCTCGGTCTTATTGGCGCGTCTATGGCGAAAGCTATTAAAAGAAGCGGCGGACACCAAATTTTCGGTTATGATAAGGACAAGAGCGTACTGGAAAAGGCGCTTTCTCACAAGACAATTGACAAAATCGGCGAAAATGGAGATATAGGCGGTCTTGATATGCTGTTTCTTGCCTTGTATCCTAAGGACAGCATTGAATTTGTCAAGAAAAATGCAGGGGAAATCGCGAAAAACTGTATTGTATGTGATTTTGGCGGTGTAAAAAAGACGGTATGCGACGAGTTGTGCGCGATTGGGGATGAATATGGCTTTGCTTTTGTAGGCGGACATCCTATGGCGGGAAGAGAGTTATCCGGATACGACGCGTCCTTAGAGCAGCTTTTCGATAGTGCCAGTATGATATTAACACCCTGTGGAAAAAAAGCGGAGGCGGAAAAGTTAGCCGAATTCTTTAAGAGCCTTGGTTTTTCGAAGGTGGTATTTACAACACCGGAAAATCACGACGATATGATAGCATTTACATCCCAGCTTGCCCATGTGGTGTCCTCTGCATACATAAAAAGCCCCGAGGCATCACGCCACGAGGGCTACAGCGCGGGAAGCTATAAGGACTTAACCCGTGTTGCACGACTTAACGAATATATGTGGACAGAATTGTTTCTTGCGAACAGAGAACCTCTTGTGCGGGAAATTAACACCATAATAGAGCATCTAACCGAATATAGAGATGCCATTTCAGCGGCCGACGAAAAAAGACTTTTTGATCTTCTCCGCGATGGTAGAATAAGAAAAGAGCAGATAGATCGCGAAATTGAATAAGAAAAACCCCGAGTTCTTAAGAACTCGGGGTTTTATTAATCTTTTGGGTTAACAATATCGCGCCATGCGAAGTCGCCGCGCTCAAGGCCACGGACTAAGATCTCGGCGGTTGCGGCATTTGTTGCAACCGGGACATTGTGCACATCGCAAAGTCGTAAAAGTGCCTGGACATCAGGCTCGTGCGGCATTGCGGTGAGCGGGTCGCGGAAGAAAAGAACAAGGTCGATCTCGTTATATGCAATTCTCGCGCCTATCTGTTGGTCACCGCCCTGGGGGCCGGATAAAAAGCGCTTTATATCAAGGCCGGTAGCCTCACTTACAAGCTTACTGGTGGTACCTGTGCCGCAGATGCTGTGCTTTGAGAGGATTCCACAGTATGCGATGCAAAACTGTACCATAAGCTCTTTTTTCTTGTCGTGTGCGATGATTGCAATATTCATTCCGTAAAAATCCCCTTTCTAAACTGTCTTACGCGGGATCCTCATAAGAGGAACGCGCTCTCCTACTATACGACGGGCAATGTTTTTATATCCTTTTGCGGCATAAGAACTTGTGTAAGAAACCACCGGTTCACCGCGGTTTGCACAGGCGATAACCGTTTGATCCTCGGGCACGATGCCGATAAGTTGTATGCCGGTAAGGTCTATTGCATCGTCAATATTTACCGCGCGCATTTTATTTATAAGCTGCGGTCTTACACGGTTTAACACAAGGCGTATGTCGGAAACGCCCCGTGTCTTTAAAAATTTACGGGTAACCCCTGCATCGCGAAGACTCGCATTGTCGGGAGTTGCCACCATAAGCGCCCGATCGGACACCGAGGCGATAATATCAAGCCAGGATCCGATACCTGCGGGGCAGTCGATAATGCAGAAATCACAAAGTTCGGAAACCGAGTTCATAAGAGACGCCATCTGCTCCTTTGTAATATCGGGAAGTTCGGTACCAAACGGTGCGGCCAAAAGATGAAGATTGGCAATGCTGTGATGGGGGACAAGGGCCTGTTTAAGGGTGGCGCGCTCTAAAATAACATCGGAAAAATCGAAGACCGCCCTCTCGTTAAGACCAAGAGCTAAATCCAGATTACGAAGGCCGATGTCAGCGTCTAAAACGATGACCTTGTACCCAAGCTCTGCAAGGCAGGAGGCAACGCCGGAGGAGATAGAGGTTTTACCCGTACCGCCCTTACCGGAAGCAACGCATATAGTGATTGCCATTTCAGTGCCCTCCTTAAATTTCAACTACTGCTATTTTACAATGATATTCCCCTAAATTCAAGGGGTTTTACGAAAAATTTACTTTAAAATACGGTTTTCAGCCGGGCGGTTTTCAAGGTCAAAATCGCTTGTAAAATATGCGTCGAAAATGTCTTTCGCGCAAGAGGCAATTCGGCTACCTTGTCCGCCGTTTTCGACTACGATGGCAACCGCGATTTCCGGGTCATCTGCAGGAGCATATGCCACGAAAAGCGCGTGGGAGCCGCCGGGCGCCTGCGCAGAGCCGGTTTTTGCCGCGACTTTAACCGGATAATCCTTGAATACCGCGTATGCGCTGCCGCCTTCTTCCATTGCAACCATCTGCATACCGTCTTGAACCGCCTTTAAATTGGCATCATTAAAGCCCATTGTTGCGGTTACCTCTGACTTTTGCTCGTAGATAGTGGTGTTATCCAGTGGATTTTTAACGCTTTTTAACAAATGCGGCTCATACTGTGTGCCGCCGTTGGCGAGAGTCGCGGTGTACTGGGCAAGCTGGATGGGGGAGACAAGGGTCTCCGACTGGCCGATAGCGGCGGCTAGAGTCTGGCCCGGATACCACACATCGCCGCGCTTTTCGGTAAGCTGACGGGATGCTACCTGACCTGCCTTCTCGCCGGAAAGCTCAATTCCGGTCTTTTTACCAAATCCCAAACGCTCAGCATAGGACGACAGGGTATCGATGCCCATAATACGACCGATGTCGTAGAAGAAATAGTTGCAGGAAACCTGAAGCGCTTGCTTTACATTGATAGGACCGTGGATACGGCCATAGCTTTTATACACATCACACATAGGTGAATAGCTGGGCGCGTAGTAGGTATATATACCCTTGGTATCGATAATGGAATTTTTGGTTATAACGCCGCTTTCCAGCCCCGCGATACTGGTTACCATCTTGAAGGTAGAGCCCGGGGGATATGTGCCGCCGATCGCGCGATTGAACATCGGGCGCAGGGGGTCGTTGAGCATTGCGTTGTAATTTTTATTGTAGTCTGCAAGGGAGAAAGAGGGGTAGGATGCCAGTGCTAAAGTATCACCGTTTCGCACATCAAGCACGACAAGAGCCGCACCCTTTGCATTTTCACCGCCCCAGCGGGAGTTGGTAGAGCCTTCCGCCCGAAGCTTGGGAACAATTGCCGCCAAGGTCTTTTCCGCCGCTTCCTGAAGCTTTATGTCAAGAGTGAGCACACAGTTGTTGCCGGGCTGTGGATTATCGGCGCTTAATACACCGGTGACCTTGCCGGTAGAGGTGGTTTCTATCTCTCGGGAGCCGTCTGTGCCGCGGAGATAGTCCTCTAAAATACGCTCCATACCGTCTTTGCCAACGATATCGCTCATTTTATAGCCTTTTTCCGCAAGGGCGGGATATTCGTCCTTATAGATAATACCCACGCGCCCTAAAACATGAGCGGCGTAGGGAGTTTGATATTCGCGCACAGAGTCGACATCAACCATAACGCCGGTAAGCTCGCGTGAGCGCTCCTTAACCTCGGTGACGAGAGGCACGCTCACATCCTCCGCAAAGACGAAGGGGTTGCTTGAATTGAAGGTACGCTGCTCCATTTCGTAATAAATGCCGGCAAGCGCTCGCCTTTCGGTGGGAGTTAAGGTGTCGGGCACCTGGTTTTCCTCGCAGATCAAATCAATAAGTTGCTCGGCGGTGGTGTTGTCAGACCATTCATATTTTCGCAGGAAATCCACAACCGCCTTTTCACCCTGCGCGTTTTCTTCAATATGATAGGTATAGCTGAAGGGGGCGGTTTTTGTGATGGGAAGCGAGTCCAAATACTGGTTGCCGTGGGTATTGCAAATAGAAACGAGGGACAGAAGCACAGCGTTTTTATCCGCATCCCGCCAGGCAACTGAGTCGATTTTCAAGGTAAAGCTTGAGCGATTGGTAACAAGAGGTCTGCCGTAGCGATCAAGAATTTCGCCGCGAGGCGCCTTTACAACAATGGATCGGGAGAGCTTTTTCTCACTCTGTAGAAGGTAGTCATCACCCTTTACCACCTGAAGGAAGAAAAGTCTGCCTGCAAAAACGAGAACACAGATCACGGTGGCGAGAACAATAAATAAGGAGCGCTTATGAAACATATTGGAATCCATAGTTTAAGCCTCCTCATCAAAGCCGGTGCGCTTTGCTATTTTTATAATTAACGGATACATTAAAGGGGTGAAAAGCGCGGTTACGAAAAATTCGGCAGGCAGGGTCAAAAACAGAGAAAGCACCTGGGCCTTACCGAAAAGCACGAAAAAGAAAACATAGTAAACAAGGCGGGTCACGAAAATCGTTGCCGCCAGATAAAGAAGGGTCACCCAATAGCTTTTCCAAAATACGAAATTACACAAAAAGGAAATCAGAATACCGCAAAAAACCAGAGTGATTGTGTAAAAACCGTCGGGTGCAGGTAAAAGCGCGTCGCTTATAACCCCTGCGAAAAGGCCTGCAAGAGCGCCGCTTGTGGTGCCCTCAAGCATTGCAATGGTGGCAACAGTGTAGGGCAGAAGGTGTGTGGGAGACGCGCCGAAAATCTTTAATTTTGACAAAAGAGTGGTCTCTAAAAGCATAACCACAAACATAAGCGCTACATATAAGATCCACTTATAGCGTATAGCCTTTTTTTCCATACTATTCAGTCACCTTGAATTCTTTTATGACCAACACATGGTCTATATCCTCAAAATCAACCACAGGGGATAAAATTGCATATTTGGTGATACCGTGGGCCTCGCTCTTTACCTCTTCGACACGACCGATAATAATACCTTTTGGGAAAAGACCGCCAAAGCCGGAGGTTTCCACAGTGTCACCGCGGACGAGTTGGGAATCACGGCTTACATAAGAGAGCTTGAATTTACCGTCGTGCATAAGCTCAAAATCACCCTCGGCACTTGCTACCTCGCGGGTACGGGACACGATGGCGGAAGCCTCCATACCGGTGTCGATTACGGTTGTAACCGTTGCCCAGTTGACGCCGACCTCGCTTATATAGCCAACCATTCCGTCGGCGGTAACAACACAGTTATTTACCGCAATGCCGTGTATTGAGCCTTTGTCCAAGGTAAAGGTTGCGCCGAGGTTTGTATCGCCGCGGGCAACGATTTCGGCGGACTCGAACACCAGACTCTCGTCCCGCACCTTCATATCAAGTGCCGCACGAAGCTGATCGTTTTCAAGAGTGGCCTTTTCCGCGTCGCGGAGTTTCTTTTCGGTATCTGCAAGACGGGCACGAAGGCCCTCGTTTTCCGCTTCAAGCTCTTCATAATCATTCAGTTTTTCAAAAAAGCCGTCTATTCCGCCGGAGATAGAACTTGTAAGGCTTTGAATGGGGCTTGCCAGAATATTTATAAGCTGTGATACCGGTGAAATCCGACCACCGGAAACAGCGGAGCAAATGCCCATTATCAGGGACAAAAGCACCGCTATTAAAACAATTATAAGCCAGCTGCGGGAGAAAAACTCTTTCATAAAATCACACCTATAAAACGGAAATTCCAAGGGAAGTTAGCGCTTTTGCAAGTCTGCACACCGGCAGGCCCACTACATTGAAATAGTCGCCGTTTATCTTCTCAACTAAAATTGCGCCCTTATCCTGTATGCCGTAAGCACCTGCTTTATCCATAGGCTCACCGGTTGCGATGTATCTGTGTATCATTTCGGGAGTAAGGGAGCGGAAGGTCACCTCTGTGCCTTCGGCAAAGGACAGTGTTTCATCCCCAAGGGACACCACAACACCGGTATAGACCACATGGGTTTTGCCGGAAAGCAAGGAGAGCATATTAAAAGCATCTGCCTCATCCCGCGGTTTTCCCAGAATTTTATCGTCATACACAACGATGGTGTCGGCGCCGATTATAAGGCTTGAGGGGTTTTGCGATTTAATATCAAAAACCTTGCGGCGTGCTATCTCGACAGCGCATTCCGCGGGAGTAAGTCCGTCGGGCATCGTTTCGTCGGCATCTGAAGGAATAATATCAAACTTTTCAATTAAATTTTTCAAAAGAGCGCGCCTTCTGGGCGATTGAGAGGCTAAAATAACATTTGGCATAGAATTAAACCCTTCCTGTTGAACCGAAGCCGCCGCTTCCGCGCTCGGTCTCATTTAAAGAGTCGCACACCTCGATCTTCGGCTGTACGACAGGTACCACCAAAAGCTGGGCAATGCGCTCGCCCGGCTCGATAGCATATGTACGGCTTGACTGATTATACAAAGCAACTATGATCTCGCCACGGTAATCGCTGTCAATTACACCGACAGAATTGGCAAGATTGATACCGTGTTTTACCGAAAGGCCGCTCCTGGCACAAACCAGTGCAACATGGTTAGCGTCGGGCAGAGCAATGGCTATACCCGTAGGCACGCGCAGGGTCTCGCCGGGTGCAATCTCCACAATATCCTCCAGATGGGCGCAAAGGTCCATACCTGCAGAGCCGGGTGTGGCGTATTCCGGCGGGGTCACATCCTCGGATAAAAGCTTGATTTTAAGTGTGCTCATAAAAAATCACCTACTCAACACCGCGGAAGTAAAGACCGCGGGTAAATTTCTCGGGAGTTTTATCGTTGCCGTTTAAGTATTCGCGGATTATTGCCAAAACTTCAGCTGCGCTCTCGGTGGTAAACATCAGGCGCAGGCGGGAAATGCCGACTGCTGAAAGCTCGGCTTCTTTGTCCGCGAGATAGAGAACATCAGGGTTTAAGATCATATTTCGATGCCGCGGCAGACAAAGCACGGGAAGTGCAAAGCCTCTCCGGTCGGTAAGCGTGTGTACGCCGTGACCGGGGCATTTACCACCGCTTGATACCGCACAGTTTTCGGTTATCATAAGGGGAAGTCGACCATATGCGACAAGGTCGCAGGGGATACATTTTTCAACATCTCGCGCCTGAGAGAGCATAAGCTCGGGGGAAAGTGTTGCACTTGATAAGCCGAGATTTTTGTATTCAAGAAGCGAGCGGGAGTTTAAGATATTAAGACCCATATCGCCCTCTACCGTAAAGCCTTCGGCAACAAGGGGCGCAATCTGGGAAATATTAGAAACAAGAATGTTTTTAATACCCAGCTTTTTAGCTAAAGCCAGCTTCTTATTTATACTGTCCCATTCCTCATCCCAGATAATCTGCGGCAAGAACAGGCCGACATTTTCGGGAAAATCACCTTCACGAAGTTCTCCAATGGGCAGATAAATACGGTCCAACGGAAGACTTTTCAGCTCATTTGATAACTGGTCAATACTGAAGAGTGACACCGCAAGGGAGGGCGTTTCTTTAATCTTGGCACAAGAGCTGATGGGAGCAAGTGTTTCCGGAACAAGCTTTCTCGGCTGTGCCCTAAGATCCAGAAGCCCTTCAAGAGCATCACGGCGCAAAGCGTTTATAGCAGAGATCGGAACGGACACATTTGCCCCGACATCAAGGGTAATATTATCGGCAAAAAACGGTGTGCCACCGGTTTTTGAAAGCTTATCATAAACGGTAGCATCGTCCAGCGGGCGATTTATTGCCGCCTGAGCGGTTTGACCTTGCACAGTAAAGGCGTTGCCTTCCTTATCTGTTGCGGTAAGGGTTATGGGCGTGCCCTCATTTATCGTGCAGGCAAAATCCACGGGGAGTAGCGGGTTTTCGTTTGCATATAATTTCCGCGCCTCTTTATAAATAGAATCGTCAGCTTTTGGCTCACTATCGCGGATGCCAAACATATTGGCGCCGTGTTTGTTTTTGAAATACCCGTCGGTAAAACCGTCGCGGGAGAAGATTTTACGCAGGGTAAGCATTTCCTCTTGTGTGGGGATGCGGTTTTCGCGGAGTAAGCGGGAGTAAATGTCGCAAACTGTGGCAACATACTCGGGTCTTTTCATTCTGCCTTCGATCTTAAGGGATGCGACCCCAATTTCCCGAAGTGCGGGCAGGTCATAAGCCAGACACAGATCCTTAAGACTTAAAGGATAGGTTTCGTTTTTAGCGTTATTTACTTTGTAAGGCAGACGGCAGGGTTGGGCGCAAAGGCCACGGTTTCCGCTTCGTCTGCCGATAAAGCCGCTCATATAGCATTGGCCCGAATAGCACATGCAAAGCGCACCGTGGACAAAAACCTCGGTTTCAATGTCTACAGTCCGGGTTATTTCACGGATGGCCGTATCCGACAGTTCACGAGACAGTACAACACGGGAAAAACCAAGTTTCTTTGCAGCCCGGGCGCCCTCGATATTATGAACGGTAAGCTGTGTAGATGCGTGGAGGGTAAGCTGCGGAGCAATTTCACGGATGGCCTTCGCCACACCAAGATCAGCCACGATGATCGCGTCAGGTGCAATTTCGCAAAGATCACATATGGTTTTTTCAAGGAGCGAAAATTCCCTGTCATTTAAGAGAGTATTCAGCGTGATGTGGGTCTTTACACCACGGGCACGACAGTAGGCGCATATTTCCGCCATTTCCTCTTTAGTAAAGTTTTTTGCGTTTCTGCGGGCGTTAAAATCGCCAAAGCCCATATAAATCGCGTTGGCGCCGGATCTTACCGCCGCGACGGCGGCTTCCATACTGCCCGCAGGGGCAAGCAGTTCGATGTCCTTCATTATTTCTTTAAGCGCTCAATAGTGCGGCGCAGCTCGTTGATTTCCATCTTCATTCTGCCGGACTCCTCGAGATAGTCCTTTACCTGACTTCGAAGACTCTCAGAGGTTTCCAAAGCCTTGAAATACTCGTCCGCTAAATTTACACTGGTTAAAATTGCCGCGTCGATAATCGACACATTGCCAAGGGAGAGAAGCTCCTGAACCTTTGTGTCTACATGTGATGCGACCTTTTTTGTATATTCTTCGTTCTCTGCGGAAACCAAACGATATTCATTTCCGCCGATGGTAACAGTAATCGTCTTCTTCATAATTCCACAACCTCGATTTCTACATATAAATATATTCTCAGCATAAGTATATCACAAAAAAATTAAAGAATAAACATTTATTATTGATTTGTTTGCTAAAAATTTAAAAATATGGTATCCTAAACACGGTGATTTAATATGAAAAAAGTTGCGATAATAACCGGTGCCTCCAGCGGCATCGGAAAATGCTTTGCGGAAAAGCTCAATGAATACGGCGCATTTGATGAGGTATGGCTCATCGCTCGCCGCGAGGAACGGCTGCGCAATCTTGCGGAGACCCTTCCCTACAAGACTTGCGTAATCGCCCTCGACTTATCAAAAGAAGACTCTTTTGGAAAATACAAAGAGCACTTGAACGACGATATCGATGTAGGGCTTCTTATAAACTGCAGCGGCTTTGGCAAATTTACAGCGGTAATTGACAGTGCGGTAGAGGAGAACACCAATATGGTGGATCTCAACTGCAAGGCGCTTCTTGCCCTTTGCCAGATAACAATCCCCTATATGAACAAGGGCGCAAAAATTATAAATATTGCATCTGTTGCGGCGTTCCAGCCCATTCCATACATTGGCGTTTACGGGGCAACCAAGGCCTTTGTGCTGTCATTCAGCAGAGCACTTAATCGCGAGCTTAAAAAGAAAGGTATCACCGTTACCGCGGTGTGCCCCTTCTGGACAAAAACCGAGTTTTTTGACCGCGCGGTTGAGGAAAAGAAGGTCGTTAAAAAATATGTGGCAATGTACAGACCCGAGCAAATCGTAAAAAGGGCGTACAGGGATGCAAAACGCGGCAAGGATGTAAGCAAATTCGGCTTTATCGCCCGCGCTCAGGTAGCGCTTGTCAAGCTTTTGCCCCATAAGATAATTATGGATGTATGGATGAACCAGCAGGATTTGGATTGACACACGCATTAAAATATAATAAAATAATTGAGCCGAGGGTTATCCTCGGCTCATATATGCCTCCTTAGTTAAATGGATATAACAAGCCCCTCCTAAGGGCTAGTTACAGGTTCGATTCCTGTAGGGGGTGCCAAAAAGCCGAGAGCATTTGCTCTCGGCTTTTTCTTATATATCCTGTGTTAAGTCGTAAGGGGTTGTCTGATACACATAATAGTTGAGCCAATTGGTATAAAGCAAGTTTGCATGTGCGCGCCAGGTAACCACGGGATTCTTTTCAGGGTCGTCATCCTCAAAATAATTTTTGGGGATGTCAATAGGAAGGCCCTTATTTACATCGCGGAAATACTCGCCGGCCAAGGTATCTGCATCATATTCGGGATGGCCGGTGAGGAAAATGCGGCGGCCGTCCTTGGAAATTGCAAGGTAAGGACCTGCCTCGTCGGACACGGCAAGGAGTTTTAAATGCTTACAATTTTCGATATCCTCTACGCGGTTTGCGGTGTGCCTTGAATGCGGCGCGTTAAATAGATCGTTAAAGCCGCGCACCAACGGCTCGGTAGAGTCGTATAATTTATGCTTGAATATGCCAAACATCTTTTTTGAGAGCGCGTGCTTGGGAATACCATAGTAATAATAAAGTGCCGCCTGAGCACCCCAGCAGATATGTAGTGTGGAATGCACATTGGTTTTGGTCCATTCCATAATCTCGCGAAGCTCGGGCCAATAGTCAACCTCTTCAAAGTCCATATTCTCAACCGGCGCACCGGTGATGATCATACCGTCATAGCGCTCGTGCTTGATGTCATCAAAACGGCAATAGAAGGAACGGAGATGATCCTCAGAGGTATTTTTTGAAACATGTGTAGAAGTCTGGAGCAGATCGATCTCAATCTGAAGAGGGGTATTTGAGAGACAGCGCATAAGCTGGGTCTCGGTTGTTATCTTTGTGGGCATAAGATTTAAAATCAAAATCTTAAGCGGGCGTATATCCTGATGAAGCGCGCGGGATTCTGTCATGACAAATATATTTTCGTTTTCCAGAGTTTTGCGCGCGGGAAGTCGGTTGGGAATTTTAATCGGCATAGCGTCATTTCTCCTATTAAATTCATTGTAAACAGTATATCAAACAATAAATGAAAATGCAATATGAAGTGCACGCTATATATTATAATAGGAAGGAAAAATTCAATTTAAAAAAATTTCCAAAAAAAATGAAAAAAAGTGTTGACAAAAGGTAAAAAGTATGCTAATATAATATAGCTGTCGCAAAAAAACGGCAGTAAAAATGAATCTTGAAAACTGAATAGCATAATGGACCTTGAGATTCTTTATGAGTAAAGAACGATAGTAAATAAGAGGAAAAGAAATGAGCAAGATTAAAATGATTTAATTTATATGGAAATATATATTAGAGAGTTTGATCCTGGCTCAGGATGAACGCTAGCGGCGTGCCTAACACATGCAAGTCGAACGGGGTACCTGAAACAGAGACTTCGGTTGAAGTTTTGGACTACCTAGTGGCGGACGGGTGAGTAACGCGTGAGCAATCTGCCTTACAGAGGGGGATAACACAGAGAAATCTGTGCTAATACCGCATAACGTATATTTTAGGCATCTAAGATATACCAAAGATTTATTGCTGTAAGATGAGCTCGCGTCTGATTAGTTAGTTGGTGGGGTAACGGCCTACCAAGACTACGATCAGTAGCCGGACTGAGAGGTTGAACGGCCACATTGGGACTGAGATACGGCCCAGACTCCTACGGGAGGCAGCAGTGGGGAATATTGGGCAATGGGCGCAAGCCTGACCCAGCAATGCCGCGTGAAGGAAGAAGGCTTTCGGGTTGTAAACTTCTTTTGTCAGGGACGAGTAGAAGACGGTACCTGACGAATAAGCCACGGCTAACTACGTGCCAGCAGCCGCGGTAATACGTAGGTGGCAAGCGTTGTCCGGATTTACTGGGTGTAAAGGGCGTGTAGCCGGGTCGGCAAGTCAGATGTGAAATCTATGGGCTCAAC
>JAZNNQ010000055.1:0-4522 GCA_045580305.1 Eubacteriales bacterium
GTGGTACCTGCTGAGCTTGTATCCCAACCCTGGAATGTATAACCTGTCTTGGTGAAAGCGTTTGCGGTTAATGCCTTTGCGGTGCCGTAGGTATGGCTTGAATTACTCATGGTACCGCTACCGCCATTTGCGTTATACTTAACCGAATATGTGTGTGGTGTCCATACAGCGTAAAGGTTTATCTTAGCCTGGTTTGTTTCGGAAAGGTTTTTAACGGTTTGCTGATTGGTATATTTAACAGCACCGTTTGCGCTTGTTGCCCAACCGGCAAAGGTATAACCTGTTCTGGTAAATTTATTTGCGGTAATAGCTGCCTCAACATCATAGTTAATGGACTGATTGCTCATAGTACCACTACCGCCATTTGCATTAAATACAAGATGATAGGTATTTACGTTCCAGCTTGCATAAAGTGTTGCAGTAGAACTTGTCTTGTCCCAGTTGTGATTGCTCTTACCGGCCATGGTATAGTACTGGGTTCCGGTACCTAAAACGCCGTTTCTGCCAGAGAAGTATCCACCGAAGCGATAACCTGTTCTGGTAGGCAGACCATCGTCAACACCGGGCATAGGGAAGCCATTTGCTGCAACAACGCTCGTTTTAGAACCTGCCTCACCTCCGTTAGGATTCAATGTAATTGTTGTATTGCTTGTCTTAACAAATCTTATACCGTTATAATAGTTAGCTCCTGCATCTGCAGAGCTGCCGGTTGTTGTCTTATTAAAGCGTATGGTATACTCTTGTGCCGACAAGGTGATACCTGCGGTGTTAAGATTGTAAGTTGTCTTTGTTCCTGCAGGAACTGTCACAGAACTTAAGGTAGTGCCTGAAGAGTTAATAATGCTAATTGTAACAGGAGTATTAATACCGTTTGTGGGGTCAACCTCCAACTGAGGCATATACACGCCACTGCTCGGTACTCGAATTTTTACATCGGTAACACCGTAGTTTTTACTCTGAATACCATAGTTGTGGAACAAGGGCGAGAAGGTTACGGTGTTCGCAATGCTGGATATTTTCCATGGATATGAGTGTACAGAAGTATCACTTGCTGTACCCGTATACTTATTAATCTCAGAGTATGCACCGACCGCGGTGTGCTTATAGTCAATAAACTTTGCTATATTGTGCACGTGATTTACGGTAAGGTTTGCCGGAAGAACCTTTGTAAAGTCGTAATAAAGGTCACCTGTCGGCGGACTGTAGTCTGCCGCGCGGACAATAACGTTTATTTTTGCTACTGCATAGGGACCGATTTTATATGTCATAGTTATAGGAGTGTTCGTTGCTGCAACAGGTCTAATTCTAAAAACCCTCGAGCTGCTTCTAACTTCTGTAGTTGCATATGCAGTATTGCTTGAAGTAGCACTCCAACCTGACAATGTGCTTGTAGATGTTGTACCGTCAGACATCAGCTGAGTAAATGGTATGTCGATATAGTTGCTGCCAACCTTTACCTCATAAACACCCTCATGATTTGTGGGGTAAATACTGCTGACAAAGGGTGTGTCGGCCGCAGCAAGCTGAAGACCGTTGATGGTGACCATTGTTCTTTCGTTATTAATGGTAAGCTCGAGAACATACTCAGACGCAGTAAGAGAAACTGCATTACTGAGCTGAACATATGTATTATCTTCCGGATAGTCAGAAAGGAAAATTTCCTTGTTTACGATTGCAGATCCCAAGGTGCCGTTAGTAAGGGGATAAATCTTTGCGGTAAGGGTACCTGAATAAGCGCGGAGATGCGCACCGTTAATGTTCAGATAGGGAACGTACTTACCGGTGTTAAAGCCCTTAAACTTAATTCCTGCTTTGAGGACACCGTGTCGAGCACCGGTATACATAGAAATACCATAACTTTTATTTGCATAGTAATAGCAAAATGAATTGCTCGTAAATGCAGTTGCATCTGAGCTGCCTGCATTGCTTGCCACCGTTTCGCTGTAACTATAATACGCCCAAGGTCCCGATGTGATAGTCGAATTACGCGCTGCAACCTCGTCATAGGTGAGCTGCTTAAAATAAGTAACCTTGTCTTCCGCAGCATCCGGCCATCCGGTATTGGCTTTCTTAAAGTCGTAATAAATATCTGCAGCTGCCGCCTGCGCGGTTATGTCATCTGCCGCAAGCATCGGCAATACGCCGACGAACGTGCAGAGCACCAGCATCGCAATAATTAATTTTTTAAAGGTGTGTTTCATTAGAACATCTCCTTTTAGAAAAATTCTTTATATTATCCCTTGTATACATTATATGTTACACATACGCAAATGTCAAATAAAACCGTCAAATTCCCCTACTTTTCAGTTTGAAAAATTAAAAAAGAGCGATGGGTTTTACCATCGCTCTTTTTATTTTTAGAACCATTCAAATTCGCCAAGGTCGCCGGCGTCAAAGATGCCGCCATTGTCACCAATCTGAAGAGAAGTTAAAATAATATCCTCATCGGAAATTTCAACTATTTTAAAACTCGGTTCGCTGTACATGGGACACCTCCTCATCTGTTCTTCAATATCTAAATTAAGCATACTCAACCTCACCATCAATTATCAGATCTCCGCCGTTTTCATCATCATAATCAAGGTTTGTGTAGATGCCCTCTATAGTAACTTCTTTACCGTAGATTGTATTGCCTTCTTCATCTATTGCGTAGGGACGGAAGGTCACATCAGCATCCTTAAATTCTTTTCCGAAGAAGAAGTTAATAACGAAACCATAGTTGCACTTTTTGCCAAATGCGCTTGCTGCATATGTCTGTTTATCATCCTTCATACTTCTGAAAACAACGTTTGTACCTCTGGTGATTGTTTGTCCGTTTACGGTAACTTCAAAACCTACTTCATCGTATAACTGACGATCATCGAGGCCTGCAAGCAGGTAAAGGCTGTATCCGTTAGCCTCAGGATCCTCACGTGTTCCCTTAATATCACGGATTACCGCGAGACGTGTACCAAAACGATCATCACCCTGAGTCCACTTAGCATAGAGAGTTACGTTTGCGTCCTTCTTATCCCAAGCCTTTGCGGGGGTACCATCGTAGTTATAGTACTTCGTGCCTGTTCCGCCCTCGCCGTCGAAGTAGCCGTCGAAGATATACCCTTCTTTTTCAGGCGGGGTAATTGTGGGAAGGGTTTCACCGTAGGTTGCTATGATGTCTTCTTCCTGACCCTCGTCAAAGTTTACGGTAGAGATGATTTCATCAACCGTAACCTTTATGGTAACCTCGGCATAGTTGAGTCCATCGCTTCCCTTAAAGATAATGGTGTACTCACCCACCTGATCCTTGCCGGGTGTCCAGCTGAACTTACCGGTTGCGCTGTCGAATGTAGCGCCTGCAGGTAAATTCTCAGCTTCGTAAGTGATATTGCCCGGTGCAGTAGAAGTTGCTTTCACAGTGAATGTGAGGTTCTCTTCAATTGCTACGTTTTTATCACCGATCTGAGTAATTGTTACCTCACCCTGAATCCAGTTAGCATAAAGGGTTACATTACCTGTTTTGTCCCAGTTCTTGGCACTGCTACCGTCCGCTTTGTAATACTGAGTTCCGCTGCCGTTTTCCTCGGTATAGTAGCCACTGAAGATATAGCCGATTTTTGTGGGTACGGTAATTGCCGGCATTGCAGAACCATAAGTCGCAGTTACCGTTGATGTGCCGCTGCCGGTATTTAATGTTACGGTGGATGTGGGTGCTTTTACTGTTATGGTTATTGTTCTTGTTGCAGAAACATCACCGTCAGCTGCCTTAAAGGTGACGCTGTGTGAACCAATCTGTGATATTGTGGGAGTCCAGGTAAATGTGTTGCCGCTAAAACTTGCTCCTGAAGGTAGGTTTGTTGCTGAATAAGTTACACTCATACCGGAGTTGGTTGAGCCGGAGAGATCAAAGGTTAACTTGCTGCCTGCAGTAACGCTCTTATTGCCCGGATTTGTCAATGATACGGTAGCTGCAGTCCACTTAGCATAAAGAGTGGTTGCTCCGGTCTTATTCCATGTGCGTGCGGATGCACCTGCTGCAGTGTAATACTGTGTGCCCGCGCCATTCGCTTCGTCATAGTATCCGCCGAACACCTTACCGGCTGCCTTAGGTGCAGTAATTGCAGGCATTGCAGCGTCATATGTTGCGGTTACTGTGCCACCTGCATCTAACGTTACCGTGGATGTTTTTGCAGTCCATTTAGCATAAAGTGTGGTTTCTGCAGTTTTATTCCATGTGCGTGCGGATGCACCTGTTGCAGTGTAGTACTGAGTTCCGCCACCGTTTTCTGCAGTGTAATAACCGCCGAATGTGTATCCTGTTTTTGTAGGCGCGGTAATGCTTGGCATTGCCTGATCGTAAGTTGCAGTTACTGTAGAAGTAGAACTTCCTGTATCAAGAGTTACTGTGTATGTGTTTGCAGTCCAGCGTGCATAAAGGGTGGTTGCAGCAGTCTTATTCCAAGTACAAGCAGAAGAACCATCCGCCTTGTAATACTGTGTACCGCCGCTTACTGCGTCATAGTAACCCTTGAATGTATAGCCGGTT
>JAZNNQ010000056.1:0-32382 GCA_045580305.1 Eubacteriales bacterium
GGGGAGGTGGGTTGCAAAGCAACTCGGAGGGGTTGTAAATGGAAAGGAAAGAATCCCTCCGTCAGTCTATGGCTGACACCTCCTGTGAATCCCCCAGTCAGCTTCGCTGACAGCTCCCTTTGCACAAGGGAGCCTAAGTGCACCTGAATTCAAAAAGCCTCCCCTGTGTAAGGGGAGGTGGGTTGCAAAGCAACTCGGAGGGGTTGTAAATGGAAAGGAAAGAATCCCTCCGTCAGTCTATGGCTGACATCTCCTGTGAATCCCCCGGTCAGCTTCGCTGACAGCCCCCTTTAGGCAAGGGGGCCGATGGTAAGGGAGGCTTTAATGTTTTGTATTTAGTTTATGCAGTTTTTATATAATAAGATTAATATAAGGGGATAGTTATGAAAAAATTAGCTTTAATTCTGGCGCTTTGCTTGCTTTTTGCAGGCTGTGGCGCAGAGGAGAAACCGGCAGGGGATGAGCAACAGGAAATGCCCCAGGGCCTTGAGGCTGAGGGCACATTTATCGGCTCGGCATCTATAGAGTAAAAGGAGCATAATACTATGAAAAAGACTCTTATTGTTGTTGATATGCAGAATGATTTTGTGGATTGCGCACTCGGTACGCCCGAGGCGGTTGCAATTCTGCCCGCAGTGGGCGCGAAAATCGCAGAATATGTGAAAAACGGGGATGAGATCATCTTTACCCGCGATACCCACGGGGAAGACTATCTCGACACTCCCGAGGGTAAAGCACTTCCCGTTCCTCACTGCATTAAAAACACCAAAGGCTGGGAAATATATAAGGGACTGTATGTTGAGGGTGCGAAAATTATCGACAAGCCGAATTTTGGCTGGCCTCATTGGGATGAGGAGAAGCTGGAGGAGGTTGAGTTAATCGGCCTTTGTACCGATATTTGTGTGGTGTCAAACGCCCTTATAATAAAGGCGATGCACCCGAATGCCAAGGTGAGTGTTGACTCAAAGTGCTGTGCGGGCGTTACCGTGGAGAGCCACAATGCCGCTCTTGCCACTATGAAAATGTGCCAGATCGAGGTTAAGTAACCCCTCATCCGTCAAGCCTGATGGGCTTGTCACCGTCCCCCTCGAGGGGAATGCTTAAATTAGGAAAGGTGATATTATGTTTGATGTTAGAAAAGTAAAAGACGAGTGTGTTAAGTGGATTCGTGACTTTTTTGAAAAGAATGGGCCGGGTTGCAACGCGGTTATTGGCATTTCCGGCGGTAAGGACTCATCGGTTGCGGCGGCGTTATGTGTTGAGGCGTTAGGTGCTGACCGTGTTATCGGTGTGCTTATGCCAAATGGTGAGCAGCACGATATTGATGCGGCGCGCCTTCTTGTTAATCACCTGGGCATCCGCAATTACGAGGTGAATGTAAAAGCGGCGATCGACGGCGTTATTTCCGCTATGCCCGAGGGACTTGAGATTACCACTCTGTCAAAGACCAATCTCCCGCCGAGAATTCGTATGGCTACTCTTTACGCGATTTCACAGAGCTTAAACGGCAGAGTTTGCAATACCTGCAACTTGTCCGAGGACTGGGTGGGATATTCAACCCGATACGGTGACTCGGTGGGCGATTTCTCGCCTATGTCATTCCTTACGGTTACCGAAGTCAAGCAGATAGGACATCTTTTGGGTCTGCCCGAAGAGTTGGTTGAAAAGACGCCTATCGACGGACTTTGCGGCAAGACAGACGAGGAGAACTTAGGCTTTACCTATGCGGAGCTTGATGTGTATATCCGTACCGGTAAAATTGAAGATCAGGCGAAGAAGGAGCTTATTGACAGAAAGCATAAGGCGAATCTGTTTAAGCTTGAATTTATGCCCTGCTTTAAGCCCAGTGAGATCAACTAACGCTAATTCATAATTTATTTACATTATGGTAAAGGTTTTATCATAAAATAGCGTTATACTGTAAGCAAAGGAGTTGATTATTATGTTAGAAAACAATGGATATACAAATTCCGAGGATAATGAGAACGAAAATGTGGACTTTGAGATCGAGGTGGATCCCACATACAAAAACACCTGGCATAATGACGATTTTAAGGTCGCACAGCCTGCATCTCCCCAGCCGGAAAAGGTGAAGAAGCCGAAGAATAAAAAGGCTCTTGTTGCGGGCTTGCTTGTGGTGACCGTTCTGCTCTCAGGTGCGCTTGGCTTTGGCGGCGGTGTGCTTGCAATGAATCTGATGGGGGATTCGGATGGTGAGAAGTTTATCCCCACTACCACGATCACGGCAGAGCAGCTACAGGCGGCGGACAGCGATTCCTTCAATGCGGCGGCTGTGGCATCGGTAGGACTTGACAGCGTTGTTGAGATCACCACCGAGGTGGTGTCACGCTCTACCTTTATGGGCAACTATGTTACCCAAGGCGCGGGTAGCGGTGTTATCATCAGTGAGGACGGCTATATCGTCACAAACAACCATGTTATCGAGGGCGCCAGCAAAATTACCGTGCGAACAAGAGACACTAAAGAGCATTCCGCAACTATCGTGGGTCACGACTCAAAGACCGACCTTGCGGTTTTAAAGATCGAGGTGACCGGCCTTAAGGCGGCGGCATACGGCAATTCCGCAACGCTTGTTATCGGTCAGCCGGTACTGGCTATCGGTAATCCGTTAGGCGAGCTTGGCGGTACGGTTACCGAGGGTATTATAAGTGCCTTGGATCGTGAGCTTTTGGTTGAGGGTCAGAGTATGACCCTGCTTCAGACCGATGCATCGGTAAATCCCGGTAACTCCGGCGGCGGCCTTTTCGACGGTAAGGGAAACCTTGTGGGCATAGTAAATGCCAAGTCCTCGGGCAGCGGCGTTGAGGGTCTGGGCTTTGCAATTCCCATTGATACCGCCCGTGAGGTAATCGATGAGCTTATCGCAAACGGATATGTGACCGGCCGCGCTGAGGCGGGTATTGAGATAGCCTACATCGACGAGCAGACCGCATATTTATACCGTCTTGGCGATAAGGGCGTGTATATCTCCGCGGTGACTCGTGGCAGTGCCGCTGAAAAGGCGGGACTTTTAAGCGGTGATCGTCTGGTTGAGATCGACGGTAAGGAGATTGAAACCACACAGGATGCCGTGGATATGATCCAGAAGCACAAGGCGGGCGACACGGTTGAATTTAAAATCGAGCGCGAGGATAAAGAGATGACCCTGAAGGTAACCCTTGACGAGGAAAAACCCTCACTTGCATCATTGTTTTAAATAAAGAAAGAGGAGGACATCCAACGGATGTCCTCCTCTTTCCTTATATTAAAAGGAGTTAAGGAATGTTAGCACTAATAATTAAAAACAAAAAAGCCGGGGAGAAAAAAGGTGAAAGAGGTGATCGGAAGGAGGTGTAAAAATGGTAAATCGGATAAGCCACAACTCCCCGGCGGAAAATAACTTTATGTAATTAATGTGCCGGGGAGGGAAAAACACACAGAAAAATTGAAAGGAGACATTATGACAAAACAAATAACAACACAAAAACCCTCCCCGGCACGGGGATAAGCGTTCTCATTATATTAAACTGTGAATGACTTGATTTTCGCAAGAAAAATTATGTATTTAATCTGAAAGTGCCGGGGGAGCTGTAAGTGTTAGCTCTAAACATAAGAAGGAGTGAGGTAGGTGATGGACCATAAGAAAGGGGATTTTGCTCCCCGGCACGGGGATAAGCTTTTTTCATCTTTCGTTATATAGAACCCGAAATTACGGATTTTTCGTAAAAAATTTTTTGAAGGTGAAATTTGCAAGAAGGGAAAGTGGGGTTCTTTCGCGAATTTATTATAAGGGAAAATAAAAAAGAAATGCGAAAAAAGGTGATATTTCGGTTCTAATTTATACAGATAATAATTTATGATGCATTGAGAAAGGAAGGGAAAAAGATATGCAAAAGGAAACCATTTTAAGCGAACAGTACCTGCTAAGTAAAAACCAGATATACCTTTTCGGTCCGGTGGACACGGTTATGGCTTGGCGCGTTATTCCTCAACTGCATTATATAGAGCAGAAGATGATAGAGGAGGGCGTGCCCAAAGACGAGCGTGTGCTTACCATTCTGATCAATTCGCCCGGCGGTTCGGTCAGCGACGGTCTTGCCATTTACGACACCATTAATATGTTAGACTGCAAGGTGCGCACCATATGCACCGGTATGGCTGCCAGTATGGGCGCTTTTCTGCTTAGCTCAGGCAGTAAAGGTATGCGTTTTGCGCTGCCTAATTCCGAGATACTCATTCACCAGCCATTGGGCGGTGCACAGGGCCAGGCATCGGATATCCTTATTGCCGCACGGCATATCGAGAAGATGCGCTGCACCTTGAACGAAATTCTTGCGCTGAACACGGGAAAGAGCGTCGAGGAGATTGCCCGTGACACGGACCGCGACTACATTATGGGAGCAAAGGAGGCGATGGAGTACGGACTTGTAGATCAAGTGCTTGTACCGGAAAAGATTAAAGCAAAGGAGTAATTTATAAATGAACTTTTATTTGGCTGAGCCGTTTTTAAAACAGTATTTTCTTATTGACGCAATCCTGGGCGACCTTATAGATGACAAGTGCCGCCTTAAAATATTCAACGAGCTTGCACGCCTTTTTTACATACCCGAAAACGCTGCAAAGGAGCTATATAAGGCCTCAAATGAGGAGCCGTTTTATAATATACGCGACCTTGCTGCCTATGAGCGTTTGTGTCGAACCATTGAGTTTGCAGGGGTCGAGCCGGACACCACAGACCGCGTTATCCTGTCGCAGAAGCGGGAGGCTATGCAGGTTAAGGACACCATTTCATGCGAGAAGAATATGACCGAGAACCGCATCGGCGAATGTCTTGACGAGACCGCGGTAAATGGAAATATTGATGCAATGCTTATGCTGTCATTCCTCGAGTACCACGGGATATGTCTGTGTCGCGACCGTGAAGGAGCTATCCGCCGCGTGCGGCTTTGTGCCAAGTGGAACAGCATCTTCGGTAACCTTATGGCCATCGCTTACGACAGTGGGGACGAATTCTACTACAACAATTTATATACAATTTTGGACAGTGCCAACCAAAGAGAGGTATTTAAGTATATATGCAAGGTGAGCGGTTACACCCGCACCTGGGTTAAAAACCCGGTGGCAAGAACCCTGGAGACCGCATTTGCAATGGGACTTATTAATCGAAATCGATACGACCGCAATGTTGCAAAGATCGCCTTTTCCGCTTTGATTTCCAACGAGGACAAGGCGAAGCTTCTGCTTGAAAAGCGCGAGATGCCAATGGGTGGCATACCTTTTGACGCTACGGAAAAACCCTTTGAGTTTACCGGTGAAATTGATGCCATAAATGGCCGTGAAGCGGAGCGGGAGGGTGTAATGTGCGCGCTGATGCCATTGAGTTGCGGTAAGGCCGAATTGTACCGTCCTCTTTTTGTGGAAAGCGGGGATGGGTATGTTTCCGGAATGTATTACAGAGCTATTTCAGAAATCCTGCCTAATACCGTTGAGGTGGATGCCGCCGCGCTTACTATGAGGGATTTGGTCGGCACCGAGCAACACTTTATTCTCCGCGGGCTGAGTGAGGCCAAGGCAATAAATACCGTATTCCTCATCAAAAACTGCCACCTGTTGGGTGAGGATGAGCTGGAGGAAATGATGCGGCTTACCCAACCGCACTACCGCGGTAAATTCAAGCTTCTGACACCTGCCATATCCATAGACTTATCCCGCGTGGTGTTGGTTTTATTTTCAGCAGAGCGTATAAAAAGTCTTGAGGACTGTTGCGAGGTGGTAAGACCCCGCCCGGTAACCAAAGGTGAGAAGACCGAGATGATAGACAACGCTTTCTCCAAGCGAACAGTAGATTTCGGAAGAGAACTTACTATGACGGACAGTGTCAGGGAGAAGCTTGCGTTCTACGATGCAGAGCAAATTTATAGGATTATAGACTCTACCGTAAAAAGAGCGATATACCGTAACAAGAGCATCGTTGATGACAGCGATCTGCAGGAGGTGCTTGTGAGCGGCGGTGTACCGATGAAGGAACGGGAGTTTGGCTACTTTGGAGGCGTATATGAGAAAAATTGACCTTTTTGAAAACTACGAAAATGCAAAGCTTGAAAGCTGCGAGGAATTTGCCAGAAGTCACACAACTGTAGGCTATTCAGAGCTTTCAAAAAGCGATGCCTGCGGTTTGCCCGTGTGTATTAAAAGGGATGATAATAATGAACTGAAGGTGACCCTCGTGCCTGCTACCCATAGCCTTTGCATAGGTGCTACACGAAGCGGCAAAACCACCGGATTTATATTGCCGTCACTGAAGGTGTTTCAAAAACTCAAAAGGAAACCAAGCCTTGTAATCAGTGACCCGAAGGGCGAACTTTACGCGCAAACCGCCGATGGGTTTGAAAAAGCGGGATATCAGGTGATCCTGCTTGATTTTATTGAGTCCTCTCACAGCGACTGCTGGAACCCGCTCACAAAAATCTTCAGACTGTACAAGAAGTATGTGGACATAGAGCAGGAGGTTGAGGTTGTCGAGATAGATGGCGAGCTGAAAAACAGCTTCCGCGGAACGGTCTATGAAAGCCAGAGCGAATTGGAGCGTGCCCTGAATGCGGTGCAGGAGGCATTTATGGATCAGGTGGAAAATGGCATAAACTCCGTTGTGGAGGCAACTATTACCGAAAAGCGCGAGCTAAAAGACCCGTTTTGGAATGCAAGCGCGCGGGATTTATTGCGTGCCATTCTTTACGGTATGCTTGAGGACAGCGAAAACGGCATCATTACCGAATCAAACTTTTCATTTGCTACCGTAATTAAAATCTTCGACAGCTTCGGCGACGATGAAACGAAAAGCTACGACAGAAACTATTTTTCCAGACGAAGTATGACGGAATCCAAAGCTCTGCAGCTTGCGAAAAAGTGTATTCTCGAGCAAGCGGCCACCACCCGCCGCTGTATCGCGTCAGAGTTTGCAACCAAAATTAATAAGTTCCGCGACACCGCCATTCGTCGCGTTACCTGCACAAATACCTTTGAAATATCCGAGTTTGACGGTGACCGCCCGGTGGTGGTGTTCGTTGCATTCAGGGATGAGGAAAGTGTGGGCTATGAAATAATAAGCTTATTCCTTACCAATCTCTATACAGAGCTTATTGCGCTGGCAAGAAGAAGCGGCGGAAGGCTTAAGAGGCCCTTTTATTTCTGGCTGGACGAGTTCGGAAATCTCCCGGCCTTCGGCGATTTTGATAAGGTGCTTTCTGCGTGCGGTGCCAGAAATATTTGGTTTAATCTGGTGCTTCAGTCTTACGCGCAGCTGAATAATGTGTACGGCGAGGCGGTGGCCGCCATAATAAAGGACAACCTTAACCTGCACATCTTCTTCGGCAGTAATAACCCGGAAACCGTCAACGCCTTTTCCGAGGAATGCGGTAAAAAGACGGTTATTTCGCCCATCTCTGCCCTTAACGGTAAGGGCGAGAGCATCCAACACTATGACAAGGATATTGTGCCACTGGTGCCGGTGAGCCGCTTGAAACGACTGGGAATAGGCGAGTGTGTTGTGACACAGATGAGGGAGAATGTGCTCTGGTCGTATTTTGAGCGATCCTATACCTGCAAGGAATTTTTTACCCCCGAAGAGGCAGAACCCTGTAAGCGGGGTAAAAGAGTGGATTTCTCACTGGAAAAATATGCTTTCGACATAAACGCCGTACCAAAGGCGATTTCAGTTAAGGATATTTTTGTGTTTTAGGAGGTGATTTTATGACAAGATTTGATGTGTATACCCTTCAGAAACGAATGCGGCTTTGTGAGTATGTAAGCATACCACGACTGCAGAAGGAGTTTAATGTACCTTATTCCTTTGCGAAGAAAATGCTGCTTAAGCTGATCGAAATTAAATGGATAGAGGCAGAGCCAAATGGATATAAACATACCATCAATAGCTGGCGACTTGTGCACCGTAAAATTACCGATGAGGATGTTGAAGCGCTGATTGACTTTTTGGATCAGAGCAATGCCCGCGTGTTTCACGAGCTTGCAATCAAGGACGGTATGAGCTTGAAGGAAATCGAGAAAGGCCTTTTCACCATCGACAAAATACCCGAAATACTTGAAAGTATGATAGAGATGGGTCTTATTTATGAGCACGACAAAAAGTATTATACCCGTGTTACCAAAGAACTTATAAATGTGTTCAATTCTGTTGCACGACATAAGCGACAATATCAGACCGCGAAAATGCCAGTGGACAGAAACAAGCTTAGAAACATATTCTACGGATTTTTAAAGGAATAGAAAAAGGAGATGATCTTATGAGCAAGGTGCTGTTTATTAAAAGCGGCTTCGCACCCGTAGAGGAAAAACCGGGTCGTGTCGTTTGCCCTCGCTGTGGTAAGAAGTTTGCTGCCCGTGGAGTGCCCGGTGATGCAAAACTTATGGAATGTCCGCAATGTGAATGGGTAGCGCCATTGAGCAGCAGAGTAAGGCGAGTGGAAATAGCGCGTGCAAAGCATAAGATCACTGTCAGATGCGCCTATATGGGTATTGGTGAGCTTATCTCCAACAGCTGGATAGGCGAGGGTGAAATTCCCTTTGCGCCGGGAATCGAAGAGGTGCTGTACTTCAACCTCAGTCGCGGCACCGTGTTTATTCGTTTGGAGAGCCAAGGAGAGGTTTTCTACCAGCGAGACATTACTCAGATGCCACGGAAAATAGAAGGCTCGGTGGTTTATCACTTGCTCTGCGAATGTGATGAGGTATCAGAGTCGGTAAAGGAGGCCTTCAGGGAGGAACTTACAAAGCTACCCTTAGCGGCAAATATCGAAGGACTTTTCAAAATGACCCGTTTTTCCGGATATAAGAGGGAGTTTTATTCCTACATACCCTTCCATCGCAACTCAATTATGATCGATCCGGGTTTTAAAAAGCAGGCGAAAAGACTGCGCAATGCCAAAAATGTCCCTGCGGTTTACGACCGATCAGGACTTCCTCAGAGCAAGTCGATAAGGCGATTTCTGTTCAACCACCCGGGATTTCTTTTTTATATGGACGAGCTGTGCACGATGTGGAATATTATGCAAAACCACGATATGTACCTGCGCTTTTTAAAGAGCGAGTGCGTTTTTGAGATACTCTCCAATCTGTACCGTCACCCGGCAATCGAAGAATATTTCAGAATGTATGCAAATGCCCGTGGTGTGATAGGACTGCTTAAGGAGCTTAAGTCCAGCGGCAGCGCCGGCAGACGGGCGGTTGAGTATGTATGTATGTCGGATGTTCAGAAAAAACAGATTGAGGCAAAACTCGCAAATGGTGGTCAGGAGTGCTTTTTCAGCGAATATAATGCGTTCTCGCTGCCTATGGTGCGTACAATTTTTGAGAAAATCCCCGATTGTGTTATTGACGGCTATGCCTTTAACTGGCTGAGAAGTACCGGAGAATATGCGCTGGTCGGAGGTGAGCTTGACAACTGCCTTACCCATCGTTTTACCCACAGTCTGCCTGTGTTGGCGGTCAGGTCGGGCGAAAAATGTGTTGCCGCAATCGAAATCAGCGGGAAGGATATCGTACAGCTTAAGGGATATCGCAATCGCGATATCAAAGAAGAGAAGTTAAAATGTGCCATAGAAAAATGGCGCAATAAGTTTGGACTTAATATGAATTTGTACGAGGATTATTACGAGGATATGCCGTTTTGATACGGTATATATCCTCGAAAAAAGCGTGTGCTGACAGTTCCCTCTGCCGAGGGAACTGTTTTTTTGAAAAAATTTTTTATTTTTTCTGCGAAAAAACAGTTAAACGACAGTTCAGTATAACGAAGATGAAAAAAGGAGGAAAAACATGCTATAAAAATGACAAATTTAGATTAAACCCCTTTTCATATGACATAAAATATGGTAAAATATAAAAGTATGAAAAAAAGAGCGTCATAGAGAAATGGGGAGTGAGAAGTATGGCGAAATTAAAGATTACTCAGGAAGAGTACAAAGAGAAGTTCAACATTATGCTCCAGGAAGTGCTTTTTACTGTGCCTGCGCGATTTGATATGCTTGCTGAAATCATCGAGCTTATCGCAAAGGATAAGATTGCATACTGGTGTGCGACCGATCAGGATCTCAAAAACCGCGGCTATGAGGGAGACATTCTCCAGCTGCTGCACCTCAAGGTTATGAAGAGAGTCGTTGTCGATTTCCTTATGCGCAAGGGAGATGGACAGATTAACAATAACCCGGCGGGTTTCATAGGATGGGTCACCACGCTTGCCAGAACCACCAAGTGTGATATGGCAGACGCGGTTCGTGGCGAGGACTTCGGCACAAGTGAGATGCCGGAGGAAATCAGCCAGCATGAAGAGTGGGACGAAACCATACTGATTGAAGAGCCGGTTGACCCGATTGAGCAGTTGAAGGAAGCTTTCCGTATTGTAATCAACGCGAACATCAACATTTACAAGATCATCAGCTGGCTGGGCGTGTCGGTACTGATGATCGCGCAGGAGAAAACTAAAATCCAGGCTACCAATATCTTAGATAGTGAGTATGGTAGAAAAACACTTAGTGAACTGTTTGATGTTATTGTAAAAGTCGCCGACGAGATTGAGTGGCTTGAATTTACATCCGAGGAGATCAAAAAAATCGAAACGGCACTTGAACAGAAAAACGAAGACAAAACTTTTGGCGAAACGCCTTTTGAAGAATTTTTTATGGTCAACACAAAAACAGAAGAGAAAAACGGAAAAAAGTCCATCAGTGACTGGAACTACCGTTTAAACCACATTGTAAAGAAAAATATCAAATAGAAGAAATAAACAGAGAGGTCGGATGAAATGAATAACAGTCATTTGACATTTGAAGAAATTTTAGAATTTATAACCTTTGATGAAATCAATGAGGAGACCCTTGCCCTTGCGGGCAGGGTCACCGCCCACATAGTTGAATGTGATGAATGTCGGGAGAATATACGGGCCTATCAAACTATATACGATGAATTTGTTAAATTGGCAAATAATAAAAATGGTGATTTTAGAAAATATTTGGCTGAAAAAATAAAAACAGAAAACCAGTACGATGTCTTGTAAAGGGAGCAGTTACCCATGGAGGAAAGTAAAACTATAAAGTCAAAAGAAAATTTTGACATGATTTGTAGTGTGTTTGAAGAAAATGAATGGCCTTACGAAAAAACAGATGACTCTATTCTTCTCAAGTACAGTGAGAATATGAGTATAAGCCTTCGTGTTGATGCGAAGAGAGAAATTGTTTTAGTTTCATACAAACTTCCTGTTAAAACTCCTGAGGATAAAAGAGTGGATCTTGCTATCGCCACTAATGCCATTAACTACAGGCTTGCACTCGGACACTTTGTCTATAATTTCGTGACCGGAGATATCGAATACCGCTCCGTCAGTTCATTCCATGGAAAAACCATAAGCAAGGATGTACTCATTGGCGAAGTAAAGGCAGCTGAAGACATTATAGATGAGTATAATTACCAGTTCCTTAAGATTGCAAAAGATTTATTGTCCACCAAGGAATTTCTTGCGAGTTTAAAGTAATCAGGAGGTGTTGGACAATGAGTGATGCAGCAATGAAAAGACATGGAGAAGAAATATTTAAGATTGCCTGCCGTTCGCTTGACAGGAGAGGTTGGGTCTATGAAAAGGTTGAAAAGGACTCTGAGTTTTTGATAGGCTATGGCTTAAAAATCGATCACTTCGATATCATCAATGTCATCAGCATCAATTTAAAACAGTTGATGGTTCGCATCTATTCGGAGATGCCATTTAAATTTTGTGAGGATAAGCAAAAGCGAATTAATGGCGTTCTTGCGGCCGCCACTGCTTCAAACAATATGGTCTTCGGTGGCTTTGATGTGGATATTGACAGCGGTACTATTATATACAAAATGTCTGAGGGCTTTGTCGGTTGTGAATTCACCGAGGAGTATTTTGATTTTATTGTCGATGTATCAAATCGCTATATAGACAAATATAGCAAACTGTTCGAGCAGATTAATAAGGACGAAATTTCCATAAGCGAATTTATCGTACGGGAGCTTAATGATTAAAAATGACATATATTGAATTTTTTGATAAAACCGCGGTTGAAAATGTAAGCACCTGTCTCTCCAAGGCGCCCGATCGCGTTATTTATGTGGGCGAAGACAAAGGCCTTATGGAGAAACAGACGAAAAATTACGAGAAGGTCTTTAAAGGCCGCGGGTATGACATTGAAATTGTGTGCGTACCATTCAAGCGAAACGACCTTGAGGATGCAATTAAAGTATTGCAGAAGATTGTGGATGAGTACGAGGATTGTGTTTTCGACATTACCGGCGGAGATGAGATACTTACCCTCGCGCTGGGCATCGTATATGCTAAAAACCCCGGAAGGGATATACAGATACACAAGTTCAACCTGCGCAACAACACAATCTATGACTGCGACAAGGACGGCGAGACCGTGTTCTGTCGTGCACCAAGGCTTTCGGTCAGCGAGAACACCATTATATACGGTGGCGACATAAGATACGGCAGCATAGATGAGGAGCGCACATATATATGGGATCTGACTTCGGATTTTGTTCGTGATATAAACCTTATCTGGGATGTGTGCCGTAAGGATGTGAAGGGTTGGAATGTTCAGTGCATACTCTTCGAGGTGCTTGAGAAAAACGGCAGCATATTCAGCGATGGCCTTAATGTAATTTGCCGTAAGGCGGATTTTGATGCACATATTGCAAAAAGCAAGTCGCCATTCGGCCTTAACAACAAGATAATTAAGGCGCTGACTCGCGCAGGGATTCTCACCGCATTTGAAATCGATGATGAGTTTATAAGCTTAGCCTATAAAAACCACCAGGTAAAAAAGTGTATTACCAAAGCCGGGCTTGCCTTGGAAATGAAGGTTTATGTGACCGCGCGGGACATTCTCGACGAAAACGGCGAGGTTATGTACAATGACCTGTTAAACGGCGTTGTTATGGATTGGGACGGCGTAATACATACCCAGGGACCGGCTGCATTGTGCAATACGGAAAACGAGATAGATGTTCTTATGATGCACGGCGTTGTACCGATTTTTGTGTCCTGCAAGAACGGTGTGGTCAATGTTGACGAGCTGTACAAGCTGAATACGGTCGCAAATCGTTTTGGCGATAAGTATGCGAAAAGGGTGCTTGTTGCAACATCTATTCCAAAAAACAATCCTGCAGGCGATTACTTAAGACAGCGTGCAAAAGATATGAAGATCCATCTTATTGAGGATCTGCACAAGGCGGACGACGCCGAAATCAAACGAAAACTTAAAAATCTCTGGCAGAGATAGCAGAAGGCAGGTAATGTCAATCATTACCTGCCTTTTTGCACATTAAGGAAGAGATAGCGTCTGCCGTTGTGATTGACACAGGCGGGTTAAAAAAGTATAATAATACCATAATTCGACTTTTTTTGTAAAAGGGGGATGAATATGAGCAGCGATATAAAGCAGAGCGCGGTTGTAATGGGAATAATGCACCGCACAAAGCTTATGTGCGGTGGCAAAGGTGCGCCGATTTCCGCTGCCGCATTTCTTGCGGTTGTTATTGATAACTTGGATAATTATTCCGATAAAAAAGAAGTTATGCAAACCAAGGAGCTTCTGGAGAAGGCTCTTGGCAATCTGAGAAATGCCCGCGGCGAGCTGGGCAAGATCATAAACAGTGAAAAGCCTACGGTTACAGATGAGTTGTATATGAACAGAAGACTGTTGGAGGTGAGCCTTCGCCGTAAAAACGGTGAGGTCGAGCTCCATGATTTGGTGGAAGCGATCATAAAAAGGTCTAATACTTCCATCAAAGATCTCATCAACCGAGAAGAGAGTCAACCAAAAGAGAATGACGGCTCCGTAATATGTGACAACAATAATCCAAAACCAAATAAAGAATATGTGCAAAATCTGATAAACAAATCCATAAAGAAAAATTTGACGACGATGCACGACAATATAAATCGCGGCGACGAAGATGTTGTTCCCGAGGAGCATAAGACGAATAAAACGCCCCGGTCGGCAAATATAAGCAATCTTATTGCGGAAATGAAGGATATGCGTGAAAAACTTGCCGCCGAGGTTGTGGGGCAGGACAACGCTATCAACACTTTTATAAGCGGATACTTCAGGTCCAAATTACTGCCCGCCACCGAAAAGGACAGAAAACGACCCACGACATTTTTGTTTGCCGGACCTCCCGGTGTTGGTAAGACAATGCTTGGTGAGAAAATAGCGGAGCTTTTAGACCTTCCCTATAAGAAGGTGGATATGAGCGGATATTACGACAGCGAGGTTGCAGTTGCCGAGTTTGCAGGTATGAACCCATCATTCAAGGCTTCAAGAGAGGGTAATGTTACCGGTTTTGTAAAAAAACACCCCAAATGTGTGATCTTATTTGACGAGATTGAGAAGGCGAGTCTTGCGGTTATACACCTGTTTCTTCAGCTGTTGGACGCCGGAACCGTAAACGACCTGTTTGAGGATGAGGAGGTTTCCTTTGGCGATGCAATCGTAATTATAACCACCAATGCGGGCAAACAGCTTTACAGTGAAAGCGATGTGATGGATTTTTCCAATGTGCCGAAGAAACTCATTATAAAGGCACTACAGAAGGATGTTAACCCTCAGACCGGAAAACCCTTCTTCCCAGAGGCTATTTGCTCTCGTTTTGCCTTCGGCAATGTTGTTATGTTCAACCATATTGCGGCTCATAATCTCCGTGCCATTGCAAAAAAACAGATATTAAAGCTTGTTGACAGAGCGAAAAAAGAGCTTGGCATTGATGTTGAAATAAGTGAGAATGTTTACACCGCACTGCTGTTTTCCGAGGGCGGTGTGGCAGATGCGCGCACTATCAGCGGTAAGGCGGAGACCTTCTTCAATGACGAGGTTCACGAGCTTCTCAGGTTGGCAAGAGTCGAGCAAAACGGCAGAGATGCAGACTCGATTAAGAAAATATGCATTGATGTGGATCTAAAGAATGCACCGCAAAATATATGTGATATGTTTAAACCTTCGGGTAAACTTACCGCACTTATTATGGCGGATGAAAAAGATATCAGAGTACGGGAGAAGGAGTTTCATAACTTTAACTTCATCACTGCCGCTACCAAGGAGCAGGCGGCGCAGGCGTTAAAAAAGAACGACATTCAGTTGATTATGCTGGATATTACCTTTGATGCGGAAGAGTTTGACGGACTTAATATCGAGGATATTGACTCACCTGCCCGTAATTTCCTTAAGTATTTAAGAGAGCACAATGAGGATATACCGATTTACCTGTTGGAGAATAAGAAATACATCTTCAGCGAGGAGGAGTATGTTTCCTTTGCGGGCAAGGGTATCGCCGGCATTATCAGAATTGATGATGATGTGCAGGTAGGCGCTGATAAAATTATCGAGAGCATCCATCAGCAGGCGAAAATGACAGAGCTTGCAAAGGCAAATAAGCTTATCAGCTACGAGACCGTACAGAAAATTTACGACAGAGGCGTTGCCGAAATAAGCCTTTTTGACTTTAACAGTATCACCGCGGTAGAAGCCGAGGATACCGAGAATATTATGAGCGCGGTGTCCAGACCGGATGTTTGCTTTGAGGATGTTATCGGTGCAAAGAGTGCCAAAGACGACCTTATGCAATATGTGGAATTTTTGAAAAATCCCAAGCTGTATGCTGGAAGCGATATGAATATGCCCAAGGGCGTTCTGCTTTACGGCCCTCCCGGCACCGGTAAGACAATGATGGCAAAAGCTATGGCGGCCGCCGCTAATGTTACCTTTATCAGCGCTGAGGGCAATCAGTTTATGAAGAGCCTTGTTGGTGAAGGTGCCGACGAGGTACATAAAATTTTCCGTATTGCGAGAAAGTATGCACCTGCAATACTCTTTGTGGATGAAATAGATGTCATCGCCAAGGAGCGTGGAAGGTTAGATACGGGTGCGGGCACCGAGGGTGCGCTTACCGCGTTCCTTACCGAGATGGACGGTTTTGCCAAAAACACCAAGAAACCGGTGTTCGTTCTTGCGGCTACTAATTATGATGCAAAGCCCGGAACTCCCAAAAGTCTCGATCAGGCTCTTATGCGCCGCTTTGACAGACGAATTTTCGTTGATCTGCCCGATAAAGAGGACAGAATTAAATACCTAAACAAGATTGTGGAGAAGAAAAAATCCATTAAAATCTCAGCGGATATGATTGAAAATATCGCGGTGAGATCTTCCGGAATGAGCCTTGCAGACCTTGAGTCCATTGTAAATCACGCATTCAAAACCGCGGTCAGATACGGTAAGACCGAGGTCAGTGATGAACTATTTGAGGAGGCATTCGAGGACTACAACAACGGCGAGATCAAGAAGTGGGACGATGACCAGCTTCTCCGCGCCGCCCGTCACGAGGCGGGCCATGCATTCCTGTGCTGGAAGTCGGGAGAAACACCGTCATACCTTACAATTGTCGCCCGGGGTGACCACGGCGGATATATGCAGCACGGGGACAATGAGGGCAAGGCGCTGTATACTAAAAACGAGCTGTTGGCAAGAATAAGAACCGCTCTTGGCGGTCGTGCGGCAGAGCTTGTATATTACGGCCCTGAGGAAGGTATATCCACAGGCGCTTCCGGTGATTTAGGCTCTGCTACCCAGCTGGCACAGCATATGGTGTGTACCTACGGTATGGATGAGAATCTGGGCCTCGCGGTTATGCAGGATAAGGTAACCGACGAGGCGAGAGCAACTATCAACCGTATTCTGTGCGAGCAGATGGAGCTTGCTGTGGACATTATCAGGGAAAATCAGCGCAAGATTGATGGCTTGGTTTCAAGGCTTATGGACAAGAACCATCTTACAGGCAAGGAAATCGACACTATACTTAAAAAATAGAGGAGGAAAAGCATATGACAGAAGCACATAAGACGGTGATTTCCACATTGCTTGCGGTATCGGTTGCGCTTTTTCTGCTACCAATTGCTGTGTCAATACTGGGCGCTGTCTACAGAAAACTGAGCGGCAGGGAGTGTAAAAAGCGTGCGCTTAGCCGTTTGGTGACATATTCCGGGTTTCTGTTGGTGGCTGTATGGTGTCTGCGATATGCAGTGGGGCTCTTTATGGTTATTACCAAACCTGAGGCGCGCGGTGGACTTACCTGGTGGGAGGAAATCTTCAACAGTATGATCTACGCCCTTCAGGCGTTTACTGTGGATAACGAAAATATGATGCATATTGGGCAGGGCAAGGAGATGCTCCGTGTGCTGTTTGGTGGCGTATATCCCAAACTTTACGGCATTTATGCGTCGCTGCTTGCGGTAATGGCGCCGATTACAGGCGGTGCTATCGTATTTGAGATAATTGCAAGTATTTTCCCGAAAATCAGGCTGTCGGTGTCAAGACTTTGGATATGGCGGCAGAAATACTATTTCAGTGAACTTAATGAAGGATCCCTGACCCTTGCCAAAAGCATATTGGAGGCAAAACGCGGCTTCTTTTCGCGCCCCATAATCATATTCACCGATGTTTATTACGATAAGCAGAAGGAAGATGACAGCGAGCTTGTACAGAGCGCAAAGCAGATCGGTGCTATCTGTGTTCCGGACGACCTTTTGCATATTAAAAAAAGTTGTTGTGGCGTGCGTACCTATCTGCTTATGGATACCGACGAAACCGCAGGTCTGCAGAAACTTACCGCGCTTACCACAAAGCAGAAGCGCAGAGTGGTAAGAAATGCGGAAATTTACCTTTTTACAAGCGATGATGCTTATGTCAGCGTGGAGAAGAACATTTACGAAAAACTCGAAGACGAGGGTGTGCCGCAGGAGAAATATCCGAGAATTATCCCCGTACAGGTTAACCGCAACTCGGTTTGTAATCTGCTGGCGGATCTCCCGCTGTTCGAGCCGATTATCGGTAAGAAGAAAAAGAACCTTAATGTTACCATTTTAGGTAGCGGACACATCGGTATGGAGATGTTCCTTGCTACCTACTGGTTCGGTCAAATTCTGGATTATGAGCTCAATATCAATGTGCTCTCAAAGGAAAAAGAGGACGAATTCTGGAGCAAGGTGAACTATATTAACCCTGAAATACGCCATACTACGGAGATTGGGGATCGAATCCTTAAAATCAACCGGAAAGGCGATATGGCACCACCTTATTGCAGCGTGAAGTATATATCTCACGATGTAACATCCTCCGCTTTTGTGAAGGAGTTGTTTGATAAGGAAAGCAAGGGCAACCTGCTGGATACCGACTATTTCCTTATTGCATTGGGCGAGGATAAGAAGAATATTTCAACCGCTGAGATGATAAGAGAGCTTATAAGCGAGCATCACTTAAACGATGGCGACCGTAATAATCGCGCGGTTATCGCATACGCTGTATATGAGGCGGGTCTTGCGGAAATACTTAACAAGAGCAAGCGCTCAAAGTCCAATAATAAAGAAACCGATGTGTATATGCAGGCATTCGGAAGCATTGACCGGGTTTTCAGCGTGGGAAATGCCTTTATGTACCGATATCGCCCGCTGGCGGAAAAGGAATATAAGGAATACTTGTCGCGGCAGGGGCGTAAGGTGCGCCATGAGGCCCATAATAAACGCGTCAAGAACAAAAATTATACCGACTGGGCTGACCTTGCACGCGCTATGCACATTAAGTACAAAACCTTCTCTGTAGGATATATCGAAAAGTCCATATTCGATGAGAGCGATGAACAGCATGAGGTCACCGTGAAGGCGGCGCTTGAGAGATTTTCACGACACGGAAAGAAGGACGCGGCACCGGTTCCAAGGGCGGATGAACTTGCATGGCTTGAGCATCGCCGTTGGAACGCCTTTACTCGTGTGATGGGGTTCCGCTACAGCGCGTCCTATGATGCTTATGCTGAGGAGAATAATTGCGGCTCATATAAACAGATGGATCTTAAGTTGCACCCATGCCTTGTGGAATGTGACAAGGCGGGCATCCGTATGGTAATTTCAGAGGTTCCTGCCGACGGCAGTTATGTGCCGGGTAGCGTGGAAAGACTGATCAAAGGTGTAGTGTACAGACTGGTGTTGACCGATGCCAAAGAGAATTTTGACCTGCTGGATGAGCTTAGTTATGATCTGTTCGTCAAGGGCTTCAACTATTACGAGTTCAAAAAATACGACTACACCATTGAGGACGAATTATTAAAGGAGAATGAGTTGACCGTGTATAAACCTAAACCTATTGATACAAAAGGGATTGAACTTGGTGATGAACTCTTGGAGCTGACCGAGCGGTTGGCGGAGAATGTTCACGAGAACTGGGCGGCGGCGCGAGTCGCTCAGGGGTGGAGTTATGGCGAAAAGCGTGACGACGCGCTCAAGGAAACGCCCTGTCTTGTGCCCTATAATGAGCTTTGTGAGGTGGAGAAGGAGTACGATCGAACCACCGCATTGGAGACCCTTAAGACGATAGTCGCCCTTGGTTATAAGATAGAGAAAAAGTAAAAAAAGACCTGATCTCCGCAGTCTGAAAGGACTGCGGAGATTTTTATTTGTGTGGGATAAAAAAGGAAAAGGGGCACTTTAGCGAATACCGGAAGAGAAAGTATTATTCGAAAAAAAATTGGATGGAATTTCTGCGAAAAAGAGTCGTTTTTCCGTTCTAATTTATGAAAAAGTATACACAAAAGTGGACACGGTCGGGTCCATACCCTTTTACGAAGTAAAAGGGTAGCGAGTTTTACAAAGGAGAAAGAGAAATATGGACATGTTCGGTCTTATGATGGAAGAAGAAATGGATTGCCCTGCGGTGCATTACGAAAACTGCGGCGACGCGCTTATTGCGTGGCTCACTGACCATCCGTATGTTGATATGGGATATTTGTGCCGTGCCACCGGCAAAAGCTGGCGTCAGGTTCATGATGAGCTGAGCGGCGTTATTTATCAGAACCCACAGCCGATGCTTGACGGCGAGGAATACGATCCGTTAAGCCACTGGGAGCTTGGCGCCAAATACTTAAGCGGTAATGTGGCAAAGAAGCTTGAAGCAGCGCAGAAGGCGGCCCGTATACTGCCCGAGATATACAGCGGTAATGTGCCCGCTCTTAAGGCGATAATGCCCCAGCGTATGGCAATTGATGACCTGCACCCGGACCTTGGTGCATCCTGGATACCTGCAAGCGAATATGTGCGCTTTATTTACGATTTTCTGCACCTGCGCGAGACACCTCGCGTGTATTTTCTTGCGGAGAAGAATAAGTGGGAGATCGAGGTGTGCGAAAAGGATAAAAAGTCCTTTCTGAACACGGTTACCTATGGCGTACGCGGCATCAGCTACGGCCAGGACAAGCAGTACATCACTGCGGTAAAGATCATTGAGCACTGTCTCAATGCAAAGCCCGTTAAGGTCTATGACCATAATCCGGTTGCCGGTCAGGGCTTTGGCAATATTATCTATGAGCCGATTTTAAACCGTGCGAAGACCATTGAGGCCCAGGAAAAGGAGAAGGAGATACGCTCCGCCTTTAAAGACTGGGTGTATGCTGATCCCCGCCGCATTTCACGCTTTGAAGGCTATTATAACGACACCTTCGTTGGCTATGCCTACACGGCATATAACGGCGATTTTCTCACCTTCCCCGGACTTAACCCCGCGGTGAAGCTTTATGACCACCAGAAGAATTCTGTGGCAAGAGTTCTGCTCTCGGATGAGAATGTGCTCATCAGTCACGATGTGGGCACCGGAAAGACCTACATAATGGTGGCATCTGCCCATGAGCTGCACAGAATGGGCATCAGCAAGAAAAACCTTGCTGTCGTGCCGAACCAGATACTTACCGATTTTGCCAGAGCACACAAACTCCTTTACCCCGAGGACAGAATTCTCGTCGTAGAGGGTCGTGATTTCACACCCAAGTACAGAAACGAGGTACTCAAAAAGATCCGTGACGAGGACTATGTTGCGGTGTATATGGCATCCTCTACCTTTGATCTTATCGGTATGTCAAAGGACTACTATGTTACAAAGTACGAGGAGGAGATACACTCGGTAAAGCAAGCGATTTCCAACGCCTCTACCGCTCGCGAAAAGAGCCAGCTTGAGACCCTTGAAAAGCGCCTCAGCAAGAAGTTTGCAAAGTATATGTCCACCACCCCCGAGGATATTTACCTTACCTATGAGGACTTAGGCATTACTACGCTCTTTATCGACGAGGCGCACAATTACAAGAACATTACCATAACCTCACGCTGTGACAACATCGTGGGTCTGCACACCAAGGGCAGTGCCAAAGCGGACTCCGCCCTTGAAAAGGCGCACAATACGCCGCGTCTTATCTTCGCGACCGCAACACCCCTTACAAACTCAATTGCAGACCTTTTCACCATCCAGACCTTTTTACAGCCCAAATTACTTGAGGCGCACAAAATTGCAAGCTTTGACGCTTGGATAAACACCTTCGGTGAGCGCGTCACAAGCATTGAGTGTGATCTGGATGTAAACGCGGGAAAGCTTAGACCCGTGACACGCTTTTCACATTTCCACAACTTAAACGATTTAAAGGCGATCTTCTCTCAGGTCTGCGACTTCCACCATTCGGAGGGTGATGTGGATCTGCCCGAGTACGGTGGCTACACCGAGATAATGGTACCCATATCCATTGAGCAGAGCGAGTATTTTAAATCCCTTTCAAAGCGTATCAGCGACTGTCGCGCCCGCCTTGTAAAACGCAAGGTCGACAATCCGCTTCTCATTACCCACGACGGTCGTGCCGCTGCTATTGACCTTCGCCTTGTTGTACCTGAGGCAGATGTGGCGAGTGAGCTTACAAAGACCCGTGTCTGCGGAAATAAGGTGTTTGAGAACTATGTAAAGTATCCTGACTCTGCCCAGGTAGTATTCTGCGACCTGGGTACGCCCAAGGACAGCTTTAACATTTACGATGAGCTTAAAAACCACCTTGTTGCCCTTGGTATTCCCGAGTACGAGATTGCATATGTACACGACGCAACCAGCGAGGCGGCTCGTACCCGCCTTTTCAATGACATCAACAAGGGTAAAATCAAGGTAGTTATCGGTTCTACCGCAAAGCTCGGCGTGGGCGTAAATGTTCAGGAGAAGCTGGTGGCACTGCATCATTTATCGGTGCCGTGGCGTCCTGCAGACCTCACCCAGCGCGAGGGCAGAATTTTACGACAGGGTAATACATCAAGCGAGGTATTTATCTACCACTATATTACCGAGAACACCTTCGACCAGTTCTCCTGGCAGCTTCTGGAGAACAAACAGCGTTTTATCGCTTCCTTCCTCGGCGGCACTTATGTGGACGATCGCGCATCGGACATTGCGGACACAGTGCTTACATATGCAGAACTCAAGGCGCTTGCTGTTGGCAATATGCTCATCCGCGAGCGAGTTGAGGTGTCGAATGCCTTAGAACGCGCTAAAATTGCCGAGCGAGGACGCCACAATCAGCTTTACCGCCAGCGCGTGCTTATTGAAGCAACGCCTGCGCGTATTGAGCAGTTAAAGGCATCCGCAAAGCAGTTCAAGACGGACTACAAGCACTACAAGAACAATCGTCAGGAGATAAAAAAACCCGACCGTGAGGCTTTTGGTGAGGAGCTTTCCATCGCAATTGCTGCAAACGAAGGCTGTATTGATGAGCGCGTATTTGATACATATCAGGGCTTTACGGTTATTCTGCCGTCTGGTATGACAAAGGAAGTGCCCTTTGTTTATCTTGTGGCAAAGAGCGGTCTTAAGCACTACTGTGCACTCGGCGAGGTAGGCACAAAGGTGGGTTATAGTATGGCTATCGAGCAGGCACTTATTCATCTTATTGACCAGAATGACAAACTTATTTCCGAGGTGGAAAGACTTGCCAATGAGATGGATCTTGCCCGCGCGGATGTGCGCCGCGGTAATCCCTATACCGAACAAGTAAGGGAGCTTTCGGAAAAGCTTGATGCAATAGATGAGAAATTCAAGGAGGATGAGGTAGCATGAACATTCCCAATGTTACGGTGGACGAGATGATCCACTGCCTTAAGCATTTTTACTGTGCAAATATCAGGAAGAGAATATCCCTTAAGTGCCTGCAGGCGAGTTTTCTTTGGGGTGCGGCGGGTATCGGTAAGTCGCAGGGCGTTTTTCAGTTCGCAGAAGAGATCGAGCGCGAGTGTAATGTAAAGGTGTGCGTCACTGATGTGCGACTTTTACTGTTTTCGCCCATCGATTTAAGAGGCGTTCCCGTGGCTGATGTCGAGCGCAAATTTGCCACCTGGCTTATGCCGAAGATTTTTGCTATGGATGACTCGGAGGGTGTAATTAACATCCTTTTCTTAGACGAGCTTTCCGCTGCACCTCAGTCGGTGCAGGCGGCGGCATATCAGCTTTGTCTTGATAAGAAGGTGGGCGAGCACTCTCTGCCCGATAACTGTATTGTAATTGCAGCGGGTAACCGTACCACCGACCAGAGTATCTCCTATAAGATGCCCAAGGCTCTTTGTAACCGCTTTATGCACTTTAATGTCAGCGGTGACAACTTCCCCTCATGGAAGAAGTGGGCGGTAGGAAAGGGCATTGACTACAGAATTGTATCCTACCTCGCCTTTGACAACAGCCGCCTTTGTGTTGAGCCGGAGGCCTCCGACCTCGCATTTACAACGCCCCGTTCCTGGGAATTTGTAAGCAATGTAATCGAGGGCGTTGAGGATTTAGGCGATACCGAGGAAACGCTTATTGCCGCAAATATCGGTTGTGATGCGGCCCATGAGTTTATAAGCTTTTGCAAGGGTGTTCTCCAGATGCCATCTGTAGAGGAAATACTTGCGGGCAAGTGTCGCGAGTACCCCAAGAGCCACGATGTTATGTATGCTCTTATGTCGGCTGTTGTTTATCGTATAAAGAGCTCCGGCGCTACCCTTGAAGAGCTTGAGAACCTTTGCGATTACTGTTTTAAGCTGCCCGGTGATTATGTAGCGTGTATGATGAGCGATCTTGCACAGCTTGAGGGAATTAACGAGAAGCTTATGAGATGCCACGGCTTTAAAAAGCTTTATGCGAGGTGATTTTAAATGGAGCTTAAGAAAATAGCGAAAATGCTCACCGATGTAAGGATGGAATTGATAAGTAAATACCCGTTTTTCGGCAGGCTTCTTATGCATCTGCCAATTTCCTTTAAGGAGTGCGGTACCGCTTGTACCGATATGCGCCGTATTTACTTCGATCCCGCCTTTGCCGAGAGAATTGGCGAGGGTGGTGTGCGTTTCGTTCTGCTCCATGAGGTTATGCACTGTGTGCTAAAGCACTGTACCCGCGGTAAGGGCAAAATTGGCATCGTTTATAACATCGCCTGCGATATTGTGGTAAATTCCCTTCTGCTGGAGACTCTCGATCTGAAGACAATAAAGATCGACGGAGCGGAGGTCATGCATTTAGCGCCCGACGGCAGAGAGGGCAGGGCATATACAGCAGAGGAGGTATATGATATGCTGCTCTGCGGTGACCTTGAGGCGCTTTGCGACCTTATCGGAAGCCTTGACTGCCACGATACATGGAGTGACTGCCATGGCAGTTTTATCGAGGACGAGTGGGACAGCAATATAAAAAGCGCCGCCCGTGCAGCGGGAGTCGGCTCGGGCATTCCCGAGGGTCTGCGCCGTTATGTGGATATCATACAGCGGGAAAGCAAGATTTCCTGGCGACAGCTGCTGTGCGATTTCATTAAAAGCGATCGGGCGGATTTCGACTTTACTCATCCTGACAGACGGTTTACAAATGACGCAATTTTGCCATCCTTCATGGAGAATATGTACGGTGAGGCTATAGAGGATATCTGGTTTGTGGCGGACACCTCGGCATCGGTGAGTCGCGAGATGTTGAGCCAGGTTATGGCGGAGATAAGGGGTGCTGTGGATCAGATAGACCGACTTTGCGGTAAGTTGTCGTTTTTCGACTATCAGGTTACCGAGCCGGTTGATTTTGAAACCGTGGAGGAATTAGAGCGTATTCCCGTCCTTGGCGGCGGCGGTACATCTTTTGAAAATGTATTTAAAAGTATGCCCGCTCTATTCCCCGATGCCTTGCCGGCGGCTGTGGTTATTCTCACCGACGGTTATGACAACTTCCCCGACGAGGAGCTTGCACTCGGTGTGCCGGTGCTGTGGATCATTACCGACCAGCGTATTGAACCACCCTGGGGACAGTGCGTATACATTTAATTTGCGAAAAAAGAAAGGTTTTCGATTCATATGAGTGAAAACCCCAAAAAATAAGGAGGAATTTAAAATGAAAAAGCTTACGGTACTTATCCTTTCTCTTGCACTTGCCTTATCGGTTGCATTTGCAGCCGATGCACAGGAGTGGGAAAACGGTGTGCTCTACGAGGGCGATGTCGCTATTAAATGCGACCCCGAGGTGGTAGGCGAAGAGCTTATCATCCGTCACGGCACCAGGGAGATCGAGTCCTATGCCTTCGAGAACTGCGCCGGCATCAAGCGTGTAGACCTGCCTATGACCATCAAAAAGATCGGCGTAGGTGCATTCCAGGGCACCGATTATCTCATCAATGTTGCAAACTATGAGAACGGAATGCTGATTAATGAGGGATGTATCATAAATGTTGCACCCGATATGAAGGTGATCGACATTCCGAACAATGTGCAGACTATAGCGGGCGGCGCATTTATAGGCAGCAGAGCGGAGGAGATTAATATCCCCAATACCGTTTATGAAATCCCCGCAACCGCATTCAGCGGTCTGGATAAAGAGGTGGTTGTGGATTACGACGGCACTCTTGCGGAGTTTATCAGATACGCGGATTTCGATTATGACTGTATCAATCTCTACACCAACAATATTACATGGCACATAGTAACCCTTGTTATACTGGCACTGTTCCTTGTGGGCACTATTGTATACCTTGCGATCCGCGAAATAAAAATTGATGAAGGAGAATGGGAAGATGACTAAGATGAATAAGAGAATTGTTTTATCTGCGGTGGCCCTGGGCCTCTTTGCAATTTACATTCTTTGTGATAATATTGTTTTAAGCATTTATGAGAGCTACTACACCTATAGCTGGCGTCAGGGCGTTATTGCGGACCTTATCCATCTTCTGCCCTTTATTGCGCTGCTTGCGGGCACTATTATGGATAAGAAAACCTATAACATAAATCCGAGGACTTTCCCCTTTATGTTCGTAGTAATGAGCCTTCTGTGCTACCTTGCGGGCGAGATTGTTATCGGCAGAATGCACTTCGGATATTTGTACGACACCATAGATGAAATTATCGGCTATGACACGGCGATGTATGTGTTTATGATAACGACATTGCTGATAGCGGGCAATATGACCGTGTTCTCCGGAAGATTTGTACGCATTTATGCAGGGGCACATATTGCTGTTGCACTGTTGTCTGCGGTGCTGAATGTACTTATGGGCATCGAGCTTGGAGCTGAGTATATCATAAATGCCATAGGCTCTGTTGCTCATTTGCTCGCCTACGCTACACTGTTCAGCTATGGCGGTATTTTCTGTGTGAAAAACGAGTCCAGAACCGTTACCAAGCTTGTAAAGTGGGCGTGGCCTTCCATTATGGGCGATGAGGAAGATGAGATAGAGGAGAAAAAGACCAGCGCACCCTGGGCTATAAGTGCGAGAGGTAACAGCGACCTTGAAAAGATCAAGCAGTGGGCGCTGATTACCGAAAACAGAAAGGTGCTTTACGCCTGCGCCATTATCGAAAAATTAGGAAACGGCGAACTTCTCGACGAAATGGGCGACCTTTACGAAAAAGACTTTATCGAAGAGCAGTATGTGGTACTGTATAATGGTGTAAAGCTTCTCAACGAAGAGGTCCCGGAGCTTCTTTCCAAAGGTCTTGAAGAGAAGATGGCATCGGTTATCGATGCCACTGAAAAGCGTTACTTAAGTAGTGCCTATAATATGGCACACGAACTGTGCGAAAACGAAACACAATTCCGCAGAATTTTGAACAGTTACTTGATACAGTGTATTTCCAATAGAGAGGAGTAAGAAAATATGACATTTGCTTGCACCGCCATATCCTGGACGAAATATTTTATGCTCTCACTGCTTTTTGTAGCCGGTGGCGAGTATATGTACATAGAGGCGTTACGGCTCAACCTTGATAAGGCGGTTGTAAGCATTATCGTACTTGTCTTTATTGCGCTCTCCAATATTATCGGCGCGCTGTTTTTCAGAGAGTCAAGATACAAGGAAGCAGTTGTGTCAGGTGCAATTATTTTGCTCTACGGTCTGCTTCGGTTTGCACAGAAGCACTTTGTAATTGCGATGGTCACTCTTGCCATACCCGCGGTTATAATGCTTGTGATGTTCTTCTATCTGATCTGGAGGCGCCGTGATACAACAGAGCGCAAGGGATGGCAGTGCTTTAAGTTTTCAGCGGTTACCGCGCTGGGTGCAGCACTTGTTCTCAACCTGGTGCCATCGCTTATTGGCTTTAATACCCACGAGGAGTACGACAGCAAGACCAACTGGGCAAAGTATACCCAAAACTTTGTCGAGGGTCAGATGCTTGAAAAGACAAGCCTCGGTGAGTATAGTGAGGTTATGAAATGCCTTAATAACTGGAGCTTTGCAGAGGATGAGGCTAAGGAGGAATGCATCCGACAGATAGCCATTATCGAGATGAAAACTCTTGGTATTGAGGATGTAAGCAAGGTAAGGGTGACGGTTGAAGCTATTCGCGAGACAACCCTTGGCGTTTATATAGACGAAAACGGTGAGATTAAAATCAACATCGCTCACCTCAGGGAGAGCGATGTTGAGGAATGCCTTAAAACCGTGCTTCACGAGGTGTTCCACGCCTATGAGTTTTACCTGTTGGACACGCTGGATTTCAACTCCGAGCAGGTGAAAAACGGATATTACTTCCGTCAGGCCCGTGAGTGGAAAAACAATGTGGATGCGGGATATGTACCCCCGGCGGCAGGCTATGAGAGTTACTTGAACCAGCCGCTGGAGCGGGATGCAAACAAATATGCTGAGGAGCGTTTTCCCGCCTATAAAGAGGCGATGAAGGAGGCATAGAAGATGGGAAAGCTTATAATTTTATCCGGCCCCTCCTGTGCAGGGAAAAATACGGTATTTGAGTACCTTGACGCCAAGGGGTACGGACGCGTGATTACCACCACTACCCGAGGGATGCGAACCAATGAAAAAGACGGGGTAGACTATTACTTTATCACCCGTGAGTTGTTTGAAAAGCGGCTTGAGGACGGCGAGTTCATCGAGCACAACGAGTATGACGGGAATCTTTACGGCGTGTCCTGCGGCGAGCTCGAAAAAGTACTTTCGGAAGACCGGGCGGTCTTTGCCATCGTTGATGTAAACGGTGCCAAGGCGATAAAGAGCAGATATCCGGATGCCGTGTGCATCTTCCTTCTGCCGCCATCCTTCGAGGAGCTGCGTCGCCGTATGGTGAAAAGAGGCGAGAATACGCCCGAGGAGATCGAGCGCCGTCTTGAGATCGCGCGGAATGAGGTGTTTGAGGGCGTGGTTTTATCCGATCTGCTTTTTGTAAATCACGATGCTGAGGACACTGCAGATGAGATCGTGAGGAGGCTTTATGGGTTTATTTAAAAGCAACTTTCTAAGGAGAGCAAAAAAATTCTCGCCCTTTGAGGTTAGGGAATACATACCCTATGCGGAAAGCCTTGTCGATATGGCAGAGCCTGTCAATAAGCGCCACCTCGGGTTGAAACTTGTGCTGATATCCGACACTCACGGCTACCTTACCTTCGGGGACAGGCGGCTTGAGACCTTTCTTGATAAGGTGGGGGAGTTCGACCTTTGCCTTATTTTAGGTGACCTTGACCGCGGGGATTTAGACAGAATTGTTGACTGTATCCCGCGGGAGAGGATCTGCTGTGTTCCGGGTAACCACGACATAAAAGGTATCTACAAGGAATACGGCATAAGAAACCTTGAGGGCAGGGTAATAAAGTATAAGGGTGTTAAAATAGCGGGCATCGGCGGAAGCTTTCGATATAAGGAGGCGGATTTCCCGTCACATACCCAGTATGAGAGTATACGGCTTGCAGACAGTATGAAGGCGGCGGATATTCTCATTACCCACGACATAAGCTTTAATCCGCAGGGTGCCCGAAACGGACACGAGGGCCTTGTGGGCATTACAAAGTACATTTGCGAAAACCGTGTGCAGTGGCACTTTCACGGACACATCCACAACCCCTATACCGCCGAGTATCCAAACGGCACACGGGAGCGGAGCGTTCTTAACTTAGACTACATTGAGGTGTGATTATGGTACATTATATGCATCTTGAAAAGAAGCCATTTGAAAAAATCCTCAAAGGCACAAAGACCGTTGAACTCAGACTTTTTGATGAGAAGCGCAGTAAGATAAGCGTTGGGGATATCATAGAGTTTGCGCGTCTGCCCGATGGGGACCGTATTCTTGTTGCTCAGGTGGCGGCACTGCATCGTGCCGCAAGTTTCGAGGAGCTTGCGGAAGCTGTGTCATTTGCTAAATGCGGCAGTAATCCGAGAGGCGAGATGGCGGGCTTTATGGATAAGTATTACTCGCCGGAAAAACAGAAAAAATACGGTGCGCTGGGCATTGAAATCCGCGTGCTTGAGGAGATTAAAACCCTGAGCGCACAAGGAGTTGATCTTTCGGTTATTCTGCGCCACGCGCCGCACAATGCGGGCGTTACACTGGATGCGGACGGCTTTGCGCCGGTGGATAAAATCCTTGAGCATATGGGCATCGACCTTGCCCGTTTGGAGGAGATTGTAAAAACCGACGATAAGTGCCGCTTTTTCTTAAGCGAGGACAAGAGTAAAATCCGCGCAAACTATGGCCATTCGGTACCGGTTGGTGTGGAGATGGAAATTCTGCAGCCGCCCGAGTACCTGTACCACGGCACCGCGGAAAAGTATGCCGAGAGCATCGAAAAAGAGGGACTTTTGCCGAAAAGCAGGCTTTTTGTGCATCTCAGCGAAGATTACGACACTGCTGTGAAGGTGGGCAGCCGACACGGTGAGCCGATTGTCCTGCGGGTAAAGGCGGGGCAGATGCATCGTGACGGCTTTGAATTCCGCCGTTCTTATAACGGAGTATGGCTTACCGAAGCCGTGCCGAGTGAATATTTGGAAAAATAAAAATACGGTACCTGGCTGTGGCGTCAGGTACCGTATTTTTGTTATCTGCAGCCGCAGGAGGGAGTGTCCTCGCAGGTGCCGTTGTTTGCTGTTGCCGAGGGGAAGAATTGCTCTGTGGGGAACTTTATTCTGCGGAAAAGATCGCAGGCAGAGTCCACATTCGAGGAAATATCGGTTGCAGAGCATTCCTTGGTGGGCATACAGAAGTCGAATGCGGGGATTAAAAGCTGACTGTCGCGCTCTAAACGCACGATGGTAAACTGTCCCAGAGTCACAAGCATTCTCTTGCAGTCGCCGCCTACCACAAGCTCGTCGCAGAAGAACTGGTTTACAAACTCCGGGATCTCGCAGGGGTCGTCGCAAGTGCAGTTGCACGGCTCTACCAGCTTGATACCCAGACAGATCGGGTCAACCGCCTCAAGAATAGCGGTGGGCATATTGCTGCTTTCCTTGGGATGGTGACAACCGTTCTTGGAGTTGAAGATGCGGACCATTCCCTCGCCGCCGAAGAGGATAACGCGCTTGTCGTAAACCGCAAGGCCCTGTACCTCCTGGGGACGATTGCCGCAGCCGTAAGCCTCGCCCACAATGCGGTAGAAGAAGCGGATATCGATAGCGTAGAAGCCGCGGTTGAAGGAGACCTCCTGCACGGAAAGATCCGCACAAAGGAGCTCTGTGCATTTGCACTTAACGGTGCTTGCCGCATCGATTACCTCCTGGCTTGCGCGTGTGGGGTAGACACGGAGATCCTCAAGACACTCCTTATCTCTGCAGGAGTCGTAAATTCTGTTGGTATGGACGCAGACAGCCTCTTTGATACTGCCGTTGTTGCAGCTGTTTAAGGGGCCGGGTGAAACCTTTTCAGGCATTCTATTACCTCCTAATGTTATTGAGTTTGTTGTGCTCAATAACATTCTATGCGCCATGTTACAAAATGGTGCTCTGAAATGCTATCGCCCGTCCCAAAATGCGGACACCGCTAAGGGCGTCCTTTGAATAGGAAAGCACCGGATAAGCGGGGTTTTCCGGATGAAGCTCCAAAGTATCTCCCTTTATATATACGCGCTTCAAGGTGGCCTCGTCACCGATGAGCACCGCGCAGATCTCACCGCTATTCAATGTGTCGCACTTTTTGATAAACACGATGTCGCCGTTCATTATCCGCGCGCCGATCATACTGTCACCCTTGGCGCGAAGGCAGAAGTCCGCCTTTATGTCGGTTTCAATGTAACATTCATAGCTCTCGTCCGCGAATATGGGCGCACCGCAGGCGATGTCGCCCAAAAGAGGCACGCCGACACTGCCCGAGAGCAGGTAGGCGGGTGTGGTTTCAAGAAAACTCGCCGCACGCTCGATAAGATTTAAGGGCAGGTTGTTTACCCCCGCCTCGATCTTTGCGATGGATGAACGGGAGCGCAGACCAAGGGCGTGTGCCAGCGTTTCCTGCGATATTTTAAGCGCTTTGCGCCGTTTTTGTATTCTGTTTCCGATAGTCATACTATCACCTCCGTGCCGAGATAAATCGTTTACAATAGGCCCTGCACTTGTTAAATTTCCGTATTTCCGGATTGTCGGTCTGGACAAGCGTTGGTATTATCTCGGCACTATTGTAGCATATTCTTCAACAAAAATCAAGATGTTGACAAATATTCAACAATGGTTTATAATGGTAGCCATAAATTAAGGCGAGCCTTCTCACGGGCAGTCGAAAAAAGTTTTTATATTTGTAGCAAAGACCGCGTCTAACACGGTAGTCTGTATTGAGCGGCGACAATCCCTCCGTCACCTGCGGTGACACCTCCCTTTACACAAGGGAGGCTTTGCAGGGGATACGCTCTACACATAGCCTTCGCCCTGATGTCGGAGAAGGTGTCATCGAAGATGACGGATGAGGGGAGCAAACCAAGCCTGCTATCGCATACCGCAGATGGTTTAATTGTCTCCGACGGCCTACTTTTGATTGCAAAAGTAGGCAAAACGCAGGGGGAGCGATACGAGCGCTGCCGGTGGCAGATGAAGCGACCCCCCAAAAAGCCTCCCCTGTGCAAGGGGAGGTGGGTTGCAAAGCAACTCGGAGGGGTTGTAGGGTGGAGTATCTCTCCCTCAGTCTCGTTAATGCTCGACAGCTCCCCCAACAGAGGGAGCCTGTGGGGGGAGCGGTTGTAGTTTATGCCGCAGGCAGAAACGGAGATAAGCGGACTTTGCGACAAAAAAGCAGCATCAAAACAAAGC
>JAZNNQ010000057.1:0-7877 GCA_045580305.1 Eubacteriales bacterium
TTAGCGAAAAAATCTTCGGGCATACACTAATCCTTGATTTTTTCGACCGCTGCCTCGTCGTCACAAAGTTCGCTGATTGTAGTTTCTGCCTTTAGGCAGAAACTACTTGCGCTACCTTGCGCCTCCTCTTTCAAAACAAACTCACTCTGTTGGGCTTTGTTTTGAGATTTTACGAGAGGTGGTCGCTTCTTCTGCCACCGGCAGCGCTCGCATCGCTCACCTCAATCAGAGGGAGCCTATGGGTGCAAAACGATGCCGCGTCGCAAACATTATGTAGGGCAAGGGGTTGCTCCTGCCGCCGTAGGGCGCGATGCCTGTCAAGCGCCCGGCAAAAAAAAGACGCCGAATAGGCGTCTTTTTCTATCCTATAACATTACCTAAATATCTGTAGCAAATAAGAATACTCTCCTGCACGGAAATGGTGTTTATCGGGTCAAAGCCCGTGGTTTTACCCATCATAATGCCCTTGTGATTTACAAAATCCACATAAGGCTTCGCCCAAGAGGAGATCTTTCCGCTATCTGCAAAGCTTGCCGCGGGCGCTGAGGTGTCCGCACCTAAAGTCTTTGCAAGACCGGTAATGATCTTTGCCGCCTCCTGGCGCGTGATATGCCGTCCCGGGTGGAAGGTGGTGGGAGAAGTGCCGCCCACAATGCCCAGCTTATACATAGCAATAACATCCGCGTGGGTTGAGTCGGTAAAGGGTACCTTAACGCCGCTCTTGCCCATATCCGCAATAACCGCGTTTATGTCCTTGCCCAGCGCCTTCTCAATGGTAGCGCGGGTAAGTGTGCAGAAATTAACTCTTGTTATAGCGTGTCTGAAATCCATGCCAACCTGTCGGTCAATAAGCTCGTAATCGTAAGCACCGCGTATCTCACTAGAGGCCCAGGTATCGTAATGGGAGCTGCCGTACGCGTTGGAATCGCAGAGCGCTCTGTCGAATATACCAACATCAAACTTTTCGGCGGTATTATCGATAAACACGGTAACGCCGTCTATGATGCAGGCGTTCCACGCGTGGTTCTCGCCAATATAATAGTGGGTGGGAATTTCAAGGTAAGAGAACATAATCTGGGTAAGATCCGCAAAAGCCGCACAAACGCCCGTACCCTCACGGAATGCCAGAACGCCGCTCTGGTCGTGGTAGCCCGACTTATAATCAATGTGCTCTGTAATAAAGCTTGAAATATTCTTTGCAATGGTGTAGGTATCGCCGGCAGAGCCTTTAAGCTCCATAGTCTTGGCGTAAATATCGTCGTAGCGCTCGCGGGTTCTGATCGTTACCGCGCCGGTATTCACCGTGTTGAGAAGTCCTGCGAAATCATCGAAAGCACCGAAGGCGGAAACCGAGTTATCATTATGAACCATAAATACACCCGTACCGCTTGCAACCGGTACCCAGAGCTTTACATTGCGGCCTATGCACTTGTTCTGTGACTTATACCATAAGCTGCCGTCGGCCTTTTGGTAAAAGCCGTTTGCATACTCAACACAGTCTGCAAGGCTGATGTCCGAAAGGCCCGTGTCAACCGAGCCGTAGGCAAGGGAGCCGTCGTCGTAGTACACGGTAACCGCGTTATCCTGCACCGCAATGTCTTTGACATCGGATGCAACCTTTCTGGGCAACCTCACTTCCGAGTACAGGGTAATGGGGAACTCCCAAAGGCTGCCGTCATTTTTGTGAATGATAATATAGGCGGAGGTTATATCCCAAATGCTGCTGCTCGTGTTAGCGGCGCCGCCAAAAAGGAAGCTTCCATCGGAGACAGCACCGGCAAGTCCGTCACCGTCTCTGTAGTTGTAGAAAACATAAATTTCACGGGCATCGTTGCAAAGCTTTGTATCGTTGTCGTAAAAATCGCGGAAGTAAGCTTCGCCCGCGCTATTGATATAGCCTAAATATCCGTCACAGTCCGCGTCGATCGCCTTGTCGAAAATCTTTTCAGGAGTTGCAGACCGGCTCTTGCCAAAGACCCAGACACTGCCGTCATACTTTATGGCAACGGTGTTGCTGGTACGCGCCTTAACGCTCTTAACGCCCTCCAGCACCTTAATAGGCGCGTTGTAGGCGTTACGGCTGTTGCCGATACCAAGTTTACCCTTCTCATTGGAGCCGAACATCCAAAGGGAATTATCCTCATCAATCATAGCAACATGTGTGCCGCCCGAGGACAGAGCGATATAGTTGTCGCGATCTAAAAAGTTGTACTTGCGATCTAAGCAAATAAGACTCGGCACCTGCTCGGGCGCAAGAGCGAGCGCGGGGATTGCCAGCAGGGCAAGCACGAGTATAAGGGAAATTACTTTTTTCATATGTATACACCTCACTATATCCATTTTACTCTCCACAAAATCTACTGTCAACCCGCACCAGAGCCTCCCCTGTGTAAGGGGAGGTGGGTTGCGAAGCAACTCGGAGGGGTTGTAATGTAGTGTATCTCTCCCTCAGTCTAGCTGATAAAATATAGGAATTTCTGTTGCGGTTAGCGAAAAAATCTTCGGGCATACACTAATCCTTGATTTTTTTCGACCGCTGCCTCGTCGTCACAAAGTTCGCTGATTGTAGTTTCTGCCTAAAGGCAGAAACTACTTGCGCTGCCTGGCGCCTCCTCTTTCAAAACAAACCCACTCTGTTGGGCTTTGTTTTGAGATTTTACGAGAGGTGGTCGCTTCATCTGCCACCGGCAGCGCTCGCATCGCTCACCTCATCAGAGGGAGCCTATGTAGGGGTCGATGCCTACATCGACCCGCAAAAAAGGCATCACTTCCGTGATGCCTTTTTCATAGTTAATTACCTCTCGTTAAATATCTGTAGCAAATGAGCATCGTTTCCTGAGCGGAAATCGAGCTTAACGGGTCAAAACCGCGAGCCTTACCCAGCATAATACCCTGATCCGCCACGAAATTAACATAGGGACGAGCCCAGGCGGAAATCTTGGCATCGTCGGGGAATGAAACCGTGGGAGCGGTGGTATCCGCGCCTAATGTCTTCGCAAGACCTGTAATAATCTTTGCCGCCTCCTGGCGCGTGATGTTGCGAACAGGCTCAAAGGTGGTGGGGGAAGTACCGCCCACAATGCCAAGCTTGTACATTGCAATAACATCCGCACTGCTGTCATCGGTAAATGGCACTTTAACATTGCTCTTTCCAAAATCCGCAATAACCGCGTTTATATCCTTGTTATACGCCTTTTCAATGGTGGCGCGGACTAAAGAACAGAAGTTTCTTCTTGTAATTGCCGTGGCGTAGTTGGCTCCGATAAAGGTATCGATCAGGTCGTAGTCGTAAGCGCCTCTGACCTCGCTGGCGGCCCAGGAGTCATAAACCTTCCAAGCGTAATCGCTGCGGTACTTGCCGCTTTGCTTTGAGGAGTCGGGAACAAAATCTGAGAACATACCCATATCAAAGTATTTTCCGTTATCATTTTTAGCGTTATCAATAAAAGTGGTCACACCGTCGAGAATGGCAAGCGTCCAGGCGTAGCTGTCATTTTCCGCGATGAAGCAGGGGATCTTCAACTCGGTAAACATTATAAGAGTAAGGTCGGAGATGGCATAGGGCGTACCCTCACCGGTGGTAAATGCCTTGGTGCCGTAGCCGCTGTAGTCGGAGATCGACTCAATATTTGTGCCGATCCAGTCTGAAACGGTTTTCGCATTGATGTATCTATCGGTCTCACCGCCGCAAAGCTGGTGAGTCTTGGCCCAAATGGGCGCTACCGCATCTTCGTAGTAAGTGTTTCGTCCCATGGTAACAGGGCCGAAGTTTATCGCCTCAAGACGCGCCGCATAGTCCGCAACCTTTGGATTTACACTGTAAGCGGAGGCTGAGTTATCCTTGTGTATCATAAATGCGCCCATGGAAACCGGTGCAAAAAGCTTGACATTACGGCCGATGCAGGAGTTATCATTTTGACGCCACATAGTGCCGTCACTCTTTAAATAGTAACCGCTGCGTGAGTAGGAAACACAGTCGGGAATGTTTACTTCCTTAAGGCCGGAGCTTGTGGTACCGGCTAAAAATTTACCGTTACCAAGACCCAGCACAACGCCCGAGTCTAAGGTTTCAACGGTTTTGACACCGCTTGCAACAAGCTTGCCATCATCGGCATAGCCCTGACGATTGATGCCGTATTCATAAAGATCGCCGTTTTCCTTGAGAACAATGATGTAGAAATTGTTTCCGTTTAAAATGTCCTGCATAGTGACGCCACCGCCGCCACCTAAGGAAATGGAACCGAAGCCGGAGTCGCTTCCACTACTTGAAAGGCCCTTGCTGCCACTTCCGCTGTCAAGTACATAAATTTCCTTAGCGCCGCTGCATAGGGTGTGCTCTTCTTCATCGTAGTTTACAAAGCGGGCAGAGCCGCTCTTTGTAACATATGCCGGAATACCGAAAAAGTCCGCGTCCCGCACGCCATCTGCCAGAATAGTGGGGGTAGCGCCAATAAGCCTGCCGAAGCCGTAGGCCGTTCCGTCCTTTGTAATTGCAACGGTCGTGTCCTCGTTTACCTTAACGCGCGAAACATTCTCAAGTACCTTGATTGGCGCATTGTAGGCGTTACGGATATCACCGATGCCGAGGCGACCGTCCTCATTCGAGCCGAAGGTCCAGAGTCCACCCTCGTCATCAATAAGTGCAATGTGCTCACCGCCGCCGGACATCACTACATAATTTTCGGGATCCAAAAAGTTGTACTTTCGGTCCAAACAAATAAGGCTCGGGGTAGTATCGGGCCTTGCCGCCAAAGCGGGAGTTACTAATATAATTAATGTAAGAATAAGAGAAATTACTTTTTTCACAAAAACCACCTCATATGTATTTTAATGTAGCAAAAGATGAATGTCAACGAGTACCGCAAGAATAAAAACAATAAAAAGATAGTTTGTTTAACAGCACAATGCAGATACTTATTGTATGTAGACTAATTGTATTCATAATTTATAATGTTTATTGTAGGAGGTATATTGATATGGATATTGTAAAAGTTTTTGGAACTAACTTGAAAAAATACCGCACAGCTATGGGAATATCTCAAGAGGCATTTGCTACCAAATGCGGTATGCACCGTACATACATTAGCGCTATTGAATGTTATCGCAGAAGCATATCGCTTGAAAATATTCAGCGTATTGCCGATGCACTTGAAATTGAGACATATAAATTATTTGTGGAGGAGTAAAGCATGATAAAATTAACTACGCAAGAAATTTTAGATACATATAAACTGATCTCGGAATATCATGAAAAACATTTAAAAAAGTATGGGGTAGTTCTCCCTAATTTGCATCGAGGTACTTCTTATACAAAGGACGCTTTAGTGCTGATATATTTAGCTCAGGGTTATCCTGATACAAAAGTCATTTCAAAAACAGAACTTACCGAATTCATAAAAATTTATTATCCGAAGACAAATGATGTGCAACAAGCGAGACATTTAGGTGCTCAAAAGGGATGGTACATTCTGTCGGGTACACGCGGTGACAATACATCTATAAATATTCCTTCAGGTAGTTATAAATTAAAATCATTAACTGAATGTTATATCGGCTTCACGGCAGAACGACGAGAAGAATTGTTTGAAGGTGATTATTGGGAAAACTTAAAAAAAGCATATGGATATAGGTGTGCATGTTGTGGTTCGGAAGAAGGGAAAAAGCATCGCTATTGGAAGAATATAACTGTTGTTCTTCAAAAAGGGCATAAAGACCCTACAAAGCCATTGAAAGAAGGAAATATTATTCCTCAATGCGAATCTTGTAATAGACCGGATCGCAACTATTGGGTATACGATGATAAAGGTCGGGTAATAAGTATATCTAACGAAAAGGTTGTTGATAGATGTAGCAAAAAAGTACAAAAAGCGATATATAGCAGACTATATAAAAAATTCAACGGGAAGAAACCGGAAGACATATAAAAAATAATCCTGCAACTAATTGTTGTAGGATTATTTTAGTTTTCAAGTGCAATTAACATCTGTTTTGCTATTGCTAAAGAAAGCAACGGCGGAACAGCGTTACCAATTTCCAGACGCTTCATACCATTAGCGCCGTAAAATTTATAATCATCAGGGAAACTTTGTAATCTTGCGCCTTCGCGAATAGACATCGCTCTTGAATCTCGCGGATGTATACATCTGGAAGATGATGGGCAGGCAAAGTTTCTTGTTATGGTAGTGGAAGGCTTGTTCCACCATAATTTTGCATAGGTGTTTCCATATCCGCTTTTTGGGCGGATGTTTTCCGGCAAATCATCTTTAGATTGTCCGTCCTTCAACGCCTTCATTATCCTTATCAGGTGTTCGCCATTTTTAGGAGCACTATGCTCCTCAAGATAATCGTCGGCGCTACCTCTCACAAATTCAAGAAACTCGTTAGTAATGCCGCTGGCGTAATGATTCTTGCTCTCTCCGCTTTCCAAAGCGGGCAAATCACCGATCGCATCTTTCAAGGTAACATATGGCTTTAATCCGTCGCCATGTGTGGGAGTTGGATAAGTAAAATTATTAGTTCCTTTAAATCCTACAAGAATGACTCTTTCTCTACGCTGCGGAACGCCAAAGTTTACAGCGTCTAAAACTTTATATTTCAAAGTATATCCCAACTCTTCAAACTCAGATTGAATCTGTTTGAAAAGATTACCCTTATCCATGCTTAAAATACCGATGACATTCTCAAAAACAAATGCTCTGGGTTGTAGGATATTAAGAACTCTTTTATATTGCATAAATAAATTAGCCCTATCGTCCATCTGCCTTTTGCCAAGTGTTGAATATGATTGGCACGGCGGTCCACCGACAACAATGTCTACTTTTTGTCCATTCAACGCCTTTTTTAAAACATCTTCGGTTAAGTCATTGATGTCACAGTTTAGCATTTCAACATCAGGGTGGTTTAGCTTATATGAAATGGAAATATCTTTTTCAATTTCATTTGCAGCTATAATATTAAATTGAGGAAACTTGGAAAACCCATAACTTAACCCGCCTACACCGGCAAATAAATCCATTATATTATATTGCTCCATATTTTTCCCCTCAAATTAATGACTTAGTAATACTCTCGTACGAAATATTGTAACACAACTTTGGGTTTGCATCAAGGTTTTTACAAATGCGTTATTCATATACGGAGGTGAAATTTTGTGGTGGCAACTCTACTTACCAATAAAGGCTGAAATCTCGTCTGTAAGGCGCTGCAGCTTATCCTCAAAGCGCACAGAACTCTCAATAACACGAAAATGCTTATGTCCTGCCCAGGCAGCGCGCAGTCTGTCGTCCAGCGCAACCGCCTCCTCGAGGGTCTCGGTGCGGGCGCTGTTGTTGCTCAGGGTGTATGCCTCCTCGTTATTCCGCGCCGCGGTAACAAGATGAAACACCGCGTCGTAGGAGTTTAACAGATCCTTCTCGCAAAGACCAAGCTTAGCAAATGCCCGATTGAACTCCTCAGCTGTCATATACGCCTTGGTATCGTTCAGACCACGGTCGCAAACAAGAAGTACCTTATCACGGTCTTTAAGCTTTTTCGCACCTTCCTCGAATATCTTTTCTTTTTCTATCTGAAGCTTTATCTGGCACATCTGATAGTCAAAAGACGAAGTAAGCGTCCAGGGCGCAATACCGTTTGGTATAAGCTCGGTAGCACTCTCGGGCACGATTATCACCGCCCATCCGAGCGGGGTAAATACTTCGCGAATACGCTTCATAGCGCTGGTTTTTCCCGCGCATGGCCCGCCGGTAATGACGATCTTTTTTATCTCGGGATGACCATTCACAACAAACACCACCTTTTTACAGTATTATATAGGAAAACAACCACCAATGCAAGTAGGGGCGGCCACTGCGGAGCCCACACGCCACATCGTAGGGCAG
>JAZNNQ010000058.1:0-15232 GCA_045580305.1 Eubacteriales bacterium
ATTTTCCGTAAATAGTGCATCAAAAATTACGGTAATACGCCAGTATTACCGGAATTTTATTCTTTCTCTTTACAAAAAATCTTGCTTTCAAAACTGCCTTGCATCCTGAAAAGATGAATTTTGGATGAAGTTTAAGCTAAACACGCCCCATAATCCTGACGGATATGGGGCGTTTTTGGTGCAGAAATTCGCCAAAAGGCGCTTTTTCAGGACAATACTTCCTTACCTGGCTGTGGCGAATTAACCAACGGTTCTTTTTTTGCCCAAAAATTAAACCCGAATGCAAGGCATTCGGGTTTTGTTTTTATTAGAATACGCGAACTGCGAAGATATCGGGGATTTCTTTAATCTTTGCAACAAGATCATCGCTCGGCTTAACATTAATGTCAAGTGCGGTAAGCGCGTTGTCCTTCTTGGAGCGGTTTACCATATTCTCAATGTTGATGTTTGCCTCAGCGAGGATATTAGTTATGTTATTAACAACCTTGGGCACATTCTTGTGGAGTACGAGCACACGATGCTCAACACCGACAGGTGCGTCTAAATTCGGGAAGTTAACAGAGTTCTTGATAACGCCGCGCTCGATATAGTCGGTCATTTCCTTTACCGCCATACAAGCACAGTTATCTTCACTCTCGGGAGTGGACGCGCCAAGGTGGGGCATTGCGATTACATTCTTTGCAGCAAGTAATTCATTGTCAGCAAAGTCGGTAACATAAGCTGCCGCCTTACCGGAATTAAGAGCATCAATCATATCCTTGGAATTAACAAGCTCGTTTCTTGCCAGGTTGATGATGCGAACGCCGTCCTTCATAGTAGCTAAAGTCTGCTCGCGGATGGTATTCTTTGTCTCATCGGTAGCGGGAACATGAAGTGTGATATAATCACAATTCTCAAAAATTGTCTTTAAGTCCTTAGCGTGCTGAACTGCACGGGATAAGTGCCATGCAGCATCTACGGAAATATAGGGGTCGTAGCCGTAAACCTCCATACCGAGAGCTACCGCAGCATTAGCAACTAAAATGCCGATTGCGCCAAGGCCGATAACGCCAAGCTTCTTACCGGTAATCTCTGGGCCTACAAACTGGCTCTTACCCTTTTCAACAAGCTTGGATACATTCTCCTCACCAGCAAGTGACTTTGTCCAGTTAATACCGTCAACAATCTTACGGGAAGAAAGTAAGAGCGCGCATATGACAAGCTCCTTAACAGCGTTTGCATTGGCACCGGGTGTGTTGAATACAACGATACCCTTTTCTGCACACTCAGCAACCGGGATATTATTTACACCCGCACCTGCACGAGCGATACATAAAAGCTCGTCGTTGAAGGGGTATTCCTTCATATCCGCAGAGCGGACGAGGATACCGCTGGGATTTTCCGCATTGTCGGAGCATACATACTTTGTAGCATCCAGCTTGGAAAGACCGATTGCCGAAATTTTATTAAGTGTTTTAATCTGATACATATTAAAATCCCCTCTTAGCCGTTCTTCTTCTCGAAGTCAGCCATAAATTTAACAAGCTTTGTTACACCTTCAGCCGGCATAGCGTTGTAGATGGAAGCGCGCATACCGCCAACAGCACGGTGACCCTTTAAGGTAAGAAGACCTTCAGCTGCCGCAGCCTTTACAAACTCTGCATTAAGATCATCGTTCTCTGTCTTGAAGGTGACATTCATAAGTGAACGACTCTCCACACTTACCGGGTTATTGAACAGCTTGCTGTTATCCAAGAAATCGTAAAGCTCTTTTGCCTTAGCCTTGTTGATTTTCTCAAGCTCTTTTACGCCGCCAAGTTCCTCGATCCACTCAAGAACGAGCTTGCAAACATAAATCGGGAAGGTTGACGGAGTGTTGTACATAGAGTCGTTTTTAATGAGGGTAGCATAATCCATAACAACCGGAATCTTCTCATTCGCAAAGCCTGCTAAATCCTCACGGATGATGACAATGGTAAGACCTGCAGGTGCGATGTTCTTCTGAGCACCGGCATAAATCACGCCGAACTTAGAAACATCTACCTCCTCAGAGAGGATGCAGGAGGACATATCAGCAACAAGGGGAACATTGCCGGTATCCGGAATATAGTCCCAATGTGTGCCGTAGATGGTATTGTTAAAGCAGATGTGAACATAATCAGCATCCGGGCGGAGATTTAATTCCTCCTGACGGGGAATGCGGGTGAAGTTCTCACTCTCAGTGGTTGCGGCGATATGAACATCGCCGTACTTCTTAGCCTCACCTGCTGCCTTTTTTGCAAAGCTTCCGGTAACGATGTAGTCAGCCTTACCGGTCTTCATTAAGTTAAGCGGTATGGAAGCAAACTGAAGTGTAGCACCGCCCTGCAAGAAAAGGATCTTGTAGTTGTCGGGAATATTCATTACGCGACGGAATGCAGCCTCGGTAGCATCAAAAACCTCCTGATAAGTCTTTGAGCGGTGGCTCATCTCCAAAATGGACATACCGGAGCCGTTGTAGTTTAAAAGCTCACCCTGGATTTTGGTAAGCACCGATTCCGGGAGCATGGACGGGCCGGCAGAAAAGTTATAAACTCTGTTTTCAAGCATTTTTATTTACCTCCACTTACGGATTTATATATAAAACTATACGAGAATTATTATACGCTTATAAAATGTCCTTGTCAAATAAGAATTGTATCAAATTTTAGCAAAATTACCGCCTATTTTCGTAATTTTGACCATTTTAAAAACCGCCTTGCGGCGGTTTTATTTATATATCCACATTGACATTACCGAGTCCGTTTTCCTGAAACTCCGCAATATACTCTTTGGTGCGTCGTTCAAAGGCTTCACTGTCGGTCACATCGCCGAAAGCAGATAAGTCACGATGTGCAAGCTCCTCAGCCAGTATGCCGTAAAACACCGCGTCCTCATAATCCATAACCGCCTCGTGAATACCGCCCTCGGAAAAAGCTTTAGACGGTACGGGTACGCCCGCAAAGTCGCTTACAAGACTTTCCATACCCACCTTATCGCAATGTGAAAAAATATGGCTTTCCAGCTCGTCAAAATCCGGTATTCTGTCTTCGCCACGGGCTGAATTCAGCACCCAGTTTCCTATATATACCATATCCAAAAGTCGTCTGAATTGCTTTGTTGTAAGTTCAATTTTCATAGCATTCTCCTTATAGTTGTATATTTCATACTATGCACAGTTTAGAAGTTGTGAACGATTTAGATCACAAACTTTTTTAGCGATATACTCGCTCACGCTCGTTCGATACATTTTCGTTTTACTCAAATGCGATATAACCTCACTCTGTTCGGTTGCGATATGATATAAATTCCTTTTTCATATTTTTGACATATCTCGCATTACAAAGTAGTATGTCGCAGCGCAAGGTATATCGCAAATTCCGCCAGAAATTTATATCGCTGAATTCAACTGTGTTGAATTCATTCTACCACAAAGCCAATATTTTTTCAAAAAATTTTTAAATATAGTAGCGCACCATTCAAAAATGTAGTATAATGATGATGTATAACTTATAATGGAGTGGTGTTTCAAAATGCAGAAAACAAAATTATGTGTGATCTTCGGCGGTGTTTCCACCGAGCACGATATTTCCATCCGTTCCGTAACCTCGGTGCTTTCTAATTTAAACCGCGATAAATACGACATTCTTCCGGTAGGCATAACCCGCGATGGCGCGTGGTACTATGCACCCGCGCTTGACATCAGCAACACCGCGGGCTGGGCAGAGTCCGAGGGTGCTGTTCCCGTCACACTTTCCGCAAACAGAAATGCAAAAGGTCTTATCTCCCTGAAGGACGCGACCTTCTTCCCTGTGGATTGTGTTTTCCCCGTGCTTCACGGCTTTAACGGTGAGGACGGTACAATTCAGGGCCTTTTTGAGGTTGCGGGTATCCCCTATGTTGGCTGTGATGTTGCCGCAAGTGCCATGAGCATGGACAAGGCAATCACAAAACTTATTATCGACAATGCGGGAGTGCCTCAGGCAGACTATGTTTGTATATATTCTCGCGAGCTTTCCGATATTGAGGCTTGTGTAAAAAAGGTTGAGGATAAATTTACATATCCGGTATTTGTAAAGCCCGCTTCCACCGGATCATCTGTTGGTGTAAGTAAGGCAAAGGACAAAGTTTCCTTAATCACTGCCTTCAATGAAGCGGCAAAGTACGATTCCAAGTTCTTAGTTGAGGAATTTATCGACGGCAGAGAGATCGAAACCGCAGTGCTCGGTAACGAAGATGCTATTGTTTCCGTATGCGGTGAGGTTTTGGCAGAGCAGGAATTTTATTCCTTTGATGCAAAGTATAACGATGCTTCCTCCAGAACCCAAATTCCCGCCGATCTTCCCGAGGATATTGCGGCTGAAATTCGCCGCCGTGCTCTCATCGTATATCACGCATTGGGTGCAGGTGGTCTTTCCCGCGTTGATTTCTTCCTTTGCAAGGATGGCAGAATTGTATTTAATGAAATCAATACCCTGCCCGGCTTCACTTCAATCAGTATGTATCCCAAACTTTTCGGTGCAACGGGTATCGAATATTCCGACCTGCTTGACAAGATTATCGAATTTGCATTCCGCGCATTTGAGGTTAAGCGTAAATACAAATAGGAGGTATTCCTTATGGATAACCGTCCAATAGGCGTTTTTGACTCCGGTCTCGGCGGTCTTACCGCGGTAGCTGAGCTTATGAATATTCTCCCCAACGAGGATATTATTTATTTCGGCGATACCGGCCGCGTGCCCTATGGCGCCCGTTCAAAAGAAACCATAATTAAATATACACGGCAGGACATCCGTTTTTTAAAGCAGTTTGACTGTAAAACCCTGCTTATCGCTTGCGGTACCGCAAGCTCGGTTGCCCTTCCCTCGGTTTGCGACGATTACGATATCCCCATTATCGGCGTTGTGGAAAGCACGGTCAAGCGTGCCTGCTCGGTTACACGAAACGGTAAAATCGGCATAATAGGAACCAATGCTACCATTAAAAACGGCTCCTATGTGCGTCTCATCAGCACTCAGGCGGGGGATTATTTTACGGTTGCCGCCGCGTGCCCGCTATTTGTGCCCCTTGTGGAGAACGGCAGAATTGGTGTGAACGATAAGGTTCTGCAGCTGGTGGTTGAAGAATATCTTACACCGGTCAAGAAATCCGGTGTGGACACACTTATCTTAGGCTGTACCCACTACCCCATTATCGCCGACGCGATCCGCGCCTTTATGGGCGACAATGTTACTTTGATCAATCCGGGCTATGAAACCGCCCGCTATCTTTCCACAATGCCTGATTTTGTCCCCTGCGAAGAAAAACGCGGCACTACCCGCTTCTTTGTAAGCGATGATGTTGCTTCCTTTAGTGCTCAGGCGTCTCTTTTCCTTGGCAAGAAGGTACAGGGTTCTGTGGAGCTTGTGAATATCGAAGGTATATAAGGTGTTATATGAAAAAGGATGTTTTAATTACAATCAAGGGTCTTCAGAACTATGAAGACCAGGACGAGGATACAATAGAACTTGTAACAAACGGTACATATTACAAAAAGGACGAGGACTATTACATAGTCTATAAGGAAAGTGAAATTACCGGTCTTGGCTCGACCACCACTACGGTTAAAATCGAACCTAACCGCGTTACGGTTATCCGCTTCGGCGATACCCAGTCCCATATGATATTTGAAGAGGGCGAAAAGCACATTTCCTATTACGATACCGGGGTGGGCGCTTTGACTATCGGGATTTCCACAAGACAGATCCGCAAGACAATAAGCGAGTACAGTGCCACCCTGATGATAGATTACACAATGGAGATTAATAATTCACAGGTTGGTGAAAATGCCTTTAACATTTCCGTGAAGGAGGTTTAATGTGAAAAGGATCATTGCTATCGTATTATCTCTCGTTATGACCTTCTCGATCGTTGCGGTGGCAGAAGAGGTCACCCAAGGTGAAACTCTTTACGAGCGCCTTTTGGGTATGGTTGATTTCATTAAGGAAAACCATATCGATGCCACCGAGAATGACGACCCAATCAAAAAAGGTCTTATAAAAATGTTTGATACATATCCGGATATGTACCCCACATTTGTAAACTTTATGTTCCAGAGCTATGACAAGTATTCATATTATATGGATACCACCGATTACAAGCTTGCCTATGACTACACCACTTATGTGGGCGGTATTGGCATAACTATGGAGCTCCGCGAGGACGGTGCTTACATCAAATCCATCGTCGCGGGCGGCGAAGCGGAAAAGGTCGGCCTTCAAGCGGGTGATAAATTACTTTCTGCCGACGGCGTTTCTCTTGCAGGATTCACTATCGATATGATCGGCGAAATCATCCGCGGCCCGGTGGGTTCAACCGTTGCCCTTACCGTGTCCCGCAATGACAAGGAACTCAAATTTACCGTACCCCGCTATGCGATGAAAAATTCACCGGTAAGCGCATCCCTTGCGGGCGACGGAGTGGCATATATCAAAATCACCAATTTCGCAGACGCCAATACATATTTTGACTTTGCGGTGCTTTATAAATCGCTGCCCGCCCAGGGTATAAAAACCGTGCTTTTAGACCTGAGAAATAACCCCGGCGGCGAGGTTAGCGTTGCAATAAATACCATAGAGCGCTTAATTTCCGACAAGGATATTCCCTACCTTATGTCCGAGAGTACCAATCCCCGCAGGGTACGCACATACAGCTCCGAGGGTCTTGGCTGGGATGCCACAAAGATGGTAATTCTCGTAAATGGCAACACCGCCTCAAGTGCAGAACTTGTCGCAGGCTCGCTTCACGATTTGGGTTATGCCACCCTTGTGGGCACAAAAACCTACGGTAAGGGTAAGGGTCAGCTTCATTTGCAGACCGCACCTACGGAAATCGCGGTGCTGAGCAATCATATTTTCTACCTGCCCACTACCGGAAACTACGACGGCATCGGTATTGAGCCGGATGTGAGTGTTAAATTGGGTGAGAAGTACTATCACCTGCCCGCCCTCGCAACAATGCCGCAAAATAAGGCTATTTACATCGGCGAAAGCGACGGGGCACTCGCTCTGGAGCAGCGTTTGGTAGAGCTTGGCTATTTCTCCGGCAAGCCGGATAAAATTGCCGACGGTGCTACATTCCTTGCGGTAAACCGTTTCCAGCGCGACAATAATATGATTATTTCCAAGGGCTACTGCAATATGCAGACAGCAAAAGCTATCGATGATGCGGTGTACAAGCTTGACGGAAAGCTTGTCTACACCGATACCCAGTATGAACGCGCACTCACTATTGCCAAAACTTATGCCAAAAATGATGTCAAACCGACATTAATTGATATGAGTAAGATTACATTCGGCGAATAAATGTGAGAAAAAATGCAAAAAACACTTGCTTTTTTGTGTTTTTGTGTTATACTGTTTATGTTAGAAGTGTTGATGCAGAGAGAGTGGGTTTTATCCCACTCTCTCTCATTGCTAAAAGAAAGGAATTTTTTATGCGTAAGGTTTGTGAAATCATTGAGTCTCTCGCCCTGCCCGTTGCGGAAGGCTTAGGCCTCTCCATCTGGGACATCGAGTTTGTCAAAGAGGGCGGTCAGCATTATCTCCGCGTGTTTTTGGATAAGGACGGCGGAGTTGATATCAACGACTGTGAGACCTTCAGCCGTGCCTTTGACCCGATACTTGATGACGAGGACCCCATTGCGGAGTCTTATGTTTTCGAGGTCTGTTCCGCGGGACTTGAGCGCACATTAAAGCGCCCCCGTGATTTTGAGGCATACATCGGTCATACCATTGAGGTGCGCACCTTCGCCCCCAGAGGCGGAACCCGCGAATTTGTGGGTGTGCTTGACAGCTACAATGAGGGCACGGTCACTTTAAAGATCGGTGACAAGGTAGAGGAATTTACCAAAAAAGAAATAGCAACCGCACGCTTAAGAATAGAATTTTAGTAAAATATTGTAAAGGGAGCGATTATAAAAAAATGAACTCAGAAATTTTCAAGGCGATAGACCTTTTGGAAAAGGAAAAAGGTATTTCTCGTGACTATATGATCGAGAAAATCAGTCAGGCGCTTATCACAGCCTATAAGCGCGACCACGAGGTTGAGGATGAGAACATAATTATTGAATTTGATGAGAAGCGCGGTCAGCTTCGTATGTCCATCCGCCGCGAGGTTGTGGAAACACCTGAGAATTTAGAAACCCAGATCTCTCTTGAGGATGCAAAGAAGATCCGCGCAAGAAGCGTTGTTGGCGACCTTGTTGATGTTAAGGTAGAAACCCAGAAATTCGGCAGAATTGCGGCGCAGACCGCAAAGCAGGTTATTATCCAGGCTATCCGCGAGGCTGAGCGTGGTATGTACTACCAGGAATTCACCTCTAAAGAGCATGAGATTCTGGATGCTAAGATCAGCAAATTTGACCCCCGCAACGGCGGTATTGTCTTAGAAGTTATGACCGGTGGTGAGAAGTCCGAGGCTTTCCTCTCCGCAGGTGAGCAGGTACCCGGTGAGCAGTTTACCGAAGGCGACCATATCAAAATTTATGTGGTAGAGGTCAAGAAAACTCCCCGTGGTCCTCAGGTCCTCATTTCCCGTACACATCCGGGTCTTGTGCGCCGCTTATTTGAGACCGAGGTGCCCGAAATTCACGACGGTACCGTTGAGGTTCGCGGCATTGTCCGTGAGGCAGGCAGCCGCACCAAGATCGCGGTTTATTCAACCGATGAAAATGTTGATCCCATCGGCGCATGTGTTGGCCCCCGCGGCAGTCGTGTTGCCGCTATCGTTGATGAGCTTCACGGCGAAAAGATTGACATTATCCAGTATTCAGAAAATCCCGAGGAGTTTATTGCGGCGGCGCTTTCCCCCAGTGAGGTTATCTCGGTCACCGCAGATACCGACTCCCACACCTGCAGCGTAATTGTTCCCGATACACAGCTTTCTCTTGCTATTGGCCGTGAGGGACAGAATGCGCGTCTTGCAGCAAAGCTTACCGGCTATAAGATCGACATCAAGCCGGAGAGCGCACAGTAAGTTTTAAGAAAGAAGGCTTTGTATGTCAACACAGCGAAAGGTACCATGTCGTCAGTGCGTGGGCTGTAGAACAATGTTTGAAAAGCGCGAGCTGATTCGTGTTGTAAAATCACCCGAAGGTGCCATATCGCTTGACTTCAAGGGAAAGGCTCCGGGTCGTGGCGCATATCTTTGCCACAATGCCGAGTGTCTTAAAAAGGCGCGTCGTTCAAAGGCTTTGGAACGCGCGTTCTCGGTAAGTATTCCCGACGAGGTTTATGACAGTTTAGAGCGCGAGATGGAGGCAAATAATGAATAAGGCACTTGGTCTTATCGGCATTGCAAAACGCGCAGGAAAGCTTGGCATTGGTGCTGAAGTTTGCTCCATCGCGGTCCGCGATGGTAAGGCTCGTGCAATTTGCACCGCAAGCGACGCTACCGAGCGCACTAAGGAATGGGCAAGTTCCCTGGATATCCCCTATCTGCCCCTTAATGTTTCCAAGGAAGCACTTGGCGCTCTTCTCGGCCGTGCATCCTGTGCACAGCTTGTAATTATGGATGTTGGCATTGCCGCATCGGTTGCTGAGAAGCTTCTTGAAGAGTCCAATGAATACACCGATGCATACAACGAGCTTTCACAGCTTAAGGCGCGACAAGAAAAGCGCAAACAGAAGAAAATTTCCCGTAAGGGCTGATATTTTACGGAGGTGGCTTAGTTTGAGTTTAGTAAAATATAGAGTACACGAGGTGGCCAAGGATTTTGGCATGACCTCAAAGATCGTTACCGATATAATGACGGAGTTTCTCACTACTCCCAAAAACCATATGCAGGTACTCGAGGCTGATGAGCTTAATGTGATTTTTGATGTAATTACACAGCGCAATCAGGTTGAGAGTTTTGAAAAACTTATGAGTGAGACCTATGTACCCGAGACCAAGGTTGAAGAAAAGCCCGAGGCTAAGAAGACCGAAAAAGCGTCCGACAAGGCCGAGGCTCCCAAGGAGCAGAAGGAACCGAAGAAGAGCAGCAAGATCACAACCGTTCACCATTTGGACACCCGTGCGTCCTCTGTCGACCTTTCAAAGTACGACGACCATGCTGAAAGTTTAGTGCCTGAGAGTGCAAAGCGCATGAAGCAGGGTATGGAAAAGTTTAAAAACCAGAAAAACCGCAACCAGCAGCAGAGCAACAAGCGCCGCCAGGAGGAGCAGGACAAAATGCGCCGCCTTCAGGAGCAGGTTGCAAAGAAAACTCCCCTTAAGGTTCTCATTCCCGATGAGATCCAGGTTGGCGAGCTTGCAAGCCGTATGAAGAGAACCGGCGCTGATGTTGTTAAGGAGCTTATCAAGCTCGGCGTTATGGCGTCTGTTTCCGCGGTTATCGATTATGACACCGCGGCTCTTATCGCTATGGAAATGGGCTGCAAGGTTGAAAAAGAGGTTATCGTTACCATTGAGGAGCGCTTGATTGATGTCAGCGAGGATGCAGCAGAAGATCTTATGCCCCGCGATCCGGTTGTTGTTGTTATGGGCCATGTTGACCACGGTAAAACCTCACTTCTTGACGCTGTCCGCAAAACAAATGTTGTTTCCGGCGAGGCAGGCGGTATTACACAGCACATCGGTGCATACCGTGTTAACTTAAACGGTCGCGACATCACCTTCCTTGACACTCCCGGTCACGCGGCATTTACATCAATGCGCGCCCGCGGTGCTCAGGCTACCGATGTTGCAATCCTTGTAGTTGCTGCTGACGATGGTATTATGCCCCAGACAATCGAGGCTATCAACCACGCGAAAGCGGCTGAGATTCCGATTATTGTTGCGGTTAATAAGATGGATAAGGAAACCGCAAATCCCGATAGAATTATGCAACAGCTCACCGAGTATGAGCTTATCCCCGAGGAATGGGGCGGCAGCACCATCGTGTGCCCGATCTCCGCTAAGCGTGGCGACGGTATCGACAACCTTCTTGAAATGGTTCTTCTTACCGCTGATATGGAAGATCTCAAGGCTAATCCCAACAGACGAGCTTCCGGTATCGTTATCGAGGCAAAGCTGGATCGCGGTCGCGGTCCGGTTGCTACCGTGCTTGTACAAAACGGTACTCTTAAATCCGGCGATATTATCATCGCAGGTACTTCCGTCGGTCGTGTAAGAGCTATGACCGATGAAAACGGCAAGCAGCTCAAAACCGCAGGCCCCTCTGTTCCGGTTGAGATCATCGGTCTTTCCGAAGTACCCGGTGCAGGTGACCAGTTCCACGCGGTTGAGGATGAGCGTATGGCTCGCGAGCTTGTTGAGCAGAGAAAGCACAACGAGAAGTTAGAAGCAAGCCAGAACATTGGCGGCAAGGTATCCCTTGAGGATCTGTTCAGCCAGATCCAGCAGGGCGAAATGAAGGATCTCAACATCATCGTCAAGGCCGATGTTCAGGGCTCTGCCGAGGCTGTAAAGGCTTCACTTGAAAAGCTTACCAATGATGAAGTACGCGTTCGCGTTATTCACTCTGCGGTCGGCGCGGTCAATGAGTCTGATATTATGTTAGCATCTGCTTCCAATGCAATTATCGTCGGCTTCAATGTTCGTCCGGACAGCAACGCTTCCAACGAGGCAGCACGACTTGGCATTGATATGAGAATGTATCGCATCATTTACGATTGTATCGAAGAAATGAAGGCCGCTATGAAGGGTCTTCTCGCTCCCAAGTTTAAAGAAGAGGTTATCGGCCACGCCGAAATTCGCCAGACCTTCAAGGTTTCCAAGGTTGGCACAATCGCAGGCTGCTATGTTACCGACGGTAAAATTACCCGCAACAGCAGCATCCGCGTTGTCCGTGACGGTATCGTTATCCACGAAGGTGAACTTGCGTCCCTCAAGCGCTTTAAGGACGATGCCAAGGAAGTCCTCTCTAACTTTGAATGTGGCTTGAATGTTGAGAAGTTCAACGACATCAAGGAAGGCGACATCATCGAAGCATACGAGATGGTGGAAATTCGCGATTAGGAGATAAAAAATGGCAAATAACAGATTGGGCAGAATAAATGAAGAAATTATGCGCGAGCTGTCAGGTATTATCCGTACACTGAAGGACCCGCGCGTCAGCGGCGCTATGGTCAGCATTACAAGAGTTGAGGCTACCCCCGATATGCGCTATGCCAAAGTGTATATCAGCGTTTTGGGCGACGAAGCAGCCCTTAAGGACTGTATCCGCGGTCTTAAATCCGCCGCAGGCTTCTTAAGACGCGAGCTCTCCTCCCGCCTTACTCTTCGCTATACGCCCGAACTTACCTTTTCTCCCGATGACTCCATTACTTATGGTGCACATATTATGGAGCTTCTTGAAGGATTGGATAAGAAAAACGATTAATTCATTATCTCCCTGTGTTTTCCGCAGGGAGATATCTATAGGATGGGTATTATGAAAATTTCATTTGAAAAAACAGCGGAAAATCTGCTGGCTCAAGACAATATCTTAATTTTAACCCACAAAAATCCCGACGGCGATGCCCACGGTTCCGCAATGGCTCTGTGTCTCGGACTGCGAAGTTTGGGGAAGAACGCCTTTATTTTAGCAAATGAGGGCACCACTTTCCGCTTTATGTTCCGTATTGCACAATTTTTCGCCCCCAATGACTTTACGCCTGACTATGTTGTTGCGGTGGACAGTGCAACCGGTGAGCGTCTTTCAAAAACCGCTGAGGGTTACCTCAATGGGGTCGATCTCGCAATCGACCACCATATTTCACACCGTGAATACGCAAAGGAAACCTTTGTTGACGGCACTTCTGCCGCTTGCGGTGAAATAATCTATGAGCTTCTCTGCGCTATGAAGGTAGAGCTTACCGGCGAAATTGCCGAGGCGCTTTACATCGCGATTTCAACCGACACCAGCTGCTTCTTAAATGCAAATACTACACCACGCACCCACGAAATTGCGGCAAAAATTCTGCCTTATGTGCCGGATTTCCCCGCACTTCATCGTGAATTTTTCGTAGTTAAGTCAAAGGCGCGCCTTAAAGTGGAATCACTTTTGATTTCAAATGTAAATTTCTACTTAGACGGCAGGGTTGCGGTTATGCATCTCTCTCTTGACGATATTGATGAAACAGAAGCCACCGAGGATGATCTGGACAATATTGTGTCCCTCGCCCGCTGTATAGACGGCGTAGAGCTCGGAATTCTTCTCCGCGAGACCGAGGATGGTAACACAAAGGCTTCCCTCCGTTCGGGTGATGCCTTCAATGTATCTGACATTTGCGCTCATTTTGGTGGTGGCGGTCATATTCGCGCCGCAGGTGCTACCCTGAATATGTCCCTTGATGCTGCCGAGGCTGCACTTATTGAAAAAATCGAGGAACTGTAAATGAACGGAGTTATAGTTGTAAATAAACCCGAGGGCTTTACATCCCACGATGTTGTGGCAAAGCTCCGCGGTATTTTAAAGACTCGCCGAATAGGTCATTCCGGTACATTAGACCCTATGGCAACCGGTGTTCTTCCAATTTTTGTTGGCCGCGCGACCCGCGCCTGTGAATTTGCAACCGCTGATAATAAAACCTACCGCGCTGAAATGCTTTTAGGTGTGGAAACCGACACCCAGGACATCACCGGTACGGTTCTTGCAGAAAAAGTGGTTAATGTTTCCGATGAGGCGCTGTTTTCTACGGTAAATTCCTTCTTGGGCGAGATTTCCCAGATACCGCCGATGTATTCCGCCATTAAGGTGGACGGCAAAAAGCTCTATGAGCTTGCACGCCGCGGCGTTGAGGTTGAGCGCAAGGCCAGAAAAATAACCGTTCATTCCATTAAGGCAGAGCGTCTTTCTGAAAACACGGTAGCTATTGAGGCGAATGTTTCAAAGGGCACTTATATCCGCACCCTGTGCCACGATATTGGCAAGGCTCTTGGTTGCGGCGCTACACTTACCAAACTTTGCAGAGTCAGCTCCGGCGCTTTCACCCTGGAGGATGCTTATACATTGGATGAAATTCAGGAAAAAGGTTCCGCTCTTATCCGTCCGGTGGACTCACTTTTTGCAGAGTTTTCCAAGGTCAAGGTGGATGAAAAAGGCACATTCCGCATTAAAAACGGCGCCGCTATTCCCTTCGACGGCGAAGACGGTAAATACCGCGTTTACAGCGAAGATGGCGAATTTTTAATGCTTGGTGAAATAGAAAATAACATTCTTAAAACAATAAAAAGTTTTTTTGAGGTGTAATATGAAAAAAAGGGTTATCGCACTTGGTTTTTTTGACGGCGTGCATTTAGGACACGGTGCACTGCTTGAGAAAACAAAACAAGTTGCAAAGGAAAAAGATCTTATCGCATCGGTTCTTCTGTTTGACAGACATCCTTCACAGATACTATCCGGCAGTCCCACCCCGCTTCTCAATACCAATTCTGAGCGCGAGATGCTTCTCACCCGTTTTTACGAGATGGACGAGCACTTAAGTCTTACCTTTGACGAGGCTTGCGCTTTACTTTCCTGGGACAAGTTTATTTCCGAGGTTTTAATCGGGAAATTCAATGCCGAGCATCTTGTTGCGGGCTTTGATTTCCGCTTTGGCCGTTTCGGCAAGGGCGATGTCAATCTGCTGCGCGCTTTTTGCCGTGAAAAGGGCATCGGCTGTGACATAATCGAGCCGGTAGAAGTAAATGGCGAGATTGTAAGCTCCACCTTAATCCGTGCATATCTGGATCAGGGCCACATACAGCAGGCATCCGCTCTTTTAGGTCATAATCATTTTATCTCTGCACCCGTTATTCACGGCAAAGAACTTGGTCGTGAGATCGGCGTTCCCACCATAAATCAGAATTTTGCAGAGAACGCTTGTGTGCCTCGTTACGGTGTTTACAAAACCCGTGTGCACATAGGAAATGATACATATATCGGCGTTACAAATGTAGGCGTTCGCCCCACTACCGAGGAATCTGATGTTCCCCGTCTGGAAACATATATTTTAAACTTTAGCGGCAATCTGTATACAGAAACCGTAACTCTGGAGTTTTTAGAGTTTATCCGCGCTGAGCAAAAATTCGCAAATGTAGACGAATTAAAGCAAATGATCCAAAAAGACATAAAAAAAGCAGAGAGTTAATTCGCCACAGCCAGGTAAGGAAGTATTGTCCTGAAAAAGCGCCTTTTGGCGAATTTCTGCACCAAAAACGCCCCATATCCGTCAGGATTATGGGGCGTTTTTAGCTTGAACTTCATCCAAAATTCATCTTTTCAGGATGC
>JAZNNQ010000059.1:0-22533 GCA_045580305.1 Eubacteriales bacterium
CCATAATCCTGACGGATATGGGGCGTATTTGGTGCAGAAATTCGCCAAAAGGCGCTTTTTCAGGACAATACTAAGTCGGATCGTAGCCATGTCGTTCTGTGAGCCAAGGAGTGGTAGCCCCTAATTGTCTTCCTAAGACCGCTTGGCCTCCGACTTCCATAATCCTGACGGATATGGGGCGTTTTTGGTGCAGAAATTCGCCAAAAGGCGCTTTTTCAGGACAATACTTCCTTACCTGGCTGTGGCGTAAGAAACAGCTCTTTTAATATTTTACGCTTTAAGCTCGATGCCTGCATCCTTTAAAATTGCGATGATCTCATCGACGATCTTCATAACCTCGTCCTTGGTGAGTGTGCGCTCGGGATTGGAGAAGGTAAGGCGAACGGTAATGGACTTGCCTGTTTCATCTGCATAGGTGCCAACAAGCTTCTCCTTCTTGATAAGCTCGGAATTAACCTTAGCAATTGCATCTGCAATGGGCTTGTAGGTATCGGTAACGAAGGTTAAATCCACATCGATTGATGGGAACTTTGAAACCTCCTCGTACTTGATATCCGCCTTATCCACCGCAACGAGTGTCTCCACATCGATCTCGAAGAATACGATACTGCTCTTCTTATCGATTTTCTTCGCCACCGTGGGATGCACGATACCGATATGACCGATAGTCTTACCGTCGGAAACAATAGCGTTATAGTTTTTCGGGTGGATGTAGTTAAGCGCGGTTTCAGCCGGCGCAAAGCCTGCCTTTTGGTGCTTAACCTCGTCCAGCATTACGCAGATCTGATTAATCGCGTCAAAATACAGTGTTTCGACATCCTTATCCTTGGAAATAAGGGAAACACAAAGCATCTTGCGCTCATCAACCAAACCGTCCGCCTTCATACCGCGAACAACTCTGCCGATCTCGAAAATGCCGAATTCCTTAGCATAGCCGGTGTTCACCTTAAGCTGGCAAAGCTGGGTGGGAACGATGGACTTGCGGATGGTCTCAATGTTGGGGTTGGTGGCATTTAAAATCTTGATATTGTCCTCGACCTCAATGCCAAGCTTCTTGTATTCGTCAACATATGCCCAGATGTAGGAATGTACCTCGTGGAGCGAGAATCTCTTAACCAAAAGGTCCTTAACCGCATCCTCAACGCTCTTTTCGGTGAATGCGCGTACCGGATAAAGGGGTGCGCGGGTGGTGTTTATCTCGAAGTTGTCGTAGCCGTAGATACGGGTGATTTCTTCAATAATATCCGCCTTTAAGGTAACATCCTTTGTACCGCGCCATGAGGGAACATCCACGGTAAAGTCATCACCCTTGTTGACAACGCCAAAGCCCAGGGACTTAAGGGTGTTAACAATGGTCTCATTTGAGATTTCAATACCGGTGTAGCGGTTGACATACGCCTTGTTAAACTCTAAGGTGATGTGGTCGTACTTGTAAGCGTACTCATCAGTAACACAGGAGATAACCTCAACGCCGCTGTCATAAGTGGAAAGGAGCTTAATAAATCTCGCAATAGCGTTTACGGTAAGCTCGGGGTCTAAGCTCTTTTCATAGCGCATTGAAGCGTCGGTGCGGAGCGAAAGTCTGGAAGATGACTTTCTTACTGATGCCGCGTCGAAGGTAGCAGACTCTAAGGTAAGGCTTGTTGTATCCTCAACGATTTCGGAGTCCAAACCGCCCATAATACCCGCGATAGCAACCGGTGTGTCGCCGTTACAGATCATAAGGGTCTGGTCATCTATCTTGCGCTCTACCCCGTCAAGGGTTGCAAAATCAAAGGTCTCGTTAAAACGCTTCACGCGAATCTTCTCAACCTTGCGGGAGTCGAAGGCGTGCATCGGCTGACCCATCTCGAGCATCAGGTAGTTTGTAAGGTCAGCAAGGTAATTGATAGCGCGCATACCGCAGTAGAATAAGCGGATTCGCATATTTACCGGGCTCACATTGCGGGAAATATTCTTAAATGAAATACAGGAATAACGGTAACACAGCGGGTCCTCGATCTTCAAATCGATTGCGGGAAGTGACTTATACGCCTCAACATCCACCATATCAAGGGGCTTGAGTGCTCTTCCTGTAAGGGTTGCGATCTCGCGGGCGATGCCGTAATGACCCCAAAGGTCGGGGCGGTTGGTAAGTGACTTATTATCAACCTCGAAGATAATATCCTCGATTTCGTAAAGCTCCTTAAGATCTGTACCCGGTGCAACATCATCGGTAATGTCCATAATGCCGGAATTGTCATCGCTTATGCCGATTTCCGCCTCGCTGCAGCACATACCGTTTGAGGGATAACCTGCAAGCTTGCGGGGTGCAATGGTAATCTCTCCGATGCGCGCGCCGAGTTTTGCAAATGCGGTCTTCATACCAACTCTTACATTGGGCGCACCGCACACAACATCGACGAGTTCACCCCCACCTGCATCGACCTTTAAAAGGTGAAGTTTTTCGGACTCGGGGTGGTTTTCAATAGACTTAATCTCCGCAACAACTATACCCTCAATGTCGCGGCCCTTATAAAATACTTCGTTTTCAACCTCAGCGGTGGAAAGGGAGAACTGCGAAAGCAGCTTTTCGGTATCAATACCGCTGAGATCGACGAAATCTGAAATCCAATTTAATGAAATTAACATGCTTTTCTCCTCCTTACTTGTCCTCGGTAAACTGTGACAGACATGCAAGACTACCGCTGTTTAAATCGCGGATGTCCTTGACGCCGTACTTCATCATTGCAAGACGAGTAAGGCCGAGACCGAACGCAAAGCCGGTGTACTCCTCGGGGTCAATTCCGCCGTCTAAAAGTACATTGGGATGGATCATGCCGCAGGGGCAAAGCTCAAGCCAGCCGCTGTGCTTACAGGAAGGACAACCCTCGCCGCCGCAGATAAGACAGCTGATATCAAGCTCAAAGCCGGGTTCTACGAAGGGGAAGAAGCCCGGGCGCAGACGAACATTGATGTCCTTCTGGAACACCTCGGAAAGCATAGTCTTCATAAAGAAGATAAGGTTTGAGATGGAGATATCACGATCCACCATAACGCCTTCCATCTGGAAGAAGGTGTTTTCGTGGCAGGCATCGGTATTCTCGTTACGGAAGCATCTGCCCGGGAAGATGGCGCGGATGGGCTTACCCTCTTCCATAAGTGCCTTTGCATACTTCTTATAAATCGCGTTCTGTGCAGCCGATGTCTGGGACTTTAAAAGCTGACCGTTTTCCAGGTAGTAGGTATCCTGCATATCGCGTGCCGGATGGAACTTGGGAATATTAAGTGACTCAAAGCACTCGTAGTCGGTAACGATCTCGCTGTAATCCTCGATGGTAAAGCCCATTGTGCGGAACACATTTTCGCAGTGACGCTGAACCAAAGTAATCGGATGGAACGAGCCGCGATCGGTATCAACGGGCACGGACACATCAAATGTGGGAAGTGAGTTGATCTCAGCCAAAAGTGCCGCCTCATTCAACTCAACCTGTTTTTTCTCTATAGCCTCGGTGACATAGACCTTAAGGTCGTTTACATCCTTACCAAAGGTCTTTCTCTCGTCGGGAGTGAGCGCGCCCATTCCCTTTAAAAGCCCGGTAACCGAGCCGTTTTTGCCAAGGTAAGAAACTCTGATCTCCTCAAGAGCAGAAATTTCCTGAACACTTTTCAGCGCCTCGTCAAAGGACGCCTTAAGAGTTACAATGTTTTCATTCATACAAAACCCTCCTGAAAAATTAAAAAACTCGTCCCTCAAAATAAGGGACGAGTGTAGAACCCGCGGTACCACCCAAATTCGGAATTTTTCCGCACTTTAGATATGCCAATTTCGTGTGGCATTACCACCCTGCTTACTTTCTCGCAGGCCGCTCCAATGCTGAAATTCGAAACGCGCACTCACCGAGGTACTTACAGCCACGATACCCCTCTCTGAAAGATGAAAACACGCCCTACTTACACATTTTCACAGCAGTATACACTACATTATAACATAAAAAAACAAAAAATCAAGTAAAAAAAGCCGATTGCACTGAAAAGGCTCCCACAAAAAGCCTCCCTTGTGCAAAGGGAGGTGGGTTTGCGCAAGCAAACTCGGAGGGATTGTATTTGGGCAATGAATACGATGTATCGTAGAGTAATACCCGTCAAACGACCCGCTAAAGCCTTCCCCTTGAGGGGGAGGGGGACCGCTTGCGGTGGATGAGGTGTCGTAGGGGGTCGATGCCCGTCAGACGATCCAAATAAAGCCTTCTCCCTGGGGTAGTGAGCGCACAGCGCGAATGTCAGTTTGGTAGTGAATGATAGTCCGGTGGACTATCAGAGCCAAACCGTGACCGAGCCGCAGCGAGACAGGTGGGTTTGCGCAAGCAAACTCGGATGAGGGGTAGTAGGCCTTCAGGATGTTCCGAGAAAAAGCCTCCCCTGTGTAAGGGGAGGTGCCGAGGAACGAGGCGGAGGGGTTGTAGTGTTGCGTATCTCTCCCTCAGTCAGCTTCGCTGACAGCTCCCTCAATCGTGATAGGAGCCTTTAAAAAGCAAAAACCCCCGAATCCTCGGGGGTTTAACTTTTACTTAATGCCGATGTCTGTTCTCTTGTGAAGGTCGGTAAAGTCGATTTTCTCGGTTGCCGCGTATGCGGTCTTTATTGCATCGTCAAGTGTTGCACCAAGTCCGGTAACGCCGAGTACTCGGCCGCCATTGGTAAGAAGCATTCCGCAGCACTCTTTGATCTTTGTGCCCGCGTGGAAGACGATAACATCCTTCATCTCCTCAGCAACCTCAACACCGGTAATGGTGTAGCCGCTCTTATATGCCTTGGGATAACCACCGCTTGCGAGCACTACACAGCAAGCCGCCTCATCACGCCACTCGATATTGATTTCATCAAGCTTCTCGTCAATGATAGCGTTCATAATGGTAACAAGATCGGTCTTAAGGCGCGGGAGGACCGCCTGGGTCTCGGGATCGCCGAAACGGGCGTTGTACTCGATAACCTTGGGGCCGTCCTTGGTAATCATAAGGCCGAAATAGAGAACACCCTTGAAGGGTCTGCCCATCTTCGCCATACCGTCAATGGTGGGACGGAAGATTTTTTCCATACAAACCTTTGCAAGTTCATCGTTATAAATTCTGCTTGGTGAGAACGCGCCCATACCGCCGGTATTGGGGCCCTCGTCGTGGTCATAAGCACGCTTGTGATCCTGGGCTGAGGGCATGGGGCAAATGGTCTTGCCATCGGTAAAGCAAAGAACCGAAACCTCAGGGCCTTCTAAGCATTCCTCAATTACAACGCGAGCACCTGCATCGCCGAATGCCTTATCCAAAATAGCGTCCTTGATTGCAGTAATCGCCTCATCCTCGGTTTTTGCAACGGTTACGCCCTTACCCAGAGCTAAACCGTCTGCCTTAATAACTATCGGCGCGCCCTGTTCTTTTACATAAGAGATAGCTTCATCTGCATCGGTGAATACCGCGTACTTTGCGGTGGGAACACCGCAATTTATCATAAGCTCCTTTGCAAAGGACTTGCTACCCTCAAGGATTGCCGCATTTGCGCGGGGACCGAATGCGCGGATACCCTCTTTCTCAAGAGCATCAACAAGACCCATAACAAGGGGGTCATCGGGCGCAACCATAACAAGGTCGGGTTTTACCTCTTTTGCAAATTTAACGATACCTTCAATATCGGTGGCCTTAATCGGCACACACTCAGCGAGTTTCGCAATACCGCCGTTACCGGGAGCGCACCAGATTTTCTCCACATCTTTATTCTGGCTTATTTTCCAAGCGATAGCGTGCTCACGGCCGCCACCGCCCACGATTAAAATTTTCATAATTTTATCACCTTTTTAGTGCTTAAAGTGGCGAGTTCCGGTGAAAATCATAGCAATACCGTACTTATCGCAAGCGTCAATACTCTCCTGATCGCGAACGGAGCCGCCCGGCTGGATAATTGCGGTAATACCTGCCTTTGCAGCCGCCTCAACACAATCCGGGAAGGGGAAGAACGCATCAGACGCCATAACAGAGCCCTGTGCCTTATCGCCTGCATACTTGATAGCAAGCTCAAGAGCGGTGATACGGTTGGTCTGTCCGGGGCCAACGCCAACGGTTGCATTGTCCTTAACAAGTACGATACCGTTAGACTTTGTATGCTTAACAACGGTCATACCAAACTTCATAGTCTCAATTTCTGCATCTGTAGGTGCGCGCTTGGTAACAACCTTGAAATTAGCCTCGTCAAATAACTCGCAGTTTAAGTTCTGAACAAGAAGTCCGCCTGCAACCTTCTTATAGTCAAACATTGCCGCGGTGTTCTTCTTTGCAACAGCCGGAAGCTCAAGGAGACGGATGTTCTTCTTCTTGGTTAAAATATCAAGTGCTTCCGCGGTAAAGGAAGGCGCAATGATAATCTCAAGGAAGATCTTAGCAAGCTCCTCAGCAGTCTTAGCGTCACACTCACGGTTGAGAGCAACGATACCGCCGAAGATGGATACCGGGTCAGCCTCATAGGCCTTAACATAAGCCTCATAAATGCTATCGCCGATACCTACGCCGCAGGGATTAGCGTGCTTAACAGCAACAGCGCAGGGCACATCGAATTCCTTAACAAGATCAAGTGCGCCGTTAGCGTCGTTAATGTTGTTGTAGGAAAGTTCCTTACCGTGTAACTGCTTAGCAGCGGCAAGAGTACCCTCAAAATGGCCGATTTCCTTATAGAAAATAGCGTTCTGGTGGGGGTTCTCACCGTAACGGAGATCCTGTGCCTTCTCGAAGGTGGGAGTATAAACCTCGGGGAAGGTAATGCCCAGCTGGCCTCTTAAATAGTTTGAAATAAGCGCGTCATAGCTTGCGGTATGCTCAAATACCTTGTAAGCGAGAAGTCTCTTTGTATCAAGGGAAACGCCGCCGTTCTGAATTTCCTCAAGCACCTTGGAGTAATCTGCCGGGTCAACAACAACGGAAACATCCTGCCAGTTCTTAGCAGCCGCACGAATCATAGTCGGACCGCCGATATCGATATTCTCAATAGCCTCTTCAAACTTAACGCCATCCTTTAAAATGGTCTGCTTGAAGGGATATAAGTTAATAGCAACAACATCAACGAGCGTTACGCCAAGCTCCTCGACCTGCTTCATATGGTCGGGGTTACTTCTCATAGCAAGAACACCTGCATGAACAAGCGGATGAAGGGTCTTAACACGACCATCTAAGCACTCGGGAAAACCTGTAACCTGGTCAACGCTGGTAACCTCAATGCCCGCCTCACGGAGTGCCTTTGCGGTACCGCCGGTGGAAACGATCTCAAGACCTGCAGCCTCAAGACCCTTTGCAAATTCAACAATTCCTGTCTTATCGGAAACGCTAAGTATCGCTCTTCTTTTCATATCAAACATCCTCCTTAATAATAACCTTACCGTCCACTACCTCAACCTTGCCGTCACAGCAAAGGCGGAGCGCTTCGGGAAGTATAATCCACTCACACTGCTCCATAACGCGCTTCTGCAAAATCTCGGGGGTATCACCCGTAAGCACCGGCGCGCTCTTTTGCATAATAATCGGGCCGCCATCGCAAATTTCACTTACGAAATGAACGGTAGCGCCTGTTAGTTTAACGCCGTAAGAAAGCGCCGCCTCGTGCACATGGAGTCCGTAAAATCCGTCGCCACAGAAGCTGGGGATAAGTGACGGGTGCACATTTAAAACCTTATTTTCATATAATTTACAGAACTTAGGTGAAAGAATGTACATAAAGCCTGCCAGAACAACAAGCTCAGCACCTACCTCACGGAGTTTTGCAATAATCGCGTCGGTATACTCCTCCCTGCCCTTGTATTCCTTTTTTGGAACTACATAGGTGGGAATATTTGCCTTCTTGGCGCGCTCGAGCGCGTAAGCACCCTCGGTAGATGAAATAACCGCACAAAGGTCACAGTTTGGGTTTTTACCCGCCGCCTTTGCATCGATTATCGCCTGAAGATTAGAGCCGCCGCCGGAAACAAGCACCGCTACCTTTAGCATATTTCAATGCCTCTCTCACCGGAAATAACCTCACCTAAAACGCACACGCGCTCGCCGCATTCGCGGAGAATCTGCACTGCACGGTCAGCGTCTGCTTTATCAACCGCAAGAACAAGTGAGATACCCATATTGAAGGTGTTGTACATATCGCGGGTGGGCACCTTTCCGACCTTTTCCATAAGCTTGAAGATCGCCGGAACCTCATAAGATGCCGCCTCAATCTTAGCGCGTGCGCCTTCGGGTAACATTCTCGGAATGTTCTCGTAGAAGCCGCCGCCGGTGATGTTGGAAATACCCTTTACCTTAACCTGAGCGGTTAAAGTATTGAGTGATTTAACATAGATTCTGGTGGGGCGTAAAAGCTCCTCACCTAAAGTACAGCCAAGCTCGTCAATATGCTGGCGTAAAACGCTTTCCTTTTCGCCGAAGATGTGGCGAACAAGGGAGTAGCCGTTAGAATGTAAGCCGCTTGATGCAACGCCGAGCAGAACATCGCCCGCTTTAATATTCTTACCGTCGATGATGTTGTCGTAATCTACCATACCAACGGAAAATCCTGCAACATCGTACTCGCCTACCGGATAAAAGCCCGGCATTTCAGCGGTCTCGCCGCCGATAAGAGCAGCGCCCGCCTGACGGCAACCCTCAGCGATACCGGAAACCACCTGCTCAACAAGCTCGGGGATATTCTTACCAAGTGCAAGGTAATCGAGGAAGAACAGCGGAGTTGCGCCGGAGCACGCGATGTCGTTAACACACATAGCAACACAGTCGATACCGATTGTGTCGTGCTTATCTAAAACGAATGCAAGGCGAAGTTTTGTGCCAACGCCGTCGGTACCGGAAACTAAAACCGGTCTCTTCATACCTGCAAGATTCGGCGCAAAAAGGCCACCGAAACCGCCGATGCCGCTTAAAACGCCACCGTTTGTATATGTACTCTCAACATGGGATTTAATAAGCTCAACCGCGCGGTAACCGGCAGTAACATCAACACCGGCCGCCTTGTAGCTTTCGCTTCTGCTATCTTTCATTGTCTGCTACTCCTCCTTTAAGTGCTATTTCATTTAAGCTTTCCGGAACTTCCACCGCATAGTCGCCTGTAAAGCAAGCGTGGCAGAAGCCGATATTTAATCCTTCAACCGTCTTGGGAATATCCTCAACACGGAGATAATCAAGGGAATCCGCACCGATTATCTGTCTTACCTCCTCAACGGTTCTGTTGTGGGCGATAAGCATACTGCGGTCGGGCACATCCGTGCCGAAGAAGCAGGGATGTAAGAACGGGGGTGACGAAATTCGCATATGGACCTCGGTCGCACCCGCATCTCTTATAAGATTAATCAGTCGCGCACAGGTAGTACCGCGAACGATGGAGTCATCAACCATTATTACCCTCTTGCCCTTTACGATAGCGGACAGAGCATTAAGTTTAATTTTAACCGCACGCTGACGCTGGTCCTGAGAGGGCTGAATAAATGTACGGCCGATGTATCTGTTTTTAACAAGACCTACCGCATAGGGAATGCCCGATTCCTGAGCAAAGCCGAGAGCCGCGGAAAGGCCCGAGTCGGGAACACCGATAACAATGTCAGCCTCGGTGGTGTTGTGCTGAGCTAAACATTTACCCGCCATAATACGGGACAGATCAACGGATACACCGTCGATAACGCTGTCGGGACGAGCGAAGTATACATACTCGAATACACAAAGGGACTCCTTACCCTTCATACCGCAGTCGAGAGTTTTAATTCTGCCATCCTCAACAACGACGATCTCACCGGGCTTTATGTCGCGGATGAATTCAGCACCGATAGCATCAAAAGCACAGCTTTCGGATGCGAACACAACGGTTTTTCCCATACGACCCATACAAAGGGGACGGAAGCCGTTGGGATCGCGGGCCGCGATAAGTTTTCTCTGACTCATTAAGATAATTGAGTACGCGCCTTTAAGCTGCTGCATAGCGGACTTTACCGCGTCTTCCAGCGTGTCGCAATTCATACGCTCACGAACGACAAGGTATGAGATAATCTCCGCGTCATTTGCGGTGTGGAAGATACCGCCGCGACGCTCGATATGGTTTCTTAAATCCTTCGCGTTTATTATATTGCCGTTGTAGGCAACCGCAAAGTTACCGTAAATATGGTCAAGCACGATCGGCTGTGCATTTACGCGGTGCGCCCAGCCCTTTGTGGCGTATCTTACATGACCGATGGCGATGTCGCCTTCTAAATTGGCAAGGTTTTTCTCATTGAAAACCTCGGGCACAAGACCCGAATCTCTGTGGAAGAGAATTTTTTTACCGTTTGAGGTTGCAATACCGCAGGACTGCTGACCTCTGTGCTGAAGCGCGTAAAGAGCGTTGTAGGTCTCGCCCGCCGCGGAGAATTTTTCATCCTCGGCAACAGCGATACCGAACACGCCACATTCCTCGTGGAACTTAGCACCCATCTTTGTAACTCTGTATTTCATATAATACTTCCTTTCCAAAACAACCCTGAGCACTAAAGAGCCTTGACTTCCTTCTGGATCTTAGCGTCCTTAGCGTTAACTTCCTGCGCCATTTTAACCTTATACTCCTGCATCTTGCCTGCAAGGGTTTCATCCTCGATAGCCAGCATCTGAATTGCAAGAAGTGCCGCGTTATCAGAACCGTCAACCGCAACGGTTGCAACCGGAATACCCTTGGGCATCTGCACCATGGAGAGCAGGCTGTCCAGACCGCCCATCATGGATGTCTTAATGGGCACGCCGATAACCGGAAGGGTGGTATAAGCCGCGATAACGCCTGCAAGGTGTGCCGCCTTGCCTGCCGCCGCAATGATAACACCAAAGCCGTTTTCCGCGGCCCCCTTTGCGAAGCTTTCCGCTTCATAGGGTGTGCGGTGCGCGGAAATGATATGAACCTCATAAGACACGCCGAAGTTTTTAAGGGTGGTGACAGCAGCCTTCATAGTGGCAAAGTCACTGTCCGACCCCATAATAATCGCTACTTTTTTAGCCATATTCTACCTCCTGACAAACAAAAAAGTGCCGGACACACCGACACCTATTTTTTAAGGGCAAAAAAGGTCGCACCGACCCCACTTGAGCAGTAACAACAAAGCCTGCCGAGAGCCACGATGCAACACCCCTTTTAACCAAATTTCCTACGCTTACCATTTTATATTATTTTCCGCCCAAAATCAAGCCTTTTTATGTGCCAAAATTAATTTTGTTTATTTTACCTATTTAGGTGGCGGCAAATCAAATACAGGTTAGCAAAAAAAGCGATTTGTACATATGATGACAAAGAAAGGAGTTAGCACTATGACTATGAAAAATTACGCGATAGTTGGCGGGGATACGCGCTCAGCTCACCTTGCCGAGCTGCTTGCCCGCCGCGGCAACACCGTACACGCCTATGCACTTGATAAATACCCTTTAAGCGATGCCATAGTCAAGAAATCATCCATGTCAACGCTGCATACAAAATACGATTGCGTCCTGCTTCCCCTGCCTGTCGAGCAGGATGAAGGCTATTTAAACGCACCGTTTTCCATAAATTCCTACCTGCTTGAGGATATTTTCTCCCTTTTCCCGATGGGTCAGCGGGTGGTAGCGGGCAAGGTACCCCATCAGCTTTTTGAAAAAGCGGGAAGGCTGGGGGTAGCACTTTTTGATTATCTGGAGCGTGAGGAATTTTCGGTATCAAACGCCATTCCCTCCGCCGAGGGCGCAATTATGATCGCCCTTGAGAAACTGCCGACAACCCTAAACAGCGCCTCCGCGCTGGTTATCGGAAACGGCAGAATAGGAAAGCTTCTCGCCCGCTATCTGTCGGGCTTTGGCACAAAAGTTTCGGTCAGTGCGCGAAAATACTCAGACCTTACCTGGATCTCCGCCTTTGGTCACACACCCTTAAACACCAACGATCTTGCGGGAAAACTCAGCGGCTTTGATGTTATTTTCAACACCGTGCCCCGAGAGATTTTAAATAAAAAACTGCTGATGGAGCTTAACCCCGACACCCTTGTGATAGACCTTGCCTCCCGCCCGGGCGGCGTTGATCTTTTCGCCGCAAAGGAGCTTGGAATTGAGGTGGTCTGGGCGCTGTCCCTGCCCGGCAAGGTAGCACCCGTCAGCGCCGCGGACGCTATGCTGAAAACCATCGAAAACATAATCGAGGAATGGGGTGATACACCGTGAAAATAGGCTTTGCCCTCTGCGGCTCCTTTTGCACCTTTTCAAAGGTCATCCCACAGATTGAGGCGCTGTCAAAAAGCTACGATATTCTGCCTATTATGTCACCGGTGGCATACACCACAGACACCCGTTTCGGAAAGGCAGAGGACTTTGTATCCCGCATTGAGGATATCTGCGGCTGCAATGTGATAAGCACCATCGCCGGCGCCGAGCCTATCGGCCCGAAAAAACTTTTAGACGCGCTTATTATAGCACCCGCCACCGGCAATACGCTTACAAAGCTCTCCCTTGGCATCACGGACACCTCGGTGACAATGGCGGCAAAAGCTCATATGAGAAACGCCCGCCCGCTTATTATCGCACCCTCCACAAACGACGGACTGTTTACCTCGGCGAAAAATTTAGGCCTTCTTTCCAGTATGAAAAATATCTACTTCGTGCCCTATTCCCAGGACGACGCGGTAAATAAGCCTGCCTCTCTTGTCGCCCATATGGAAAAAATCCCCGACACCTTGGAGCTCGCCCTCTCGGGCATACAGATCCAGCCGGTTTTAGCGTAAAAAGGCTCCCCTGTGCAAGGGGAGCTGTCACAAAGTGACTGAGGGGTTGTTTTACAACCCTCCCGTCTTTTGCTTGCGCAAAATCCACCCTCCCTTACACAGGGAGGGCATTTTAATTATGTTGTTGCTTTCGGCATCTCAAGCCCGTACATAAAACTGTCTAATTTCGGTGAGGACACATCGCCCGCTATGATTTTGTCCTTGTATACCACAAGGCACAGAGTAACACCCTCCTCACCGGTGGGATAATTCTTTATGGTGTAGCTGTAATGCATCGCCCGCTTGCCCTTATAATCCTCAAGGTCAAAGCCCTGCTGCTTCTGAAGCTCGTTGTATTTGGTGTACACATCGTCAAACTCCTCGGGGATATTTACCTCCATAAAATCCCCCTCCTCCACCTGCCAGCCAAGGCTTTCGATGTACTGGAGTCTGGCGTTTTTATCGCTCATCTTCCCGCTTTGGGAAAAAGCCTCGGTGCTGTCCTCCTTGAGGAAGAAAAGGCTTCCGATAGCAGCGAATATCACGACCGCCGCCGTAATAATTTTCCATCTTGATAGCTTTGCCGTCATAATAAGCATAAATTTCATTCTCCTTTCGCTATAACTATGTATATTCACGGTCCTTCCGAAATATGACAAGTACACAGAAAATTAACAAATTCTACTATTATTTATATTGACGCGCGTGAGATATAATGATAAACTAAATAGATAATAATAAAGTGGAGTAATATTTTTATGTGGATTGCAAAAGATTGGAAAGATTATGAAATTATAGATTGCGGAAACGGCGAAAAGCTGGAGCGTTGGGGCGATTATTACCTTGTGCGACCCGACCCTCAGGCTATCTGGCAAACTCCGCGCACCAACAAAAAATGGTTTAACCCCGACGGCAGCTATGCCCGCTCCTCCACCGGCGGCGGTAAGTGGACAAACAAGCGCCTTCCGGAAAACTGGCGGGTAAATTATAAAGAGCTTACCTTCCGCATAAAGCCCATGAACTTCAAGCACACCGGTCTCTTCCCCGAGCAGGCGGCTAACTGGGACTTTATGATGGATAAGATCAGAAATGCAGGAAGACCCATATCCGTACTCAACCTTTTTGCCTATACCGGCGGTGCCACCGTTGCCTGTGCAAAGGCAGGCGCTTCCGTGTGCCATGTTGACGCGGCAAAGGGAATGGTATCCTGGGCGCGGGAGAACGCCGAGGCATCGGGTGTTTCCGGCGCTCCCATACGCTGGATAATCGATGACTGTGTCAAGTTTGTCGAGCGTGAAATCCGCCGCGGTAAAAAGTATGACGCTATCGTCATGGATCCCCCCTCTTACGGCAGAGGCCCTTCCGGCGAGATATGGAAGCTTGAGGAAAAGCTTTTCCCCTTTGTTGAGCTTTGCTCGGGCGTTCTGTCTGACGATCCCCTTTTCGTAGTAATAAATTCATACACCACCGGTCTTGCGCCCAGCGTTCTCCGCTATATTGCGGAAACCGTGTTCACCACCCGTTTTGGCGGCAGCTGTGATTATGCGGAGCTTGGCCTGCCCGTTACGGAGACCGGTCTTAACCTGCCTTGCGGTGCAACGGCAAGATGGAGTAAGTAAATGATTAAAACCGAAAACTTAAGCTATTCCTACAATGAGGGAAAAATAACCCTCAACAATATAGATCTCGAAATCCCCAAGGGTCAGTATGTGGCACTTTTGGGGCATAACGGCTCGGGCAAGAGCACTTTGCTCAAGCATTTTAATGCCATTCTTCTGCCCTCGGGCGGAAAGGTGTATGTTTCCGGTATGGACACTGCCGACGAGGCTCTTTTATATGACATTCGCACTATGTGCGGAATGGTGTTCCAGAACCCGGACAACCAGATTGTGGCTACCATTACCGAAGAGGATGTGGCATTCGGCCCGGAAAACCTCGGTATCCCCAATCCCGAGCTTAGAGCGCGGGTTGATGAAGCACTGAAAGCCGTGGGTATGTATGAGTTCCGCACCCACGCGCCTCATATGCTCTCCGGCGGTCAGAAGCAGAGGATAGCAATTGCGGGTATTATTGCAATGCGCCCGCAGTGTATCGTGCTGGACGAGCCTACCGCTATGCTTGACCCCATCGGTCGGCGCGATGTGCTGGAGATAATCAAAAAGTTAAATCGCGAGGAGAATATAACCATTCTTCTCATTACCCATCATATGGAAGAGGCGGTTGAGGCTGACCGCATCATTGTTTTGGACTCGGGCAAGATCGTTTTAGACGGTACGCCACGGGATATTTTCGCCCAGGTTGAAAAGCTCCGTTCCCTCGGCCTTACCGTACCCCAGACCGTGGAACTTATGTGGCAGCTTAAGATGAAAGGCGTTCCCGTAGAGCTTTCCGCACTTAGTGAGGAAGATGTTGTTGCGCAGCTTGCGCGTCTTTTGGAGGATAAAATTGGATAACATAATTGAGGTTAAAAATCTAAGCCATACCTACAGCGCGGACACCCCCTTTGAGAAGACCGCCATCTGTGATATGAGCTTTTCCATAAAACGCGGTGAGATACTGGGCATCATCGGTCATACCGGCTCGGGCAAAAGCACCCTCATACAGCATTTAAACGGTCTTTTGCGCCCCAACAGCGGTGAGGTGCTCTTTGACGGCCGTGACATTTGGTCGGACAAGGCGTATACCCGCGAAACCCGCTTTAAGGTCGGTCTTGTTTTCCAGTATCCCGAGTATCAGCTTTTCGAGGAAACCGTTGAGCGCGACATCGCCTTCGGCCCTTTGAATATGAAACTTTCTCCCGATGAGGTGAGCGCGCGTGTGCGCTATGCCGCGCGCAGCGTCGGTCTTGACGATGACATTCTCTTTAAGTCACCCTTCGAGCTTTCCGGCGGTCAGAAACGGCGCGTAGCGCTTGCGGGCGTTATCGCGATGAAGCCGCAGGTGCTCATTTTGGACGAGCCTACCGCGGGTCTTGACCCTGCAGGCAGGGAGGAAATTTTAAGCTACATCAAAAATTACAATAGAGAAACCGGCGCAACCATCGTCTTTGTCACCCACAGTATGGAGGATATTGCCCGTGTTGTTGACCGGATTATCGTGCTTGAAAAGAGCAAAATTTTAATGAGTGGTACGCCCGAGGAGGTCTTTTCAAATTCCGACCGCCTTCAGCGCGCAGGTCTTACCGTACCTACAGCAAGCAGAATTTCCCGCGCGCTTAGTGATAAGGGCATTCCCATCGATCCCTCAATCTATACGGTAGAGGCTCTTTGCGATAAACTCTCCGACCTCTATAAAGGAGGTGGGGACAATGCTTAAGGACATCACTTTGGGGCAGTATTTCCCCGGCAACTCCATAATCCACAGGTTAGACCCGCGGTTAAAGCTTGTTCTTACCGTACTGTATATAACCGTGCTGTTTATCTGCCGCGGCCCAATCCCCTATATAATTCTCGGCGGCATTTTGCTTCTTGCGGTAGGCCTTTCTAAGGTCGGCTTCCGTCAGGTGACACGAGGCTTAAAGCCTATTCTCATTTTACTTGTTATAACAACGCTTTTTAATGTTTTCTACACCACCGGCGGCAAGGTGATATTTGAATGGAGCTTTATAACCATAACCGATTACGGTGTGTACAACGCATTTTATATGGTGGTGCGTATCACCTTACTCATTATCGCCACCTTTACCTTGCTCACCTACACCACATCACCCATAATGCTGACAGATGCGCTGGAGAGCGTGCTCTCACCCCTTAAAAAGATCCGCGTTCCGGTGCACGAGCTTGCAATGATGATGACCATCGCCCTGCGCTTTATCCCGACCCTTCTTGAGGAGACCGACAAGATTATGTCAGCCCAGAAGTCCAGAGGTGCAGATTTTGAGTCCGGCGGCCTTATAAAGCGCGCAAAGGCGCTCATCCCGATACTTATCCCGCTGTTTATCAGCGCCTTCCGCCGCGCAGAGGAGCTTGCCTGCGCCATGGAATGTCGCTGTTATAAGGGCGGTGAGGGCAGAACCCGCCTCAGAATAATGAAGCTTAAAGGCACAGACTACGGTGTCCTTATCGTGTGTCTTGTACTTTTCGCCCTCGCAATTTTTGCAAATTATACGGTTACCTTCGGGGTGATTGTGCCATGAGGAATATTGCAATAGAGCTCAGCTACGACGGCACTTCCTTCCACGGCTGGCAAATTCAGGGAAATCTTCGCACCGTACAGGGCGTTTTGCAAAATGCGGCCCGCACGGTGACAAAGGAAAATGTTAATTTAATCGGCTGCGGCAGAACCGATACCGGCGTTCACGCCCGTTATTATGTGGCAAGCTTCAAGACCGACTGCACCATTCCCATCGACCGCGTTGCGGTTGCGCTGAATTCCGTTCTCCCCCGCGACATTTCGATAAGCGGTGCAAGAGAGGTACTTGATAGTTTCCATCCGGTGCGCTCCTGCATTAAAAAAGAGTATACCTACGACATTTATAATAATCCCCACCGCAACCCCTTTTTGGCAAACTACGCCCATTATTGGGAGGGTGCGCTGCCCACTCATAAACTCCGCGCGGCGGCAAGCCACTTTGTGGGCGAGCACGATTTCGCCTCAATGCGAAGTCTTGGCACAGAGGTTAAATCCACGGTGCGCACGGTCTATTCCTTCGATGTTGTTGAAAGGGAAAACGGCGTGTCCTTTGTAATCTGCGCCAACGGCTTTCTCTACAATATGGCGCGCACTATGGCAGGCACTCTGCTCGCTGTTGCAAGCGGCAGAATAGAGCCCGACGAAATTCCCGATATTTTAAAATCCGGTGACCGTTCCCGTGCCGGCGCAACCGCGCCCGCCTGTGGTCTTTATATGACAAATGTGATCTACGATAATTTTTAGATAAGGAGTGCCGCATATGGCGAGGAAAAATAAAGAAAAAAAGAAACATAGCGGACGGTTTATACTGTTCTTTGCCATACTTGCCATTGTTGTTGTGATAATTTCCTTTGGCAACAAGATCGGTGGCGGCAGTATACTTAGAATTTTCTACCTCATAGGCGACGGTATCACCGGCACCGCCGACGAGGTGACGATCCGCTTCGACTCTAATAATTCAAACCGCTTCCACCCCATAAACGGTGGCTTTGCGGTGCTATCGGTTGACGGTATGCATATCTACTCCCTCTCCGGTGAGGAGCAGACCTTTACCCCCCTTTCCTACCATTCGCCCACCCTGTCCGGCGGAAAAAGCACCATTGCGGCATACGACCGCAACGGCACACAATATACTGTAATGAACAAAAAAGAGGTGCTCTTTGAGGGCAAGACCGAAGCGCCCATTATAAATATTACAATGAACGAGGGCGGCGACTTTTCGGTTATCACCGCAGGGCCGGACTGCAAGGCGCTGGTTTCCGCCTATGATGATGATTTTGATGTGCTCTATCGCCTGCACTCCAGCGAGCAGTATATCGTTTCCGCACCCATTTCCGAGGACGGCGACTATATGGCGACTCTTGGTTTTTCCGCCTCCACCGGTGAGTTTTGCGGAAGAATCACCTTCTATAAATTAGATACCGAGGGTGCACTTAAATATACCGACCTGCCCGACTGTATGCCGATTTCCGGCAGATACTTAAAAAATGGCGAGCTTGTGGTGCTTTGCGAAAGTAAATTGCTCCGTTTTGACGAGGACGGCGAGCTGATCGATGAGGTGTCCTTTGACGGTATGGCGGTAAATAACGCATCTCTTGAATCCCGCAATATTGCGTCTGTTCTTCTTGACGGTCACGGCCGCGGCGGCGTTACCCGCCTGGTGGTGTCCTCAGATAAGGACGAGGAGCTTGTGTTCAATTTCTCTGAGAACATCAACGATATTTCAAGTGCGGGTGATTATACCGCCCTGCTTCTCAATGACCGCATCGTGGTATATAACGAGAAGGGCGAGGAGCATCATACCTTCAAGCTGACCCAAGGCGTTAAGGAATGTATAATGCGTAAGGACGGTACGGTGTTTGCCATCGGCCGCAACTTTGCAAATCTGTTAATTCCCTGATAGGAGGTACTTATGGCTATAATTTTGGATATTATCGCGGTGGCACTTTTCATCTTCTTTTTGTGGCGTGGAAAACGCCGCGGCTTTATAAAGACCATCGCAGGTATTTTGGCACTTGTTCTGGCATTTGCAGGTGCAGGTGCGCTGGCGGATGCCGCAACCCCGTATATCTCGGAAAATTATGTTACACCATGGGTCTCCGACTTCCTCTCACCTAAGGTTGAGGAGGCTGATCCCGAAACTCCTACCGAGTTTGAAGCGCTGCTTATAAACATAGGCGTGCCCGAGGGTATGGCAAGTGATCTTATCACCGCCCGCCCGATCTCCGAGCTTGTGGCAAATGCAAGTAAATCCCTTGCATCCACCCTCACAAACGCTATTCTTTACCTGGTATTCTTTATCGTTCTGCTTATTATCTTAAAGCTTATCTTTAAGGTTATTGACAAAATTTTCGACCTGCCGATTCTCAACTTTGCAAATAATACCTTAGGTCTTATCTGCGGCGGAATATTCGGCTTCCTTTTCATTTACCTTGGCTCAATTATCCTTCTGAAGGTCGGAATAATCGATGCCACACTCCTTGCCGACACACATATTCTCCGCGCTGTTACCACTCTTAATCCCTTTAAACTGTGAGGCGAAAAATAATGAACATACCAAATATATTGTCACTTTTCAGAATGTGCTTGGTGCCGATTTTCGTTGTGGTCTTCTTTTCGGACAAGCCACACGCTATGGCCTATGCGGCAGGTATCTACTTCCTTGCGGGCGCTACCGATGTGCTTGACGGCTTTATCGCACGGCGCTTTAATATGATAACCCGCTTAGGTAAAATTTTGGACCCGCTTGCCGATAAGCTTATGACAATAACCGTTTTTATTTGCATATGCATCCGTGGTATACTTCCCTGGTGGCTTATCGTGCTGCTGTTTGCCAAGGACTTCATTATGATCCTGGGCGGCATCAAGCTCTACCGCGAGGTATCCGGTGTGTTTGCGGCAAATGTCTTTGGCAAGGCTACCACAGTGCTTTTGGTGCTTGGCGGCATCGCAATGATGCTTTTTAACGAGTATTTATCCCCCGGCATAAAACTCGGCTTTGAGATCGTGGCAATACTTATGTCATTTTTGGCATTCTCAAGCTACCTGCGCCTGTATATAAACTACAAGAAACACAACGACACATCCAAGTTATAAAATCGAACTTTCATTTCAGGAGGAACCTATGCAACCTACAATATGCAGCAGATGTAAGAAAAATATCGCTGTGGTCTATGTAACCAAAATGGAGGGTGACAAGACCACCAACGAGGGCTATTGCTTAAAATGCGCAAAAGAGCTTGGCATAGCACCTGCCAGCGATCTGATAGATAAAATGGGCCTCAGCGACGAGGATTTAGAAGCTATGGCGCAGGAGATGTCCGGCATCTTCGGCGAGATGGGTGAGGGTCTTATGCCCGTTGAGGAGGACGACCCGGACGATCCCGAGGGTAAGACCGCAACCTTCCCCTTCTTAAACCGCCTATTCAACAATGCGCCTCAGCCGGGTGGCGAAGACGCGCCGCCCCGTGATAAAAAGGAAAAGAACAAGAAAAACAAAGACCGTAAATTTTTGGATAACTATTGCATTTCCCTTACCAATCGCGCAAAGGAAGGCAAGCTTGACCGAATTGTCGGCCGTGATCGTGAGATCGAGCGCGTTGTGCAGATACTCAACCGCCGCCAGAAGAACAACCCCTGCCTTATCGGTGAGCCGGGCGTTGGTAAAACCGCAATTGCCGAGGGCCTTGCCATCCGCATAAACGAGGGTATGGTCCCTGCAAAATTACTCGACCGCGAGGTCTATCTTTTAGACCTTACCTCCCTTGTGGCAGGAACACAGTTCAGAGGCCAGTTTGAGAGCCGCATGAAGGGTCTTATCGACGATATCAAGCGTGCAGGCAATATTATTTTGGTTATCGACGAGGTGCACACCCTTGTTTCCGCAGGTGATGCGGAAGGCTCAATGAATGCGGCAAATATCTTAAAGCCGGCGCTAAGTCGCGGTGAAATTCAGGTAATCGGTGCAACCACCTTTACCGAATACCGCAAGAGCATTGAAAAGGACACCGCGCTGGAGAGACGATTCCAGTCGGTAATTGTAAACGAGCCGTCAATTGACGAAACCGTTGAGATTTTAAAGGGTATTGCACATTATTACGAGGAATTCCACGGCGTCCGTATAACAGATGAGCTTGCGCGATGCGCCGCTACCCTTTCCGAGCGCTATATTACCGACCGTTTCTTACCCGACAAGGCAATAGACCTTATCGACGAGGCAGCCAGTGATTTAAACTTAAAGGACGCGGTGATTAACGAGCGCGCAAAATTAAACAAACGCCTTCTTGGAATTGAGCGTGAGCGCAGTACCTTACTGCAGGATGATGAGAATACCCAATTCGAGGCACTGGCTCAGCTTAAGAGCGAGGAGCTGCAGATCAATGCCCGCCTTGAGGAGCTTGCAAAGAGCGGTATTCCCGAGCTTACCATCGAGCATTTAGCACGAGTTATCGAGCTTTGGACGGATATCCCCGCCTCCTCAATTCAGGAGACCGAGTTTGCCCGTCTTCAGGGTCTGGCAGAGCGCTTAAAATCCCGCATTATCGGTCAGGACGATGCGGTAGATGCTCTCGCTAAGGCAATAAAGCGCGGCAGAGTTGGCATTTCTCTTAAGAGAAAGCCGGTTTCCTTCATCTTTGTCGGCCCTACCGGCGTTGGTAAGACTGAGCTTGTAAAACAATTGGCAAATGATATGTTCTCATCCCCCGAGGCTCTTATCCGCCTGGATATGTCCGAGTTTATGGAGAAGCACGCGGTAAGTCGAATTATCGGTGCACCTCCCGGATATGTGGGCTATGACGAGGCGGGTCAGCTTACCGAAAAAATCCGTCGCCGCCCCTACTCGGTAATTCTCTTTGATGAGATTGAAAAGGCGCATCCGGATGTGCTGAATATCCTTTTACAAATCCTTGACGACGGCAGAATTACCGACGCTCAGGGCAGAGTTGTAAACTTTGAGAACACGGTTATCATTATGACCTCCAACGCGGGCAGTCAGTTAAATTCCGGCTCAGCAGGCTTTAACCAAAGCATTACCGAGGTCGGTAAGGATAAGGCTCTCAAGGCACTCTCCGATTTCCTCCGTCCCGAGTTTATTAACCGAATTGACGAGATTATTGCATTTAACAGCTTGACTCGTGAGGATTTCGCAAAAATCGCCCGCATTATGCTCTCTGATCTGGCTGCAGGCCTTAAGGAAAAGCAGATAGCATTTACCTATGACGATACACTTCTTGATGTGCTGGTTGAAAAGTCCTTCTCAATCAAATACGGTGCACGAAACCTTCGCCGCACTATCCAGAAGGAGCTGGAGGATAAAATTGCAAATATCTTAATTGACAATTACTCAAATCCCCCCGCCGCGCTCCACGCAAGTGTAGAAAACGGCGAAATAGCAGTAAAATAAATCCTCCATATAAGGCTTCTCCTCGCGGAGAAGCTCCGCCGCAGGCGGTGATGAGGTGTAGGACACCGCGGTGTCTGTTATTTTCCTTATACAAAAAAAGGCTGAGTAAAACGCCACAGCCAGATAAGGGAGCATTGGTTTTGATACCATATTTTCCGTAAATAGTGCATCAAAAATTCCGGTAATACGCCAGTATTACCGGAATTTTATTCTTTCTCTTTACAAAAAACCTTGCTTTCAAAACTGCCTTGCATCCTGAAAAGATGAATTT
>JAZNNQ010000060.1:0-19719 GCA_045580305.1 Eubacteriales bacterium
CAATTACCACAGAACAATCGAGAGTTGGTATTTCTTACGGTGAGGGTCCACCCGTTCCCATTCCGAACACGGAAGTTAAGCTCACTCGTGCCGAAAATACTTGGCTGGAGACGGCCCGGGAAAATAGGTATTTGCCAACACCATATATTCCTCCTTAGCTCAGTCGGTAGAGCATGCGGCTGTTAACCGCAGGGTCGTTGGTTCAAGTCCAACAGGGGGAGCCATAATTGAATGTTGCCGCTGCGTAATCTTTCGCGGCGGCAATGTTTATATAAAAAGTAAATACGGGCCTTTAGCTCAGTTGGTTAGAGCATCCGGCTCATAACCGGACGGTCCCGGGTTCGAGTCCCTGAAGGCCCACCAAAAATCGACATTCTTCGATAGAGGAATGTCGATTTTACTTATTACATCTTCACTCTTCACAATTCCCTGAAATGAAAATTTTGACATAATTAAATAATTGTATTATAATTTGCTTGAGGTGGTATTAAATGAAGTTTGTTGAGTTCGTTGAGCAAATACCTAATATTACTATTGCAAAACGCGTCGCGTCTGCGTATGTCGCGGATTATAGACGCTTGGAATTGGAAGAAATAAAAAGTTTTTTGAAGAAAACAGAGAAACAATATACTTCTGTTGAAAATATTGCGAATAGACTCGATGAGATTAAATTAGATTCAAATAGAGCAGTGCGAATAATAGCACCAATATTATTACGAGACTACTTGCTTAATCAAGATGATTTTATTTCTAATACAAAGGATACAGATGCAGCAATTTTGAATTATGAGAAGTCAATAGTTGATGAATCTAATAATTTTGATTCTACAAAAATTTCAAAAGATTTTGCGCTATTTAAGCATATGTTAGATGCAGCGTGGGCACATAATGCAGACATTTCTGTGGATGAAAAGAATTTATTAGAGACATTAAGAAAATATCTATCAATATCTATTAAAGAATTTCATATATTAGAGGCAAAATCTGGAAGATTTCCAATGCTCGAGAATGCTTTGCACACATATGACGACATTGAGGATGCTAGAAAAGTGTTGCAAGCAAAGGGTTTGATTGTATCAATCAAAAATTCCGATGGTGTTATGTGTGATATGATACCTGAAGATATAGCGTCTGGCATTCGTAAATACTATAATGTTGAAATTAGAATATATGGCTATGAAAAGCTTGTTGATTATGTAATTAAAAAAACACGGAAGCAGTATCTAATTGATATTGTAAACAAAGCAAGCCAATATTTAGAAAAAGCAAAAATTGAAATATCAAACAATCCGACAGTAAGTGAATTGAAAGAAGTTATTTTGAAATCTGTACAGCCGTCTAATTTGATAGGTGGATTTTCTCCGCGCGACGGAATGGATGTCACTATGTTATCGAATTGGTGTGCGGATTTAGGCTTGCTTATGTCTGGAACGAAAAATGCCTTAATTGAAAGGATCTTAGGATACTACGATTCTGTGCGAAAAATTGAAATAACAACGGAGGATACGCGTGAAAAATTAATGGCTTTTTACGGACAACTTGCAAGCAGGGATTTGAAAAATCTAAGAGCTAATGAAATTATAAATAAAGATTTAGAATGTGAACATTTATTTGAAGAAGCAACAAATTATTTATTTGAAAAAATGTTATTGAATAAGCCGTTAAATTTAACAGGTAGCGAACATCCTGACGGCAAACTGTCTTTTAAAGACAAATACATTATGTGGGATAACAAGTCTAAAGAGTCGTCTGTGAATCTAAAAGATCATATTCAACAGTTTGAACGGTACATAAAGACGGCAGATAAAGATGTTGTAGTGTTTATGGTAATTGCCCCTTCTTTTACAGAACAGAGCGTACAAGTTTGCGTTGATTTTACGCTCAATAATGATACACAAATACTTCTTATTACTGCAGAAGAGTTAAAAACTGTTGCCGAGATATGGTCTAAAAAGCATCCAAACGAAATTTTCAATTTAGGCTACTTCAAACAAAATGGTAGATTTGATATTAAACTTTTAAATTTGTAAATTGAGAGAAACAGCAACTTAGGTTGCTGTTTCTCTTATGTTCTATGAAAAACAATGAATCCAAAAGGGAAATCTACCAAATCAAAACTTTCTATGGTCTCATACAAATTCGATAGTTGTATTATTTGCTGGCTGCTTGTATAATAATGGTAAGGGAGGCGTTAACCATGACGATCAAACAAAATAAAATTCATACAATTTTTTTTGCTGTGATTACATTGGCTATGCTACTTCTGTTGTTCTACGGTGCGATTTCTGACCTGCGAAGCGTTGAAGGTTTTAATCGCATATTATTGAGATACGGGTTTACATATTCACAAGTTAAAGTGATGTGTATTGTCGGTTGTATCTTTTTTTGTTTTGGTGAGATTTATTTTGCGAAGGAAATTTTTTCAAAGAAACTTCTTATTGAAATATGCGATGAATACTTTTACGACAACTCATCAGCTATTTCATTGGGCAAGATTGCCTGGTCTGATATGGAAATAGCGTATATGAAGGACGGATTTTTAAATATTATATTAAAAAATCCGGAAGCGTATATTGCAAAAATAGGACGGTTTCAGAAACAACTTATCCAAGCCAATTTTAAACTGGGTTATGGGAATGTGTGTATCAGCACAATAAGGTTTAAGAAAAGTGCCCCAAAATTCATTAAAGAGTTTAGCAAAAGAATGACAATAGAAAACTTATAAAACACATACTGTTAAACATCAATAGTGAAGGTGATGTATAATGTCAAACTATATATTAAAGAAGGCGGCATACTATTATTATAATTTGTTACCCGACAAAGAAAAAAACTTATATAAAGTATTTTTGAACGCAATGCTGAATATGACAGATACTGTGGATATCAAGGAAAATTTCACCAATGAGCAGGTTCAAAAAGTGTCAAGATATGTAATGAATGATCGCCCCGATATTTTCTGGTATAGGGGGACTTACACATGGACCAAACGCAACGACATAATTATAAAAATAAAATTCCATTACATATACACGGCAGCGCAAAAAGAAAAAATAATTTACGATATAGAAAGAAATTCTTTTTACAAACAGATAAATGCAAAAATTGCAGCTGCAAACACAGAGTTTGAAAAAGCATTGATAATATATGAATTTATCATAAAAAATGCTGAATATGAAACAACTGCACTCAAATCCACAAGTTCATATTATAATTATGCATACGGAATGGAAGGAGTTATTTTAAAACGCCGTGCTGTTTGTTCAGGATACGCAAAAACATATCAGTATTTTGCGAATAAGCATAATATTTGGTGTACATTTGTTACCGGTCAAACAAAAAGAGAGTCGCACGCATGGAACCTTATAAAACTATATGGAAAGTATTATTACATAGATGCAACATGGGGTGATCCGATATTTTTAAACAATGCCAATAAAGATCCGGATTATATATCATATGACTATTTTTGTATTACGACAGAATCGCTGTGTGAAAGCCACCGTCCAATTTTTGATGACAAAATGCCAGTATGCACCGCAACAGAATGCAACTATTATAAATATTTTGGTATGATAGATGATGTATACTCTGTAGAAAAAATTGCTGTGCACATTATTAACGCAGTAAAACGAGGAAAAAAAGCGGCGGTTGTAAAATATTCATCGTCAGCAGCATATGAAAGAGCAATAGCAAGACTTTTCAAAAATGAAGAAATATTCAATGCATTAAAAATCGCAAGCAGGTATGTAAAAAACTTAAGAACCGATAAAGTGCAATATAATGTAAACGCCAATACAAGGACCATATCAATAAATATATAGTTATGGTCGGTGTAAATAGTCATATGGCTGTGAAAAGGAGCGCCGCCGAAAGGCGGCGCTCAATTTTAACTTAATTATTAAATGAAGGGGCGTGTGTTTCGTTGTTTGCGAATGTATTGGGGCCGGGGTCGGACAATGAAAAATACATTCGAGCAGCCTTGGTTGTACCGAAGTCCTTGTTTGAGCCGGTGTTCTGCACCTTGTTAAACGCATCGCGGAACATCTGGTTGTGCGCCTCTTCACGATTTAGAAGGAAATCTATCGTTTCTTTTACCTTTTTATCATCTATCTGGCGATATAAATATTCGTATACCACCTTGGCGCGCTGTTCGGATGCGATATTGCTTAAAAGATCGGCGCACAAATCACCGGTAACGGTAACATAATCTCCGGTCCATGAGTAACCCGAGGCATTTATAAGACCGGGGTTTAAGCCCAAAAGAACATGGGTCTGTATTTCACCCGCCTGCGTTTTTGTTACATCCACATCGTGACCGTTGAGCAGATTAATGGTCTGAGCGATCATTTCCATATGGCCCAATTCTTCGGCGGCGATATCTAAAAATAAGTCCTTGATCTCGGGATCCTTGATACGAAAGCTCTGCGACATATACTGCATAGCCGCTTTAAGTTCGCCGTTTCCACCACCAAGCTGCTCCTGAAGCAGTACGGCATATTGCGGATTAGGTCGTTCTATTTCTACCGGATGAAAAAGCATCTTTTCGTGTTTAAACATCTGTTTTACCTCCAATCTTAAATTTCATTATTCATTTTTTACAAATAAAAGATATATTATTCGGCGAATATATTGCCGTATAAACAGGGTTTGAGTTATAATAATAGCAGTGTGCATTTAGCAATAATAAATTTATGCCTAAATTACAATAAATAAAAGATTACGATAAATGTAAAATAATTATAGCGTGGCAAAGTTTGATAGAGAGGAGCGAACAGAATGTCAAAAAATAAATTATTCTCATATGATATTGAGGATGTAAATGTAAATGTATACCACTGTAATTTCAAAGAGAAATCTTCATCGATAAATAAAGAGTTTTACAATGGCGTAATTGCAGCAATCGCTGAATATTTGTATTTTCCGGTTGAAATCATCGCGCCTCGTATAAATTTATTTTCTGTTGAATTTGAATATGATAAGGACGAACTTAAGGATATTATTATGTTGGCAGAAGAATATATTGCCGAGTGTACGCAGGACGCTTTCTTGGCATATATGAATGAATCAAAAGAAAATAGTGAAAAAATTATTCATGAATATGTAACGAAAGCGGATTTAAGACCTGAAAATATAGGTCATTGGTGCAATACGCTCAGACTGAAATCCGACGAGACAAATGTGGATGTACATATCTTTGAAAACGAGGCACAAGAGCTAAAATGGGTGAAGTTTTCATACGAATATGGTGCATTTTATGGCAGATATAGGGATAATGGTTCTGACAAACTGTTGATTTCCTTGCCGGGATATAATTCTGATTGGAACGACTTATCTGCATATATGGATATAAAGTGCGATGTATTGCAGCTTTCGCCGTTAGGGTATAATACTCCACAGGGTTTTGATGAAAAAAAGAGGGTAAACGGAGCATGGCCGGTTTTATACGATACGGTAAGTGAAACGGAAGAGGATGTTGGATATAACCGCTGGTTCTTCGAGGTGTGTCTTGCTATAAAAGCAATTAGAAAAGACGACCAAAAATTGTTGTTTATAGGGACATCTCAAGGCGGTGGTGGTGCACTCGTTATGTCTTCAATATTCAATGAATGTACAGTGGCCTGCGCCTCAGAAATGCCATTTCTTATTGGCTTCTCTGATTTTAGTTATTCGAGAGTCAAAAATTTTGTGGCAAACCAAATTAATAACCCGGCAAAGATGATATATGATTTTTATGCAAAGGAACGCTTGTTTGTGTTAGATCCAATAATGCATAAGACGCGAATTAAGTGTCCCACGCTTCTTGTTTCTGGTGAAATGGACAAAGAATGCCCGCCGGAAGACATATATAAATTATATCAGGTACTTGAGTGTGAAAAAGAGTATGTGGAGTTAAAAAAACAGGGACACGGATATACTAAAGAATTTATCGCCCAGGCAAAACAATGGATAAATAGCATTGAATAAATAAGGATAGGCTTAAATTTTTTATGAGTTACCGTATGTTTTTGAGAATATTGGCCATTCGAAAATGTGCCCTGCAGGACTTGCAACAATAAAAGATAAAAAGCACGCCGTACGGCGTGCTTTTTTATTCTTCAAAAAGAGCATCCATTTTTACACCAAGGATTTTTGCTATAAACGAAAAATGCGGCGATTTTGTTATTTATTATAACTAACTATTGCCGTTTCGAAAATAATATGGTACAATTTTAAAGTGCAGTTCCATCTAAAAATAAATAAATGGGGAAAATAAAATGACAACACTTGAGAAAAAGTATGGTTTGCCTACTGCAATTTGCATGGTAGTAGGAACAGTAATCGGTTCAGGTATCTTTTTTAAAGCGCAGGATGTGCTTAATGCTACCGGCGGTGATATGCCTATTGGCATTATCGCATGGATAGTCACAGGTCTTCTTATGATAGTTTGCGCGTCACAGTTTGCAATGATGGCGACAAAGTACGAGAAGGTAAGCGGTCTGGTTGACTATGCAGAGGCAACTTGCGGCTCGGGTTTCGCGTACTATATTGCATGGTTTATGGTTAATATCTACTATCCGGGCATGACATCTGTTCTTGCCTGGGTATCTGCACGATATTTCGGCGTGCTTTTCGGCTGGGATATGGCAGGCCCTGAAGTTTTGGCAATGGCAGGATTTTTCCTTATTATGGCATACACGATGAATTCTATTTCACCGAAGCTTGCAGGAAAATTCCAGGTCGGAGCTACGGTTATCAAACTGATCCCTATTATACTTATGGCGATTATCGGCACAACCGTGGGCCTTGCAAACGGAACACTTACATCAAACTTCACAACCGTTGTTACCGAGGCGGTAGGAGGTACAACCAGTAGCGGACTCTTTGCGGCTATTGTTGCGACCGTTTTTGCATATGAGGGCTGGATTGTTGCTACATCTATCAATGCTGAGCTTGAGAATCCGAAAAAGAATCTTCCGATAGCTTTAATTATTGGCTCGCTTATTGTTGTGTCTGCGTATGTTTTATACTTCGTCGGTGTTGCAGGTGGCGCAAGCAGTGAAGTGCTGATGCGCGAGGGTGCAACAACCGCGTTTAGAAACTTATTCGGTGGCATTGGCGGCACATTGCTTAATATTTGCGTCATTGTGTCCTGCTTAGGAACTCTAAATGGCCTTATGGTTGGTGTAACCCGCGGAATGTACGCTATTGCTATTCGAAATGAAGGACCTATGCAAAAGGTTTTCAAGCAGGTTGACGATGAAACCAATATGTCAACAAATTCCGCAATCTGGGGTTTGTTTGTATGCTCCGTATGGCTTTTGTATTTCTACGGTGCGAATCTTACCGATGGTTGGTTTGGACTTTTTAATTTCGATTCATCCGAGCTTCCGATTATAACCATTTACGCGATGTATATTCCGATTTTTATTGCATGGATGAAAAAAGAAAAAGAGCTGGGTGTGTTCAAACGATTTATTTTACCGGCAATTTCCATTATTGCGTGCTTATTTATCGTGTTCGCCGCCATATATGCACACGGTATCACTCCTTATTTGAACGCGAAGGCAAATGGTGAATTTGCTTTCCCCGTGCTTTTCTATTTGATCGTCTTTGCAGTAATTATGGTAGTCGGTGCTTTACTAAGAAAACCAAGAAAATAATAAATAGTAAAAAAGTAAAACAACAACCATTTTAATGGTTGTTGTTTTATGTTATAATTGACTTGATTTAAAAATGTAATTGCAAGGAGCTTGTTATATGACAACACAAATTACAGATGAATTTATAATCGATGATTCTAAGTATTCAATGGTTGCAATGAGCGAGCCCATCGGTTTTAATCCGCGAAAATACGGAATTATACCCCATTGGCTTGAAACCGCTTGCTGGAGAGGATATTATTGCACCTACAATATAACCAAGAAGGGTATTTTCTTAGATGAACTTAATATATACTCGGATGAAGGACATTACCCCGCAATAGAGGGGATAGAGCCCGAGAAAGATTGCGGCGGCTATCGAAAATACGCTAATATGAATTTGAAAATGGATTTTAACGGTAAAATCCTTATTGGTGCCGATTTTTTAATGGATTACCATCCGGATATGGGTTATCCTGATGCATGGGCATATGAAAAGCTTATAGAGATTATATTCAAAAAAGGAAAACCCCAAAAGGCAATTGATCATAGCAAATTTGCGGCAAAAATAAGAGAAGAGCTGCGCGAGGCAGACGATTTTGACGCAAGTGAATTTGTAGCACATAAATATGCTGGTTGTGAAGAAAAGTACTGGTGGCTAAGCAGAAGATAACGAGCATAATGCAAAAGAAAGCGCAGGTGTGACAATGAATGCAAAAAAGATTCTTATAGCATTTGCAATTGTGGGGGTGTGTATTGTAATTGCAGTTTTCATAGCGATATTTTCCCTTAATGCATATGTTAAAAGCGCAAGTGACGACTATATAATCACACCCAATGAAGCGACAAATATTAAAGACGCGGACTGTATCATTGTACTCGGCTGTCAGGTTAAGGATAACGGCGAGCCCAGCAGTATGTTAGGTGACAGGCTAAAACGGGGAATTGACTTGTATAAAAGCGGTGCTGCACCGAAAATTATAATGAGTGGCGACCACGGACAAAAAGGCTACGACGAGGTCAACACGATGAAACAGGTGGCTGTTGATGCGGGAATTCCGTCAGAGGATATATTTATGGACCACGCGGGTTTTTCTACATATGAAAGTATGTATCGTACCAAAGAGGTGTTTAAGGCGGACAAGATCATAATTGTAACCCAGGAATACCATTTGTACAGATCGCTGTACATTGCAGATAAACTCGGGCTTGATGCTTACGGTGTAAGCGCTGATTACCGCGCATATTTCGGCCAATCCTATCGAGAGGTGAGAGAAATCCTTGCAAGATGCAAAGACTTCGTAAAAACCATATTCAAACCCGAGCCCACATATTTGGGTGATGCCATACCCGTGAGTGGTAATGGCGATATAACAAACGATCAATGAGGAGCATAAAATGAACGAATTGCTAAAGAAGATACTCGATGAATGTTATCACTACACCAAACAAGGCAAGGTAGCAAATTATATACCGGAGCTATCCAAAGCAAACACCGATGAGTTTGGTATTTGTGTTGTTACGGATATTGATAGCGTGAGCATATTAACCCGATGATAAACACGGGTGCTATTGCCCTGTGTACTTTAATAGACGGTGACACTTATAAAGAAAAGTTCGACCGCCTTTTAGATCTGACACGGAAAATGGCGAGCAATCCCGAACTTCAGGTAGACGAGGCGGTATACAGATCGGAAAAAGCGACCGGCAATAAAAACCGAGCATTGGCATATATGTTGCGCGCTTACGGAATGATGCATGATGATGTGGAGGATGTCCTCGACTGCTACTTCAGAGCTTGCTCCATAAAGGTCTCAAGTGTTGATCTTGCGAGAATTGCATATTTACTTGCCAACAGAGGGAAAAATCCCAAAACAAATGAGCGGATTTTCAAAGAAAAATATGCCAAGGACATTAATGCGGTGCTGATGACCAGCGGAATGTACGATGGCTCAGGCGAATTTGCAATAAATGTAGGCATCCCGGCAAAGAGCGGCGTTGGCGGCGGTATTATGGCAGTTGTGCCGCACAAAATGGGAATAGGGCTTTATTCTCCGGCACTGGACGGTAAAGGAAATAGTTTAGCGGGCGTAAAAGCTCTGGAACTGCTCAGCAGTAGATTAGATCTTAGTATTTTCTAAAGAGGAGATATAATGAATATTTTATCAATTGGCAATAGCTTTTCTCAGGATGCTCAAAGATATCTGCACAAAATTGCAAAAAAAGATGGAGTTGAGCTTAATACGGCTAATCTTTACATTGGCGGATGCTCACTTGCGCTTCATTATGAAAATATGATAAGCGACAAGCCTGCATATGCCCTTGAGATCAATGGTGAAAGCAGCGAAACTATGATCTCGATAAAAGATGCGCTTTTGAGTGGCAAGTGGGATGTTGTTACGCTACAGCAAGCCAGCCATTTTTCACCATATTACGACACATACCAGCCATATATCAGCGAGCTTGCAAAATATGTGCGAAAGTATGTGCCAAACGCTAAAATTGCAATACATCAGACCTGGGCTTATGAGCAGGACAGTGAGCGCCTCAAGGACGAAATGTGCTATAAAAATCATACAGAGATGTTTCGTGATATAGAGGCCTCCTATAATAGGGCGGCAACAGAAATAAAGGCGGATTTTATTATTACTTCGGGCGAGTTGTTCCAAAAATTGTTGACAAATGGTATTGATAAAATACATCGTGATACATTTCACGCGAGTTTTGGACTTGGAAGATATGCGCTTGGTTTACTCTGGTATTTTATTTTAACAGGAAACAATATTGAGGATAATGCATTTTGCGATTTTGATGAAGAAATATCTCCGTCACAGATAGCAATAATAAAAAAGTGTATTTTAGAAACCACACGGTAAGAGGAGAGCAACATGGAATTTGAAAAGTTGATTGCCCACAGATATTCGGTTAGAAAATTCAAAAGCGAACACCTTAAAAAAGAAGATGTTGATAAAATATTAAATGCCGCTCAACTTGCACCCACCGGCTGCAATTACCAGCCCCAGAGAATATTGGTCCTGAATACCGACGAGGCGGTTTCTAAACTGAAAACTTGCACCAAATGCCACTTTGATGCACCTTGCGCAATGCTCGTATGCTACAATAAGGATGAAACATGGACTCGCCCTTATGATGGAGCAAAGTCAGCACCGGTTGACGCGGTAATTGTTGCAACTCATATGATGCTTGAGGCACATAATATCGGAGTGGGAAGCTGTTGGGTAATGCATTTTAATCCTGATGCAATGAGAAAAGCCTTTAATATTCCGGAAAATATTGAGCCAGTGGCGCTTCTCGTTATGGGATATCCTCATGAAGACGCAACGCCGCTTGAATTGCATTCCAAATACCGCGATATTTCCGATGTGGTATTTTATGACAGCTTTTAAATAGGAGCGCGACTTATGACTAATAGTGAACGAAGAACAAAGGGACTGGCGTACTTTGCCGACAAGGAAATATACGCGGAAATGGCAGAGTGCAGAAAACGCCTAAAGGTGGTACACGATATTGACCGCTGGGAATACGACAAGATAAACGAGGCAATGAAGGCGGTAATCCCAAATTCCAAGAAGCTTATGATAGTGCCGCCATTTTATTGCGAGTTCGGCACAAGGGTAACCTTGGGAGATAACTTTTATGCAAACTACAACTGTGTTATGCTGGATGTAGCGCCAATTACAATAGGTAAAAACTGTATGCTTGGTCCAAATGTATCAATTTACACAGCGGGACATCCAATCCACGCCGCAACGAGAAACACAGGATACGAATACGGAAAGCCGATAACCATTGGCGATAATTGTTGGATAGGCGGCAGTGTCACCATTACCCCGGGCGTTAATATCGGCAACAATGTTGTTATCGGCGCGGGCAGCGTTGTAACAAGGGACATTCCGGACAATGTAGTGGCGGTCGGAAACCCTTGCAGAGTAATAAGAAAAATCAGCGACGATGATAAGCGATACTTATTTAAAAATGAGCTTATTGATGATGAAATCTGGGATAAAATAAAGGATAAAATATAGAAAAGGCACCCGACGGGTGCCTTTTCTATATTTTATTTCCTTTTCTTTCGGGTAATTGTATAAGGGTAATTGCCACAAACATAAGAATACAGCCGAAAATTTCACGAGCATTGAGTGCACCACCGGTAATATTCCAGCCAAGAGCAACCAAAACGCTTGTGGAGAGTGCGGCAAATACCGACTCTAAGCTCATAAGGATAGAGGCAGAGGTTGGGTCGGTATATTTCTGTCCCACTATCTGCAGGGTGTATGCCACACCGCAGGAGAATATACCGGAGTAGCCAATGGCAATCCAACAGTCTAAAATTGGGTCGATTTGCGGCTGTTCAAACAGGAACATCCAGATAAGATTTAAAAGACCGCACACGAAAAATTGCAGGCAGGCGAGCTTTACGCCATCAACTTTTGGGGAAAAATAATCTATAGCCATAATATGTCCTGAGAAGACAATGGCACAAAGCAGGGTGAGAACATCACCGATATTTATGGTAAGGGATGTGTCAATACACATAAGATAAAGTCCTACAACAGCAATCAGCACAGAAACCCAGATAATAGGGCGGGGCTTTTTACCTGTGAAAATGCTTATTATTGGTACAAGCACCATATAAAGTGCGGTAATAAATCCGGATTTTCCGGGACTGGTGTATACCATACCGATGGTCTGAAGAGTAGTGGCGATACAGAGAAGTATACCACACACAATTCCGCCCACAATAAGCTCTTTACTTAATTTTCCCACAGACTCGCCCTTTTTCTTGTGGCTGAAATCAAGAAGGCAGATAACCGGTAAAAGCACCACGGCGCCCAGCATATTTCGTATACCATTGAAAGTAACGGGTGAGATAAGTTCAACGCCTTTACTCTGGGCAATAAATGAAATGCCCCAGATCACCGATGTGAGCAGTAATAGTAAATTTCCCTTTAATTTCTGTGCATTCATAAAAACTTTCCTTTTGTGACATAATATGTTAATTTTATACATTTTTCTACTTGTAGTCAAGATGTAGTATATAGTATAATTAGAGCAGAATGGGGTGAAATGAATGGAAAAACTTATAAAGAGAATAAATGAGCTTGCTAAAAAACAGAAAACCGAAGGGCTGACTGATACTGAAAAAGCAGAGCAGGCAGAACTTAGGAAAGAATATATCGCAAAATTCCGCCAGGGTGTGGAGAACACCTTAAGCAATGTCTACATTGTGGATGAAAAGGGCAACAAGAAAAAGGTAGAAAAGAAGACCGACGGAGCGAAGTAAGAATGGAAATATATCCTGATTATTACGGCGAATTCAAGTGTATTGCAGATAAGTGTAAGCATAGCTGTTGTATCGGCTGGGAAATAGATATAGACGATGACACTATGGACTTCTACAACAACCTTGACACAGAACTTGGCGAAAAAATACGGCAGAATATAGAGGGAGATATTCCTCATTTCGCTTTAAAAGAAGGGGATAGATGTCCTTTCTTAAAGAAAAACGGACTTTGCGAGATCATTCTGTCCTACGGTGAGGACGCTATTTGTGATATATGTACACTGCACCCGAGATTTTTCAACTGGTACTTAAACTTTGAAGAGGTGGGGCTGGGCCTTTGCTGTGAAGAAGCAGTGCGGATAATTCTTACCCGTGATGAAAAGGTCTTTATCCCCACGCCTACTTGCGAGCTTACAGTAGAAGAGGAAGAACTGTTTGCCACGAGAAAAAAGATTTTCGATATCCTGCAGAACAGAGATAAAACCATAGGGGAAAGATTTAGTATCCTTGGTAAAAAATTTAATTTAAGACTTGATTTTTCAAAAGATAAGTTGTGTGAGCTGTATTTATCCTTAGAACGGTTGGACGAAAAATGGGATGATGAGCTAAAGGGCTTAAAGGGTGCGGTATTTGATGAAAGTATTTTTAAAGATTGCGATACTGCATTTGAGCAACTCGCGGTTTACTTTATCTTCCGCCACTTAAAACCGAATGAAGATTATCGCGCGGTAGTAAGGTTTGCGCTGATGAGCTGTTATGTTATAGTTGCCTTGTGGTCGCGATATGATGATTTCGATAAAAAACTCGACCTTGTGCGGATGTATTCCTCAGAGGTGGAGTATTCAGAAGAAAATATGGAGGCGCTTTTACGCGTCGAGGAAGGAAGTTTGTATGAATAAAGGAAATATTAAGGCGCTATTGCCGATAGGTGTATTTTTAGTATTATATTTGGGACTTGGACTTGTATTTGAATATGCGCTGCATATACCGATGGGTTTTTACAATATACCCATTGTTGTTGCGTTTATGGTTGCATTGCTTGTTGCCTGCCTTCAGAACAAGAGTCTTGATTTTGATAAAAAACTTGAAATAATGGGAAAGGGTGTTGGAGATAAAAACATCGTCACCATGATACTTATTTTTCTTGTGGCGGGCATATTTGTGGGCGTTGTAGGGCGTGCAAGTGCAGAGAGTGTTGCATATTTTATGCTGTCTATAATTCCGACGAGATTTGCGGTGGTTGTTCTCTTTATTGTAAGCTGCTTTGTTTCCCTTGCGATGGGTACATCGGTGGGCACAATAACACTTATTACTCCTATCGCGGTTGCGGTGTCCGGTGCATCCGGCTTTGACCTTGCGTTATGTGTGGGCTCGGTTGTTGGTGGCGCAATGTTTGGTGATAATCTTTCCTTTATTTCCGATACAACCATTGCCGCTTGTAATGGTCAAGGTTGTGATATGAAGGACAAATTCAGAGAAAACTTTGCGATAGCACTTCCTGCGGCGATTGTAACCGTGATTTTAATATTGGTGTTGTCACTAAACAGCGAAATAAGCGGCGAGGTTGTAAAAGAGTATAATCTTATACAGATAATTCCCTATGTGCTTGTACTTGCGGGAGGAATTGCGGGAATAAATGTTTTTGTGGTACTTCTGATCGGCATCGTGTCCGGCGCGGCTATAATGCTCGCAACAGGAACCACTGCGGCAACAGAGATTCTTGCCAATATGGGCAGCGGTGCTGCGGGTATGTTTGAAACGATTATAGTAACCATTTTGGTATCCGCCATCTGCGCGCTCATTCGCGAAAACGGCGGCTTTGACGCCTTGCTTCACGGAATTAAAAGAATATTTAAAGGTAAAAAGGGCGGACAGCTTGGTATGGGTGCTCTCGTGGGAGCGATGGATATCGCCACTGCAAACAACACGGTTGCAATAGTTATGGCAAATCCGATCGCCAAAGAAATTGCGAAGGATTACGGTATTTCAAGCAGGAAAGCTGCGTCTATCTTAGACACTTTCTCCTGTATCTTCCAAGCTATTATACCTTATGGTGCACAAATTCTTGTGGCAATTTCCGCCGTGAACAATTTAGGCGGTGAGATATCTGCCTTTTCAATTATTCCGAATTTGTTTTATCCCTATTTACTTTTGATAAGCTCTTTAGTTTTCATATTTTTTATACCCGCTAAGAAAAATCTTGATAAATAAATATAAAAGTGATACAATGAAAAACATAAAAATTCTTGTTTGTAAGGGGAGTCGCAATGAATATTATAGTTGTCGGCTGCGGAAAAGTAGGTACCAAGCTTGTTTGCGAGCTTGCTGCCGAAAATCACAGTATTGTTATTGTTGATACGGATATAGAAAAACTTGAGGAAATGGGTAACACGCTGGATGTTATGTGTGTTCACGGCCACGGTGAGTCCGTTGCAGTTTTGAAGAATGCAGATGTGGAAAATTGCGACCTGCTCATTGCGGTTACCAGATCTGACGAGATTAACCTTCTAACCTGTCTTCTTGCAAAGAAATTGGGCGCCAATAACACTATTGCCCGCGTGCGAAATCCCATTTATGCAGAAGCTATAGATTTAATCAAGGATGACTTGGGTCTCAGCCTTTATATCAATCCCGAGCGTGCGGCGGCACGTGAGATTGCTCGACTTATACGTTTTCCCAGTGCAATAAGAGTTGAAACCTTTGCCAAGGGTAGGGTCGAGATAATGAAATATGAGATTCCCGAAGGCTCCGAGCTCGCTGAACTTCGAATCAATCAGCTTCGCCCCAAGCTTAAAACAACTGTGTTTGTCTGTGCGGTGGAGCGCGGTAATGATGTTTTCGTTCCCACCGGTGATTTCATTTTACGCGCCGGCGATGTAATTTCATTCGTCGCGCCCATTAAGGTTGCAAACGAATTTTTTGAAACAGTGGGCGCAATTTCCAGAAAAATAGATAATGTAGTTATTATTGGAGGCGGTCGCCTTACCTATTATCTTACCCAGATTTTGATTGAATCGGGTCATAAGGTGAAGATTATTGAAATATCTAAGGAGCGCTGTGAAGAGCTTAGTGAAATGTTCCCGGAAGCTATGATAATAAACGGTGACGGCACCGATAACAATCTTCTCCACGAGGAGCATTTTGAAAATGCAGATGCAATCCTTACTTTGACGGGTGTGGATGAGCAGAACGTGCTTATGTCTATCTATGCTCACAAGAAGATACCGGACGCCAAACTGATAACAAAGATAAAGCATTTTGACTTTGACGACATTTTAAGCGGTATGGATATCGGTAGTGTAGTATATCCTAAGAACATTACCGCAGATCTCATTTTGCGGTATGTACGTGTAATGCAGAATTCCTGGGATGCCAGTATGGAATCCTTGCATCGAATTGTTGACGACAGGGTAGAGGCGCTTGAGTTCCGTATCCGTCAGGAATCTGAGCTTGTAGGAGTGCCCTTTGCAGAGCTTAATATAAGCCCCGGAACGCTTGTTGCCTGCATTACCCGCAACGGAAAAACTTTTACTCCTGGCGGTCAGGATAGTTTCCAGCTTGGAGATACGGTTATCGTTGTTACAACCCATAAAGGAATAAGTCGTATCGAGCAGATACTTGATACTGATGCGGAGATTTAAATGAACACGAAACTTGTTTTTAAATTAAACGGATATATTCTCCTATTCGACGCAATAGCTATGCTTTTACCGGTTGCGGTAGCGCTTATTTACAGTGAGAGCGCGGGCATGGCTTTTCTTCCTGCGATTATTATAAGCCTTGCTGTCGGTATTCCGCTTATACTTCTCAAACCGAAAACAAAGGCTTTTTATGCGCGAGAGGGACTTATTACCGTTGCAATCGCTTGGATAATGATGAGTATTGTGGGAGCTCTTCCGTTTTTCTTTTCAAAGGAAATCCCGAATTTTGTGGATTGTATATTTGAAACCGCATCAGGTTTTACTACAACCGGCGCAACTATTTTAAACGATGTAGAAGCGCTGAGTAACTGTATGCTTTTCTGGCGTAGTTTCACCCACTGGATAGGCGGTATGGGTGTTCTTATGTTTGTTATGGCTATTGCACCGCTTGCCGGCGGTAACAATATGCAGCTTATTCGCGCTGAGTCTGCAGGACCGCAGGTTGAAAAGATTTTGCCGAAGGCAAGTCTTAATTCAATGCTCCTTTACGGACTTTATATTGGACTTACCGTACTTGAAATTGTATTTCTTCTTTTAGGCAATATGTCAGTGTTTGAAGCTGTTACAACAGCCTTCGGCACTGCAGGTACCGGTGGCTTTGGCATTAAAAATACAAGCCTTGCCGGATATAGCACATATATTCAGGGCGTTGTTACCGTGTTTATGTTGCTTTTTGGTATAAATTTCAATATTTACTTCCTGCTTGTTGCGCGAAGATTTAAAACTGCATTCAAAAACCAGGAACTTCATTTGTTTGTTATAATTGTAATTGCAGCAATAGCTCTCATTACAATCAATATCACAAGTCTGTTCGGAAATGTTTTTTATGCATTGCATCACTCGTCGTTTGCTGTTGCATCGATAATTTCCACAACCGGCTTTGCAACCGAGGACTTCAATCTATGGCCCGAGTTTTCAAAGGTTATTCTTTTTGTTCTTATGTTTATCGGCGGTTGTGCAGGTTCCACGGGAGGCGGTATTAAGGTTTCCCGAATACTCATTTTACTCAAGGCGCTAAAGCGTGAGTTCGTTTCAATGATTCATCCCAGAAGTGTTAAGACCATAACTATTAACGGCAAAAAGCTTGACGACGACTCAGTAAGAAAAGTGTATGCGTATATTATTTGTTTTATTGCGGTATTTATCGTATCGTTCCTTATAGTATCTCTGGATAAATTCAATTTTGAAACAAATATAACCGCGGTTACTGCAACTCTTAACAATATCGGTCCGGGTTTTGCTGCAGTTGGACCGATGGGAAATTATTCGGACTTCTCAATATTATCTAAGATAGTTCTTACGATAGATATGATTTGCGGACGTCTGGAACTGTTCCCCATACTGATATTGTTTCTGCCCCATACATGGAAGAAAAATTAAATTAAAACAACAACTTTTCTTGGGGAAAAGTTGTTGTTTTTTTACTTTCATATGTTATAATTATTGTCGTGTTAAAATGTGTATTAAAGGGATGAAGTCAAATGAAAAAGGCATATATGCTCGCTGCTGTTTCAATCTTGTGCTGGTCAACCGTTGCGACGGTCGCAAAATTACTGCTTGGCAGTATAAATAATTTTCAGCTTTTGTGGATGAGCTCGCTTTTCGCGGGACTCTTTCTGCTGATTGTAAATATAGCTACCAGAAGGATTAAGATACTAAAGGAATATAAGGTAAAGGATTTTTTAACTTCGATACTTATAGGTCTGCCGAGTACATTTTTTTATTATGCGTTTTATTATGCCGGAACCGCTGTTATGCCCGCATCTCAGGCGTTTATAATTAATTATATGTGGCCGATTATGAGTGTTGTTTTCGCCTGTATTATTTTAAAGGAAAAGCTTACCTGGCGCAAAGGACTTGCAATTGCCATATCCTTTGTGGGTGTGGGTATTGTAACAAGTGGCGAGCTTATTTCGTTTAATGCGACCACGCTTTTGGGCGCTGTGTTTTGCTTGATAGGTGCTGTATCCTATGGCGTTTTTACCGCGCTTAATCAAAAAAAGGACTACGATAACTGGCTTACAATGATGTTAAGCTATTTTACAACTTTTATTTTAACCACGGTTATAAACGGCGCAAGCGGCAACTTATTTGTACCGGATTTGGTGCAAATACTGGGCTTTGCATGGAACGGAATGTTTACTATGGCAGTTGCGAATACCGTGTGGGTGCTGGCGCTAAAGGCAGGGGATACCGCTAAGGTATCGAACCTCGCGTATATAACCCCATTTTTGTCGTTGGTCTGGACCTTTATATTCCTGGGAGAAACACCAAGTATTTATTCACTGGTAGGTCTGGTGGTAATCATATTGGGTATTTTCGTACAGCTTAAGGATAAAAAGAAATTATAGGAGTGAGAACTATGAAAAAGAAATTATACAAATCAAGCATTGATAAAAAACTATGTGGTGTGTGCGGCGGCATTGCCGAATATTTTGAACTTGCCCCCACACTTGTTCGCTTGGCGTGGATCGCGTTTACTCTGCTTGGCGGCAGCGGAATTATCGCGTATATTATTGCGGCTATAATTATGCCGGAAACTTGCTAAAAGGTTAATAAAAAAGCTGTCGTAAGACAGCTTTTTTATTAATAACAAGTTGCGAATTTGAAAATATTTTTCTAAAAATTTTGAAAAAGTAGTTGCGTTTAAAATAACTTTGTGTTATAATACAAATACAGAGTTGCGCAACTCACAACAAAAAAGAAAGACGGTGATAAATATAACCTGGATTGAACAAGAGAAAAAACGGGCGGAAGAGGAAGCAATACAAGCTATGCGCCCGAAGAAAATTCAACCAAATCCAAAAATCCGCGAGGAAAACACAAGAACTACCGAGGAGATGAACCTTGCAAGTGATGCAAATAAGAAGTATAATAAAAGCAGTAAAAAGAGCGAGGCTTATCGTTCAACCACTTCATCGGGAAGCAAGTCTGCTTCTACCTCGAGCACCTCGTCGGGAAGAAAAACGGAAAATAAAGCCGCGTCTGCTTCAACTACCTCATCGGGGAATAAGACGACGAGTAAACCTGCTTATACTTCGTCTTCAAGCACCAATAAGAGTAGTGGGACTAAAACCATTTGGGACACCGA
>JAZNNQ010000061.1:0-6793 GCA_045580305.1 Eubacteriales bacterium
TAGGCAAAACGCAGGGGGATTCCGAGTTCCCCCCTGCCACCCCCTAAACGGCACGGGGAAAGCGAGGGGAGCGCCGCCGGTGGCGGATGAAGCGACCTAAGCGCGTAGCCGCGGTCGAAATTTTGCGAGGCTTTACGCCGACCAGAAAATTTCGGGCACCGCAATAGAGGTACCTCTTATCCCGCCCCCGTGTAGTACCGGCCCCCTCGTATTGTGTGGGCTTTACCTTGAATGGGGTGCTCAGCCTAAAGCATCTCTTTACACGAGGGAGGCTTTTTTGCGTGGGAAAAACTGTTATTTTCCCTTGCAATAATCAGATGAATTTGATATAATTATTTAGATTAAAATAATGGCAAAGTATGTCCTAAAACACTTGAAACGGATGTGAAATTAATGCGTCTTAAATCCCTTGAAATGCAAGGCTTTAAGTCCTTTCCGGATAAAACGGTACTTACCTTCGGCGACGGTATCACCGCCATTGTAGGCCCTAACGGCTCGGGTAAGTCAAATATCTCCGACGCTGTGCGCTGGGTCCTCGGTGAACAGTCCACCAAAACACTGCGCGGCAGTAAGATGGAGGATGTTATCTTCGGCGGTACCGTGAAGCGTAACCCCGTGGGCTATGCCGAGGTTTCCCTTACCATTGACAACTCCGACGGTGTGCTGGCTACCGAGTACAGCGAGGTTACCATTACCCGCCGCTACTACCGCTCGGGGGATAGTGAATTCTACATAAACCGCAAAATGGTGCGCCTTCGTGATATTCACGAGCTTCTTATGGACACCGGTCTCGGCCGTGACGGCTATTCCATCATCGGTCAGGGAAGGATCGACGAAATACTCTCCCTTAAGAGCGAGGACAGACGCGAGATTTTCGAGGAGGCGGCAGGTATATCCAAATTCCGCCACAGAAAAGAAGAGGCAGAGCGCAAGCTCAATGCAACAGAGGAAAATCTGTGCCGTATCAGAGATATTATTGTTGAGCTTTCCGACCGTGTTGAGCCGCTTAAAAAACAGTCCGAGGATGCTAAGGAATACCTTCGCATTTTTGAGGAGCTTAAGGGTTTAGAGATCGATCTTTGGGCGCATCAGCTCAAGGAAAACGAGATGGTGCTCTCTAAATTAAAGTCGGATATCAGCGTTGCAACAAGCCAGGGTGTGCGCGCAAATGAGGATTTGGAAGCGCTGTACGCCGCTGCTGAGGAACTGTCTGCAAAAATGCGCGAGCTGGACTTATCGGTTGAGGAGCTGCGCCAGAATAAACTGCAGAACCAGCAGGAAGCAAATGAAAAAAATGCGGGCATCGCAATTTTAGAGAATGATAAGAAAAACAACGCGGAAAATATCGACCGTGTGCGTCGTGAAATTGAGGATGAAAATCAGCGCGCCGGCGGTATTGACGCGCAAATTGCGGAGAGGGACGAGAAGATTACATCCCTTAACGCCCTTATTGATGAATTAAACGGCAAAATCGTCGCAATATCCCAGGAGATCAATGACCTTCTCTCGGGTGAGGCGCAGTTTGGCGCCCGCTTAAGTGAACTGCAGAGCGAGCGTGAGGGCGAGCTTAATACACTAAATGACGCGAAGATTTCACTTTCCGCAAAAGAGGCGGAGAAGGAAGCGGCAGAGAGCAAGACCGCCGACCTTAAGGAAGAACTTGAGGTGAATAATTCAAAGCTTGAGGAGACAAAGGGCAGCCTTCGCGCACTTAAGAAAAGCCGCGACGAGGCTGAGGAGAATTTGCAGGCGGCGCTTAATGTGCTTTCCGGCGTTGCTCTTAAGAAAAAGAGCAGGGAAGAAAAGGTAACCGCATTAAACGACGGCTACAACAAGGAAAACGCAAGGCTTTCCGCCCTTGAGCACAAGCTTATCGTGCTCCGTGAGATGGAGCGGGATATGGAAGGCTTCTCGGGCGCTGTTAAGTTTATTACCCGTGCGGAAAAGCGCGGTGAGATAAAAGGCCTTTTAGGTACCGTTGCAAATCTTGTACGGGTGGAGGACAAGTACACCACCGCCATTGAAACAATACTTGGTGCCGCGCTCCAGAACATAGTGGTTGAGGACGAGAAAGCGGCTAAGGCGGGTATTGCACTTTTAAAGCGCGAGAACGCGGGTCGTGTTACCTTCCGCCCCCTTACAACCATTAAGGGTAACCCCCTTGATATGTCAAAGTATAAAAACAGCGCCGGCTTTATCGGTCGTGCCGATACATTAGTGTCCTTTGATAAAAAATATAAGGATATTTTTGAGGACTTACTGGGCAGGATAGCGGTGGTCGAGAGCATCAACGAAGCAAGCGATATTGCAAAGGAAGCGGGCTTTAAGTTCCGCATCGTGACACTTGACGGTCAGGTGATAAACGCGGGCGGATCTTACACCGGCGGTAGTGCCAACAAAAGTAGCGGTATTTTGAGCCGAACAAATGAAATTGAAAAGATAACCGCGGAGATCGAAACTGCCTCCGCTAAGGTAAAGAGCCTTCTCGATGAAAAGAACGAGGCTGAGCGTGAGCTTAACAAGATGCTCTACGACAGCGAGGTTTACGAGAACGAGAAGCGCGCCTCTGAGGATGCACTCCTGCGCCTTGAAGGCGAAATTAGTCACGAAACCGCAACTCGGGATAGCTTAAACGAGGCGATAGATGCCATTGAGGAAGCACTTATGGCAGAGGAAGGTCTCGGCAAAAAGCGCGATAGCGAGATCGCGACCCTTAATACCACAATTTCCGAGCTTACCGAAAAAGAGGCGGCTCTTAAGGTAAGCCTTGATGAACTTTTAGCGAATAATGAGGAGTTAAACTCAAAGCGCGAGGCGCTTAATGCTGAGTCCTCTACCCTTCGCGAGGGTCTTGCATCTGCAAGCGCCGAAAGGGACGAGGCAAAACGCGCAAGAGATGAACTCTCTCTCCTTAAGGAACAGCTTAAGGGCGACAACGACCAGAAGCTTTCCGTTATTGCGGGATATGAGGCGAAGAATGTTGCCATTGATGTTGAGATAGCCAAAATCCGAGAAGAAATTCTGGCATATGACGGAAAAATGGCGGATATTGATGCTGAGATAAAGAAGGTGCTGGATGCCCGACTCGCCCTTGAGGAAAAGAGAGGGGCATCGGAGCGTGAGAGCAAGGAGAAGAACGAGGAGCTCTTAAACTTAGAGCGCGAGAGGATTCGACTTGAGGCGCGCCTTGAGAAGGCTGAGGGCGTTGAGTCCGACATCGCATCAAAGCTCTGGGAAGGCTACGAACTTACAATCACCGTTGCTCAGGGTATGGCGCGGGAGATCGAGGCGCTCTCTGCACACGAGCGCCGTATATCAACACTCAAGAGCGAAAAGAAAAAGCTCGGTAATGTTAACCTTGCCGCTATTGATGAATATGCCGAGGTAAGTGAGCGCTATGAATTCCTCACAAATCAGGCTGAGGATTTAGAGAAGGCAAAAGCAGAACTTCTTACCAAAATCGGCGACCTTACCGAAAGTATGAAGGATATTTTCGCCGAGCAGTTCAAGGTCATTAACGAGAACTTCTCCTCCACCTTTACCGAAATTTTCGGAGGCGGTAAGGCTGAGCTTACCCTGGAGGATCCGGAGGATATATTAAACTGCGGTATCGATATTAAGGTTCAGCCCCCGGGCAAGAGCCTGCGCACCATTACACTGCTCTCCGGCGGTGAGCGTGCATTTGTGGCTATCGCGCTGTATTTTGCGATTATGAAGGTGCGTCCCACGCCCTTCTGTGTGCTGGATGAGATCGAGGCGGCTCTTGATGATATTAATGTTGTAAGATACGCAAACTATCTCAGAAAGCTCACCAAGACCACCCAGTTTATCGTCATCACACACCGACGCGGTACTATGGAAGAGGCGGATGTGCTTTACGGTGTTACAATGCAGGATGCGGGCATTTCAAAGATGCTCACCATATCCATTGCTGAGGTGGAGCACGAGCTTAAAATGAAGCTTAAGTAGGGAGAATACTATGGGATTTTTTGATAAGATTAAAGCGGGCCTTGCAAAGACCCGCGAAGCGGTTGCAAGCAGGGTAGACGATATTATTAAAACCTTCACACCATTGGATGAGGACTTTTTTGAGGAGCTCGAGGAAGCGCTTATTATGGCGGATCTGGGCGGCGAGACCTCTATGGCGATCGTTGAAGAGCTGCGAGTGCGCGCTCGTGATAAGAAGATCCGCGACGGTGAGGAGATAAAGGCAGAACTTATAGCCATTATCACCGAGATACTGACCTCACAGGATAGCACTCTTACCCTTGAGGGAAATCCGGCGGTCATTCTTGTTATCGGTGTAAACGGTGTGGGTAAGACCACAAGCATCGGTAAAATCGCGGCAAACTTTAAGGCTCAGGGCAAGAAAGTTCTTCTTGCGGCCGGTGATACCTTCCGTGCCGCTGCCGCTGACCAGCTTGAGATATGGGCGGGCAGAGCAGGTGTGGACATCGTGCGCCACGCTGAGGGTGCTGACCCGGGTGCGGTGGTGTTTGACGCTATAGCTGCTGCCAAGGCGAGAGGGCACGATGTTATTATCTGTGACACCGCGGGCAGACTGCACAATAAGCAGAATTTAATGAACGAGCTTGCGAAAATCGGAAAGATTATCGATCGCGAGCTGCCGGGCACTAAGGTGGAAAAGCTTCTTGTTTTAGACGCGGCTACCGGTCAGAACGCTGTTGAGCAGGCGCGACAGTTTAATTCCTCCTGCGGCGTTACCGGAATTGTGCTTACAAAGCTTGACGGTACCGCTAAGGGCGGTATTGTGGTTTCCATTTGCAGAAATCTTAAAATTCCCGTGAAATTCGTGGGTGTGGGCGAGGGTATGGATGACCTTATGCCCTTTGACGCCGAGGATTTTGCAAAGGCGTTGTTTTAAGGGACTCTTATCCCCTCAGTCGCTATGCGACAGCTCCCCTTACCATAAGGGGAGCCTAAATATAAAAAGGAGAAGTTGCTATGATTAGATTTGATGGTCGTACAGAACACCAGATAAGAAAGGTTAAAATTACCTTAGACTATACAAAATATGCTGAGGGTAGCGTCTTAATCGAGATGGGTAACACCAAGGTTTTGTGTAATGCTTCTGTTGAGGACGGATCTCCCAAGTTCCGCCCCGAGGGCAGCGGCTGGGTAACCGCGGAGTATGCTATGCTCCCGCGCTCAACCCATACCAGAAGCCGTCGCGATATTTCCTCCCTTAAGCTCTCGGGAAGAAGCGCTGAAATTCAGCGCCTTATCGGAAGAACTCTTCGCTCGGTGGTTGATTTGGACGCGCTGGGTGAGTACACAATCACGGTTGACTGTGATGTTATTCAGGCGGACGGCGGCACTCGTACCGCCTCCATTACAGGTGCGCTTGTCGCGCTGAAGCTTGCGGTAAAGAGAATGATTGAAAACGGCCTTATTTCAAAGGATCCGATTAATGGCTATGCGGCGGCGATAAGTGTTGGTGTGGTTGACGGAACTCCCATGGTTGACCTTTGCTATGCTGAGGACTCAAGCGCCACCGTTGATATGAATGTTGTTTTAAACGAAGAGGGCAATATCATCGAAATTCAGGGAACGGGCGAGGAGCGCCCCTTTACTCCGGAGGAGTTTTCAAAAATGCTCTCCCTTGCAAAGCGCGGTATCAAGAAATTAATTGCCGCACAGAGAAAGGCGCTTGGTGAGTAAATGAAATTCGTTATTGCAACAAATAATAAGAAAAAGCTTAAGGAAATTTCCGCTATTCTCGATTTACTCAATATTGAGGCGGTGTCCCTTAAGGAAGCAGGGGTGGAGACCGATGTTGAGGAAACCGGCACCACCTTTGCGGAAAATGCGCGCCTTAAGGCGGAAAATGCAATGAAAATTACCGGCCTTCCCGCGGTTGCCGATGACTCCGGCCTTGAGGTCGAGGCACTTCACGGTGCACCGGGAATATATTCCGCACGCTACGGCGGGGATCTGCCCGATGACACCGCGCGATATATGTATCTGCTTAAAAACCTTAAGGGTGAGACGAACAAAAATGCCCGCTTTGTGTCCACCATCTGCTGCACCTTCCCCGAGGGTGGCGAGATTTTGGTTGAAGGTGAAATACGCGGTGAGATTATCGACACGCCGAAGGGTGAAAATGGCTTTGGCTATGACCCGATTTTCTATATAGAGACCGAGGGCTGTACTATGGCAGAACTTAGTGCGGAACGCAAAAATGAGATTTCCCACCGTGCCAATGCCCTTGTGAAATTTAAAGAAGAACTTATAAAAAGGATGTAGATATTTATGCTGACAAGTAAACAGAGAGCGACATTAAGAGCCGCGGCAAACGGCATTGACACCATTATCCAGATAGGAAAAGACGGTATTACGGAAAATCTTGTGGCGCAGGTTGATACCGCCCTTACCGCGCGAGAGCTGGTTAAGGGAAGGGTGCTGCCCAATTCTCTCGTGTCCCCGCGTGAGGCTTGTGCATATCTTGCTGAGGAGCTTGGCGCTGAAGGCGTACAGGTGGTGGGTACAAAGTTTGTGCTTTATCGCGAAAATCCCGAGAAGAAGCAGTTTGATTTAAAGTAATTATCTTCACCGCCAGCTGCGATAGTCGAAGAATCTTGTGTTCTTAAGTGGGTTATTGTCTCCGACGGCCTACTTTTGATTGCAAAAGTAGGCAAAACGCAGGGGGATTCCGAGTTCCCCCCTGCCACCCCCTAAACGGCACGGGGAAAGCGAGGGGAGCGCCGCCGGTGGCGGATGAAGCGACCTAAGCGCGTAGCCGCGGTCGAAATTTTGCGAGGCTTTACGCCGA
>JAZNNQ010000062.1:0-58646 GCA_045580305.1 Eubacteriales bacterium
TTTTCTCCTTTGTTTGTTTTATCGGTATCATTTCCGCACGCTACAAGCAGTATGCAGAGTATTATTAATATAATACATAGCACTTTCTTCATCGCTTTTTCCTCACTTTTTAGGTTTTATAAGTTCTCCTACCATTGCTCCACCGATTATAAATATTGCGCCGACAATCTGAATTAAAGTCATTTTTTCTCCAAGCAAAATTGCCGCAAATACCACTGCAGACAGAGCCTCGAGATAACCGCAAACCGCGACTGTTTGCACAGGTAATTTGGATAACGGAGAAAAATACAAGTAACATCCAATTCCTGTATTTACAACACCTAAAATCAAAATCCAAAACCATGCATCATTCGGGATTGTTATATGTAAGCCTTGTTTCAGACTTAAAAATATTGCGACTGTTATAAAACTGACGACAAGCTGAATTACCGAATTTTCCATACCAACAATTTTCTTGGATTTTTTATTCAGTGTCACCATAAAGAAATATGTGATCGCTGACAAAAGCCCGCAAAACAAGCCCCAAATATTTGTGTTGCTGCCCGCTGCGTTTCCGTTTACAAGAAAAATGCCGACAAGCACCGTTAAAAACCCGATTGTTTTGGGTGCAGTCAGTTTTTCTTTAAATATGATTGGAGAGCAAATCATAACTATAACCGGTCCGCAATAATAAAGCAAGGATGCAAGGCTGACACCAATCTGCTGATATGCCTCATATAAAAACATCCAGCTTGTCCCCATTGCAATACCCGAGAGAATTACAAAAACAAAATCCCTCTTGTTTTCTTTAATATGAAATTTTCCTTTTCCAAGCAGAAATAAGATAAGCAAAAGAATACTGCCTATGAGTGTTCTCATAAAGACTATCTCATAACTGCTCATTGCTATATGACTTGCAACTATGCCGTTAAGTCCAAACAGCAAAAGTGCGGATATATATTTTATAAATGCTATTTTGTTCATTTTAAAATACACCTGTAGATTCTCTTATGTTACATACCGTATTTTTTCAAATCAATTGTTCCGTCGGGTTCAAAAACGATGCCCTCGGATTCGAGGAGTCCCCTTTGAACTCCGGCACCGCCGAATGCAAATGCAGGCGCTACCTTACCATCGCGGTTTACCACTCTGTGGCAAGGAATAACACCCGGCTCGGGATTAACGTGCAGAGCATAGCCGACAACTCTCGCCCAGCGGGGATTACCTGCAAGAGCCGCCACTTGTCCATAAGTTGCAACCTTACCTTTAGGGATATTTCGAACAACCTCATAAATCTTTTCAAATGTGCTCATTTCTTTCCTCTTTCCATCGTAAGTTCAAAGCTCATTCCAAGTAGCCATTTGATTCGATCACTATCCACGCTATCGAGCATTATCGTTATCCACTTACCTTTAACCATATGATAAGCAGGGAAGAAACCATTCTCATTAACAAGCGATGCGACAAGAATAGGATCACACTTTACATTCATAATATCCACAATCTCATCAGAATCTATACTAAGCTTTCGCTTGGATATGTCCATAACCACGGCAAACCATTTGCGGTTGTCTTCGTGGCGATATACCGCATATTTGGGTGCGGTAATCCACGGATATTCAGCCACACTACCATAGGTTTCAAGTATGTATTTTTCTAACTCTTGTCTGGTCATCGTTTTCTCTCATAAAGCCCAACGGTCTCGCGGTTTCGATACTCGTGCTTTTCATAATATCCGATTAAAGTGCCGTCATCATCACGGAGTGCTACCATATATACATCCTTGTTTTCCTTGTCGTTGCGGAATGTGTACATAATGTTATTGTCCGTGCTCTCGCGAAACCACGAAACGACTCTGTCAATCATCTCATTGGCTTTCGGCGGATGACAGTCTTTGACACTTCTGCCTGTCAAATCCTTGTGATAATGCTCTATCGCCGACGGATTCATATACACGATAATATCATCCAAATCGCAGACAACGACAGGTGCTGTGTCCTGATCAAGTACGCTTTTAAGTAATTTGAAAAGTTCCATTTATTTCACCTTCACATAATTCATCCATAAAGTATTGTCGTACTTTTTGATTTCCTTTAGTTCAAAATCTGAAACCGAGCTCGCCATAAAGAGCGGCTTATCCTCTGCATCTGCAATAACAGGTGCTATGACAAGGCTGAGTTCATCAATTACCCCTGCCCGCTGAAAATAGCCGTTTACGATACTTCCGCCCTCAAGAAGGAGGCCGTTTATTCCCACAAGTGTTTTGAGCTTTTCGAGGGCTATTTCAACATCAATCTCAGTTTCTCCCGCGAAAACATACGGAATATCCATCTCCTGAAGATAACCCAAATAACGCCCGTCAACCTGTGTGGTGAGGACTTCTATTATCTGCGCATTGTTATATCCGGGATCTTCGTCAATGATCTTATTGCTTTTCCAGCCGAGCTTGCCTTTCGGGTCAAAGCTGACCGCATAGAAGCCGGATAAATTATCGGGTATAAAATCATTTTTGCTCTCGATAGGTGGATATTTTGATAAATCAGGATACCAACCACCGGTAAAACTACTCTCCATAGTTACACGACCACAGATAAACCCGTTAGCACCTTTCTTGTTATACTCACGGTTTAATTCATAATAAACATCCGTCGCCGCTTCACACTCAGGCCGAGACAAAAACTCCCCCGTAACCTTTCCGTCTATTGATGTCACCATGTGACAAATTATGTATGGTTTAGGCATATTATCTTCTCCAAAGTCTAAAATATTCTTCAATGCTTGCTTGATGAGCGCACAAAGGCCTTTTCCCAACTTTATATTGGCACTTTATTCTTCATTATATTATAAATATTGTACCATAATTCGCCAATATCTGCAATCAGCTTCATAACCATACCTTTGATTTGCTCCCAAAATGACTTTGGGGAAGGTGTAAGAGAGCACTTGGATTACAAGAACTTTTTCGCCTTTAACCCTGCCTTTGATAAATAAGAAAACGGTGGCTTACGCCACCGTTTTTCTACATCTTAACCTCAAACAATCCATGGGTATTACAACAGTAGTATAACTTACCGCCGCGCATTATTGGGAATCTTACCTCTCCCGCCTGCTCTGGGTAGAGTTTTACAGTCAGTACACGGTCAAAACGCACATATGCAAAAAAGGTTATATAGTGCTCTTTTATCATGGGGTGTGGGAAGGTGATATACCAATCGTCCTCGATTATTTCCACATTTACTTTATGGTTATCATTCTCCGCCTGTGCCTTTAAGGGCATAAGTTTTCTTCCGCAACAGAGGATTTCCGCATTTCCCAAATCGGTGAGTATATTGCCACAGACCTCGCATACATAAAACTTGCATCTTTTCACATTGCCAGCCTCTTTTCTAGGTTTGGGCATTTCGCCCGCTATGAGTTTTGATATATCCACAGCAAAAATTTTTGAAAGATCGCCGATTAAGCTGATATCGGGAAAACCCTTTCCGGTCTCCCATTTGGAAACGGTTTTTGCACTTATGCTAAGTTTTGCGGCAAGTTCTCTTTGAGTAAGTCCTTTTTCCTGTCTTAATCTTCTGATAAGGTTACCTGTTTTAAGCAAATCCATTTTCCTCACCTCTCGGACTTATTCTACATCACATTCCAAAACCGCGCAATCCACCATCCGTATACCTAAAAAGCGGCTGATTTAAAATCAGCCGCTTAATATTATTCTTTTTCTAAAGCTAAGGTTACGGTTGTGATGTCGCAGACCTCAGCGGGGCCGTAGTACTGGATAGCACCCGGATATACATAAGAGGTCTTTACAGCCCATTCGTCACGGCGTGCCTCAAAGTACTTAAACGGCTTGCCGTCAAGCTCAACAAGAGCCTTCTTAATAACCGGCTTATCCTCGCCGTGGCGGCGCTCGATGTTCATCATCTTGGTAATCGGCATACCGCCTGCAACCCACTCGGTAGCGGGTTTGTGGAGGTTGGAAATCTTGGAGAGATAACCGTTGTAGCCGTACTGGATAAGCATAAATGCGTTGTAACCTAATGAATAGCAATAGTCAGCATCGAAGTTTGAGGGGAATGCACATCTGCCCTCATAGCCGAGGAAGTGATGTAAGGGGGAGAACTTACCCTTATATGTGCCCTCTTTCTTGCGGGAAGCAAGCTTATCAGCAACGATTGCGGAGAAGAGCTTCTCAGACTCGATAAGGGAAACCTGAACATTACCGTGCGGGTCACGCTCTAAGAATAACTGCTGCTGGATGCCCTGGGGAAGGATTGCAAATACTTCCATGGACGCCTTAGATAAGCCCTTTTCGATAAATGCATACTTTTCAGCCCAGGATGCAAGTGTATTGAACTCATCAGCCTTACTGCCTGCAAGCAGCTCGTTAATTTCTGCGATAAGAGTTGAGAACTCGGGAACGAACTCTACAACGCCCTCGGGAATAACTGCAACGCCGAAGTTTTCACCGTTTGCAGAACGGGTAGCAACAGAATCAGCAATGTAGTCTGCGATCTGGGAAAGCGACATCTTCTTCTCTGCAACCTCTTCGGAGATAAGGCAGATATTGGGCTGGGTCTTGAGCGCGCACTCAAGAGCAACATGGGATGCGGAACGACCCATAACCTTTACAAAGTGCCAGTACTTCTTAGCGGAGTTAGCGTCACGCTCGATATTACCGATAATCTCGCTATAGGTCTTGGTAGCGGTGTCAAAACCGAAGGAGCAATCGATATCCTCGTTCTTTAAGTCACCGTCAATAGTCTTGGGGCAGCCGATAACCTGAACGCCGGTACCCTCTGCAGCAAAGTACTCAGCGAGCACTGCCGCGTTTGTGTTGGAGTCGTCACCGCCGATAATTACAATAGCGGTGATGCCGTGTTTTTTGCACACATCAGCAACGATAGCAAACTGTTCCTTTGTCTCGAGTTTGGTTCTGCCGGAGCCGATGATGTCAAAGCCGCCGGTATTTCTGTATTCATTGATATAAGCATCGTCAAAAATGATGTAGTCGTCCTCGATAAGACCACTGGGGCCGCCCTTGAAGCCGTAGAGAACATTGTCGGGATTGGTGGACTTTAATGCATCGTAAAGGCCGCAGATAACATTGTGGCCGCCCGGTGCCTGACCGCCGGAAAGGATAACGCCAACAACCTGCTTCTTATCAGCGGCGGTGTTCTGACCCTTCTTGAAAACGATTTCCTTCTTTCCGTAGGTATTGGGGAAAAGCGCCTGGATCTTCTCGCAATCTGCAACACTCTTGGTGTCCTTACCCTCTTCTACCGTAATCTCTGCGATACCGCCGCGGAGCATCTGGGGAAGCTTGGGGGTGTATTCATATCTTGCTTTCTGTAATGATGAAATACTCATAATTTTTCTCCTTTTTATTACATATGAAAGTATTGTAACACATTTCCTTTAAATCGTAAAGATATATTTAAAAAAGATGTTACGGATAGTAGGGGTTGGGTTTGAAGAACAAGCATACCAGATCAAAAATTACGCCTATTCCGAGTAATCCCCCGGTACAAAGGTATAATACACCCAGCAATACCCGTCCCTCGTAAAACTTGTGTATTCCCAAATAGCCTAGAAACAGACACAGAAAAAACGAAACCCATTTGCTTTTTGCCATATTCACTTTACCTCCCATAATTATTCCAAAGTGTTCGCAATCTTTCTCAACGGAAAATCCATATGTATGCCTTTGCCCTGTATGGCCAGTAAACTTAAATACTCATTCGGGTCAAAGGGCGTGGGTAGGAGCATTATTTTAAGTTCGTAGTACTCGTTGGTCTTAAGGTGCAAATACCCCTCACGGCATTTTAATCTCAAACCAACAACCTTGTCATTTTTCTCAAATTCTCTTATCTCTTCTATCGTTGACAGAGGAAATTTACGGACATATTCCGGAACAAGCTCTTTCGAGCATCCTATTATGCCAATGCTATGTCCCACATCCTCGCACTCTACGGGGAAAATCAAATATGTGCCAGTGTCGCAAAAAAGTGCCAGTGCCGGCTCATCATATTCCACTGCTTGGCTTGAATAAGTTTTGCCTTTTAATCGACATATCTCGTTTATTTTAAGCGTGCTGATTTTATAATTGTCTATAGACCTGATTTCGTAAAGTCCTTTTCTTTTTCTTTCATCACTTTCATAATTAGAGAACAAAAGCCTGTGGCCGTTGTCAAAATCAAAATAACAAGTTATTTCATCAATAAACCGCACATTTTCAAGTTTTGACCCTATAATCCCCTCGAAATATGCACTTACATCAATAATTTTGTTTTTGTTATCTTCCGCAAATACCGGATTAACCACAAACTCAATATAATTGCTTACCACAAGAGGGATATCGCCAAACCATACTATAAATTTGTCGTAAAACTCGGTTATGTCCCCTTTTCTCTTTAGGCAACTCTTCCCACCAATGGCGGTAACTTTAGTGACGGTTTTCCCAATGCATTTATGAAAGCTTTCTATGCTGTTGTAATCCTTACCCTCTTGATAGGCTTTAATTATATCGTAATAGGCTATAAAAACATTGGCTAGGGTATAATCTCTGTCCGCCATATATGCTCCCGATATTTTCCAGCTGATGCTTCCAAGAACGCCTTCGTCTTCATCCTCATTAGTGGGCTGGCTTTCAACTATAGCGCCCGCGTCCAACAGAACTTTAGCAGCATCGAGAATGTATTTATCATATGACGCCCAGCAGAGCTGGCTTAAAACAAAAATACCGTTTCTTCCTCCATTTGCCAGAACATCATACCCGTTTGCCAAAAAATGTTTTATCACTTTGGGCAACAAGCGGCCATTACGCCAAAAGCGTTCATCGTGAATTATCTCGGACAAGATCGTTTCTTCATATTCTTCATCAAGCACATTAATGTCCTCAAGTTTTGACAGTTCTTCGTCAAAAAGTGGCCAGTCAATAGTCTCTTTATTTAAAATTCCACTTAATCTGTCCAACGCTTTATGAATAGTAACATACATATACACATCATTCCTTGTATATCATTGTATTATACGAAGTGTCCGTTAAAACGGACAGATACACAAATGTCGCTCTAAATTTTAAACTCAAACAACCCGTGGGCATTGCACATATCTAATGTATTAATTTTTCAATACATTATCCTTTACTCTGTACGCGATTGCGCGGCTTACAAATTCCGCCGTGCCCTCATGGCTTACATCAATGCTTTTCTTGAAGCGTGCATCACACACATACATTTTACCAAGTCCTGCCAGAATTTCATCGGTACAGGTATAATAATTTTCAGTTATAAAATCTTGAAGTTCCTGCACAAGCATTTGTGCATCATCGCTCTCGGGCGTTGCATGATTTTTCATACACCATGCAAAGCGGTCAAAAATTTTCATCATTTCCGCCGCAAGAGATGCGAATTTATCATCGGTGTAGCCCGCGCTCTTTTTCTCATATTGGGCGTATGCCTCGGTGCCGCCCCATTTTTCTTTTACTTCATCCATATTACAACCTCATATTACGATAAATTATCTTAAAATAAAATTTACCGAGATAGTTCTTCATCATCGCGATAAATTCATCTTTCGTCACCGTGTCGTCGGTGCCTAAGACCTCAAAGTCCACACCCGCCTCGTTTATTTTTATAAAGAGCTGCTTGTAGCCGTTGGCCTCGTAAAATTTAAGTCGGCGCAGGCGCTGTGCGATATTGGGGGCCTCAGTTTTATCGGTATCCTCAATAGTCAAAATAAGCGTCTTGTCCGGGTGCATTTTTCTAAGTTCATTTAAAATCTTGGTGCCGATACCACCGCCGCGCTTTTCCTCCACCACCGCGAGGTAGAAGGTAAAAACAAGCCGCGCGGTATGGATGGTGTAGATAAGTCCCGCAAACTCATCATTTTCCAGCACTGCGTAGAAGAAATTATTCACATTATCCGCCTTATGGAACAAGAATGGCATAGGGTATCGCTCATCCCGCGGAAAAGCGGTTTTATACAGTTTTTTTACCTGCTTTTTATATTTTTTTGCGTCTACAAATTCCATAAGATCAACTCCACCATCTTATTTTTTATCCTTACAAGCAGATTATACCATTTCCCCAAAGATTAAACAACAATAAAACGGGCAGATATCTGCCCGTTTTACATTTATTTTGCATAGTCGATAATTGCCTTAGCATCTAACTTATCATATTCTGCAAGGAAACCTGCAAGCTCGCTTGCGATAATTTTAGCGCCGCCCTTATCATTACTCTCAATATTTAGGGGAAGAAGCGGATCGTGAAGCGATAAGCGGAGTAAGAACCAGCCGTTGCCGTGGTTTTCATCAAGATTTACACGAACACCCTCGAAATTATTGGGTGCAAGTGACCAGCCCGCTTGTTTTTCAGCGTATGCGGTAAGATCTTCGATTACCTTAGCGCCGTATTCCTTAAAGTCGTCTAAGAGGATATTCATACGGAACTCAATGCTTTCAGCCGGCTCTTCAAGGGACTCCAACATACTCTCCAAGGTATAGCCCATTTTCTTACCACGAGCTAACTCCACAAGAAGCTTTACCACAAGATAAGCACCGTCGTCTAAGAAATAGTTTTCCTTAAGTGCGCCGTGGCCCGAGGTCTCAATTGCAAGCTGGCTGTCCTGTCCCGCATTGTTTAAGCGGATGGACTCGTTAATAACATTGCGATATCCTCGTTTAAATCTGTGGTGAATACCGCCCTTTTCCTCAATAAACTTTGCAAGGCCGGTTGAAGTGATGGAGTCGGTAACAATGGTTGTGCCCGGATGCTCGCGAAGTAAGATCGCAGAAAGCAGCGCGATAATGCGGTTACGGTTAAGTTCACTACCATCGCTGAGCACAGCGCCCGCACGGTCAACATCGGTATCGAAAATAATTCCGAGATCCGCCTTCTGCTCATTCACCGCATCAGTAATGCTCTCCATAGCCTCTTTATTCTCCGGGTTGGGAATGTGGTTGGGGAAGGAACCATCCGGCTCTAAAAAGCGGCTGCCATCGGTGATCGCACCAAGAGGCCCAAGCACCTTATCGACGAAAAATCCGCCGGCACCGTTACCCGCATCAACAACGATCTTAAAGCCCTCAAGCGGCTTGTCCTCACCTGTTGCAGTGCGGATTTTGTCCGCCAGTATTTTGGAATATGTATCCATAAACTCGCCTTTTGTAATGGTTGCAGGTGCCATACCCGTTGTTTCATTACCCTCGGCGAAGGTTAAAATCTCCTTAATATCGCCCTTTTCCAGGCCGCCGCCGGAAGTAAAGAACTTAAATCCGTTGCGATTAAAGGGTAAGTGTGACGCTGTAATCATAACCGTACCGTCGTAATTATAACCCTCGGTAACGGTTGCCATAAACATCGCAGGTGTGCTCGCCATACCGAAGTCACAAACCTCAAGGCCCTGCTCCGCCATAGCTGAGGTGAGCCATCCGCATAAGGTCTCACCGGAAAGGCGGGAATCCCTTCCTACCGCAACGCGGATACCCTCGCTCTTTCCCGTTTTATTTTTAAGCCAAAGTGCAAAGCCGCGGCCGATATTTTTACAAACCTCTTCGGTGAGGTTTACATTCTGACCCTCAATACCCTCAAGGGCAACGCCGCGGATATCACTGCCGTTTTGCAATTTCTTGTAATCCATAGTATATTCCTCCGTGTTCAAATGCTTGTACAGACTTAGTGTAGCAGAAAACAAAAAAATAATCAATAAGTATTGCATTATATTCGAATATATGTATAATATAAATTGTTCCGTAATTTGAAATTAAAAGTATAGTATAAAGAAACTTCGGAGGTGTTGTTGTGGATATAGGCAAAAAACTGAAAGAACTGCGATTGCAGAATGATCTTACCCTTGGCGCGCTCGCTTCACGATGTGAGCTGACAAAGGGTTTTTTATCGCAGGTTGAGCGTAATCTGACCACGCCCAGTATCGCCACATTGGAGGATATTTTAGAGGCGCTCGGTTCAAACCTTTCGGAGTTTTTCCACGAAGAGCCGGAGAGTAAAATCGTTTTCCAGACCGGCGACTTTTTCGTTGATGAGCAGGAGGATTACACTATAGAGTGGATAATTCCCAACGCCCAAAAAAACCAGATGGAGCCTATTATGCTGACCCTGCACCCGAGGAAAAGCAGTCGCGAAATGCTCTCACATAACGGTGAGGAGTTTGGTTACATATTAAAGGGTAATGTTACCCTGGTGCGCGGCAATAAAAAATATAAACTCAAGGCAAACGAGACCTTCTATTTAGACGGTAAAAAAGGCCACTATTTATACAATCACGGTGGTGGGGATGCAAAGATTTTATGGATCACCACACCGCCGATGTTTTAAGGGGGTAATAAATGATGGAAAATAAAAAGATTATCGAATTCAGAGATATTGTAAAAGCCTTCGACGGACAGATCGTTCTCAAGGGTATCAACCTGGATATTTTTGAAAATGAATTTGTGACCTTGCTTGGCCCCAGCGGCTGTGGTAAGACCACCCTGCTCCGCATCCTAGGCGGCTTCCTCGAGGCGGATGAGGGTAGCGTTATATTTGACGGCGAGGATATAAACCATCTCCCGCCCTACCAGCGCGAGCTGAACACCGTGTTCCAGAAATACGCGCTTTTTCCCCATTTAAGCGTTTATGAAAATATCGCTTTCGGCCTTAAAATCAAGAAAATGAGCAAGGACATCATCGACCAGAAGGTTATGAAGATGTTAAAGCTTATCGGCCTTGAGGGCTATGAGGATAAAAATACCACCCTGCTCTCTGGCGGTCAGCAGCAGCGCGTTGCGGTAGCACGAGCGCTTGTTAACGAGCCGAAGGTGCTCTTACTTGATGAACCCCTTGCCGCTCTTGACTTAAAGCTTCGCAAGGAAATGCAGTACGAGTTGAAACGAATTCAGCAGGAGGTCGGCATTACCTTTATTTTCGTTACCCACGACCAAGAAGAGGCTCTTACCATGTCCGACAAAATCGTGGTTATGAAAAATGGCGAAATTCAGCAGGTAGGCACACCTGAGGAGATCTATAACGAGCCTGCCAACGAATATGTAGCTAACTTTATCGGCGAAAGCAACATCCTCCCCGGCGTTATGCTTGACGACTACAAGGTGCGCTTTGACGATATTGACTTTGACTGTGTGGACTTTGGCTTTAAGAAAAACGAGGCGGTGGATGTTGTTATCCGCCCCGAGGATATCGATATTGTGCCGGTTTCCGAAGGAAAAATGACCGGTGAGGTGCTGAGTGTTCTCTTCAAAGGCGTGCACTATGAAATTATCGTCGAGACCGTACCGGGTACAAGTGTAACGGTAAATATGAATGTAGTCCGCAATCAGGATGTTGTAAGTGCCGACGGTAAGGAAAAAATCAGCGCAACAAACTTCTATGTTGACATTGAGGATGTTCCCAATTTAGACGATAAGGAAATCATCGCACGCTCAAACGCTATGGCATGGGAGACCGAGACCGATGAATATGTATCAATTGCCAAGATCGAATATGATTTAAAGGAAGAGCTGGGCCAGTATCCGGTGGTATTCACCACCGCCAAGGGCACTTCCATCCAGCGTTTCATCTCGGTTGTAAACCAGCCCTTTGTCAAAAACGAAAAGGCAAATGAAGCGGTTATGGCGTTTAACTTTACCAAGACCGTTGATGAAATTCAGGAATCTCAGGCCCTTGATACAGACATTAAGACCTGGGCTTCTGCTCAAGGCTGGAAACTTAGCGATGAGACCCAGAGCGTTGACATCGCGGTTGATTACGACTTCGACCCGGACGATATCCGTGAGGGCATTTACAAAATCGTCTTCTCCACCACCGGTCGTGAGTTTAAAATCCATACCACGGATTATTCCGAGGTTGGTCAGGAGGTCGGCCTGACATTCTTCCCTGAGGACATTCATGTAATGTCCAAGGTGGTATTCTGATATGAAAAGATTTTCTCGTCTTGCACTGCCCTACATAATCTGGGCGTGTCTTATGATCGTTTTACCCATGGCACTTATCGCGCTCTACTCCTTTTCGAAACACGGTAACTCGATCATATCCTTCTCCCTGACCTTCGAGCACTATGTCAAATTTTTCACCGACCCGGATTTTTTGCAGGTGCTCACCCGTTCCCTTTGGATCGCGTTTAAAACAACGCTAATCTGCCTTATTTTAGGCTACCCCATCGCGTATTTTATCTCCAGAAGCCGCGACAGAATGCAGGGTGTGCTCATTATGTGTATCACCATTCCCACCTGGATAAATATGCTTGTCCGCACCTATGCGTGGATCGGCATTATGAGCGAGGGTGGCATCCTATCCACTATTTTGGGCTTTTTCGGTTTTCCCGAGGTGGAGCTTTTATATACCGAGGCGGCGGTCTTAATCGGTATGGTGTATAACTTCCTGCCCTTTATGATCCTGCAGATAAACACCTCGCTTTGTAAGATGGACCACTCCCTGCTTGAGGCGAGTGCTGACCTTGGCGCAACACCCGCAAAAACCTTTATGAAGGTAACTCTCCCCCTATCGCTTCCGGGTGTTATTAACGGAATTAACCTTGTTTTTCTTCCCGCTGTAAGCTCCTTCTTTATTCCCAAGCTCCTTGGCGGCGGCCAGTATTTCCTTATCGGTAACCTTATTGAAAATCAGTTCATTACGGTTGGCGAGTGGAATTTCGGCAGCGCGATTTCTATGATAATGGCTATTATTATGATGCTTATGATGATGGCTGTTAACAAGATAGAAACCCGCAACAAGGGCGGAAAGGAGAGATCACGATGAAGAACAAACGACCAATAGGCAAAATTTTAACCGTTCTTGCGATAATCTTCTTCTATCTCCCCATAATTTATATGATTGTTTTCTCCTTCAACGAAAGCAAGTCACTAACCACCTTCACCGGCTTTTCACTCCGCTGGTATGAGCATATGTGGGAATCCAGGGATATGATGCAGTCCCTTTATACAACCTTCAGCATCGCTATTATCTCCACTATTGTTTCCACGATCGTGGGTACTATTTCAGCCATTGGCTTAAGCAAATCCCGCAAAATCGTTCGCAATCTTGTGGAACAGGTAAACAACCTTCCCATAATGAACCCGGACATTGTCACCGCAATCGGATTTATGCTCCTTTTTATCACCTTTCAGATAGAAAAGGGCTATATGACAATGTTGCTTGCACATATTGCATTCTGTATCCCCTTTGTAATGCTCTCGGTTGCCCCGAAAATCCGTCAGCTTGACCCGAATTTAGCGGATGCCGCAATGGATCTCGGTGCAACACCTTGGCAGGCACTCACAAAGGTAATTGTGCCCCAGATTACACCGGGTATTGTAAGCGGTGCGCTTATAGCCTTTACCATGTCGGTCGATGATTTTATCATCTCCTACTTTGTAACCGGCAGCGGTGTCAAAAATTTAAGCATTATGGTCTATACAATGAGCAAGCGTATTAACCCCAGTATAAACGCTATCTCAACCCTTGTTGTTGTAATCATCTTCCTTGCGCTTATCGTTATCAATGTGACCTCCGCAATTATGGCAAAGAGGCAGAAAAAGGCAGAAATCGGCGGTCGCCGTTGGCTCCTTCCCACCATTGCAATTGTTCTGGTGCTGGCTATCGGTATCGGCGCAACAAGCTTTGGCGGAAGCAGCTCATCCCTTCCCTATGCAGGCCAGACCCTTTATATCTACCTGCCCGGTGAATACATGGGCGAGGACATTGTTTCCGACTTTGAGGCTCAGACCGGCGCTACCGTTGTGGTCGAGAATTTTGAGTCCAACGAGCAGATGTATATCAAGGTGGCAAATGGCGGTAATTACGATATTCTAATCCCCAGTGACTATATGATAGAGCGTCTTATACAGGAGGATCTCATTCGCAAACTCGACCGCGAAAAGCTTACCTGTATGCCGAAAATCGTTGACTCTATCAAGGGTATGCCCTATGATCCGCAAAATGAATACTCCGTTCCCTACTTCTGGGGCACCGTTGGCATCGTCTATGACACCACACAGGTAGACGAGGCAGATTTGGAAAATGACGGCTTTGCAATTTTCTTAAATGAAAAGTACAAGGGCAACATTTACCTTTACGACTCCGAGCGCGACAGCTTTATGATGGCGCTTAAGTCCCTCGGCTACTCCATGAACTCCGAGAATGAGAATGAATTAAATGCCGCTTACAATTGGCTTGTCGACTGTGTACAGACCATGGAGCCGGAGATTGTTACCGATGAGATTATCGACAATATGGCTCAGGGCAGAAAAGCATTGGGCCTCATCTACTCGGGTGATGCTACATATGTAATGTGCGAAAACGAGGATATGGGCTTCTATATGCCAAACGAGGGCACTAATCAGTGGGTTGACGGTATGGTTATCCCGAATAATGCAAAAAATCCCGAGCTTGCCTATGAATTTATGAATTTTATCACGAATTATGAGGCGGCGTATGATAACTCAAGCTATGTTGGCTACACCTCCCCCAATAAAGATGTTATGAACGACCTCTTTGGCCCGGGCGGCGACTACGAGGGAATTGACGCTTATGTTCCCCGAACGGATAACGAAAATGACGAGGCCTTTGTCTATAACGAAGACACCCGCAAGATTATGAGTAATCTGTGGAGCAAGGTAAAAATCGCCGCATCAAATGCAAATTAAATAAAAATAACCGTTAAGGCTATGCCTTAACGGTTATTTTTATTATCTCGTTATCAATTATAAATTTAACATTAGCTTCCTTCGCCTCGCCCGCTTTGGCGGTGATTTTATCGCCCTCAATTGTTATCCAGAGGCCCTTGTGGTGATAGTCCTTCATTGGAATAAGGGGCAGCGTGTCCCCAATACCGAACATATCCATACCGTGGGATAGCCACAAAGCGCCCATCAGCTCACCTGCACCTACATTGGATGACATACAGGGTGTTGAGTAGAAGCCGTTATTGCTACGGGCAAGCTTGCCCGTAGTTACATCAATGCACTCCCAGATATTGGGGTACTTCAAAAAGCCCTTAAGGGTTGCGCTCATTGCCGCATCCGCAAGATGCGGGAAATACTTTTTCGCGATGTAAACACCGAGGGATGCCGCCTTGGGCCAGCAGGGGCCACGCCAGTAAATATCCGAGAAATATCCTTCCTCGCCCTCGGCGCATGTGCGGATTCCAAACTCACCTATAAGCCTTTTAAACTGCGGCTCAAGGGCTGCTAACTTTTCATCGTCTGCAATACCGTAAATAATTGGGAACAGACCGTCAACACCCACACGGGTGTCCTTTGTTCCGTCCTCCTGAAGAACTCCGTACCAGCATTTGTCGCGATCCCAGAGAAGATCGTTTATCGCGTCCTTTGTAATGCGCGCCTCCCGCTCCCATATATCCGCGTCATCAAGACCCGTAATGCGGGAAATCTCTGCCATACAACGCTCGTAATTATACCGCTCCGCAGAGAGAATCGCGCCGTAGCAATATTCGGTCGGCGCTTTATCGTCAAGACCGTAGGTCACCTGCTCGTACGCAGGAAATGTATCAAGACCCGTATCATAAGAGGAATGGAGCGCCCAAAGGTGATAATTCTTGTGAGCCTCGTCGAACTCACGACACAGATAGTCGTAATACTTTTTAAATGCGGGATACCATTTTTTGAGAGACTCCAGGTCGCCACAGGTGTTGTAGTAGCGAAGTGCCGTTCCGGGAAGCTGAGGATTTTGCACCGTGCCGCTCTCATACCAGCGCTCGCCCGGGGTCTCCTCGTCAAGATACGCCGCGTGGGTGATATATCCGTCCTCTCTTTGGGCGGAAAGCAGAATGTCCATGGCACTCTTTATCCAAGTGCACGGGTGCTCCTTATCCTGGGACGAATACCATTCGATTGCGGGGATCGCCCACTGCCAAAGACCCTTGTATACCGGCAGGCTTTCCATCACGCAAAAACCCCAGCGGGCATCGTTACAGTAATTCAAGCGCAGCGCCCACCAGCACTTATAATAGAGCTTAACCTCGTCCTCGCTTGCATTTTCAATGTCAATTGCGGGGATGGTTTTAAACCAATTATTCCACTTGTCGCGAAGGAAGTCATCTGCCGTGGTAATCTCGCTTGCATTAATGGCATATTCCTCACCGTGATGGCTTAAGCCAAAGCTTAAGGCGGCGGTGTCGTTATTTCCCATTTTCACCGCATTTTCAATTAAAAGATAGCGACCGCGGGTTAAATCCGATGTAAAATCCTCTTTTATCGCATCATAGGCATCAAATTCGTTGTCAAAAAGGTAGGTTTTAATCGGAGTTTTGCTTGCAATGTAGTATTTATGGTTTGGAAGGGTTATTTCAACCACATTTCCCTTCTGTTTTGCGGTAAAATAGTCGTGTGATTTAAAAACAGAGTAGATTTTTTTGCTGTAAGTATATGTTCCCTTGGCATCTTTTACTCCGCAAGAGGTGTTTTTCAGGTCAAAATGCCAATTAAGCGCCTTATCGGTAGCCGATAGGCGCTCTACTCCCGCAAGGGCGGAATTTGCAAGGTGAAAATTATGTGAAATCTGACCCGGGCGGTACTGCATCGCCTCATATAAAAAGCGTGTCTTGCCCGGCTGGCGGCACAAATCGGGATATTCATAAACCGCGAAATGAAACTCAAACTGATATCTTCCCTGATTATAGAGGGATTTATTCGAGTCTAAAAAATTATAGCCGATTTTCCCGTCATCGGTGGGCCAGTAATGACCTAAGTCATAATCGCTCTCTTTGATTGTAATGGCGTTCATTCTGGGCAGAGAATTGTCAAAATTCTCACATAGCATCTCCCAAATATCCATTTATCTCAGTCCCTTTTCTTCCATAATTTTATGTATGGTGTCAATGGTCTCCTCCATCTTGTCATTTATGATGGTGTGGTGGTATTTATCGGATAAAGACTCCTCATATTCATAACGGGCAAGGCGCTTATCAATTTCGGTCTCACCGCGACCGATAAGGCGCTCTCTAAGCTGCTTTACGGATACCGGCTTTAAATAAATGCTGATTACATCATCGCCGAGGATTTTCATTAAATTGATGGTACCCTCAACATCGATGTCCTTAATTAATACCTTGCCGCTTTTTTCCTTTTCTTCAAGTATCTTGCGGCTTGAGCCGTAGTAATTTCCGTGTACGACGGCATATTCCAGCATCTCGCCGTCGGCAATTTTTTTCTCAAACTCGTCACGGGTTACAAAGAAATAGGGGTTACCCTGACTTTCGCCCGGGCGCATTTCACGAGTCGTAACCGTGGTCATAAGTTCTAAATTTTCATTTTCCTCAAGAAGTTTATTAATAATGGTGTTCTTACCTACACCGGATGAGCCGGAAAGAATAATAAGCATATTTTACATCCCCCTATTTAAAATACTTGTTAAATGCTTCATCGTTATATTCGGGGAAGCGGTCATCCGCCTCGGAATTGTCTAAATTATGTACATTTGCGCCGGTAAATGCAAGACAACGCATACCCGCCGCCTTTGCGGCACGGATACCGAAAGTGGAATCCTCAATTACCGTGCAGTCCTCGGGCCTTACCCCGATAAGTTCAGCCGCCATAAGGAAAATATCCGGCTCGGGCTTTGCGACCTTTACCATTTCACCGTGTATTACAGCGCCCATAATATCGTGAAAGCCGAAACGCTCGGCCACATAATTTACCATGGGTGCGGTAGAACTTGAGGCAACCGCCATTTTATAACCCATAGCGTGAAGTCTGGCTATCCAGTCAGCCACACCGGGAATAAGCTGTAAGTCCTCAGCGCCGGTGAGCGCGCCGAGAAGGGACGCTCTGTACATCTCCTCAACCTCTTCAAGTGAGAATTTAACATCCGGATGGCGCTTCATTATGCCGAGAGCACCCGAGTGTGCATTAACACCGGCAAGGCCCTCTTCATCCTCGCGCCAGAATGGAATGCCCAACTTTTCAAAGAGCGCGGGGTTTGCTTTATTATAAAGGGTTTCGCTGTCGATTAAAACCCCGTCCATATCCCAAATAACTGCCTTCATTTTTTGCTCCTTACTTGTATAATCTGAAGCCGTTGCCTAAAATCTCCTGCGACTCGGAGAATACTATAAAGGCGTGCTCGTCAAATTCCAAAATCTTCTTCTCAAATGCGGGCATTTCGCTCTCCTTAAGCGCACAGAGCAGTACCTGCCGCTCTTCCATGGTATATGCGCCGACAGCATCGATAATGGTGACACCGCGGGGAGAGGTGGAGACCAAATATTTTGCGATCTCTGCACCGTTATTCGTCATAACAAAAGCGATTTTAGAAACATTAAGGCGCTTTATGAACCAGTCAATTGCAAATGTGGCAACCGCAAGGGAGATAATACCCCATAAAACGAGATTTACCTGACCGAAAACGATAAGGGATGCGGCAACGATCATAAGGTCGATAATAAGAAGCGTTGTGCCGATTTTCATATGCGGGAAAATGCACTGCAGAAGTCTGCCTAAAATATCGGTACCGCCGGTGGACGCGCCCTGAGACAATACAATTGCAATGCCCAGACCGTAAAGAATGGCACCGAAAAGAACCGCGAGTATCGGCTCGTTTGTTACCGGAGGAACATATGTAAATACCTGAATGAAAAGGGACAGTGCCGCCGCACCGTAAATGGTTTTGAAAACAAATTCCTTGCCGATAAACTTAAGCGCGATAAGAAGCAGGACGATGTTAATTACCGCAAAGGAAAGACCCGGCGCAATACCGAATTTATGGAACAAAATAGTGGAAAGACCGGAAACACCGCCGTTTACGATTTTATTTGGTGTGTAGAAACAACTTACCGCAAAGGCGGTAAGGATAACACCGAATAAAATCAGCGCATTTTGCTTTATAAATTCTTTGGCATCAATTTTCTTTTTCATATATTATCCCCCGTAATGAGAAAAGCACATTGCTTTTACACAATGTGCTTTTTTAGTTGGTGCGAGTGACGAGACTTGAACTCGTACGCCATAAGACACACGCCCCTCAAACGTGCCTGTCTGCCGATTCCAGCACACTCGCATATTTACTTTTGCCTTAACAGCAATATATATTATATTGATTAAACCTTAACTTGTCAAGCATTATTTTAAAAAAGTTTGAAAATTTTTCATCTTATAATTTTGAGCTGACGAGATAAACTATAAATACAAAATAAAAAAGGAGGTGAAAGTTAAAATGGCAATCGTTCCTTCAGCTAAAGAAGCATTAAACCGCTTTAAGATGGAGGCGGCAAATGAAGTTGGCGTTAACCTCAAGCAGGGTTACAACGGCGACCTCACTTCCCGTCAGGCAGGCAGCATCGGCGGTCAGATGGTTAAGAAGATGATTATGGCTTACGAGAACAACTTAAGTAAGTAGTTATAAAAATGCCCTGACAGCTGTCAGGGCATTATCATTTTTCGGAGAGCTTCGCAAAAGTGCGCGTCCTGCTCCTTTGTTCGAGGCTTATTGCCGCGGGTCCTGCCGCCCGCACGGCGAAATTTCGCCGATTCATGTCGGGAGAGCAGAAGCGCCTCAATGTTGTCATTTGTATATTCCATACCGTCCTGGTGCAGAACTCGTGCCCCGCGAGAGAGCGCCATCGTCGCAAGACCGTAATCCTGGGTAATGACAATATCTTTCCTATTTATATAATTAACCAGCGCGAAATCCACGCTGTCCGCGCCCTTGGATACGGTGATGGTCTCAGCCCCCGCCCTGTTCATTATGTGCGCTGTGTCGCAGAACAAAATGCAGGGGATATTAAATTCATTTGCGATTTTTATCGCTTGATTTACTACCGGGCAGGCGTCGGCATCAATACATATTCTCATAATATCACCGCTTTTATTATAGTACGAAAATCAAATCTGCTTACCTAAATTAAGTCGCACCAAAGGAATGTTAATAATCTGTTCCGCTGTCGTGCTTATGACAGTTTTCATTATCTTTACCGCATCTTTTCTTAATTTTGTTTAATATCATTGTAATAAGAAAAACGCAGCCGCCAAACAGAATACCTCCGATCGCTCCAAAAACAGCTTTTTGTATAATTCTGCTGAAAGCAGAAGGTTTTTCCACTTCCTCAATTGTAGCATCAACATCAAATTTTATACTGTCCACAATTTTTTTGATTTCATCATATTCTCGGTCAGCAAACTGTGACGGAGATTGAAAAGTAAGTGTGTAGATTTCTTTGTTTATAACAGTATAAAATTCACATATGTAATAACCTGAGTCTATGTATTCTAATCTTGCAAATTTATAATTATTTTCGTAAACAGAGTAATCATCCACATCATCGTGATCCGAAGCCAGAATCTTTGCCAACTCCATAACATCTTCGTTATTGTAATCGGTCAAGTTTATTATATCTGTATCTGTCGTTGCCTTTCTAATGAAAAGCTCAGTATACCCTCCGTCTTCGTACAATAAGACGGCGTCCATATATGCACTATTGCTATACAGAATATCGTACATTGACTCATATGATATGCCACATTCTTCCAATTCCGGGTTGTTTTCTATGTTGTCTCGCGTGAAAACATACCACTCTGTGTCATTCATAGAAATACTCATATCTGTGTCGCTTAAGTTATATGTTTTTGCATAAGCTGTCGTATTTAAGACAAGGCACAGAACAATTGAAATAAAAATACACGCTTGTCGCTTCATATATACACTCCTCCTAACAACATTATAATAGCATTGTAGTTTGTGTATTTCAAGCATCTATTCATACTTTAGATTAAACACCGAAAAAACGGTAATACCCCAATTGGGGTATTACCGTTTTTTCTAATTTTCCATCTGTTTGCCTAAAAATCCCGACACGGTCTGCAGAATTTTACACTCTGCATCTCCCATCTGGGCATCCTCGCTGTTTGCAAGGAACATTACACAACCGGACACATCGCCCTCGGCTAAAATCGGGGATGCAATGGACACAAAGTAGTTGTCGTTGTCCTCCGCGGCTAAAATCTTGGCGTCCTTTTCCCCTTTTCGGTAAATGCTGCGCGCTTCAAGAATGTCCTCCAGATCGTCGCTGATGCGCTTCTCCAGGAGTTCCCTGCGAGCACTTCCGTTTGTTGCAATAATGGTGTCACGGTCACAAATTGCCACCGTGTGTCCGGTGGTCTTTCCCATAGTGTCACAAAGTGCCACCGCAAAATCCGCCAGCTCACCCATCGGTGAATACTTTTTAAAAATTACCTCTCCATCCTTGTCTGTGTAAATCTCAAGGGAATCGCCCTCGCGAATACGCATTGTGCGGCGAATTTCCTTCGGAATAACAACACGACCAAGGTCATCTATACGGCGTACGATACCTGTAGCTTTCATATAATTAGCTCCTTTATTTTTTGTATTTGAAAAACACCGAAAAAGCCTGATATATAAGGCTTTTCAGGGGATAACATATTTTGAAAATTATCCTGCTTTATGCTTAATTTTAGCATAAAAATCGCACCGACTTTTTCCTGCATAAAATCAGAATATAAATCAAATAAACCGATATTACGACTCTTTTGGATAAAAAAATCGCAACACGTCCCAAATCCCTGTTCATGTGAATTTCTTATTACTATTATTTCTATTTTTTAAGGGATTATGTGTCAATAAAATATAAATATATAAGATTAACCAATTATTATTTCATAAATTTGATTCTTAATAAGCTAGCAAACGCATCATCCAGTGTTGTGTCTGTATCTGCATAAGATACTCTTACCTTAACTTTTCCAACTTTAAAATAATATGGATTTTTAACCTCATTAACATATTTTACAATACTTTCAAGTTTCGATAAATCCTGATCCATATTAACATTTTTAATGTCTACCAAATCATTCGAATTAATGTCAGAGAATTTTGTCTTATCAGCTTTTTTAATAAGTTCTATCGCTGACTTAAGTTCTCCATACTGTTCCTCTGAAAGTTCATATTTTTCGCCTTTATATTCAACTTCGTGTTTCTTCATTTTTTCACTCCTCTATTTTGATGCAAAGAAAAAACGGAGCAGAAATTCTGTTCCGTTTCTTAGTGTTTAGTATGTATAATTACTATGTTTTTATTTATTAGAAATAAAGCTATACTAGCATTCGAGCAAGTCTAGACAATTCATCTGTGATTTCAGCAGAATTAGAACCATCTATTTTACATGTAAGATTAATATGATGCTCTTCATCGTCTGGTACGTCAGGCAACATACAGATTTCTTTATGGAATCTATCAACAAAGTCGTCAATTTGACTGAGTATTTCTTTTGGAAATTCATACAGAAGCTGAAGCAATTTGGAAAATACTGGATCCGCATCTATAGATTTAAAATATACTGACCATTCAATTAAACGCATACAAATCGAAGTAAATCGTTTTGATACATAAATCATCATTTCTAAATCACTCGGTACTCCTAGATCACCGATTGCATCTTGAAAAGCTTTATCAATAATTATTTTCAGCATGTCAATCAATTTAGTGATTTCGTTAATTTTTTCAGAAACATCATCTATTAATTGTTTTGTATCTAGAGAAATAGTATGACCTTCAAAAATCCCATATTGTAAATCCCATTTATGTTTTATTAAGTTGTCATATTCGCCTTTTAAAACATGTGCAAAAAATTTGTATTCCCAAAAAGCCGGTTGCTCCACAATTGCTCTTATAGCACCCTCGGGGATATCATAATTTAACACTGAAAATTGTGGGGTACGTAAACATTTTTGAAATTTTATTCCATCAGAAAATATCAGACAAAGTTGATTTTTTATAGCTATTTTTATGTCGCGTACATTGTCGTAAGTATAAATCCATTGACGTGATTCATCATATATTTCTGAAACGAACTCGAAAATTTTAGAATTGTCTACGATTGATGAAAAATCACCTTCTTTGTTTTTTCTCCAAATAGGCAAATTATTATATATCTGTTTACTTACAAACACAAACATTGGTATTCCTTTTGCTTTTGCATGAAGATATTCCAAGTTAGTAATTGATTTTCCCGCATCGGTCACATAGCCATATCGCGTTCCTACAATTAGTACGAAAATGTCTGCATAATTATCAACGTTACTTAAGCAATTCTCAAAAGTACCAACACAGGGCTCTGTTGGAAAAGAATTGAACTCCGAAAGCATAGGTTCAAATCCATAATCTTCTTCAAAAAAATCTTTAAGGTCTTCTCGCACCTGAGATAAATCATAGCAAGTAGAACTGATGAATACAACCGGTTTTTTTCTTGGATTGTCCATAGTATAAGATTATTCTCCTTTGTATTTAGTATATTTTATAAAATCTATAATTTTTCTACATTGCGGTCAAGCATTATATAATAGGATTTATCAAATATTAAACTCGCTTCACATAAAACGTATTTTTCCCAACACCGTGTTTTTCTATATAGTTATCCGCTGTCAGCTTTTTTAGATGTCTTTCAACAGTAGAAGCACTAAGAGAAGGGCAAAGTTCTAATATTTCTTTTTTTGTAAACTTTCCTATTTTGTTATCAATAGCATTTTTTACAGTATCAAGAGATGTTGAACTCACGATGCTGATTCTGTCATCAAGGTCACGGTATGCGGCAATTATAGTGCTAAGTAAATATTTTATAAATGCAGTTGCATCGTCCTTGCCTTCGTGCCATCCTTCCTGCGAATCTTCCAATGCGGCATAATATGCTTCCTTATTGTTTGCAATTTTCGCTTCCAACGAAATATATTTACCAATTTCATATCCACTTCTATATAACAATAAAGTAGTCAGCAATCTTGACATTCTTCCATTTCCGTCAAGGAATGGATGAATACACAGAAAATCATGGATAAAGACGGGCACTATCAATAATGGATCTATTTTTCCCTCACCTATAGTACGGTTAAATTCATCGCAAATTTCTCTGATAGCATCAGGTGTTTCATAGGGAGCTAATGGTGTGAATAAGTTAAAGCGTTTACCTGTTTCATCTGTTGCACTAATATAGTTTTGCACATTCTTAAAAGAGCCGCCAAAACCTGAATCTGTATGACTCAAAAGAATTTTATGAAGCTGCAAAATATAATTTGGTGTAAGCGGAATATATTCAAAATTCTCATGAACTACATTAAGTGCATCTCGATATCCGGCAATTTCTTTTTCATCACGGTTGCGAGGTGCAGTTTTTTCATTCATTAACTGACGCAAACGAGTTTCAGTAGTTCTAATACCCTCTATAGAGTTAGAAGCTTCTGTACTTTGAACTTTTGCTATTTCCACTAATTTATTAAGCTCTAATGGCTTCTGCTGAATATATGAAGTTTGCTTACCTTTATATTCGTGAATAAGAGATAGGTAATTAATAACTTCATTATCCCATTTCTTATTGATAAGCTCCGTATAGTCAAAACGACGCATCTCGTAACCTCCTTTTTCTCGTCAATTATATCGTATTTGACGAGAAAAGTCAATATGATGAGGTGAAAAATTATATGTATAAAGTTCAAACAAACCGTACATAATAATAAACGAGATGCAGAGCATCCCGTCTATTACATATAAATATTTCAGATTGTGCGGTGTATGTATAATCTGTCAATTCACCTCGCTTTCTGTCTAATTAAGTCGACAAAATTCAAGGTTTTTAGAAGAAATTTTAGGACAAAAATCATCGAAAAAACCCGTAGTTATGCGGTTTGTCGGCTTTTGTCTTATTATAACACAAGCCTCTATACGGCGTACGATACCTGTAGCTTTCATATATAAAAATTGGTTATCGGCAAATCATTACTGCTCAATGAGATAATCGATATTGTATTGAAGATATTTTCTACTACAAGTTAAAGCGGATAAAATAACACCATCCATGTCATAATATTTGTATTCACCAAGCCTACCCCCAAAAATCACATTTTTTTCTTTTTTAGCCAACTTTTTATAACGAGCATATAATTGGTTATTTTTATGATCATTAATAGGGTAACAAGGATAATCTCCGACTTTCCACTCAAAACTATATTCATGAGTAATCACAGTTTTAGGAATCTCATTATCATCGGAATCTCTACCAAATTCAAACCATTTATGTTCAATTATCCGTGTATAAGGGGTTTCCTTGTCTGTATAATTTACAATTGCATTACCTTGAAAATTGGGTACATTCAAAACTTCTGTTTCAAAACGTAAAGAACGGTACTCCAACGGTCCAAAACAATAGTCGAAATATTCATCAATTGCACCTGTATAAACTATTACATCAGCTATATTATCCCATTTTTCTTTGTTCTTTAAATAGTCTTGGTTAAGATTCACTTCTATGTCTGCCAAAATATTTTTTACCATCTTTGTATATCCACCTATGGGCACTCCTTGATATACAGCATTAAAATAGTTATTGTCATAATTAAAACGGACAGGTACTCGCTTAATTATAGAAGCGGGAAGTTCTTTGCAAATACGCCCCCATTGTTTTTCTGTGTATCCTTTGATTAACTTATTATAAATATCTATTCCGATTAATGAAATTGCTTGTTCTTCTAAATTTTTAGGTTCAATAATTTGAGATTTTTCCTTTTGCTCCTCAATTAGAGAAGATGCTTCTTCCGGAGTTATTGCACCCCACATTTTGTTGAATGTATACATATTAAAAGGAAGCGAATATATCTCTCCCTTATAGTTCGCAATAGGAGAATTAATAAAATGATTAAATTCTGCAAACCGATTTACATATTCCCAAACCTTTCTATCGTTTGTGTGAAAAATATGGGCGCCGTAAATATGAGTATTGATCTTTTCAATTTCCTCGGTGTAGACGTTTCCTGCGATGTGATCGCGCTTATCTATAACAAGAACAGACTTTCCCGCGTTGGCAGCCTCTCTAGCAAATACCGCGCCAAACAACCCTGCCCCTACGACCAAGCAATCATATTTTTTCATATATTTTTCTTCCTTATTACTCTTTAATGTTTCATTTTGGAACAAGATATTATTAAACGGTTTCCTTTGTCCTTAATTTATGACTATGCTAGTTTATTATAGAAATAAAATTATTATTTCCTCTTCAAAAAGCTATAAAGGCAAAGGCACCTCATACATAAGCAGTCTTTTTGTTCCTCAAGTTTAGTAGCATCAAACTCTTCAAAAGAAATTGCTCGGTCATTTTTATGGGGACAAAGACTAATGGTCATATCCGGATTTATTGTAATATAATTTATTCCCATACTACATGTCGTTTCACATCGATTCTCTAAAAAATCCTCGATAATGCAAATATGTTTCGAATTTGGATCGGATTTCTTTAAATGAGAAAGTATTTCTTTTTGCTTTTGGGTCTCCATACCTTCAAGAGTAATTGCATATTTAGGATGCTTGGCAGGGAGCGCCAATGGTTGCCATATAATAAGATTGCAGTTTTCCTTAACTTTTTCAAGTCCTTTAGATGTGCAAAGTTCAAAATAAGAATCATCAATCATAATCTCTGCGTTTATTTTTATATTCTTGTTTTGTTTATGAATACTATTTATTTTATCAATTTTTTCTTGAAATGAACAATTTTCGGATAATATTTCATCAACATCGCAAGACACATCTATAGCTTCAAGACTCATATCACTGATTTCTTCTACTGAATATTTTTTCAAAAATAATCCGTTTGTAAAAAGAACGACTCTCGTGCGCAAGCTCAGCGCATCTATCAGTTCGGTAAGCTGCGGATATAATGTGGGCTCACCGCCGCTTATGTATACGGTTTTGACTTTATGTTCTACAACAAAATTCTTAACAGCATTAATATCTAAATTTTCTTTTGTTTCTAAATGATCGCCAAAAACATTATTAAAACAGTAATAGCAGTTTTTGTTACACTTATAAGTAACCCGTATCATTAAATTCTCCATGACTATTCTCCTGTTAACTTATTATAGTTACATCATCATTTCTACCTGAAATACCTTTTAATCCATCCTTTAAAGCAAGTCTAAGAATTTTTGTCTGTTTAGGGCAGAAATACAATGTCTTCAAATACCATAACACAAATTTTACAAATATCGAATAAAATAATTTTTCGTTATTATAGGCTTTGCAAGTAAGAAAATGATTCCTAACCAAATAGTACATTTTCCAATCCGGAAGCTTCATTAAACGCAATCTTGTAAATGGTGATTTGTTTTCATAATAATTCGCGCACTGCGATGTGTGAGAAATGCGCGATTCTTTAACAAAAAAAGTTTTTAAGCCGAAACGTTGCAATCGTTTTGCATATTCGGTATCATCGTGCATAATAAAAAAATCGCCGCGAACATTGCCAATCTTTTGGATCATTTCACAGGTCAAGAAAAAACCTACAAATATCAGCGAATTGATCTCTTTGTAAGCTGTATCACACGGTAGAGCGTAACTGTTAGATTGCAAACAATTATCAAAACCGATATTCTCTGCACAATCTAAAAGATTATAGAGGGAGGCCTCTTCAGGATAAGCGTCATCATCCATGCCCCAAATAGCAAAACTGTCATGATCACAGCACCATTTAATCCCTTGATAAAACCCGCCGGAACCGCCCGTGTTAGTTTCAAGATTTAATATTTCAAATCGGTCATCTTCAGAAAATGCTTCAAGAAATTGTTTTGTGCCGTCGGTTGATGCGTTATTTACAATTACAAACCTATATGAATAACCGTCTTTTACTTTGAGATTTTTTAGGCAAGCAAGATTTAATTTAAGCTTTTCCAAGCGGTTGTATGTAACCACAACAACACCTATTTCTTTCTCCACAAGATCACAACCATTCCTGTATCTTTTTTTGAGAGATTTCAAATTTATGTCCAAAAGTTTCACCATAAATATTGCAATATTTACAAAACTCAATAGGTTTTGACAATTCATATAACAACTCATCTATATCAGCAACTGCATAAATATCCACTGAATCATTTTCTGTTATGGAGAGTTTTTTTTCAAAAAAACAGTTAAATTGGTAGATATTAGCAGGAATTACACAAGGATATATGCGTCCCTCTTTCAAAATTGGATATTTAGGTCTCCAACAATGCAGATAGTTTTCTTTTGAATCCTGCTTTCCGTCAAGATCCAAGGGAAGATGATACAGTTGTTTTTCTCCCGACACATCTTTAAATATCTTTACTGTAACACCGTATATTTCGCTTAATTTCATTATGGCATTATAATCCAAATTTATAGGATAATCAGTAATAGATATTATGATATTATTCGCTTTACATGTTACCCAAAAGTTCACAGGCATTTTAGTCAATAAAATTCCATTTGTCACAATATAAATAGGACATGCCAATTGTTTTCTGCTTATTTCTATTATGCTCGTAATATCCGGATTAAGAAGCGGTTCCCCACCAAGCAAAAATAAGTGTTCCAGATAATCACCCGCAATTTTATTTATCTGTTCTATGTCTTTTTCGAACTGCTTAATATTCAAAAATCCAATTTTTGAAATCGGGGAAAAATGATCGCATCCTTTGCAGTTGAGATTACAATGATCTGTTACATGCACTTCCAATTTCAAAGTTTTTTTATAGACTCTTCTTCCGTCTTTAATATGATCGTTTCCCATCATTCTTTGCGCAGGCATATTATCTCCTTCTATTTGCTTTCAAATTTATTGGCTGCAAGTTTCATCAACTTGCGAATTTGTAAATGTTGAGGACAAACCCGTTCACATTGTCCGCAACCGACACACAAAGACGCTTTCCTACTATTTCTTGTTTGAAATGCATATTTACCGTTTGCCATTCTTGTATTATTATACATTAGTTCAATATTCAATGCATGTATAATCTCATTTATCACAATGTTCTGAGGACATTCTTTTATACAATATCTGCAGGATGTACAATCATAACGATCTATTCCAGCAAGCTTTTGCTGAATGTTTTCTAAAATTTTTATTTTCTTATTTCCAAAGTTGCATGGATTTTCCATCCTACGAACATTATCGCGCATTTGTTCTTCATTACTCATTCCGCTAAGTATCATTTTACACTCTGGTAGTGAACGTACAAAATCAAGAGCATATCCAACTGCATCTGTATCTGTCTTATTCAAAATAAGTTTTAAAATTTCTTCTGGAGGTTCCGCTAAAATGCCACCTTTTATGGGCTCCATAACTACAATTGGTTTCCCAAAATGCTTAGCAACCTCATAACATTCTTTTGCCTGAATAAAAGGATTATTCCAATCGGCATAATTTATCTGAAGTTGAACAAATTCGATTTCTTTATGAGATTCCAGTATTTCATACAATTTGTCTGCTTTGTCGTGGAATGAAATACCAAAGTAACGAATATTCCCTTCCTGTTTATTTTTTGCCACAAATTCCCATAGATCATATTTATCAAAATACTCATTTCTTTCCTCTCCCATATTATGAAAAAGGTAGTAATCCACATAATCCACTTTCATATTTTTCAAAGAATTCCAAAATACATTTTGCGCTTCTTGTTTTGAACGGATTCTTGAATCCCAAGCCGGAAGTTTTGTTGCAACGGCAAAAAAATCTCTAGGGTAAACCCCATTTGTCAATTGACCAAGTATTTCCTCTGACTTGCCATTCATATATCCTGGTGCCGTATCAATATAAGAATAACCGTTATCAATAAATGTATGTATCATTTGTGCGGTTTCTCGAGTATCGACAACTCCGTTTACTGTTGGAAGTCTCATAAACCCAAAACCAAGTTTTTTATATGGAAAAATATTGTTTTTCATAGCACCCATTCTTCTTTTTTCAATGTTGTTATCTGCCACAAAACATCCGTTTTTGTGTTTTTTACATCGCAATATTTGCAAAAATTATTTGGTTTATCCAAAAACTCCCATATATCCTTAACATTATCAATAGTATTTATATCCAAATAGTCATTTTCTGTTATATCCAATTGACATTGAAAAGCATTATTAAAATGACAAACATTTGGTATTCTCGGGCAAGAATATATTTTATAGTCTTTCAAGAAACAGCATCTGCGGGCAATCGGACAAGTAGCAAAGCTTTCGCTCGGTTCTTGGGTACCGTTTAAATCCATCGGTAATAACCGCATATATTTGGTTATTTCGGAATGAAAGATTTCGAACTTCACCTTTTGATGTGTCATGATATGTTCTAATCTTTCATAGTCGAATTTTGTTGGGTATTTGCTTACAGAGACTATAATATCGTTATTCTTCAGCGTTTTCCAGAATTCTATACTATAGTCAGGTAATAAAAGTCCGTTTGTTACTAGACGAATTGTATGTTGTTGTCTATTTGAAAAAATTTCCCTACTCTTTTCAAGCAGTTTTCTGAGTTCAGGATGCAATGTAGGTTCGCCTCCTAATATATACAAGTGAACAGCAGTACCTTCGCCTACGACCTGAAACAATTTTTTAAGATTACCTTCAAAATCTTCTATGTTAATATTGTCTTCTTTTGCTATTGATGAAAAATGTTCGCAACATATACATTTTAAATTACAATGCTCTGTAACGTGTATTTCAACTTTAAGAACATCCTGATTGCACATTGTTTTTTCTCCGGGTAGGTTGAACATAATTTGTAGCCTTTCATTTTAATTCTTATTTAATAGCATTAATCGAGAAATTTCCTGATTGTATTGAGCCTCTGAAATATCGGTCGCCATTCCTCCGCTTCTTAGCCCTAATTGTTCAAAACAATAGAAATTTTTCTTTTCTTCTTCTGGAACATATTTCTCATATAGTTCAGTTCCAAAACGTTCTTTACACTTGACGATGGTTTTTGAGATATGAATCTTACTTTTAACAATCTCATCTACTGTATTTTTAAGAGTTTTTTCATTGTCTCCAACCATACCTAACATAATAAAAGCCCTGTAATCAATATCTAATTCATCCAGCATTTTTATGGTTTGTGCGTAAGAAATATCCGAATATCCTTTTTTATTAATTTCTAAAACTTGCTTATCAAAAGACTCCACGCCAAACCATATACCAATACATCCTGCTTTCTTCATACTCACTAATGTAGTCCTGTCGACAAGTTCAATACGCGTCTCACAAGTCCATTGAAGATGAATATTATTGTCTATAATAGCTTTACAAAGATTTTGTATATATTCTCTATTAATGGTAAAAGTTTGATCAATAAAGAAAAATTCTTTAACTCCAATCTTCTCCATCTGTTTTAATTCTATAATCAAATTTTCGATCTTTTTATACCGTACTTTTTTTGTATAAAAATTATAGCAGAATATGCACTCATATGGGCACCCTCTTGTCGCCTGTACAACACTCCAATTCATCTTCTTAAGATGCGTATTATTAATATACTGATATCCATAATAATCATCTGTTTGAACAAGACTGTAATCGATAATATTATCACACCACTCTTCTGGATGCATAGAAGAACAATCCTCTTTTGTGTAACTAATATCATTTTCTTTTCTTATAACAAGATTTGGGAGTTTTTCTGCATCTTCCCCTGACAGAATGCATTCTATCAATTCCGGCAATTGAAATTCATATTCTCCCTTAACTATCATATCCGCCTTTGTTTCCCGCAAAACAAAATCCGGACGTACACTTCCGTGGGCACCGCATACAATAATTTGTTTCTCCGGAAAGCGTTCTTTTATAGCATTAACCAGCTGACTGAAAATAGTATGCCTATGATCCAAAAAATAAGTTTGTACCTGATCCAACGGTGAAGAACTAATTGCAATTATTGGGTACTGTTTCGTAAGATTCAATATCTGATCTGTTGAATAACTGAATACACGATTATCTAATATATCAAAGTCAATATTTTTCTCTTTTAACTTTGTAGCAACAGATAATAGACATAAAGGCGGTTGAAGAAATGATGTTGCCGTTTGAAATTCCGCCATTAAAAGCAAAATTTTTGCGTCTTTTGTCGGAAGAAAATGTCTTTGACATGTTTTAACAGTATATGTATAACTATCCATTAGTTCATCCGTATCACAATGCCCTTTTAACTTATTCATTAATTCTTTACAAATCTGCGACTGCTTTTCGGAATATGCTTTATGAGTGTTTTTTAAAAAAATTGTAACAGTTGTTATTCCTCGATTTTCTTTAATCAATTCATAGCAGACCGGTATTACAACCTTGAAAATCTCTTTTTGCAACTGTTTATCAATAAATTTATAGAGCAAAGATAGCGTTTCGATCATTTGATAAGATAACTGACCATTTTTTTGAATATATTTTAAGGATAGAGTCACAAAAATTTTTTTATCCTTATCATCGGCAAAAGAAAACAAAAATTGCTTCCACTTATTCAAAGCAAAGAAAATATCGTCTGATGCTTCCTTATTATCTTCAAACATATCCTCCACTTTATTCATATTTTCTATAAAATACGACTTCCTTTGTTTATCAGTCATCAAGAAAATATCTTTGTTTGTTTTTTTGTTATTCATCGCTATCCGCCTCTCTTGAAAAAGCTTTTACAAATCCATTCCAATGTTTTGGAAGGGAATCCATTTCATAATAATCGCAATATCCCATATTCCTAGAATCAATCAGTTGCCCAAATAACATTTTATGTCCCATCACTAAATAGGTCTTTTCATCATTATATTTTCTAAGCACCCTAAAAATCCGACTCCCCAAGATATCAATATCTTCCCAATAATAATGGCATTCTTCACATGGTTTTCCTTCGTGTTTAATAAACTCAGCAAACATAGCTTTGAACGATTCTACGTCATTGTCATGTGGTCCAAATTCGCACTTCCATTCATGAAGGTCATCTTCAATAATCATAGGAACATTTAATTTTTCACTAATAATTTTCGCCGTCAATACCGCCCTTGGTACAGGTGAAGTCAATATGATATCAATGTGCCTGTTTTTTAACTCATCTGCTGTTTTCTTAACGGTTTGTACACCTTTTTGTGTCAATCTTTCAATCTTTAAATTGCTATAATCCGGTTCTCCGTGTCTTATTAATATTAGCTTCATAGCACATCATATCCCTTTATATATCTTGCTCAAAAGCATAGCATATAAGCAATATTTTGTCAATCAAAGCACTTAACAGAAAGCTAAATAAATATTTTGGCTACTTCGCCACCTTATTATGCGATTGCGTTCCTCATTTTTGTCAAAAAAATAATGAGATTCATACTGGTTGATTTACTTAGCTGTGATATGATAAACAAAAAAGCGGTAATTTTACGAAAGAGCGATTTTGTGATTATGCAGATTCCACGATGAGTATAAATCCTTTATTTCTGTTTCTTCAAAGACCGTCCCCCAATAGATGGCTTTGACGCTCAACAAAACGGGTTGTATTTTTTAGATGAAGGTACCCTATCTAAGAGAGAACGCTTCATCATGATACTTTCTGTCATCAAGTAGGAAATAGACCACGATATGCTTACTTATGAATTGAAAGACGAGCTTGACTGTTATTATGAAGAATTGACATCTGGGAAGTTAAAAAACACATCCATAAAAAAGATTTATCCTCTGTTTTGTTTCTTTTCCTAATTTTATCTCTAATTCTTCTCTCATTTATTCGCATTTCTTATTATAGTTAATTTGTTTTTTACTTGCTTGCAGGCATTTAAAACAAACTAATTAGGATTTCTTTGTAACTCTAACAATATGTCGGCTCTTTCCACCCAAATTCACAGGCTGTTTTTTATGTAGTTTATCGGTGGGGAATTGTATTTAAGGAACAAATAAACTTATCGGGTGCATTGATGTCGTAGATTTGTCAGATGACAACAAAGCTGCAATAATCGGTTACATCCTAACACACAAATATTGGAATAAGAGAATTTTAACCGAAGTCCTTTCGACTGTTATACCCAAACTATTTGCTGACGGTGTTGAAATTATTAAAGCAGAACACCATATTGATAATATCGCATCTGGTAGAGTTATGGAAAAATGCGGCATGAAATTTACACATAACGGTAAGACTCATGCAAAATTCGGCTCTACTGAAATGTGTGATGTCAAGTGATATGAGATAGAAAAGAGTAGATTATGTAACAAAGCGGAGTGAAATTCCACTCCGCTTTGTTATGATGAAAACCAATCCATTCAGTAATTTCAATCTGCTTTTAAAAAGCGGGATGATTGTTTCCTTTAGCGAATTGGAAGATGAAAAAACCGACGATGTTGTGTTCGATTATTCCAATGATATATATTCTTCTTGCGGTCTTTACTTGGAATATAATCTTCCTAAGTTTTCCACAAACAAAACATCTTACCCCTATACACAAGAAGGTTGTAAAGAGTTTATTAGAACTGCTGCAACTTTTGAAAATGCCAATTTCGGTACATTAAAATTTCTTTCTTTACCGGACAAATACGATGTAAATGTCCATTATTCCGACTATGACAACTGCTATTATTCGCATATCATCTATTGCACCGGAAGTATCTCATATGTAACAGCAGTGTATTTCCGTTCTTCTGATGGTAAGGTAATTGACGACATCACAGCACAAGTTATGTCAGCTGAATATCCTTATGGCAATTTTGCTGTGGGCATTTCATTATCCACTTCAAGATGTGATGCAAGAGAGTCATTTGGTATAATGTCCTTGTTTATGTCACTTGAAAAAACTTTGACCGGTAATCTTCTGTTTGATGAAAGCACTGTCGTTCCAGGTGCTTCACACGATATGGTTTTCGTAATGCCGGCTGTCTATGAAGGCACAAATTATACGGCAAAAGTCAGCAAAGAACTCTATGGTTCGGCAAGCGAGCATTCAGATGACCCTGCGTATGCACTAGAGTTTGATTCGGTAGACCTTTTCAAGGTGTACACATACAAAGTGAAATTAAAATAAAAAACCAGCGGAGTGGGTACCCACTCCGCTGATTTTTTATTCAGAATACAAGCCTCGCATTAGTACATAAAGATGTCACAGTTGTTGAATATCAACTCGTCTGTTTCTTCATCGGTAGCGCCGATAGTTTCCAGCACTTCTCGTGTCGACCGAATTCCGCCAAAATCAGCATCGGCACACATATGCGCTACCAAAATATCCAACTTATCGGGTTCGGGATATTCATCATCCATAACATCCCAATCTGCATTATCAATGTCATCCACCCATTATTCAGGAAAGCTTTCATTAAAGATGCCTAAGTAAAGCTCACCAAACAGTTCTTTCTTTTTTCCGTAGTCATATTAAACACTCCCCTTATTTTGTGTTTTCTAAAGTTCTGTTTCTAATCTTTCGATAAAGTTTTTTTCAAAGGTGTCGAGTTTTTCGTTACTGAATGCGATCAGCTGAGCAGCGTATCTTATGGCCGCCTTGTACTCGTTGGCCGCATAGCGGTCATTGCCGAATTGGGTAATGATATCTCTTAAATCGTTAATCACGCCCTCTTCATCGCAGACTCTACACTCGTAAACCTTTTCCATATCCCACCGCATACCGGTGATATTAGCTAAATTCTTCAGTTCATTTTCGTCAATTTCACCGTCGGCAAATACCAGGTATATAAGCGCTGTGATCATGGCTCTCTCCGCATCACTTTCTGCTACACGCGCGTTGCGCTCGTTGTTAAAATGCGCTTTTTGAATGTTCCCCCATTTTCTGCGGATCTCGCTTCTGTAGAACATTTTTCTAAGATCTTTAACAAAAGTCTCTTGCATTACGCTCTCGTCTTCAGACGCCAATATCATTCGCAGTTTTTTCTCATTTAGTTTATCAATAGACTCAAATTCCAAATACTTACGGAGATTGTCGGATATCTTATACATATGTATTTTTCCGGTTTTATCATTGGCATCCTGTGGCGGTTGTCCGTTCTCCATTCTCAATACATCACCGAATTGGCCGGACATTTTGATGATTTTTTTCCCGTCGAATTCGACCTCACTGATCATATGAATGCCCTGTTTTGGTGCCTCATCTTTTCTCTGGGCGAAGTAGCAGCCCATAAATTTTATATCTGCATTCTCATCCGGCTTAAAGGCTGTACCGATGTAACGCCAATTAGTTTTCCGCTGGCTATGCTCCTCATTTGTATCCACATTGAACGCCTTGACGGATATGTCATAAAAATCCTGCTTAATATCCGCGATGCCGATTCTTACCAGCTCTTTCTCGTGCACAGCAAACCATTGTCCCTCTATGTAAATGCCCAAATGGCACCTGTTCCAGAGCAACTCAAACCCCTTTACAATCAGTGCCTTCAATATAAAGAACATTACGCCGAAGCAGAACCAGTTAATGAACCCATCCAGCGTGTTTTCCATACTCTCACTCACAGAAATGCCGAATGATTCGAGCCGGTTGACAATACTCCAGCCGCCTTCTGTATATATCTCAATCAGACAAAGCGTAATCGCAACAGCAAAGCCGTTCAACCATCCGTATATTTGTTTATTACTGTTTCCTTTGTCGACCAATGTTTTAATCAACTTTTTCATTTTCTTACTCCCGCTCATAATTAGTGTGCGTTTATGATTTCACGAAGTTTAGAATGAATTACCCCATTTGATGCAATTATCGTAGAGGGCCGGTCAAAGGGCAAAGCCTCTCCGTCATATGCAGAAGTCTCACCGCCCGCCTCACTGATTATAAGGCCGCCCGCCGCATAGTCCCAGGGCTTTAAGCGGCTCTCAAAGTATCCGTCAATTCTGCCCGCCGCAATGAAGCACAGCGCAAGGGCGGAGGAGCAAATTCTGCGAATGTCCACACACTGCTTGAATATCGCTTTACCTAGCTCGAAGGACTCATCCGCATCGCCTTTTCTCGTAGAACCTGCACCGAATTCGATGATACTCTCATGCAATTCTCTTTTTGATGTACAAATCGGTCGTCCGTTGAGAAATGCTCCCTTCCCTGCCTCTGCGGTAAAGCATTCATCGTTAAACGGGTTGTAAACCACGCCGAAAACTATCTTTCCGGAATCATAAAGAGCTAACGAGATGGAACTCATATTATAGCCGTACACAAGGTTGGTAGTGCCGTCAATAGGATCAAGTATCCAGCATTTTTCGCTAAGCTCACCGCTTTCTTCCTCGCTGAAAAAGCCGATTTCCGGATTGATTTCCCACAGTTTTTTCTTTAAAAAGTTACTTATGGAAATATCAACCGCTGTTACAAAATCCGCATTGCCTTTCATTTTAACTTCGCTTTTAAGTTTATTGGAAACAACAAATTTCTTAGCTTCTTTAACCAGCTCTACAATGTGTGAATAATTCATATTTCCTCCAGTATATTAAGTAATATTTCACTTATCACAAACTTTTTTACATTATACTATGATTCATAAAATATTTCAATAGCATACCGCTTTTGGTCCACTTTTGGTACCAAATATGCAAAAAAATGATACACTATATAAGGTGGTCTCACATAGGGATAATTTGCCTTAAAACATCATTTTTAGTCCATTACTGCACAAAAAATCTTGATATCCGTTAGGATAATCTTCGATTTTTTTACTTGTACTGAAACAAAAAATGATAGTTTTAAGGTGCTATGCAGTTTTGGGATAGAGTTTTTTCGTTAAGAGCAAGAATAAAAAATCGGTAATACCGGCGTATTACCGATTTTTTTGATGCACTATTAACGGAAAAGACCAGTCCAAAACCAACTTCTACCTATGCGAGACCACCCTGTACCAAACCAAACTAAACCAAACTATTTTTTAAAACAAAAATTTTTTTGATTTTTTTCTTTCTTGTTCACATTTTGTTAACACAATATATACCCTTGGCGAGTTACCCCAGACACAACATCTTCTGTTTTTGGTGATTTTGTAATATTTACCGCAAAATTCACCCAAAACTATTGACAAATTCATCAAAATTTAATATAATATTAACAACTTAAGAGTTCATTTTTAGCACAGGGGATAGCCCGTGTGCTGCTTTTGTGCTTTAAAATTAAGGAAAACAGGAGTCAATGATTATGTCAAACACAACCAAGAAAAAATTTAATCCCCTAGCTATTATAGGAATTATCCTTTGTCTTGCCCTTGCATTCCTGCTTGTGTGCAATATTATCATCATTATCAGAGGCTCTTCTGATTCTCAGAAACCGCCGTCAGTGTTCGGCGTAACTCCGATGATCGTTCTTTCTCAGTCTATGAGCGGTGACGCTCCCGACCATATCGAGATCGACGACCTCGTGTTTATCGATGATTCCCATCCCGACACCTTTGAGGTCGGCGATGTAATCAGCTTTATGGAGGGCAAGATTGTTGTCACCCATAGAATTATAAGCATTGAAACCCTCGAGGATGGTGCTCGCCAGTTCATCACCGGCGGCGACAACAACCGCGATGAAAACGGTGAGGTTGTTTTAGATACCGAGCCGGTTAAGGAAGCAAATGTTATCGGTAAGTATATGTTCCGCATCCCCAAGCTCGGCGCTGTTATCTATTTTATGCAGAAGCCGCTCGGTATGATTTGCTTCATCGGTATCCCGCTCCTCGCATTCATTATTTATGATATCATCCGCCGTCAGCGCGCTGCTACCAAGGAAAGTGCAAAGACCTCCGAGCTTGAGGCTGAGCTTGAGCGTCTCCGCGCACTCGCCGCTGAGGGTAACAAGGACGAGGCTCCCGCTGCCGAGGAAACTCCCGCTGAATAACAAATCGTTTTATCACCTCTCCGAGTTATAATACAAGGAGGTCCTCCCCATTGAACAGGAAGATTTTTCAAACCCTTTGCGTTCTGCTTGCCCTGGTGCTTATGACATCCACCGTTCTGGCAAGTACGGTTGCAAGGTATGTCACAACTGCATATGGCGAGGATGACGCCCGGGTTGCTAAATGGGGTGTGACCGCTACAATGACCGGCGGCGCTTTCGCCACAAAGTATGTGGACAACACTACATCTTACGATATGGATGTGTCCGTTAAATCGAATAATACCGACAAGCTGGTCGCTCCCGGTACTACAGGTACCTTTGGCGGCATTCATGTCACCGGCAAGCCGGAGGTCGCCGTAAAAGTCAGAACTTATGCGACTATGTCTCTGGCAAACTGGGTGGTAAACGGCTCTTACTACTGCCCGCTTAAAATAACGATAAACGGCGTTACATATTACGGTATGGATTATTCATCCTCCGCCGCATTCTGCACCGCGGTTGAAGAAGCTATTGAGTCTGCCGACGGTATATACCCTCCCAATACAAACCTTGCCGAGGTTACCGGCTTAAACGGCGACTATACCTGGGTTTGGGACTTTAAGGGCACCGACGGTAAACAGACCGATGAAAAAGACTATATCATTGGTGAAAACTCCGCAAACGGCACCGACGCTCTCATTTCTCTGTCGGTAACCACCAACATCACCCAGAGCGACGGCAACGAAGGCCTTGGCGACGGCGGTGATTTCGTGTTACCTGAAGAGGGCGACGAATTCTGGGGTTAATGAAATAGTCTTTTGATAGTCCCCCTTGTCTAAAGGGGAAGCGACCCGAGCGCGTAGCCGCGGTCGAAGTTTTGAGAGGCTTTATGCCGAACAAAAAATTTCGGGCACCGCAATAGAAGATGTCCCAGAGAGACAGGGGGATTCAAAAACACCCCTGTATATCCCTCCACCGTCTTACGACGGTCCCCCTCCCTTGAGGTAAGGGAGGCTACAAAGTACGGTATCTATATTTACGCAAATCTTTGCCACGGACTCCCCCCACCCAAGAGCCTTCGCCCCTTTGGGGAGAAGGTGTCACGAAGTGACGGATGAGGGGCAGTGTCCACCCAATTTATTTCGGTATCTATATTTACGATAAGCCTCGCCACGGACCTGTCGTAAATCGGATATATAAAAAAGTGGATATAATCCACAAAAAATTTATAAGGAGGTCTATCTCATGAAGAAGACTACTCGCGTTTTAGTTGCATTATTAGCACTCACTCTCGTTACTTCCTGTTTCGTAGGCGGCACCTTCGCTAAGTACATCGTTAGCGATAACACATCCGACAGCGCTCGCGTTGCTAAGTTCGGCGTTAACGTTTTTGCTTCTGGTGATGAGATGTTCACCAATGTTTATGCAGATGAGAACGGCGATTCTGGTTTCACCAACACCGTTGAGTCTGACGTAAAGGTTGTTGCTCCTGGTACCGCTGATGCTGATGGCGTTAAGTTCGCTATCACCGGTACTCCGGAAGTTGCTGTTGATGTTACCATCGCTATCGCTGATGGCGCTAAGGATGTATTCCTTAAGGCTGGTACTTATGATGACGTTACCACTGGTGATGATTCTGATGAGTATGTTCTTGCTGCTGACTACTATCCGGTTAAGTGGACTCTTACCAACAAGGCTGGCGATAAGCTCGTTGACGGCAAAACTTTAGCTGACATCGAGACCGCTATCGAGGCTGAGGCTGCTAAGTACCCGGCAGGTACTACTTTCGATGAGCTCTACACCATTACTTGGGCATGGGCATTCGAGCAGGATGACAAGGCTGACACCATCCTTGGTGACATCATCGCTGGTACCTACACCACTGATGCTGCTAACTACTGCACCGATATCGACTACGATCTCACTATCACTGTTACCCAGATCGACTAATTTAAAGTCTATCTAATACATACGTAATTTCTTAATTACTCATTAATTTGAGTTTGCTACAATTAAGTTAATTAAGTAAGTATACCGTCCCCCGCTCTTGTGGCGGGGCGGGGGACGCTAAAAATTAAATAATTTGCAATATGAGGAATGGCGGAGGGTAAATATCCGACCATTCATATTTGCTTTTATGGGATATTTAGAAAAAGATACAAATTGAGCCGATAAATACCAATTTATCGTTTGAATTTATTTCTTTTAACACAATGCTCGCACCGTGCAAAGTATGTGCGCAGGCACAATTCATGGAACCTTTGGTTTCATTTTCATAAATCACAAGAAAAAAGGAGGAAAAGTTAAATGATTTCGTTAATCAAAAGATGCACACCCTGGCTTCTTCCTGTTGTTCTTGTGCTTTTTATTTTGGAAATAATCTGTCTGCCCTTCGTGGTTAAATATACCTGGCCTACCGATACTCCCTCGGCTGAGCATATACTGACCTATAAAAAGAACGAGCTTTTCTGGGATACCGCAACCGTTGTTGATCCCTCTACCGGCGCGGCAAAGCTCAACTTCTTTGAGGAAGTTTATGAGGAGCACGACCCGGCGGAGATTACCGCAGATAGTGATAACGGCGACAAAATCATCGCGCCCGGTCTTTCTAAGGACACCATTGTTCGTCTTTACAACTCACGAATTACATCTATCTCCTACTGGGCGGCGCTTTACTACAAGAAATCTACCGATGAACTTCCCATAGTTCCGGATATGGATGCAGAAAATACTTTTGGTGACATTACAAGTGGATTTACCCTTCCCACCGAGATCACGGAGCAGGGTTTCACCCTACTCCGTGCTTATCACGGCTATGTGGACGGACAGCAGAAGTCCGACCTTACCGTTAAGTGGGAATGGCCCTTTGAAGATCCCTCTGATATTGCAGGACGCGACGCAATTGACACCGATCTCGGCGACCGCGCTGCAAACGGCGATTTTGAAGACATCGAAGTTGGTCTTTATGTTTACATCGAGGACTACGCTACCGGCGGTACCGGCAGTGGCGGCGGTGGCGGTGGTACTACCAAGCCCGACGAGCCCGATACTCCGCCCATTGACCCGGATGCACCCGTTACTCCCCCGGTATATGACGATGACGATGTTATAATCACACATCCCGACGGCTCTATCACATATCCCGATGACAAGGTTGAAAATGATGATGGCTCCGTTACATACCCCGACGGCACTGTAATTGCACCTGATGGTACGATTACCCATCCCGACGGTACGGTTACCGAGCCGGGTAGCGGCACCAACGCGGGTAGCGGTACGATAATCTACCCCGACGGTACGGTTGTACATAAGCCGGGTGAGAATAAGTTCCCCAACGCAACTGTTACCTCTCCTTCCGGCGATATCACCTTCCCCCAGGGCATTGTGCAGCACCCCTCCGGTGTTATCACCTATCCCGACGGAACGGTTTTATACCCTGATGGTATGATCAAGTACCCGAATGGCACCTTCTCCAAGCCTACCGGCTCTACAACCACAAAGCACGGTACGGTTTTATATCCCGACGGTGCAATGCTCCATCCGTGGAATGATCCGATCTATCCCAAGGCTGAGATCCTGCATCCCAATGGTGCTTTGAGTAAGCCTCTGGGCGGTCTTATCTACGGCGGCGGTGTTATGGTTTACGCTGACGGTACGGTTTTATATCCCGACGGCATCATAAGACACCCCGACGGTACATATGTATATCCCACCAACTTAAAATACAACCCCGACGGTAGTATTGTTTACCCCGACGGCACGATAGTTTATCCCTTAGGCAAAGACGGCAAGGATAAGCCTGCTGTTATTACGCCCAGTGGCGGTACGCCCGATACCGGCGATACTTCCAATATGGCACTTTACGGCTCGCTTATCATTATAACGCTCATCGTTCTTATCCTTCTCTTTGTGGAGAAGAAAATCGAGGAGCGCAGGAGAAAAAACAAATGAAGGTTTTAAAAATTTGCGGTAAGGTTTTAACCACGATTATAACCGTTCTTTTGGTGCTTGTTATAATCTTCAATGTAACCAACCTTATTATGCGAAAAACATCGGACGAGATACACCCGCGTCTTTTCGGCTTCTCCTCCGCGGTTATCATTTCCGGCAGTATGGAGCCGGCGATCAATGTGAACGACCTGGTTATCTACAAGGAAAAGGATGAGTACTCGGTCGGAGATGTGGTAATTTTTGAAAATTTCGGCGGTGAAAGCCTTACTACTCACAGAATTGTCGGCGTTGCCGAGGATGGCTTTATAACACGCGGTGATGCCAACAACACCGAGGATATGTTCCATGTGCCCGCTGATAAAATTTACGGCGCGGCATACTTAACTATCCCCAAGGTAGGTGTGGTTTCCGAGTTTATGATGAAGCCTGTCGGTATGCTGTTTTTGGTGCTGCTTGGCTTTGCCATAATCGCCCTTCCCGCACTTTTCGGCGGCAAAAAAGACGAAGAGTAAATTATGAAAAAAGCTATTCGGACAATTATTTTTATAGCGGCGCTTATTGTTCTGCTTTTTTCCTCGTATAAGGTCATTGACTATTATTTGCAGGAAAATGCGAGCCAAACCCTTATCGGCGAGCTTACAGAGGAGCATATAAGCACCACCGATACCCTGCCCGATATTGATATAAGCGGAGTTATCGATACTTATCCCGATGTGGTCTGCTGGCTTTATCAGCACGGCACCAACATAAACTATCCGGTGGTACAAAGCGAGGATAACGAGTATTATCTGCGCCGTCTGCTTGACGGCTCACATAATATGAACGGTACGCTGTTTATGGACTGGCGCAACTCACCCGATTTTTCAGACTATGTAACGATGATTTACGGTCACAATATGAAAAACGGCGAGATGTTTGCCACCTTCCCCGAGTATGCTGAGCAGAGTTATTACGAGAAAAACCCGGAAATGTATCTCTACACACCCGACGGCAACTATAAAATCCGCTTATTTGCCGGCTTTTTAACAGATGATACCGATGAAATTTACTCTTTTGCCGAGAATTTACTCGGTGCGGAGCAAATATTCGACTATGCCGCTTCAAAAAGCGCCTTTAAGTCGGGAATAGATACCTATAACGGCGAAAAACTGGTGATACTTTCCACCTGCTCATATGAAAAGCGCAACTCGCGGTTTGTTTTGGCGGGAATTCTTGAGAAATTACCCTGATTTCTTGATTTCACACCTAAAAAGTTCTATAATTTTAGTATAAATTATTGGGATAGTATCCCACGGGGATGTCCCGAAGGGACAGGGGGATTGAAAAACTCCCCCGTATATCCCTCCACCACCTAACGGTGGTCCCCCTCCCTTGAGGTAAGGGAGGCTAAAACTACACTATTTTTTAAGGAGGTAAAAGTTATGGATAACAATAAAAAGAAAAAAGTCCGTGCTGTGCCCCCTTATATGATTTTGGTCTATTTATTGGTAGCGTCCTTCGTGCTGACAGGTGTTTCCTTCGCGAAATACGGCACTACGACCACCGCGGAAGACGCCGCCGCCTCTGCGCAGTTCAAGGTTGAGCTTGCCGGTGTGCAGAGCGATAAGGAAATCGAGCTCTATCTGGCAGACGACGGCAGTGAGGTGAAGGCGAATTTCCAATTCAGCGTCACCAGTTATTCCGAAGTTCCGGTCACCTACGACATTTATGTGACTACACAGGACGGCGAGCCGATTCTCCCCTTCGGTACCGAGATGTACTTAACACCGATTGATGCCGACTCTGACAGCGCGGAAGAAAAACTCGCTTCTGCCAAGGCGGGTAACAAAACTTATGAACTGGGTACTCATACCCACCGTCCAAACGTATTGCAACAGCATAAGTTCACAGGTTGCGGTATTGCTCCCGCCGGAGTTCATACACAGCTTTATAACTTAAATTTCCACTACGCTACAATAGGTAACATAACAAATAGCGGTGAGTATAAGACCTCAAGCCTTGTTTCTACGATTTACGAGGACATTGTGATCGAAGTTGTCGCTCGTGACGCTCGTGATGCTGCTACCAATAATGATTATCTGTTGGATGAGACAGACTACACCACACCGTACACACCTGATAACCCGTAAGCTTTAGATTTTAACGAAAGGAGGAGTTTTTGATGTTCAAAAAGTTATCCAAAAGCGCACTGGCGCAGATTATTATCGCAAGTGTGGCTATGCTGGTCACCTTTGCAATTACTTTGACACTGGGCTCTTCCTTAGCTGCATATACAAAGGATTTAGGTAATATTGCAACTATTGACCTGCTTATTATGAACCCGGAGAAAAGCATTACGCTCTGTTCCGGTGTTAAACTGCGCGACAGTGTTTTCTATCAGGCACCTTTTAAGGAGGCAGAAACAATTGTCTTCGGTTGCTGGAACGATTATTATGACGAGGTAGCAGACGGCACCTCCACAACCCTGCAGTCCTATATCAAAACCGCCGACGCTATGATCGCTGCCGGCACCGCGAAGAGCGTATCCATACAAGGTAACTCTAAAAACGCTATGGCGTTCTATAATAGTAATAGCAAGACAACCTATGTTCTTTCTATGTCCGACTACACCTTATACGCGCATCCCTCGTGTGATCGAATGTTCTATTATGGTAACGAGACGTGGGTCGAGGAAAACGGCTCACAGTGGAACACCTCACTTAAAAAGATCGTCTTTTCAGACAAGTTTGACACAAGTAATGCAACCACTTTCCACACATTCATCAGCCGTTGTGAGAACCTTACAACAATTGAGGGTCTTAACAATTTTGACACTTCAAACGTCACCGATATGACCCAGATGTTCTACTACTTACCGGCGCTCACCAGTCTTGACTTAACAAGCTTTGACACTTCGAATGTCACCTGTATGCACGGTATGTTCGTATCTCTTCATGCAATAACCTCACTTGATCTTTCATCCTTCAGTAACGAAAGTCTCTTGTATATCGGTCAGTTTATATCCGCCCAGAACCTTAAAACAATATACGTAAGTGAGAAGTGGATTGATAAAGCATACCCTACTGCTGACACCGAATATACCGGCGAAGAACAGAATATGGCGTATTATAATACCACCACCTTCCCCGACCCGGAGGATTTCGACCCGATTTTTGAGGGAACTCACAACGGCACCTCTTACGGCAATGCAAAAGTCTATGACCCGGACAATTACCAGTCTTCCATTTATGCTAACTGGGAATGGGGCTACTTCACCTTAAAAAGCGGCCACGCGGCTCACTTTACACTGGTTGACGGAACCACATTCCGCAACCGTCTCCGTAAGGACATTGTCAACAAAACCGGCTCCTCCTCTTATAATGCAAAGCAGATTGTTCTTGGAACCTGGTATGACTATGCAGGCCTTGTGCGTCCCGACCTTGGAAACTTAGCACGCCAGCATAGATATTTCGAGGAAACCCCCGGCGATAGCTATGGCAGTTGGACCGACGGTTCAATGGATGTAAACGGTGAGGGTACGATAAAGATGTTCTGGAAAGCGGATACACAGGTTCTATACATTCTTTCCAGTTCTCATAGCTATATCCATTTTAACGCAGACAGCAGCTATATGTTCCAGCTTGGTACGACTCATTCCAGCTATCCGGCAGGTACGGAAGGCGGCCAAAACGAAACCGTTACAAATATTCATTTCCACCGTCGTGTAGATGCTACCAATGTTACCAACGCCCGCAATATGTTCCAGTATTGTAACGCTAATCCTTTCTCAATTACTCAGTATAAAAACTCAAGCGGCGCTTATTACAGTAACATATTTGCCAGTATGAAAAAAGTTACCGATGTGCGCTATATGTTCCAGTACAGCCGCTATTTATCAGAAGTTCAAGGCCTTGAGGGCTTTGTGGGGTCAAAGGTTACTCATGCCGCCTATATGTTCCATGTTTGTATGGCAATAACCTCTCTTGACCTTTCATCCTTTGATACAAGTTCGCTTAGCAGTTGGGACTATATGTTCTGCTATATGCCCGAGGTTACCAGAATTTATGTGGGTAGCGCGTGGAATGCACAGAATAAAACTGCGGTAGGTGTATTCTGCAACACTCCTAAACTTATAGGTAACGACGGCAATATAAACTGTCCCGGTACAGACATTTATTATGACAACACATATGCCCACTACGGCGACGGCGGTGCACTCACTTTAAATGCATCTGTAGCATCCCTTGCTATGGAAGATCTCTTTAATCTTCCCGAGGGCGCGGTTACAGGCCTTGATTTGGGACTTGCGCCTAATATGGTAATCTCTATGCCCTCAAGCGGTGTTATCAATAACATAATCGCTATTGCAGAGGATAACACTCCGAAGAACTACGCTCTTGACAGCTTTATGTTCTATAATGAGGATATGGGTATTACTCAGCAGGTAGATGTTGATAATATCACCGCATTTTTAGAGTCTTGCTATGAATATGGTGATGAATTAGAGCTTCTCATTACCCCTGTTTATATGCCCAGCGAGGAAACCGAGGATGAGCGCGTATTCGAGCTTTCCGAGGGTTATATCTGTGGTCTTGATGTTGGTTTAGAACCTGATTTGATCGAAGAGCCGCTTGATATGGGTGGAATTTTCGATCTGTTAAACAAGGCTGAGGAAAATGTTCCCGAGGGTTATCTCCTTGATACCTTTATGCTCTATAACGATTATCAGTACAAGGAGCTTTACATCGAGGATGCAGAGGATTTCTTGAACGCATATTTCTCCAATGCTTCCGCAGATCCGCTTTATGCAACTCCTGTATATATGCCCGACCCGGACTATGTTCCCCCTGTGGAAGAAACTCCCACCGAGGGTGACACCACCGAAGGTGATAACACTACCGAAGGTGATAACACTACCGAGGGTGATAACACTACCGAGGGTGGTAGCACCACCGAAAGCGACACCACCACTGAGGGTGATAACACAACTGAAACTCCCGTTGAGACGCCCGATGACTCCCCTGCCGAAGCTCCTTCCGTTGATTCCGGAAGTGACAGTAGTGATATATCAAGCGGTGACACCGGTTCAAGTGATACCGGTGCAAACGATGCGGGTAGTTCCAATAACGGTTCTACCGACGCAGGTAGCACCGATAGCGGCAGTGAGTCCGGCGGAGATGCGGCTCCCTTACTCCTTAACTTGTCCGCTATTTGGACACCACTCAGAAGATTTTTTACGCTTCTCTTCGGTAACATAACCGTATTATAAAGAAACAAAGGCATATCAAACAATGTTTGATATGCCTTTTAAATTTTTATACCTTCGGCAATAATATTGACGAGATGCGAATTTTTCGATATAATTTACTTAATTTGATGACAAGGAGACACTTTAAAATGACTAAAAATGATATTATCTATATCGGCGTAAATGACTATGATATCGATCTTTTTGAGGGTCAGTACGATGTGCCAAACGGTATGGCGTACAACTCTTATGTTATTTTAGATGAAAAGGTAGCTGTTATGGACACGGTCGATGCCCGCTTTGCTGATGTGTGGCTCTCCAACCTTGAAAACGCGCTGGGTGGCAAAGCTCCCGACTATCTTATAGTTCAGCATATGGAGCCTGATCACTCGGGAAGTATTACTCATTTTATTGAGAAGTACCCGAGCGCTAAAATTGTAGCAAGTGCTAAGGCTTTTGTTATGATGAAGCAGTTTTTCGCACTGGATCTTGGCGACAAGGCAATCACCGTTGCCGAAGGCTCTTCTCTCGAGCTTGGTAAGCACACCTTGAACTTCGTTACCGCGCCTATGGTGCACTGGCCCGAGGTTATTATGACCTACGACAGCGCGGATAAAATTTTATTCTCCGCTGATGCTTTCGGTAAATTCGGTGCGCTGGATACTGATGAAGACTGGGCTTGCGAGGCTCGCCGCTACTACTTCGGTATCGTCGGTAAATACGGCGCGCAGGCGCAGGCGGTACTCAAAAAGGCATCCGCTCTTGAAATTGAGACCATCTGCCCGCTCCACGGCCCTGTATTAAGCGAAAACTTAGGCTATTACCTCAATTTATATAATATCTGGACAAGCTACGGTGTTGAGAGTGAGGGTGTCGCTATCGCCTACGCTTCCATCTACGGCAACACCAAAAAAGCCGCTGAAATGTTAAAGGATGAGCTCCTTAAGCTTGGCTGTCCCAAGGTTGCCATAATGGATTTAGCAAGAGATGACTGGGCTGAATGTGTTGAGGATGCTTTCCGCTATGGAAAATTAGTTCTTGCAAGCATCACCTATAACAACTGTGTGCTCCACTATATGTCCACCTTTATAAATAACTTAGTTGAGCGCGGATATAAAAACCGCACCATCGGCTTTATTGAAAACGGTTCCTGGGCACCCAATGCAGCAAAGGTAATGCGTGGTATGCTCGAAGGCTTAAAGGATATAACCTTTACCGAAAACAATGTAAAGATCCTCTCCGCCGTTAATGACGAAAACATCGAGCAGATCAAGGCTTTAGCAAAAGAGCTTGCGTAATAAAAAAGCACCGTGAAATTCACGGTGCTTTTTCTATTATCTTTCAAGTAATCTGAGTGCATTTTCGCGGCAGATTTTATTATATGCGGTCTCGGAGAGTTTACCGTTCCTTACGCATTCATCGAGATAATCGGGCAGTAAGAATACATTCTTCGGCGAGCAAATATCGGTGCCGAAATAGAGTCGGTCCTGATATTTTTCTAAAAACCAAATGCCAAACTCGGGGTCGCGTATAATTGCATTGCCGCCGCTGCCTGCGGATAAGTCACCGTGGAGATTTGGGTACTTATCCATCAACTCAACCACTCTGCCGGTGGTAACCTTTCCCTCGGGATAGCCGTTACGGTTTTCCTCGGTACAGTCGGCAGAAATTTCCGCCCAGAATTTCTGAGAATGGCCAATAAAGATAAGATTTGGAAATTCCTTTAAGGATTTCTCTAAACGGGGAAGTCCTAATTCGTCAATTAAGCCGTAGTCGCTACCCTTGTTTCCAATATGGAAAAGAACCGGCATATCGCACTTTTCAGCGTGACGGAATAAATTCCACACCATAGGATCATCAAAGTACATATTGCTCGTAATCTCGCCAATACCCTTAGCACCGCGCTCTTTAAAGAAGTTTAAGTAGTATGAAAAGTCGGTCTTTTCGTCATTCTGATAAAAACGGGGATCAATGTTGCAAAACCAATAGAACATATCGGGATGCTCTTTAACTAACCGTATAGCCTCCTGATTGGTAATGATACTTCCGCCGCAATCTGATGTTACAAGGGGGAGCTGAACGCCCTTTTCAATGCCCCACTTATCCCACATAACGCGCAACTCATCGGGGGTTACGAAATCGGTCCCGTCGCTTGTGCGGGGAATCCATTTTTCTCTCGCACAATGGGTATGAATGTCGATCTTTTTAACTAACATAAAAAATCACCTCATAGTTTTATATTTTGTAAGCCAGGTCCCGCGAAGGAAGCGGACACCAAAAACAACACATCTGAAAAGCCAGTCGCACGCCATACCGTACCAGACGCCGGCCACGCCCAAACCTAAAAATTTACCGAAGAGATAACTGAATCCCACACGGAAAATCCACATAGAGGCTATTGATACTATCATAGTAAAGCGCACATCGTTTGCCGCTCTGAAGGAATTTGGCAGTGTAAACGCGGTGGGCCACACGGTTGACACGCAAATATTGTGAAAAATGAAAAGATAAATTGCCAGTTTTGACGCTTCCGGGGAAAGAGAGAACATCCCCACAAGCTGCGGCGAGAAAATACTGAGTAATACCGCCATTGAAATAATGAGTAAGTACGCAATACCGAGAAGTTTTTTTGCATATTTTCTCGCTTGCTCCTTCTCCCCTGCGCCGACACATCGGCCCACAACCGCGGTCATAGTAGGTCCTACCGCGCTACCGGGTATGTACAGCAGACCCGATAGCGTGTTTGCCGCGGCATTTGCGGCGATTGCCACCGCACCAAATGTTGAAACAAGGCTCTGGGTTATAACCTTGCCAAGCTGGAAAACACTGCCCTCAAAGCCGTTGGGTAGCCCTATTCCTGCTATCCGTTTTATAAGCTTAAAGTCCGGCTTATAGTGTAAAATACGCTCAACAAACACGGTTTGCCGTTTATCCTGCACCAGGTAAATCATAATGGACGCACCGACCACATGTGAAAAAAGCGTAGCTATTGCCGCGCCCTTAGCGCCTAATCCAAAGCCGAAAATCAGGATGCTGTTGCCTACTATGTTTATTAAATTCATAATCATAGATGCGTACATTGAGACCTTTGAATTTCCCATTGCCCTGTAAATCGCGGCACCCGAGTTGTAAATCGCGATAAACGGGTAAGAAAGGGCTGTAATGAAAAAATACCCACGCGCATTTTCCATAATTTCCTTAGAAACGCTTCCAAAAACCAAGTTGAGCAGGCCTGCATGGCCAAAAATGAGAGCAACGCTAAGCACAAGCGCAACTATCGCGGGCATATATACAAATTGCTTTGCCGCTTTTTGAGCGTTATCGATTTCCCTTGCTCCGAGGAACTGCGATATTACGATAGCACCACCCGTTGCAAGCGCGCTGAAAAAGTAAAGAAAAAGCCGATTTACCGCATCAACAAGGGACACGCCCGAAACCGCCGCTTCACCGGCACTCGCCACCATAACCGTGTCAATCATTCCGATTGTGATGGCAAGGGTCTGCTCAATGAGAAGCGGAACTATAAGCCTTGTCAAATCCCGTTTTGAAAATAGCATACGAACCCGCCCATTCTGTAAAATACACCTGTATTCTACTATTTTTTAAAACCTTTGCCTATTCTTTTTCATAACTCTACTTGTATAAAAGATAGATTTATGCTAAACTGTTTTCGGTGATAATATGGAATATCATATCAATATGGTGGGACTTGACGGTGAGCAGTCATATCCCCAGCATTCACACTCACAATATGAAATTGTATACTACCTTGAAGGCACAGGATATCAGCGCACTCTATCGGGCGATCTGCACTTTTCTCCGGGCACGATTATCGTTTTCCCTCCGGCTTTCCCTCACGGCACGGTGTCAACCGGCGGCTTTAAGCTTTTGGCCATAAGGTGTGATAAATTTGAAAGCTTGTTTAATTTCTCTGAGCCTTTAAAAATGCGTGATACTGAAAATGGCGACGGAGCGGCGCTTATCAATATGATTTACCGCAATCGTTTTAACAAAGATAGTTATTTAAGCTCTCTTATAGATGCTTTCTGTCACTTTATTTTACAGAATCAGCAGTCCGATGATTCTTTAAGTCTTGCTGTGCAAAAAATTGCCGACAAAATTTCCGGCCGCTTCTTTGACTGCAACTTAAACCTCGCCGTTCTTCTTCGGGAAAGCAGCTATGCGGAAGATTACATACGCGCGCATTTTAAAAAAATGACCGGTAAAACTCCCAATAATTTTTTGACCACACTCAGAATAAACCACGCGCTGTATTTAATCGAGATATACAAGGACTCTGTTTCTCTTGCCGACATATCTGAAAAGTGCGGTTATTTAGACTATGTGTATTTCTCAAAAAAGTTTAAAGAACACACAGGTATTTCCCCAAAAACATTCTTGAAATCCTGTATTAAGAAAGAAAAAGCATCGTCTTAAGACGATGCTTTTTCTTTTTAAAATTCGCTGTTGTTATATAATCCGTAATAGGTGCCGCGCTTTGCCATAAGCTCATCGTGTGTACCCTCTTCCTCAATACCGTCATCGGTGAGGACCAGGATTTTCGTCGCGTTTCGTATGGTTGTAAGGCGGTGAGCAATAGTGAAGGTTGTTCTGTTCTTTGACAATTCCTCAAGAGATGCCTGAACGATGCGCTCGCTCTCATTATCAAGAGAACTTGTCGCCTCGTCAAGTATCATAATCGGCGGGTTTTTAAGGAACGCCCGAGCTATACTTATACGCTGCTTCTGACCGCCTGAGAGCTTAACGCCGCGCTCACCCACATAGGTATCGTAGCCGTTGGGCAGCTCCATAATAAAGTCGTGAGCGCTTGCCCGCTTGGCAGCTGCGATAATTTCTTCCTCGGTTGCATTTTCCTTGCCGTAGACTATGTTCTCTCTGACAGTGCCCGAGAACAGGTAAACCTCCTGGGCAACAACGCCGATATGCTCACGCAGGGATGAAAGGGTCACATCACGGATACTCACCCCATCGATTGTGATTTCACCCTCGGTCAAATCGTAAAATCTGGGGATAAGATTGCACAGCGTGGTTTTACCCGAGCCGGAGGTGCCTACAAGGGCTATGTGGTCCCCTGCTTGCACCTTTAAATCGATTTTCGAGAGCACATAAGGTAAATTCTCACCATACTTGAAACTCACCTTATTAAAGGCGATATCGCCCTTTACGGCGGTGAGCGGAGTCGCCCCCTCTTTATCTTTAATATCGATCGGGGCGTCCATAATTTCGATAAAGCGCTCGATACCTGTCATACCACGCTGGAACTGCTCGGTAAACTCCACAATTCGTCTTATTGAGGTTAGAAGTGTGGAAACGAAAAGCAGGTACGCGGTAAGGTCAGCCGGCGCGATTTTTCCGTTTATAATAAATATTCCGCCCGCAACCACCACGGCGATATACATTATTCCGTCGAAAAGGCGTGTGGATGAATGGAAGCCCGCCATATAGCGGTACATATCCTTCTTAATCGCGAGGAATTTCTCGTTTCCTTTGCGGAATTTCTCCTCCTCAACGCCCTCGTTTGCAAAGGATTTTACAATGCGGATACCGAGCAGGCTATCCTCTACCTGAGCATTTATTTCGCCTATCTGATGGCGGGATTCTTTAAATGCGCGGCGCATTCTTTTATTAAAATACGACGCGGAAATAAACACAAAGGGCATTATTGCAAATACGATAAGGGTCAGCCACACATTGAACCTGCACAGAATGACAAACGCCGCCACTATCTTGACGCCCGCTATGAAAAATTCCTCGGGACAATGGTGTGCAAACTCGGTTATATCGAAAAGGTCGCTTGTTATGCGCGCCATAATCTGGCCGATTTTAGCATCATCATAGTAGGAATGGGACAGCTTTTGCAGGTGTGAGAATAAATCCCGTCGCATATCGGTCTCGATCCGCGTGCCCATTACATGACCGACACTTGACATATAGTAATATGCCGCAGTGTCAATTATCCTCAGCACCACATAGAAAAGGCCCGCTCTGAGTACAAAATCTATGGTGAGTGCCGCGGTATCATTTATCGCAAGGTCGGTTATCTCCCGGGCAATGAGGGGAAAAACAAGCTCCGCTCCGGTGGTGAGTGCCGCGCAGAAAAGGTCCAAAATGAGCACCCATTTGTACTTTTTAAAGTACGGTATGAAGCGACGGATAAGCTCCCCAGTTTTTATTGTTCTCTTCATTTTTTCACCTCTAAATTAAAGCCGAGCAAGATTTGCTCGGCTTAATTTTTACACAATATAGGGTTTTAACTGTTCTAAAAGCTCGTCGCAGGTATCTGCATGGACATTAAGCTCAATGGGCTTTGATAAGTCTAAGCTGAAAATACCCATAATGGATTTTGCATCGATAAGGTAGCGGCCGGAAACAAGGTCAACCTCGTAGGGGCAAGCTACCAGGGTGTTTACAAATTCCTTGACCTTTGTGATAGTGTCAAGCTGTACATTTACTTTTACCATAATAAAATCATTCCTTTCAATTATTTCTGTAACAATAACTTATCCGCGTGCTTTATTGCAGCGGTTGCATCCCAGAAGAATGCCGCCTCACCGACAACATCAACAACGCCTGCGGTCACAAGAGTTTTCTTAACCTTGGGCTGAACGCCGCAGAGAAGAACACATCTGCCCTCTTCCTTCGCCTTTTCGCAAAGTTCTAAAAGGGCAACCGCACCGGAGGTATCAATAAGGGTTACCGCGCGCATGGAGAGGATAACGATTGTCTTTTCCTCAAGTGTCGCAAGTGTTGCGGAGAGTTTTTCAATTGTACCAAAGAAGATCGGGCCTGCAATATATACCATCTTGGTATCACCGTGTTCTGCATTAAGCTCAATACCGTTTTCGGAAAGCGCCTTGATATCAACATCTGCCATAGTAACATCGATATTTGCGATCTTGATAACGAAGAAGATAATAGAGCCTACAACGCCGATTATAATTGCGATGGTAAGGTCAAACACAACGGTGGAGATCATTGTAATAAGGAACATTGCAATACCGCTTTTAAGCTTCTTCTTGAACATATAGGTGATGTTTTCCCACTCGTTCATACGCCATGCGGTTACCATAAGAACACCTGCAAGGGCAGAGAGCGGAACACGCGCCATAAAGGGAGTAAGCACAAACATGGAAAGAAGAAGAACTATCGCGTGGATAATACCGGTAAGGCGGGTTTCGCAACCGGACTTAATTGCAACCGCGGTACGAGCAATAGCTGCCGTTGCGGGTACACCGCCGAAGAACGGAATTATCATATTGCCGATACCCTGAGCTAAAAGCTCGCGATCAGCATTTAACTTCTCACCCTTCATTCGTCCTGCAGCCGCGCCGCAGAGAAGGCTCTCAATCATACCAAGTGCGGCAATTGAGATTGCGGGAGTGATGTACTCTGAAATATTTGCCCAGTCGATACTGCCGAAGGTAAGGCGCTTATCCGCAATAATCTTCTGGGGAATTTCGCCTACCACCGCAATGCCATCAATTGAGAAAACCGAGCAAACAATAACAGAAACGATAATTGCAACAAGGCTTCCCGGAACTTTAGCGCCCCATTTTTTCGGCCAGAAAATCATTACAAGTACGGTGAATACAGCAATTCCCGCTGTTACCCAGTCGATATTAAATCCGTGAGTTGTAAAGTAGGATGCAACCTTTGCAATCGCATTTTCACCAGTGGAGGTGGTGCCGAAGAAATTGTCCACCTGGCCAAGGGCGATAATAATCGCAATACCCGAGGTAAAACCGGTGATAACCGGTGTGGGTATGTATGTAACCAGCTTACCACACTTTGTAAGAGCGGTAATTACCAGAATAATACCCGCAATAAGGGTAACGATGAACATACCTTCCAGGCCGTGCTTTGCAATAAGGCCGATAAGTATCGCGGTCATAGCGCCGGTGGGGCCGGAAATCTGATAAGATGCACCGGACAGCGCACTCATAAGAAAACCTGCGATAATCGCGGTAATCATACCTGCAGCCGCATCCGCACCACTACTTACACCAAAAGCAAGCGCAAGAGGGAGCGCAACCGCCGCAACGGTAATACCCGCCATAAGGTCTTTTGTAAATCTTTTAAAATTGTAGCCTGCAAATTCGTTTTTTAAGTCTTTTCCAAATTGTGCAATCACCTATTTTTCCTCCAATTTTATTTATATTTAAATTATAGACCCTTTATACTTTTTCTGTCAACGCGCTAATTGCCTAAATTTCGCCTCTTATCCTCTTTTCATATGTACTATTTTTATGGTATAATCTACAAAACGAGGTGTAACACAGTGAAAATTGGAAATATTACAATTGAAACGCCAATACTTTTAGCGCCGATGGCAGGTGTAACGGATATCGCATTCCGCCGCGTGTGCAGAATGGCGGGTGCCGGCCTTTCCACTACCGAAATGGTAAGCAGTCGTGCGCTCATTCATCAGGATAAAAAGTCAAATCAGCTGATGCAATTGGACGAGGTTGAAGACCCCTCCTGTGTTCAGCTTTTCGGCAACGATCCGGGTGCTATGGCCGAGGCGGCGTGTCTTGTTATAGAGCGGGTAAACCCCTCAATTATAGATATAAATATGGGCTGCCCCACACCGAAAATTGTAAATAACGGTGACGGCTCTGCCCTGATGAAAAATCCCTCACTTGCGGGTGAGATTGTAAAGCGTGTAAAAGATGCAATATCCGTTCCCATTACGGTGAAATTCCGCAAGGGCTGGGACAACGGCTCAATTAATGCGGTTGAATTTGCAAAAGTTATTGAAGAAAACGGCGCGGACGCGGTGATTGTTCACGGCAGGACCCGTCAGGCTATGTACTCGGGCAGGGTTGATTTAGATATTATCCGTGATGTCAAAAATGCCGTCAATATTCCGGTTATTGCAAATGGTGATATTTTCTCGGTTGAGGATGCTCGTCGCGCCTTTAATTACACCGGTGCGGACGGTATTATGGTAGGCCGCGGTGCATTCGGCAACCCCTGGCTATTTACACAGCTTAAATCCTTTGTAAATGGCGAAGATATCCCCGCTCTTCCCCCACTTGCCGCTCGGCTTTCAGTTGCAAAGGATCAAATTTTATACGCCGCCGAGAAAAAAGGCGAGCGTGTTGCAATACTTGAGGCCCGCCGCCACCTTGCCTGGTATTTAAAGGGTGTCAGGGGTTCAAATTTTTATAAAGAAAAAATATGCCATTTAAACAGTATCGAGGAACTGACCCGCACACTCAGGGAAATTTCCGACACACTGGGAAAGGGTTAATTATGGATGATTTAAACCTTGTTGAAAGGGCAAAAAGCGGCGATGATGGCGCTTTTGAGGCGTTATATGATAAGTACAGCGCCAAGGTATACAACCTTGCACTCCGTATGAGCAAGAATCCCGATGACGCGCTGGATTTATCGCAGGATATTTTTATCCGCGTTTATAAGTCCCTTGTGTTTTTCAAAGGTCAAAGCTCCTTTTCCACCTGGCTCTATTCCATTGCGAGTAACGCTTGTGTGGATTTTACACGGCGGGAATCAAAGCGGAAAACCGACTCTATCGACGATGTTGCTTTTGAACTCCCCGACCTGCGCTCACCCGAAAGTGAGGCCGAGCAAAAAGAACTTCGCTTATCCATCGCAAATGCCATCGATGCCCTGCCCTATGAACAGCGCGAGGTTATCGTTTTAAGGGAAATAAACGGACTTAGCTACGCTGAAATCGCCGATGCCCTGGACATTGAGGTGGGCACGGTGAAATCCCGCATTGCCCGAGCGCGAGAGCGCCTTTGTGTAATTTTAAAGGATTACGGGAACAAAACGAAAAGTCCCTCGTCTAAAAATATGAAAGGACGGTGATATGACCTATGGATTGTACTTATTTCAGAGCGCTTGGCTCTGCCATTATTGATAACGAAGCGAGTGATGCTGAAATCGCAGAGTTTAACGAGCATATAGCATCCTGCGAGGACTGCAGACTATGGTTTGATGCACTTAAAATCCTGAAGGATGAGACATCCCATTTGTCGGAAGCAGCGCCGCCCGAGTTGAAGGCGCGGGTTATGGCATCGGTCGCTAATAATAAAAAGAGCAAAGGCTCATTTTTCAGCCGTTTCCGCTTTACCGCAGTTGCCGCAGTTGTTGCAATAATTATTTTTGCCGCAAATGGTTTTATTGGGGGCGAGGAGGCTTCAAATCTGCCTCAGGTAGCATCGGAAACACCCAATGCAAGTAGTCGTATGGTACCCATCCCCGATCAGATTTTACCCGGAACGGATACGGAAACTCCCGAAGTACCTTATGACAGAGCTTTTTCCTATGTGGCGTATCTTAAGATCACAGATATCCCCGATTTCTTGGAGGATGCAGAGTTTGAGAGTCATAATGGCTATAGATACTATATTACCGACATCCAATATGACTCGCTTGCGGATTTCCCCCACGAAATTATTGCATTAAACCTAAGCCTTGACACGGAAGGCCTTATAATCATAAAAGAATAACAAAAAGCAGGTCTTAAGACCTGCTTTTTTTATTACAGAAAAGGGCAGGTACGAAAGTACCTGCCCTTTTCCTTAAAGGAAATATGGGAAATAAAGCTGGAAAGCTCTATAAACCAATTACTTATTGAGGATACGGTCAAGAACGACAGCAACCTCGGCACGAGTTGTATTTGCCTTCGGGTTGATCTTACCGTTAGAGCCTGCAATGAGGCCGGATCCGATAAGTGCATCAACCGCTTCTTTCGCATATGCGGAAACTGTGTCTGCATCTGCAAATGTTGCATCTGTTGTCTTTTCAAGCTTAATGCCTGCTACCTTGAGTGCACGATAGATAATTACCATCATATCCTGGCGGGTAATCTGTGCAGTCGGTGCGAAGTCAGTTGCATTTACGCCGTTTACGATACCTAAAGTCTTTGCAATACCGATCGGGTTTGCATAGTACTTAGAAGCATCTACA
>JAZNNQ010000063.1:0-17439 GCA_045580305.1 Eubacteriales bacterium
AAATTCATCTTTTCAGGATGCAAGGCAGTTTTGAAAGCAAGGTTTTTTGTAAAGAGAAAGAATAAAATTCCGGTAATACTGGCGTATTACCGGAATTTTTGATGCACTATTTACGGAAAATATGGTATCAAAACCAATGCTTCCTTATCTGGCTGTGGCGTTCGAGAAACAGCTCTTTTTTGCTACTTGACCGACAAAACCTTATATTGTGCAAGACGGCCGTTAGGGGTCATTCCTACGAACATAATTTTGTTTGGACAGTTCTCTGTTATGTAGTCGAAGAATTGTCGTCCGAAAATACCGGCAACACCGCGCTTCATAACCGCCCACTCATCACCGTATAATTGCGGTAGGGTAAAAGGGGTACCGTCTGCGAACATACTTAAAGCTCTGCGAACCGCCTCGGAAGGCACAAATATAGAACTCGGTTTGTTAAAAACTTTTTCGCGCACAACATCCTGAACAGAAATTCCTTTGCTCTGCGCTATACGGCAAAGCTCGTTATAATGGTCCTGATCAACGGAAAACTTAATAATAGGCATAATATAGCCTCCTTACATAAATCTTGCACGGCTTTTGTGTCCCTGCAAGCATATACTAACATGCAGGGACACAAAAGTCAAGCCTTTTTTTAAAAATTTTTTTGGAAACTAAAAATTTTGAATGGGAAGGAGAGTTTATGATAGAAAGATAGCATAATTTCTTTTTGCATTTTGATTTAATCTGTGATATACTGTAAAGTAAGTATAACTGTTTATATTTCGAGGTGAATTTCAGATATGGCTAAAAAGAGAAAAAGAAATGTGCCAAAGAAGAGAAGCACTAATAAAAAGGCGAGATCGCGCAACACTCGCCGTCAGATTACCAAGAAGGAAAGGGCTAAGTACAATATCATTTGGGGTATTGTGCTGTGCTTTATTGCGTTTTTATTTCTGCTTGCCATTTTCGGCACGGATGCGACCTTCTTAAACTTTATTTCCAATGGCAGTAAGGCGCTTATCGGCAACGGCTTCTACGCTATTCCGGTGTTCCTCATTGCGGCGGCAATATCCCTGTTCAAGAGCCACGGTAAGCCCGTGCGCGGAAGGGTTATTCTCGCTGTTATTGCGCCGCTTGTTGTGGGTATTCTTATCCACAGCTTTAATGGTGCTGACCATATGCTTGAGGCAAGTAAATTTATGGAGGACGGTAAAGCAGGTATTGGCGGCGGTCTTATTTCCGGTGCCATCGGCGCGTTTCTTATCGAGAGTATCAGCAGGATAGCGACGATAATTCTCTTTATCTTACTTACCGCGCTTATCACTCTTGCAAGCTTTAACATTACCATTGTTGCAGTGATAGACTGGGTCAAGAGCCTTGTCGAGCGCTTCCCGAGAGGCGTTGATTACGACGAGGAGGACGAAGACGAGGAAGAAGAGGATGATGAGGATAAGCCGGTCGAGGAAAAGAAGCCTCGCCGTCGCGGCAGAAGCAGAATTGATGTACCCCTTGATGGCGAGGATGTACCGGTGGTGGATGATCCTTATGAGCTTCCCGAGAGAAGGGTAAAGACCCCGGCTGAGGTGCTGGCTGAAAGTGCTGCCGCTGAGCCGGACGAGCCTTATGTTATGGACGAGATCGACGACGAGGGTATCGAAGACGAGGTAATGGACGAGCCTTCCGACATTGCACCGCCCATTGACGAGGGAATTGAGGCGCCGGACACCGAAACTCAGGGCGAACAGCAGGCGATTTATCACTATCCTCCGGTGTCCCTCCTTGCAAAGCCTAAGGAGACGACAAACGGCGAGAGCACTCAGGAACTTGCCAAAAAGGCAAAGCATTTAGCGGAGACCATCAGAAGCTTCGGTATTGACATTCACATTTTAAATATAGTACGCGGCCCCTCTGTTACCCGATATGAGGTGCAGCTTGACGCGGGTGTTAAATTCTCGCGCCTTACCGGCCTTTCCGACGATATTGCGCTTTCCCTTGGCGCTGCAAGCGTATATATTGCGCCCATCCCGGGTAAGTCCGCAATCGGTATTGAGGTGCCCAATGCTACGGCCGACATTGTTTACGCCAGCGAGGTTATCGGCTCTAAGGAATTCACACAGAAGGAAAGTTCGGTTGCCTTTGCTATGGGTAAGGATATTTCCGGCAAGTGCATTGTGGGCGACATTGAAAAGTTGCCCCACCTGCTTATCGCGGGTACTACCGGCTCGGGTAAATCGGTTTGCATGAACACCCTTATCGTAAGTCTTCTTTACCGTTCCAGCCCCGATGAGGTGCGCTTTATTATGATCGACCCGAAGATGGTCGAGCTTGGTACCTATAACGGTATTCCCCACCTTCTTGTTCCGGTTGTTACCGACCCGAAGAAGGCAAACGGTGCTCTCCAGTGGGCGGTACTTGAAATGATGAAGCGCTATAATCTTTTCGCGGATGTAGGCGTTAAGAACATTCAGGGCTATAACCAGAAGGTCGAGGAATTTGGTGAGGGCAAGAAATTACCTCGCATCGTCATCGTTATCGACGAGCTTGCCGACCTTATGGTGGTTGCGAAAAAAGAGGTTGAGGACTCTATCCTTCGCCTTACACAGATGGCTCGTGCGGCGGGTATGCATCTTGTCGTTGCTACACAGCGCCCGTCAACCGATGTTATCACCGGTGTTATCAAGTCAAACATCCCGTCCCGTATCGCTTTCTCTGTTGCATCAAAGATCGAGTCCAACATTATTTTAGGCTCTGCCGGTGCGGAAAAACTTATCGGACGCGGCGATATGCTCTTTAACCCGATAGGTGCTACCAAGCCTACCCGTATTCAGGGCTGCTTTATCTCCGGTGACGAGGTTGAGGCGGTTGTTGATTATGTGAAGAAGAGCGGTGTGGCTGAATATTCCGAAGAGATCATCCAGCAGATCGAGCATCAGGCTGAAAAGAAATCCTCTGAGGATGAAGCGGGCGGCGACGAGTACGGCGAATTTGACGAGCTTTTAGACGACGCTATTGACATTGTTGTGGGCAGCGGCAACGCCTCTATTTCATTCCTTCAGAGAAGGTTGAAACTCGGCTATGCAAGAGCCGCCCGCATCGTTGACCAGATGGAGGAGCGCGGAATCGTAGGCCCGCCACAGGGCGCTAAGGCTCGCGAGATTCTCATCACTAAGGATCAGTGGAACGAAATTAAAATGAGGCAGGAGAACCTGTAAGATGGATTTTTTACCCATAAGTAAAAGGGATATGGAGGAGCGCGGCTGGGACTACTACGATTTTCTGTGCATAACGGGAGATGCGTATGTGGACCACCCGAGCTTCGGCTTTGCGATAATTACCCGCTGCCTTGAGGCGGCAGGGTATAGGGTCGCGGTGCTCGCTCAGCCGGACTGGCGGAATATTAACGCCTTCCGCGCGCTGGGTAAGCCCAGATTTGGCGCGCTTATTACCGCGGGCAATATCGACTCTATGGTTGCCCATTATACCGTGGGTAAAAAGAAAAGAACAAGGGACGATTACACCCCGGGCGGCGTTATGGGTAAGCGCCCGGACAGAGCCTCTATTGTATATGCACAGTGTGTTAAAAAAGCATATCCCGACCTGTTTGTTTCCATCGGCGGTCTGGAGGCGTCCCTCCGCCGCTTTGCACATTACGATTACTGGGACGATAAGGTACGGAAATCAGCGCTTGTTGATTCACACGCTGATGTTCTGGTTTACGGTATGGCGGAAAACACAATGGTGTCCTTAGCCAATGCCCTTCGTGACGGCAGGAGCGTTAAGGATATACGGGGTCTGTGCTATTTGACAGGTGACCCGACAGACTGTGTTTACCCCTACACCATTTGCCCCTCATATGATGAGGTGGTAACGCAAAAAAAATCATATGCTAAGGCCACCCGCATTCAGCAAAATGAGCAGGACGCGGTGGTTGGCCGCGCGATTATACAAAAATTTGCGGAGGGTTTTCTGGTGCAGAATCCGCCGCCCATTCCCCTTACAACAGAAGAGTTTGACCGTACCTATGAGCTTCCCTATATGAGGGCGTATCACCCGTCATATGATGCTTTAGGCGGGGTTAAGGCGATTGAAGAGGTGGAACATTCCATCATCCACAATCGCGGCTGCTTTGGCGGCTGTAACTTCTGCTCCCTTGCTTTCCATCAGGGCAGAGCAATGTCCACACGAAGCCATGAGTCGGTGGTGCAGGAAGCGGAAAAAATTGCAGGAGGCAAGAATTTCAAGGGCTATATCCACGATGTGGGCGGCCCTACCGCCAATTTCAGGCACACCTCCTGCGAAAAGCAGAAGACACAGGGTATGTGCAAACGCCAATGCCTTGCTCCCGAGGCGTGCGGAAACCTCAATGTAACACACGAGGATTATTTACAACTTCTCCGTAAGGTCAGGGCTGTCCCCAAGGTTAAAAAGGTATTTGTGCGCTCGGGTATTCGCTATGACTATCTGATGCACGATAAAAACGACGAATTCTTCCACGAGCTTATCCAACACCACATAAGCGGTCAGCTTAAGGTGGCGCCCGAGCATTGTGTTGACAGCGTTTTAGATTATATGGGTAAACCACATTTTGAGCTGTATCGGCGCTTTGCGGATAAGTTTTACGCCCTTAACCGCAGGTATAATAAGGAGCAGTATTTAGTACCTTATCTTATTTCATCACACCCGGGTGCTACATTGAAGGACGCGGTGAAGGTGGCGGAATATTTGAATGAAATCGGGCATATGCCAGAGCAGGTGCAGGATTTTTATCCCACGCCGGGCACACTTTCAACTTGTATGTACTACACCGGCATCGACCCCCGCACAATGAAGGAGGTATATGTGCCGAAAAATCCCCACGAAAAGGCGATGCAGCGCGCACTTCTGCAATGGAGGCGGCCGGAAAAACGGGCACTGGTGCTTGAGGCGCTGAAAACCGCAGGTCGTGAGGACCTGATAGGATTTGGCAAAAAGTGCCTTATCCCACCGGAAAAAGGAGCAGTGAAAAATGGCGGTACTGGGAATAGACCCGGGCTACGCGATAGTAGGGTACGGTCTGGTAGAAAAAAACGGAAATAACATAAAACCCCTGCAATACGGCGTTATCCGTACCGAGGCGGGGAAACCCATTGAGGAGCGGCTAAACGAGATTTACGAGGATTTAAGCAAACTTATCGAGGTATTCCGACCCGAGAGTGTTGCCATTGAGAAGTTGTATTTCAACACCAATGAGAAGACCGCTATCAATGTATCCCAGGCGCGCGGTGTCATAATTTTAGCTTGCACTCGCGCGGGTATCCCCATTTACGAGTACACACCACTTCAGGTAAAAATGTCGGTTGTGGGATATGGCAGGGCGGAGAAAAAACAGGTGCAGGAAATGACCCGCTCCCTTTTGAAACTGGATAAAATACCAAAGCCGGATGATGCGGCGGACGCCCTTGCAATCGCGGTGTGTCACGCTCACACTGCGGGAAGTGTGTTATTTAAGGAGTAGTTTTTATGTTTTACTATTTAAACGGTGAACTTTCACATATCGAGGCTAACCTTGCGGTAGTTGATGTGGGTGGCGTGGGTTACGCCTGCCACACATCACTCGGCACCCTTGCGCGGATAAATGTGGGTGATAAGGTTAAGCTTTACACATATCTCCATGTGCGTGAGGATATTATGGATTTGTACGGCTTTGCGGATTTGGAGGAGCTTAATTTCTTTAAACTTCTCATTACAGTATCGGGCGTTGGCCCCAAGGCGGCTCTTTCCGTGCTGTCGGCGGTGACACCCGACCAGCTTATTCTTGCGATTTCCACCGAGGATGAAAAGCCGCTGCTTGCCGCAAGCGGTGTTGGCAAGAAAATGGCACAGAAGATCATTTTAGAGTTAAAGGACAAGGTGGCAAAGGATACCATTTCCATACCAAAGGGAAGCGCGGGTATCCCCACTCCTGCAAACGACAGCGTTGCCGAGGCTACCGCGGCGCTCATCGCTCTCGGCTATACGCGAGGTGAGGTGGATACCGCACTTCGAAACCTTGATATTTCGGGGCTTTCTACCGAGGATATTATTAAAAAGGCACTGTTCGGTTTAATGAGGTAGACAAAACTATTGTAGGGGTCGATGCCTACATCGACCCGAAGCGGACAGATGTGGGCATCTGTCCCTACAAGGAGATGATTTGATTGAGTATTGAATTTAACGATGTTAAACAAGAGGAAGAGAGAATAGTTACCACGACCCTTTCCCGCGAGGACGAGGGCGAGGTAAGCCTGCGCCCGAAAAAGCTCTGTGACTACCACGGTCAGGAGAAGGCGAAGGATAACCTCTCCGTATTTATAGAGGCGGCAACCAAGAGAGGTGAGCCCCTTGACCACACTCTGCTTTACGGCCCGCCCGGACTTGGAAAGACCACCTTGGCGGGTATTATCGCAAATGAAATGAATGTTAATTTGCGTATAACAAGCGGCCCGGCAATCGAAAAGCCCGGTGATTTGGCCGCGCTTCTTACAAACCTTGCACCTAACGATATTTTATTTATCGATGAGATACACAGATTAAATAAGAGCGTTGAGGAAATACTATATCCTGCAATGGAGGATTATGCCCTTGACATCATTATCGGAAAAGGGCCTGCGGCGCGCTCTATCCGTCTTGACCTGCCAAAATTCACCCTTGTTGGTGCAACTACAAGAGCAGGTCAGCTTACAACTCCGCTCAGAGACCGTTTCGGCGTTGTGTTAAGGCTTGAGCTCTATACCCCGGAGGAGCTTAACACGATAGTGCAGAGGAGCGCCGGCATAATGGGCATTGATGTGGATAAGGACGGTGCATATGAAATCGCCTGCCGAAGTCGCGGTACACCGCGAATTGCAAACCGCATACTGCGCCGTGTGCGCGACTTTGCCGAGGTAAAAGGTAACGGTAAAGTGGATGCGCGTCTTGCGGACACCGCACTTAAATCTTTAGAGATCGACGAGTTGGGACTGGACGCTACCGACCGCCGTATGCTTCACAGCATAATCACCACATTCGGCGGCGGACCCGTAGGTCTTGATACTCTGGCGGCAACCATAGGTGAAGAGGCGATTACCCTTGAGGATGTGGTAGAGCCCTTCCTTTTGCAGAACGGATTTTTAAACCGTACACCCCGTGGCAGATGCGCAACACAGAAGGCATATAAGCATTTGGGACTGCCATTTAATGACGGGGATAGCGGTCAATTGGAGTTTTAGAGTACAATCCCTCCACCACCTGCGGTGGTCCCCCTCCCTTTGCACAAGGGAGGCTAAATGGGAGAAAGGACAAAGTTATGGGTAAATATTTCGGAACAGACGGTATAAGAGGCGTTGCCAATACCGAACTCAGCGTTAATTTGGCTTTTAAAGCCGGTCAGGCGGCAGCTGTCGTATTGTGTAAGAATTTAGGTCGCCGTGCCAAGTTCTACATCGGCAAGGACACCCGTATTTCATCGGATATGTTGGAATGTGCACTGGCGGCGGGTATTTCATCAATGGGCGCGGATGTGGGACTGCTCGGCTATATGCCCACTCCTGCGGTTGCATACCTTACGGTAGAAGAGGGTGCTGATGCAGGTATTGTTATCTCGGCCTCCCACAACCCGATGGAATATAACGGAATCAAGATTTTCAATAGCTCCGGCTATAAGCTGGCAGACGAGCTTGAGGCGGAAATCGAGGCGCTTATTGATAACGAGGCATTTGTGCCCACTCTCACCGGTGCAGATGTGGGCAGAGTGGAGCACTTGGATGATCTTGCGGATAAATATGTTGACTATCTTACCACCACTATCGAGGGTGATCTTACCGGTCTTAAGATACTTGTAGACTGCGCAAATGGTGCGTCATATAAGACCGCGGAAAGACTTTTTGAGAAGGTGTCCGACAACACGGTTATGGTATTTAATGAGCCGGACGGTACAAATATCAACCGCAACTGCGGCTCTACCAAGCTTAACACCCTTCGCGAGCTGGTTCTGGCGGATAAATTTGATGTGGGTGTTGCCTTTGACGGGGATGCTGACAGATGTCTTATCGTTGACGAGCGTGGCGAGGTCATTGACGGCGACCGCATTATGGCGATCTGCGCCAAGGAAATGAAGGCGAAGGGCGAACTGCCCCATGACACTTTTGTGGCAACGGTTTTAAGCAATATGGGTCTTGATAAATACGCCGAGACTCAGGGTATAAAGGTTGCAAAAAGTGCAGTAGGTGACCGTAATGTGCTCGAGCTTATGAAGCGTGAAGGCTATAACCTCGGCGGTGAACAGTCGGGCCATGTCATTTTTCTTAATCATTCCACCACCGGTGACGGTGAGCTTTGCGCTTTGCAGTTTTTAAGCATTCTTAAAGCAAGCGGTAAAAAAGCCTCCGAGCTTGTTGAGGATATTGAGCAATATCCGCAGGTTATGATAAATGTCAAGGTGGAAAACCACCTTAAGGATACCGTCTTAAATCACGAGGCGGTGCGCTGTGCCATTGACCAGGCCGAGGCTGAACTTGATGGTGCAGGTCGTGTTTTACTTCGTCCCAGCGGTACCGAGCCGCTGGTGCGTGTAATGGTGGAGGGCAGGGACTCGTCCCTTGTAAATACCATCTGCGGGCAAATTGCAAATATCATCGAAAAAGTACTCTCGACCCTTTAATTTGTAGGGTTTTAACAAATTTTGACAGAAAAAGTGCACGATTTTTTTAAAAAATACTTGACATAAGGGGTGAGTGCGATATATAATGAGGATACCACAACAGAGGTGGATTTTTTATCACTTGATGACGAGAAGCTGGTTGCCCTTGCAAAAAACGGGGATGAACCGGCTAATGATGCGTTGATTGCACGGTATACGCCCTTTGTGCGGCATCTTGCGCGCCCCTACTTTTTGGCAGGCGGTGATGCGGAGGATCTTGTGCAGGAGGGGCTTATCGGCTTCCTTAAAGCGGTGCGTAGTTTTGACCCTCATTGCGATGTGCAGTTTAAGCCTTATGCCGCCGTATGTATCAAGTCGAAACTGCACAGTGCGCTTAAGCGCGCGCTGTCTAAAAAGCAAAAACCACTGAATGAGTATATTTCCCTTGAAGCCCCTTTCTTTGACGAATTTGTTGCTACCTCGGGTGACCCGGTTGAGAATATTATTGTTGCTGAGTCTTTAGAGGAATTGTCGCAGACCTTGGACGGAATTTTATCCGACCTTGAGGCGAAAATTTTACATCTTTATTTAGAAGGTCGGTCTTATCAGGAAATTTCAAGCATTACGGGTAAGAGTCAGAAAGCCGTTGACAACGCTATCCAGCGTATCCGTAAGAAGCTTGTGACAAACCAAGGCAAACACAGAGTGTAATGCTCTGTTTAGCAAATATTAAATAAGCCCGTTTACGGGTAAAAAGTCAAAGAGAGGTTCTTAACATGTACGAAGACAAGACATTAGTATGCAAAGAGTGTGGCGCAGAGTTCGTTTTCACCGCTGGTGAGCAGGAATTCTACGCTGAGCGTGGCTTCCAGAACGAGCCGCAGCGTTGTAAGGCTTGCCGCGATGCTCGCAAGAATGCAGCTCGCGCTCCCCGTGAGTTCTTTACCGCTACTTGCGCTGCTTGCGGTGGCGAGGCTAAGGTTCCCTTTGAGCCGAAGAGCGATCGTCCTGTTTACTGCAGCGACTGCTTCGCAAAGATGCGCGAGAATGGCTAATTAGCACTATTGCAGATTAAAGACCGAGGGGTTCCCCTCGGTCTTTTTTTGCTTTGATGATTTAATTATACAAACATTTTTTTCTGTACAAACAAGTCGATTTTTTATTGCAAAGGGTGTTTTTCTGTGCTAAAATATGGGCATAATTTGAAAGGGAGTTATAATTATGTCATATATTATCGTTACGGAGTCTACAACCGATTTGTCTCCCGAAATGATAAAAGAGCTTGACCTTGTGGTCCTGCCCTTACAGTATCATATCGGCGAGAAAACCTTCGATGATTGCCCGGGCGGCGGTATTACTCAGGTGGAGTTTTATAATAAACTGAGATGCGGCGAAACCGCCAAAACCTCACAGATTACACCCGGTGCCTTTGAGGAGGAATTTGAGAAACATCTCGCAGCCGGCAAGGATATCCTTTATATAGGATTTTCAAGCGGTCTGTCCGGCACCTTCAACAGTGCAATTATCGCAAAAAATGCACTCAGTGATAAATACCCCGAGCGCAAACTTCTCTGTGTTGACACTCTTGCCGCATCAATGGGTGAGGGTCTTTATGCCTGGTATGCATCCAAAATGCGTGCTGAGGGCAAGGGCATAGATGAGGTTTGCAACTGGCTTGAGGAGAACAAGTTAAAGCTTTGTCACTGGTTTACCGTTGACGATTTAAACCACTTAAAGCGCGGCGGCAGAATTTCACCCACCGTTGCTTTCGTGGGCACACTGCTTGGCATCAAGCCGGTGCTCCATGTGGATGACGAGGGTCACCTTATAAATGTGTCCAAGGTAAGGGGCAGAAAGGCATCTTTGGATGCCCTGGTTGCAAAGATGAAGGAGACCGCAATAAACTTAACCGAGCAGGTTGTATTCATCAGCCACGGCGACTGCCTTGAGGATGCTCAGTATATTGAGGCTGAGGCGCGAAAACTTGGCGTTGTTGATGTTAAAATCGGCATGATCGGCCCGGTTATCGGCTCTCACTCCGGCCCCGGCACAATAGCTCTGTTCTTTATAGGAACCGAAAGATAAAAAATTAAATCCCAAGCGTTTAACGCTTGGGATTTTTTTATTTGTCATATGCTTCGTAGAAAAGGTCTCGTTCTACCTCGCGGAGGGAAGCGCGAGTGTCGTGCAGGGTGTCTAAATAGTCAGCCGCGTGATAGTTGCCCGACAACACAAGGTCGTGATAGGTCAGGTACACACTGTGGCAATCATACACCGCTGCCACAAGTGAACGGTCACCCGGGTCGGGAATGGTGCGAAGGGTGGCGTAAAGGCGGTTGAGTTTTCCGGTCAGGTCATCGTCGGTGTCCAGCAGGTCGTCTCTGGTACTTAAGGTGTTAAAGCCGCCCTTTGTTTCTATCTGGGACGCCAGCATATTCAGGTTATAGATCGAGGCGTGGAGCACACGGTAATAATTTTGGGCGGTAAGCTGATAGCGGTATAGGTCGCGATATTCGTCCACCTTGTTATCCCTGGCGCGCTGAATTGGCAGTACGAGGCAAAGGATGAGAGCAATAAAGAAAAGAAGGGCGCAAATTTTAAGTAAAAATGACCTTAACTTTTCCGTAATCATCACCGCCTCTCTGTTTTTTATTACATTACTCCAAAAAGTGAAATTAGTCAAGTGGTAGAGCCGATGAGGGGAGAGCATACCAAACCTGCTATTGCATATCGTAACTGGTTTAATTGTCTTCGACGGCCTACTTTTGATCGCAAAAGTAGGCAAAACGCAGGGGGAGCGATACGAGCGCTGCCGGTGGCAGAAGAAGCGAGTTGAGCGAGTGGCAGCGGTCGAAATTTTGTGAGGCTTTACGCCGAGCAAAAAATTCGGGCACCGCAACAGAGTCGCCTCTATTTGTTCCCCCTGCCACCCCCTAAACGGCACGGGGAAAGCGAGGGGAGCGCCGCCGGTGGCGGATGAAGCGACCTAAGCGCGTAGCCGCGGTCGAAATTTTGCGAGGCTTTACGCCGAACAGAAAATTTCGGGCACCGCAATAGAGGTACCTCTTATCCCGCCCCCGTGTGTTACACGCCCCCTCGTATTTTTGTGCGCTGCTCTAACCACGGGTAGCCAACCAAAGGCCGTGCCTTTTGAAGGATGGCGTGGAGAGTGGTGGGTACAAAGTTTGTGCTTTATCGCGAAAATCCCGAGAAGAAGCAGTTTGATTTAAAGTAGTACCCCTCATCCGAGCGGCAGAGCCGCCCACCTTCTCCCCAAAGGGGCGAAGGCTAAAAGGAGAAGATTTATTTTGAAAATAGGAATACTTGGGGGGAGTTTTTCACCGCCCCATAAAGGGCATCTCCACGCGGCGGTAGCGGCGCGTGAGGCGTTGCAACTTGATAAACTAATCCTCATCCCCGCGGGTGATCCGCCTCACAAGAGTTTGCCCGAAGGTACGCCAAATGCCGAGCATCGCCTTAATATGGCAAGATGCGCGGCGGAGAGTTGTGGTGCTGAGGTGTCCGACATTGAAATAAGGCGCAAGGGTAAAAGCTACACAGCGCTAACCTTAAGCGAACTTAAGGAAAGACACCTTAAAGATAAGCTTTATTTCATTATGGGTACCGATATGCTCCTCACCCTTGATACCTGGTATAAGCCTGAGGTTATTTTTGAGTGCGCTGCCATTGTGGCGGTGGCGAGAAATGAGGGCGACATTGCAAAAATCGAGGAGAAGGCGAAAATTCTTGCGCCCATGGGGGCGGAGGTTGAGATTATCCGGGTCGAGGCATTTCCTGCATCATCTACAGAGATCCGTGAGAACATAATGGAAAAGCGTCACCTTTTACCCGACAGTGTTTTTGAGTATATTTTAAGGGAGAATTTATATGGTATCCGCGGATAAAATAATAACCGAGCTTAAAGCAAGGCTTTCGGAAAAACGCCTCAGACATACCCTTAATGTGGCGGAATGTGCAAAGCATCTTGCGAAAAAATACGGCGCGGACGAAGAAAAAGCGTATCTTGCGGGACTTTTGCACGATATAACCAAGGAAGAAAGTCTTGAAAACCAGTTGAAAACAGCAGAAAAATATGGTATTATATTAGATGAACTTTTTTTGGCCTCACCTCAGCTTATTCACCCGATAACCGGCGCTCTTGTGGCAAGAAGTCTCGGTGCGGATGAGGAGATCGTAAAGGCAGTGCACGAGCACACTCTGGGAAGTACCAATATGTCAACCCTTTCAAAATGCGTATGGCTTGCGGATCTTATTGAGCCGAGCCGCGATTTTACAGGGGTAGACAAGCTGAGAGAGCTGGCTGAATGTAACTTAAACGCCGCCATTATTGCGGCGATGAACAGAACGGTTAAATATCTTGAAAAAACGGGGGAGACCATTCATCCGGGGCTTATTAAGGCACGGATGGCACTGGAGGCAGAAAAAGAATGAAAATGTATGGCGAGGACAAGCTGGTCCCCAAGAAAAGGCCGAAAAAGAAAAAGGCAAAATCAGGTAAAAAGGTACTTGTTATTGTACTTCTTATAATCTTAGCTCTTGCTTGTGTTGCGGGTGCACTCTGGTACACCAATGTGCAGGCGCCGGAGATAATTTCACCCGGAAAGCCCGTGGATACACCGGCAAACAGCGAGGATGCAGGAAAAATCAAAATAAGAGATGCCGAGCGTAAGGAAGACCTTTATAACATCCTTATCGTGGGTACCGACTTAAACGGCTATCACACCGACTCTATGATGCTGGCATCCTTTGATGCGAAAAACAAAAAGATGAATATCCTAAGCATCCCCCGTGACCTTATCTGTCACGGCGGCGGTGACTATTATTATAAGATCAACTCCGCATATCGCGGCAGTGAGGAAAAGATCGACGACTTATACGACGAGATCGAGCGCGCCATCGGCTTCAGACCCGATAAGTATGTTATTGTCAGCACTCAGGGCTTTGTTGAGATGATTGACGAGATCGGCGGCGTTGAGGTTGATGTCCAGCGAAGAATGAAGTACACCGATCCCACACAGGATCTGTATATCGACATCCAGCCGGGTCTTCAGGTGCTCGACGGATATGACTCAATGTGCTTTATGCGCTATCGCTACGGCTATGTCGAGGGCGATGTGGGTCGAGTTCGTGCACAGCACCAGTTTGTAAATGCTCTTATGGACAAGATGCTCACCGCGGAAACACTTGCAAAGCTCCCCGAGCTTGTGGATATTGTCGAGGAGAATGTCAAGACCGACCTTACCGTGGGCAATATGATATGGCTTGGCACAAAGGTTTTAGATATGAACCTTGAGACCGACCTTAACACCTACATCCTGCCCGGTGAGGGTCTTTACTACAACAAGGTTTCCTACTTCTTCGTATATCCCAACCAGATGAAAACCCTTATAAATGAGGTGTTTAATCCCTACACCTCACCCATTGAGGATTTTGATATTGTAAACTACACACGCCTTACCGGCAAGGCCTTCGGCGGTGAGTAGAAAGGAGATAAATATGACGCCTATTGAAATTGTTAAAGCGGTGGTTTCTACACTGGATAAGAAGCTTGCCCGTGATATCGAGGTTTTAAAAATCGAGGATATTACAGCCATTTCCGACTACTTCGTAATTTGTACCGGTACTTCCAACACCCATGTAAAGACACTTAAGGAGGAACTTGAGTTCCAGCTTGAGCAGAAGGGTGAGCGGGTACACCACATCGAGGGTCACGGCGGAGACTCCTGGGTTCTCCTTGACTACTTAAGCGTTGTGGTTCATGTATTTACCGAGGAAGCACGAAATTTCTATTCACTTGATCGCGTTTGGGGCGATGCTGAACGCATCTCCATCGACCAATTTATTGAGGGGGAAAACTAAAATGAAATATGAATTCAGTGCCATTGAAAAAAAGTGGCAGGCAAAATGGGATGAGGCGAAGGCGTTCGCTTCCTCCAATACCGATAAGGAAAGACCCAAATTCTTCGGTCTTGTTGAGTTCCCGTATCCGTCGGGTAATGGCCTTCATGTAGGCCATGCAAGACCCTATACTGCTCTTGATGTTGTATCCAGAAAGCGCAGAATGCAGGGCTATAATGTTCTGTTCCCTATGGGTTGGGACGCTTTCGGCTTACCTACTGAGAACTACGCTATCCAGAATAAAATCCACCCGATTGAGGTAACAAAGAAGAATGTTGCATTCTTTAAGTCACAGCTTAAGATGCTTGGTTACTCTCTCGACTGGGATCGTGAGATCAACACCACCGACCCCAACTACTACAAGTGGACCCAGTGGATTTTCCTTAAGCTCTTTGAGAAGGGTCTTGCTTACAAGATGCAGATGCCGGTTAACTGGTGTACCTCCTGTAAGTGCGTTCTTGCAAACGAAGAGGTAGTAAACGGCGTTTGTGAGCGCTGCGGCAGCGAGGTTGTTCGCCGCGAGAAGAGCCAGTGGATGTTAAAGATCACCGAGTACGCTGAGCGTCTTATCAACGATCTTGACGATGTTGACTTTATTGAGCGCGTTAAGGTTCAGCAGAAGAACTGGATCGGTCGCTCCACCGGTGCTGAGGTTGATTTCAAGACATCACTCGGCGAGACCTTAACCGTTTACACCACCCGTCCGGATACTCTCTTCGGTGCTACCTATATGGTAATTTCACCGGAGCATCCCTACATTGACAAGTGGGCTGATAAGATCTCCAATATGGATGCAATAAAGGCATATGCCGAGGCTTCCGCTCGTAAGTCTGACTTTGAGCGTACCGAGCTTGCAAAGGACAAGACCGGTGTTAAGATCGAGGGCATTACCGCAATTAACCCGGTAAACGGCAAGGAAATTCCGATCTTTATCTCCGACTATGTACTTATGTCCTACGGCACAGGTGCTATTATGGCGGTACCTGCACATGACACCCGCGACTGGGAATTTGCCAAGAAGTTTGACCTTCCCATTATCGAGGTTGTTGCCGGCGGCAATGTCCAGGAAGAGGCATTCACCGACACCGAGGTGGGTAAGATGGTCAACTCCGACTTCCTTGACGGTTTAGAGGTAAGTGAGGCTAAGAAAAAGATCACCGAATGGTTAGATTCTAAGGGCCTTGGACATCCCAAGGTAAATTATAAACTCCGCGACTGGGTATTCTCACGCCAGAGATACTGGGGCGAGCCGATTCCGCTTGTATACTGCGAAAAGTGCGGCTGGGTTCCCGTGCCCGAGAGCGAATTACCGGTACTCCTTCCGGATGTTGATTCCTACGAGCCCACAGATAACGGCGAGAGTCCCTTAGCTAAGATGGAAGACTGGGTTAACACCACCTGTCCCCATTGTGGCGCGCCCGCGAAAAGAGAGACCGATACAATGCCCCAGTGGGCAGGTTCTAGCTGGTACTTCCTCCGCTATACCGATCCCAACTGTGATACCGCACTTGCAAGTAAGGAAGCACTTGACTTCTGGACTCCGGTTGACTGGTACAACGGCGGTATGGAGCATACCACACTCCACCTTTTATATTCACGCTTCTGGCACAAGTTCTTATATGATATCGGCGTAGTTCCCACAAAAGAGCCTTACGCTAAGCGTACCTCACATGGTATGATCCTGGGCGAGGGCGGCGAAAAGATGTCAAAATCCCGCGGCAATGTTGTTAACCCCAACGACATTGTTGAGCAGTACGGTGCTGACACTATGCGCTTATACATTATGTTTATCGGCGACTTTGAGAAGGCTGCTCCCTGGTCAAGCCAGTCTGTTAAGGGCTGTAAGCGATTCTTAGACCGTGTATGGAACATTGCTGAAGGTGCTACACCGGGCGATGCCTATAGTGAAAAGAACGAGAGCGCTATCCACAAGACCATCAAGAAGGTATCCGAGGATATCGAGAATGTTAAGTTCAACACAGCAATTGCGGCAATGATGGCTTTAGTTAATACCTACGCTGAAAACGGCGCAAATGTTGCTGATATCAAGGTTTTACTTAAATTACTCTCTCCCTTTGCACCTCATATGTGTGAGGAGCTTTGGGAAACTCTCGGTGGAGAGGGCTTTATTTCGCTAGCACGCTGGCCTGAGTTTGACGAGGCTAAGACCGTGGATTCATCCGTTGAAATTGCGGTTCAGATTTGCGGTAAGGTAAGAGAGCGCATTAATGTTCCGGTTGATGCAGATGACGACACCGTTATTGACCTTGCGTGCAAGACCGAGAAGGTTGCACAGGCACTGGAAAACGGTAAGATTGTAAAATCCATCGTTGTTAAGAATAAGCTTGTTAACTTAATTATCAAGTAGGTGCGATATGTTTAATTTACCCGCAATACTCGAGGCAGGAATGATGATCGCTTTCGGAATTTCCTGGCCGCTGAATGTAATTAAGTCATATAAAGTTCGCACCACGAAGGGCAAGAGTCTGGCATTTCTTATCTTAATTTTAATCGGTTATATTGTTGGCATTACCGCCAAGTTCATTAACCCGGAATACATGGCAAATATTGATAAATTGTGGTATGTGGTAACTATTTACATAATCAATTTTGTTATGGTTTTTACCGATTTGATGCTTTATATCCGCAATTATAGGTTGGATAAGAAAAATAACTCTTGACAGAGTGAAAGTTATCTAGTATACTGGTAATGTTAATTTTTGTAGCAAAAAGTTTTTGTGCTAATCTCGGAGGGAGGGATAACAAATGGCAGAAATTCGTGTAAAAGAGAATGAATCTTTAGACAATGCTTTAAAGCGTTTCAAGAGATCCTGTGCGAAAGCCGGCGTTCTTTCTGAGCTCCGTAAGAGAGAGCATTACGAGTCTCCTTCTGTTAAGCGTCGTAA
>JAZNNQ010000064.1:0-3205 GCA_045580305.1 Eubacteriales bacterium
CGGCGCGATTTGCGCGGCACCTATGATACTCGGAAAATTAGGACTTCTTAAAAACCGCGACGCGGTATGCTATCCCGGCTGCGAGGAGGGGTTACCGGGCGCTCGCATTAAAAAGGCGGGCGTTGTGGTTGACGGCGGATACATTACCGCCCGTGCGGCAGGATCAGCCTTTAGATTTGGATTTACGTTACTCGCGACCCTTATGGGCGCGGAGGTTGCCTACAAGGTAGCGCGAGAAATTTATTATAAGGAGAAGGGCAATGACTAAAAGTGAGCTGCGAAAGATTGCGCGAGAGCGCCTAAAACACATCGAAAACCGTGAGGAGCAGACACGGCGCATAAATCGCCGCGTTGTGGATTCGCCCTATCTCAATCAGGCGGATATGGTTTTCGTCTATATCGCGGTGGGCGACGAGGTTGACACACGCGAGATTATCGAGTACTGCTGGGACAGCGGTCGCAAGGTGTGCATCCCCCTTATCAAGGAGGACGGCACCATGGTCGCGGTTAAACTTAACAGCTTTGACGAGCTGAAACCCGGCAAGTACGGAATTCCCACCGTGCCCGACGGTGAGGAGATACACATCGACGTTCCCGACCTTGCGGTTGTGCCCGGTCTTGCTTTCTGCAAGAAGGGCGGACGCAGATTGGGGCAGGGCGGCGGCTATTACGACCGATATTTAAAGGATAGCCTTGCATTCCGCTTCGGAATATGCTTTACCGAGCAGCTTATGGATGATATCCCCATGGAAGAGCACGATGAGCGTATGTTCGTTATCTTCACCGGCGGAGAAGCAGAGGAATAGGAGAGAGAAAATATGTCAAACAACATGGATAAGACAAGGAAAATAACCGTGCCTAAAAGAAAGGCGAAGAAAAGAAAAATTGCACCCGGTATTACCTACTGGGCGCTGGTGCTTGGCCTTGCCATGCTCCTTTCCGCCTGTGTGATTACAACTGCAAACGAAGTTTTCTCCCTTGAAGAGTCGGACGAGAAGGTTACCTTTACCATTCCCGAGGGCGCTTCAACCTGGGAGGTGTGCGGAATTTTAAAGGATTCGGGACTGATTTCAAATAAACTTCTGTTCCGTATGTTCTTCGGCCTTACCTCAAGCGGGGACCCAATCCCCGGTGAGTACACCGCCAACACTTATTACGACTATCGCACCACAACAAAGCTCATTACCCGTCGCGGTGGCGCTACCCAGACGGTTATGGTCACCATTCCCGAGGGCTATGAGGTGCGCCAGATTGTGGACCTTCTGGTGAAGAAAGGCGTAAGTGATAAAAAGAGCATTGAAGCGGTTTTAAAGAACGCGGACTTTGACTATGAGTTTACCAAAAACTTAAAGAAGGGTAACATCAACCGCCTTGAGGGCTATTTATACCCCGATACCTACGAGTTCTACGTAAACGGCGATCCGAAAAATGCGATTAACAAGATTCTTGCAAACTTCGATGCAAAGTACACTGAGGAGTACGTTCAGCGTGCGAAGAAGCTTGATATGAGTATGCACGAGGTTATCACTTTAGCGTCCATTATCGAGCGTGAGGCAACGGGATCTGACCGCGAGCTGGTTTCCTCGGTATTCCACAACCGACTTGACAGCTCGTCTTACCCCTACCTTGAGTCCTGCGCTACCGTCCAGTATATTTTAGGCGAGCGCAAGGAGCGTCTCACCATCGCGGACACAGAGATTGACAGCCCCTACAACACCTACGAGAACAAGGGTCTGCCGCCCGGACCGATTTCCAATCCGGGTACAGCTGCCATTGAAGCAGCCCTTTGGCCGGCAGATACCGACTACCTGTTCTTCGCGGTAAGTGAGGACGGCGAGCACGCATTTTCAGAAACTTATGAGGAGCATATACAGAATGCAAACATCAATCCTAAATAAACCCGAGATACTTTCCCCTGCGGGGGACTTTTCCCGAATGAAATTCGCCATTCAGTACGGCGCGGACGCGGTGTACATGGCGGGAAATATGTTCGGTATGCGTACCGCTTCTAAAAATTTTAATAACGACGAATTAAAGGAAGCTATCGACTACGCCCACGCAAGGGGTGTTAAGGTCTACATCACGGTAAATTCAATGCCCCGATCCACCGAGATCGGGCTTCTTCCCGAGTATCTGCGCTATCTTAAGGCGGTGGGGGCGGACGCGATTATCGTTGCGGATATGGGCGTACTTACCCTTGCTAAAAGGGAAGTGCCGGAGCTTCCCATCCACATAAGCACCCAGACAAGCATTGTAAATTACGAGTCTGCCCGAGCTTGGCACAATTTGGGCGCGGACAGAATCGTTTTGGCCCGCGAGTTATCGCTTGACGAGATTATCACCATTCGCCAGAAGACCGACCCGAGCCTTGAGCTTGAGGCTTTTGTTCATGGCGCAATGTGCATTTCCTATTCGGGAAGATGCCTTCTTTCGAACTTCATGACGGGAAGAGACGCCAATCGCGGAAACTGCGCTCAGGCTTGCCGCTGGAAGTATGCGCTTGTTGAAGAAAAGCGCCCGGGCGAGTATTTCCCCGTGTATGAGGACGGGGAGACCTTTATCCTAAACTCTAAAGATATGAATATGATTTCCCATATCCCCGAGTTGGTTTCTGCGGGTATTTCAAGCTTTAAAATCGAGGGTCGTGTTAAGACCGAATATTACGTTGCTACCGTTACAAATGCCTACCGTCAGGCGCTGGATGCGTATTTTGACGGCACCTATACCCGCGACGGTATTTGGGCGCAGGAGGTTAACAAGGTATCTCACCGTGAGTACTGGACAGGCTTTTACTTTAACGAGGATTACGGCCAGCACTACGGCGACTCTACCTATATCCGCGACTGGGATATTATCGGCATAGTTGAGAGCTGTGACGAGGCGGGAAATGCGGTAATCATTCAGAAAAACCGCTTCTTTAAAGGCGACGGCGTTGAACTTTTTGCGCCGAAAACAGCGCCAATTCCCTTTGTTTTAGACTGTTTTGAGAACGAAAAAGGGGAGACAATTGAGGTTGCGCCCCATCCTGAAATGCGGGTTAAAATTAAGCTGCCCACCCATTGTCCGGTAAACTCATTTATAAGGCGTGAGGTAAAATGAGAACCCTTTCCTACATAGTCCCCGAGGAGCGGGACGGGGTGCTGCTCCGTGATATCTTGCGGCGAGAGCTTGGTATTTCCGCCACGCTTTTGCGCAGAATGAAAGG
>JAZNNQ010000065.1:0-4126 GCA_045580305.1 Eubacteriales bacterium
CTCTGTACTACTTTCCGGTATATGATCATTTGTCAAGAGCATATGTTTCCAATTCTAACAAATTCTCTGAAACCTCCTCAATATCTCCGTACCTTTCAAGAAAGTCCTCTTTTGTCATTTTGTCAAACCGCAATTCCGGAAATTCACCATCGAAGAAGTTCATACGGTCATCCATTATATCCAAGTAAAACTTGTTTTTGTAATAGTCGCCGTATCCCGTAAAACTCTCATTGTCAAAAATATATCCCATGCCGTTTTTTTTATCTTCCCAAAGAGAGTTTTCTTCCTTAAAGTATGTTATTCCATCACATTTTAGCCATTCAGAATAGAAGCAAATAAACTCGCTATTCTTCTCTATATACCCTTTTAAAAATCCGTAACACCCTTCGTTATCGTCAGGTAGGTAGAAAAAGGCAAAAGGTTTTTCACAAACCCAAACGAATTGAGAGTCTCCTTCGTTCTCTCCGGGCAGATACTTGGGGGTTTTAGGGGCGCATCCGCTAATGAAAAATAACAAAATACATATTAAAGTTAAACCGAGAAATTTCTTTTTCATTTCTTATCTTCCTTTCTTTACGCAGTGTAAAACGAGCGGAACGCGGTTTTTCTCTGCTAAATACTTATTTAACGAGTCTACCACCACTCTCTTTTACAACTCTCGTTATATATCCTGTATTTGCCATTCGGAAGTTTATCCACCGCTACAGTGTGAATTGCAGATGTAATTTTATCATTATTCCAGAAACTCACGATATATGTGTCGGCATCGGGAATATCAAAGAACCTATATATGCACTGTCCCATTCCCAGTATACCCCATTACTAAACTTTTGGCAAATTTAAAAGAGGCGGGGCTACTCCCGCCTCTTTTTTATGGTTATAATATGCGTTGAGACCTTTTCACCTCAACAGAACCTTCATCCTCTTGGCAAAGGTTTTCTATCTGCCGTTTTATAGGCCGTGCTTGCTCGTAATTGTCGTGGTCGCAGATGCTAATGCCTTCGCTAAACCAACAGCCTGTCACAAGCATAAATGATTCTTCTCCCATTCTAATAATAACACCGTAGTCAAAAAGATTTTCAAAGCCATTCTCAACATTTCTGTTGTATTCGGAAACTATATCTATTCCGGTAATCCTTTTCCCTACTTGAAACATTTTGAATTCCGTTAAAACGCCCGGGGAAAATTTACTGTTCGGCTCAACTTTTTCACACTTAAACACCGCAACATCATCTGCGTCTTCGTACAAAAACGAGCGCGGTTCCGTAAAATTAGTAAACTCAACACAGCCTGCATCGGTGTAAATTCGCATGTTACCATAGGAGCGACTTTTATCCTCTGCCAGATATGAAATAAATGTCGAGCCTATAAGACTTTTTAAAACATCCTGCATCTCAGGGGTAAATGTTAATTTTACCATACTATCACTCCCTTATAAAATGAATTTTTTGATCCGCTATTGGTCCCGATATTTCAAGTTGAATTTTTATTGCCGGACTATCAGGTGTTGATGTTGTTATGCGATATATAACCCTTGATCCATCTTCAAACTCAGTCATAACCCCCTTGCCATTCGGTAAAGGTACTTCAATGCCACCCTTTTTTATGATTTCATAAAATTCAGTAGAGGTTGCTATAGGATCAGAGGTTTTTATGATACGCGTGTTTTTCCCTTTTTGACCAAAATGTCCGTATTGTCCCATAGGATATTTTTTTGAAATAGCTTCAGCGTTATCAAACACACTTGTCTTAACCGTTAATTTTGCAATATCGACTGCATCATCAATTTTGCCAATAGTATTTACGCCGTCTGCAATATCGTCTGCACGATCGGCAGCTTTTGCGGCATCGTACATATTATCGATACCGTCTACTATTTTTTTACCCAACCGCGCGTGCTTTGCACCGTCACACTCCCAGTATACCCCATTACTAAACTTTTGGCAAATTTAAAAGAGGCGGGATATCCCGCCTCTTTTTGCTACAATAACCTTACCAATACTTCTTTGCAGCCCAGCTCTTTTGCTGTGATGAACCACTTGAGTATAAGCTCGTATGCTCCACGAGTATCTTCATAAGCAAACTCCCTGTCCCTATAATAAAGCATATCATCAATATACTCATTTAAATCTGTGATAATCTGATCATCACCACTATCAAAAACACCTTTAAATTCGCAAAAATCACGCGTAAAGCCATACCAAGATGCTCCGTAATAAATTGGTTTTCCAAAGACATGCTCAAAATGCCCCTCCGCAATGTGCAACACAGGTAAATATGTACCCATCGCTGTTAAGATGATTTCGTCCTCATCTTCGCATCCATCATAATATTTAGTATTGTGTAAAATCTTTCCAGTGTCCATTATCTAACCACTCCCTTTTTATCAGTATATACCATTATCCCAAATTGCGCAAATTAAAAAGGCGAGGGGTTTCCCCTCGCCTTTCGTGATGGTTTTAGTCAAGTCTTACAAGAACTTCTTTGCAGCCTAACTCTTTTGCCGCGATAAACCAAGTAAGCATAAGTTCATATGCTCCTCGTGTTTCTTCTATTCTGAATTCCTTATCTTTGTAATAAAGCATGTCATCGATATATTCTTGTAAATCGGTTATAACTTGATCTTTTTCATCAAAGACACCTTCAAAGTGTTGGCAATCTCTGGTAAATCCGTGCCAAGGAACTTCATAAAAAACAGGTTTTCCAAAGATGAATTCAAAATGACCATCCCAAATGTGGAGCACGGGTAATTCAGTGCCATATGCTGTTAATGTTATTTGGGGTTCTCCTTCATAGCCGTCATAATACTTAGTATTGTGTATAATCTGCCCAATGTCCATTATCTAACATCTCCTTTTGCTGTTTTGTTATTGTTCCTGTTTTTCGTGCATTAGTTGCAACTTTCCAATCAGCTTTTGGAACCCAATGGTTATCCCCCACTAATACTTCGTGCACTTTTTCCACCAAGTTCTTACCGTATTGTTTGCCAAGGATTCTTCGCTCTATTACCCAATAGGATTCTTTATCCGTGGGTGCACCCGGTGTTCTGGTATGCCAACGACTTTCATATTTATATGTTCCGTCGTACCACTCGTATTTGATTTGAAGATATCCGTTCTTTCGTTGAACTACGCTTGATGCATATGTTGGCACTTCAAGTGGCGAATTATTGGCAATTCTGCTTTTGTTATGCTCTAAATAATCCGTGTCTATCCTTTTTCCTTGGATTACTACACTGTCGGCATAACCATCTGATCCTCGAATTACACCCATAGCAGTATCATGAGCGTTGTCTGCTGCTTTTACACCGTCTGCAATATCGTCTGCACGATCGGCAGCTTTTGCGGCATCGGACATATTATCAATACCGTCTACTATTTTTTTACCCAACCGCGCGTGCTTTGCACTGTCGGCGAGTTCCCCGACAAATGGAACCATTCCCACCAGATCGAGGATCGCACCCGTATAATCACCGCGCATAAGGTCCACGGGTAATTGCGCGGCATTAGTGAAGGTATCAAGAGCCGGAATTACTGACAGTCCGTTGAGCACATCACTCATTATATCAAGATTTCTGTAAGTCCGTTTGTCCGTTGACGATTCCATATGTTGAATATCCAACGGAATAAGTTTCTCAGGTCCTTCGCGCCGAGGATAATGCTCGCCTGCAAGCACCATTTCGCCAAAGGTTTTTGGCGAGGTGTCGGGCTTTACCATGACACTCTTATTAGTATTTCCGTCGTCTTTCACCGTTGACGGAAGCAAATTGTTTTGAGCATACACCTCACGCATTTCTTGATTTCTAAAATTTGAATGAATTTTTCCAAAGGCATCCTTCCGACTTTGGGGCACATTTGCCACCGGATCTATTTCAGATATATCATATATCAGCGGTGTTTTTTCTTCTGTACCAAGCGGAGGTGCATTATTCATCTTAGTGGCGAGAGTTTTAATAGGATCGTCCTTTTTATCTGCCTTTGGCAGTGCGTAATCCAATGTAAGAATATTCGGTTTTTGGGGTCCTATTCCAAAGCCCTCGTAAAATAACTCGTCTTGGGTTTTTGGTTTTTCCCTTTTACCAAGATTTGCAAATGAGTCTTTTACCGCTTGTTCAAAGCCTTCACGC
>JAZNNQ010000066.1:0-25865 GCA_045580305.1 Eubacteriales bacterium
TCTTCAGCAAGCTTTGCAAGAGCGATACCCATCTTCTCCTGACCAGCCTTGGTCTTCGGCTCGATAGCAACACGAATAACCGGCTCCGGGAACTCCATAGACTCTAAGATAATCGGTGCCTTCTCATCACAGAGAGTGTCACCTGTAGTGGTATTCTTAAGACCGATAGCAGCAGCGATATCACCTGAGTAAACGGTTTCGATATCCTCACGATGGTTAGCGTGCATCTGAAGAATACGACCGATACGCTCGCGGTTCTTCTTAACAGAGTTAATAACGGTAGAACCGGCATCGAGAGTACCTGAATATACGCGGAAGAAGCAAAGCTTACCTACGTACGGGTCGGTAGCAATCTTGAATGCAAGTGCAGCGAAAGGTGCATCGTCGGATGAGGGGCGGGAATCCTCCTCGCCGGTATCCGGGTTAACGCCCTTGATGTCCTCGATGTCGGTCGGCGCCGGCATATAATCAATAACAGCGTCGAGGAGCAACTGAACACCCTTGTTGCGGTATGAAGTACCACAAAGTACCGGGATGACCTTAACATCGATGGTACCCTTACGGAGCGCATTCTTGATCTCATCAATGGTGAAATCCTCGCCCTCTAAATACTTCATCATAAGCTCGTCATCGAGCTCAGCAACAGCTTCAACTAATTCGCCACGATATTTGTTGGCGAGTTCAAGCATATCCTCGGGGATTTCCTCCTCGCGGACATCCTTACCTAAGTCATCATAATAAATCTCAGCCTTCATGGTAACGAGGTCGATAATACCCTTAAAGGTCTCCTCGGAACCGATAGGAAGCTGGATCGGAACAGCGTTACAATTTAAACGGTCGCGCATCATACCTACAACATTGTAGAAGTCAGCGCCCATAATATCCATTTTATTGACATACGCCATACGCGGAACGCGATACTTGTCAGCCTGACGCCATACGGTCTCAGACTGCGGCTCAACGCCACCCTTAGCACAGAAAACGGTAACGCTACCGTCAAGAACACGGAGTGAACGCTCTACCTCAATGGTAAAGTCAACGTGTCCGGGGGTGTCGATGATGTTGATGCGGTGCTTCTTCCACTCACAGGTGGTAGCAGCGGAGGTAATGGTAATACCACGCTCCTGCTCCTGAGCCATCCAGTCCATTGTAGCAGTACCGTCATGGGTTTCACCAAGCTTGTGGCTACGACCGGTGTAGTATAAGATACGCTCGGTAGTGGTAGTCTTACCAGCATCGATATGAGCCATAATTCCGATATTTCTTGTTAATTCAAGCGGAAATTGTCTAGGCATATTGCATCTCCTTTCTTTGATAATGGCAAAAACCTAATAAACCAATAAATATAAATGGCAAAGTTCTCGCCGAATTACCAGCGGAAATGAGCAAACGCCTTGTTTGCCTCAGCCATCTTGTGAGTATCCTCACGCTTCTTAACTGAGCTGCCGACACCGTTGATAGCATCAACGATCTCACCTGCTAAACGCTCAGCCATAGTCTTCTCGCTACGCGCACGGGAGTACGCGGTGAGCCAACGCAGACCTAAGGTCTGGCGTCTCTCGGGACGAACCTCCATCGGAACCTGGTAGGTAGCACCACCAACACGGCGAGCCTTAACCTCGAGCACCGGCATAATGTTCTCCATTGCCTCTGCGAATGCCTCTAAAGGTTCCTTATCGGTTTTCTCTTTAACGATATCAAATGCACTGTAAACGATCTTCTGAGCAACGCCCTTCTTACCGTCTAACATAATGCTGTTGATAAGCTTTGTGACCAGCTTTGAATTGTAAAGCGGATCCGGTAAAATCTCCCTCTTCGGGACAAATCCTCTTCTTGGCACAGTCTCTTCCCTCCTTCATATAGGTAATGATTTCATAGGTACTCCGAAACACCTGCCCAAGTCGTATGACTGACTATGCCATAGGCGGTTTTCGGTTTTGTGCCTGCCGAGAATTTATATACAATCTATATAAACGCCGGCAAGGCATCGACTTTTGCCTTGCTTATTGCGCGGAAAAGTCCAAATTTTGTTTCAGGCTTACTTCTTAGCAGCCTTCGGCTTCTTAGTTCCGTACTTGGAACGGCCCTGCATACGGTTGTTAACACCCTGTGTATCGAGTGTACCGCGGATGATGTGATAACGCACACCAGGTAAGTCCTTAACACGACCGCCACGGATCATAACAACGCTATGCTCCTGAAGGTTATGGCCGATGCCCGGGATGTAAGCGGAAACCTCGGTACCGTTTGTTAAGCGTACACGAGCGATTTTACGAAGCGCTGAGTTCGGCTTCTTCGGTGTAGCAGTACGAACTGCGGTACAAACACCACGCTTCTGCGGTGAGCTTAAGTTAGTCTCTTTCTTCTTAAGAGAGTTAAAGCCCTTCTGAAGTGCCGGAGCGGTAGACTTGTAGATAGAAACCTCTCTGCCCTTGCGTACCAACTGGTTTACTGTAGGCATATTCAATCTCCTTTCTTTAGAATTTTATCTTCACGGGGTAAAACCCTCGGGAAAATCAAAGAATTGCGGCGCAAGCGGCGCCAACTTGAATATCGCAGGCCTTGCCCAATTCCAGCATTGTTTTAACCTCAATAAGCTGAACATTCGCCTGCCTGCAAAGGTCACTGATCGCATCTCGTATTATTACATCGCAATTTTGCGCTAAATAAACCTTGCGCGCTATGCCTTCTTTTATCGCTTTTTTTGTTTGCTTGATACCGACAACCTTGTGGGTACCTGCAAGAGAGTCTTGCATAATTCACCCTCCAGTTCTTTTTTCATTAGCAGAACAAATTCGCATTTTCCGCCACTATCTCATAGTGACACAATAGTGAGTATAGCATAAGTTTTTCCACTCGTCAACACATAATAAGCATATTTTTTCAAATTTTCTTATTTTTATGTGTTTTTTTCGCTTATCCGCACTTTGTAGTAGTTAATATCCGGGTCGGGGATGATAGAAATACTATTCAGTTTAAACTCTTTCTGCAATATTCTTCGGTTTTCGCCCTTGTGCCCTGCTATTTCGGATATGGCTCGGGGATTGGCGTAAATAACTATATCCTTGCCTTTCATTTTTGCAAGCTCCGTCCTTAGCACCCTGAGTCTTAGTCGTGCTCGCACAAGCTGACCGAAGGCGGGATGATATGCCCCGGCGAGCGCGTCTCCCCCGTTTAAATCTTCGGTGGGATTTAGTCCCATACGGATAATAGGTATATCCGCTGCATCAAATATCTCTGTTATGTCCGCGCAAAGTTCTACCGCTTTTTCCACAGTAATGGCATTGTACCTTCCGCTTTGCCAAAGTTCTGCTAAATAAGTATCACGAACGACCACTGTCGGGTATATGCGGACTCCGTTGGGCTTAAGCGCTGCAATTTCTTTTGCAGTGATTATGGCAGAGTTTCTATCTTCTTCCGGAAGACCCACCATCATCTGCAAAATCAAATTAAAGCCCGCTTCTTTTATCATCCTTGAGGCTTGCCTTACGCTTTCTGCATTATGGCCTCTGCCCGCTGTCCTGAGCACCTCATCGTCCATTGACTGGGCTCCAAGTTCGATAGTTTTTACACCATAATTTTTGAGCAGTGTCAGGATTTTGTCATTTATCGCATCAGGGCGTGTAGATAAGCGGATAGCCTCGGGGTTAAATTGTGCGGCTGTCTTTAAGTATTCCTCTTGCTCATTCAGCGGAAGGGCGGTAAAGCTTCCGCCGTAAAAAGCGACCTCTGCCCTATCCACCTTTTTAAACGCATGGCTAAGAAGCGCCGAAACCTCGCTTGGCTTCGGCGCATTTATTGTACCTGCAATTTTCTTCTGGTTGCAAAACACGCAATCGTGGGGGCAACCCAAATGTGGAATAAAAACCGGGATTACCGAATAACTCAAAGTCCCATCAGCTCCAATGCTTCTTTTGCCGCCATCTGCTCTGCTTCTTTTTTGCTGTGACCGATACCGTGGCCGATGACATTACTGTTGAGTAAAACCTCTACCCTAAACTTCTTGTCGTGGTCGGGTCCCTCAGCACCGAGCAGACGGTAGGATAAAATTTCACCGTGGTTTTTCTGTACGATCTCCTGCAGGGTGGTTTTATAGTCGCTTATTGTTCCCTTTTCATTGTCTAAAACATAGGTGTGCACAAACTTTTTCGCTGCCTCAAGACCTGCATCCAGATAAAGCGCGCCGATAACCGCCTCAAAGGCATCGGCAAGAATGGAGTCGCGCCGTCTTCCGCCGCCCGCCTCCTCGCCGCGTCCCAAGCGCAGGAAGTCGCCCAGCTTTATCTTACGCGCACACTGACAAAGTGCACCCTCGCAAACAAGGCCTGCTCGCATTTTTGTAAGCTCACCCTCCGGCGTATCAGGATACTTGCTGTAAAGGTGCGCAGTGGTGATTACTCCCAGCACAGAGTCACCCAAAAATTCCAGACGCTCGTTATCACGACAGTTTTTATCCTTTGCTTCATTTGCATAAGAGCTGTGTGTAACAGCATTCAAAAGAAGTGTCTGGTCTTTAAATGAATGTCCTATTGTTTCTTCAAGTTTTTTCATTTACCCACACTCCTTTCAATAAAATCCACTGCATCGCCCACCGTATGATAGGGACTCAAATCCATTTTTGTCAATTTTTTAAGGTCGAACTCCTCTTCCACTATCATAAGGAATTCCAATATATCAAGAGAGTCGGCATAAAGATCTTCCTCAAAATCCGTTTCCCTTGTGATTTCTTCTTCATCTACATCAAAAAGCTCTGCCAAAATAGGCTTCAGCTTGGTAAGAATCATTCTTCTCCCTCACTAACAATACTTTCCTTAATTTTTGCTATTACATCCTGCTCCACATAGGCTATCGCCTGACCAATGGCGTTCTCAATGGTGCGTGCCTTTGCCGAGCCATGCGCCTTGAATACAGGCTTTGAAATACCCAAAAGCGGCGCGCCGCCAACCTCATTATGGTCGGTTTTCTTCTTAAGTGCCTTGACACCGCTCATAAGCACCATAGTTGCAAGCTTTGTAAATATATTCTTGCCGAATATCGTTTTAAGCTCCTTCATAAAGAAGGTGCCCACACCCTCGAAGGTCTTAAGCAACACATTGCCTGAAAAACCGTCGGCAACAACAACATCAACCTTGCCCTCGGGAACATCTCTACCCTCCACATTGCCCACAAAATTAATGGGTGCCGCAGACAACAGCTTATATGCCTCCTGATGTACCGGGGTGCCCTTATGCTCCTCAACGCCGTTGTTAAGCAGTCCTATTTGGGGATTCTCTATACCGCGCACCGCGTGGATATAATGAGCACCCATTGTTGCAAACTGGAGCAAGTACTCGGGATTACACTCTGAATTCGCACCGCTGTCTATAAGCAGGGTCTCGCCGGTCATTGTGGGGATAATGGGTGCGAATGCAGCACGGCGAATGCCCTTTATGCGCTTTACGATCATTGTGCCGCCGGTGAGAACCGCTCCGGAATTACCTGCAGACACCACGGCATCACCTTCGCCGTCACGAAGTGCGCGGAAGGCCGCCGCCATCGAAGAGTCCTTTTTAGCACGCATAATGCACATAGGATCATCTTCCATTGTGATGACCTGCTCCGCGTTTAAAATTGAAACGCCTTTTGTGTTTTCGGGGATAAGCGGTGCGATAACGCTCTCCTGACCAACCAAGAGTATCTCAACGCCAAATCGTGCAGCAGCGGAAACCGCACCGGCTACGATCTCATTTGGCGCGTTGTCGCCACCCATAGCATCTACAATGATTCTCATATTTTTATCTCCTAACATTCTATCTTGTCCAAGCACTCCAATGCCCGTTTTGCAAGCTCCTCATTCTTAAACCGTTTACCCTTTACGCGATAACCAAGCGGGGGTAAAAGTCCGAAGTTTATATTCATCGGCTGGAAGTTATTTGGGTCAGCATTTGCTATGTACTTACCCAGCGCACCGATTGCGGTCTCCTGCGGGAATTCTGCTTTGGGCAAGTCTAACAACTTTCTTGCGAGAGCTACACCTGCAACAAAACCTGAAGCAGTAGACTCCACATAACCCTCCACGCCGGTCATCTGTCCTGCAAAGTATAAATTTTCTACCTTCTTGCAGGAAAAGTCATCGTTTAGTGTAAGTGGTGCATTTAAGTATGTGTTCCTGTGCATTACACCGTATCTTACAAATTCAGCATCCTTTAACGCAGGAATAAGGCAGAATACGCGCTTTTGCTCGGGGAATTTAAGATGGGTCTGGAAACCCACCAGATTATATAGCGTACCCGCGTTATTGTCCCGTCTTAACTGAACCACTGCGTAGGGTTCTTGTCCGGTTTTTGGATCCTCAAGACCGACCGGCTTAAGGGGGCCAAAAAGAAGTGTGTCGTGTCCGCGACGAGCCATAACCTCTACCGGCATACAACCCTCAAAGACCTTTTTATCCTCAAAACCGTGGACAAGTGCCTCCTCTGCATTACACAGCTCCTGCCAGAATACCTCGTATTCTTCACGGCTCATCGGCGCGTTAATGTAGTCAGCCGTTCCCTTGTCGTAGCGAGATTTGAAATAAGCGCTGTCCATATCGATGCTGTCAAAGGACACAATTGGTGCCGCCGCATCGTAAAAGCTTAAATAATTCTCACCTAAAATACGGTGTATCTCCTCAGCAAGCCCGTCCGATGTAAGAGGACCGGTCGCAACAATTGTGGGAACATCGAGGACAATATCTGTAATCTCACCGCTTTTTACGGTGATATTGGGGTTGGTACAAATTTTTTCCGTAACCAGAGCGGAAAAGGCCTCTCTGTCAACCGCGAGGGCGCCACCTGCGGGTACACGGGTAGCATCCGCGCAGGAAATTATAAGGGAATCTTTACGGCGAAGTTCTTCCTTCAAGAGACCCACCGCATTTGACAACGCATCTCCCCGCAGGGAGTTTGAACAAACCAACTCTGCAAAATTCGCACTTTTGTGGGCGGGAGTCATCTTTTCGGGCTTCATTTCCCAAAGCTCTACCATAATCCCGCGTTTTGCCAGCTGCCAAGCCGCCTCACATCCGGCAAGTCCTGCGCCGATTACTCTTACATTAATCATTTAGTCACCTTTTTTGTGGTCTTTTTCTTTGTGGTCTTCTTGACCTTTTTCTCCTGAGGTGTGTAATTCTTACACTCGGGGTTGTCGCAGAAGATCTTCTTAGCACCGCGGGCGGACAGCTTATACATACTGTGTCCGCACTCTGGGCAGGTTTCCTTCTGGGGAACATTCCAGGTCATAAAGTCGCAAGCCGGATGCTTTTCGCAGCCGTAATAGGTATAACCGTTCTTGGACTTTTTCTTTAATATCTTACCGCCACACTTGGGGCAAATGCCGGGAGTCTCCTCGACGATTGCCTTTGTGTTCTTACATTCGGGATAGCCCGGACATGCGAGGAATTTACCGAAGCGTCCGCTCTTTACAACCATTTTTCTGCCGCAAAGCTCGCACACAACATCGGTCTCCTCCTCGGGCACTTTAAGACGGGTGTCCTTCAAGTCGTCCTCGGCCTTTTCGAGGCTTGATGCAAAGTCCTTATAGAAATCACCAATGACATCTTTCCATTTGACCTCCCCCTGCTCAATAGAGTCAAGGCGCTCCTCCATATTTGCAGTAAACTCAATATTGATAATATTGTCAAACTTCTCTACCATGAGACCGTTTACAACCTCACCAAGGGGCGTGGGTTTTAAGTTCTTGTTCTCTTTTATTACATATTCGCGATCTAAAATGGTGGAAATGGTGGGTGCGTAGGTGCTCGGACGACCTACACCCTTTTCTTCCATAGCGCGGATGAGGCTCGCCTCGGTATATCTTGCCGGCGGCTGGGTAAAGTGCTGCGCCGGTATCATTTCGTTAAGAAGCAGTTCTTCCTTCTCCTTTAAATCCGGAAGAGTGTTTTCCTCGTCCTCGTCCTTTGCCATTTCATAAACCACGGAGAAACCGGGGAATGCAATGGATGAACTGGTAGTACGGAAGATGTAGCCTGCCGCCTCGATATCAATGGACACGGTGTCGTAGATAGCATTTTCCATCTGGCAGGCAACAAAGCGCGCCCAGATCATCTTGTAAAGCTTGTACTGATCGGCGCTCAAGCTGTCCTTGATCTTGTCCGGTGTCAAATTGACATCGGTGGGGCGGATAGCCTCATGGGCATCCTGTGCACTTCCGCGGGACTTGTACACGCGGAAGGACTTGGGGCAGAACTTTTCGCCAAAACTTGCCTTGATGAAGTCTCTTGCGGACATAACCGCCTCAGTGCTAAGTCGTAATGAGTCGGTACGCATATAGGTAATAAGACCGGTCATACCCTGACCCGCAATTTCCACACCCTCATAAAGCTGCTGTGCAATTGTCATTGTACGGCGGGGTGTCATATTAAGTTTTCTGGAGGCCTCCTGCTGTAAACTGGAGGTGATAAATGGCGGTGCGGGCGATTTCTGCTTCTTGCCGCGCTTGATGCTCTCCACCTTAAAGGTAGCCTTAGAGATTTTATCCATAATCTCCTGTGTCTCCTCGTGGCAGGAAGGCTCAATCTTGCCATTCTTATCACCGTAGAAGCGAGCGCTCACCGTGCCCACCTCGGGTGCGATGCGGTCAAGTTTTACATCAAGTGACCAATACTCACGGGGGATGAATGCGAGTATTTCAGCCTCACGGTCACACACAAGGCGTGTAGCAACCGACTGAACACGACCTGCAGAAAGACCGCGGCGGATTTTTTTCCAAAGAAGGGGGGATAATTTATAGCCCACAATTCTGTCAAGCACACGACGCGCCTGCTGTGCGTCAACTAAGTTTACATCAATATCGCGAGGCTTCTTGATGCTCTCATTAACTACCTTCTTTGTGATTTCGTTGAAGGTAACGCGCTTTGTGGTAGCGTCGTCTAAATCAAGAAGCTCCTTAAGATGCCAGGAAATCGCTTCACCCTCGCGATCCGGGTCGGTTGCGAGATATACAATGTCGCTTTCTTTGGCAAGCTGCTTGAGTTCTTTTATAAGGCTGCCCTTGCCCTTGATCGCGATATACTTCGGCTCGAAATTCGCCTCAATATCAACACCGAGCGTGCTTTTGGGAAGATCGCGCAGATGTCCCATGGACGCCTTAACCTTATACTTACTTCCTAAATATTTGCCGATGGTCTTAGCCTTTGCAGGCGACTCAACTATTACAAGATTTGCCATAGTGTTCCTCCAGAATTATCTATCTAAATTTATAATTAACTTAAAATATTTACCGGGTGTTTGCTCGACCGCACCGTTTATTTCCAAAATCGTCAACATAGACAGCACCTGCGCGCTATCCAGCCCGCTGTCCTCAATAATATCGTCAATATGGCGCTCACCCATACCTATAGCGCGAAGCAGTACCTTATCCTCCTCCGAGTATTCGGAAATCAAATTTTCAAAGGCGCCGTTTCTCTTTTCCGGCGCGCTCTCTTGTGCTTTCTTTTCCAGATCCGGATATTCGCCGCGATATTCCTCTAAAATATCCTCGGCGCAGACAATTAACTTCGCACCATCTGCAATAAGACGGTTTGTGCCAACGCTGCATGGATTTGTTATATCTCCGGGCACTGCGAAAACATCCTTACCTTGGTCTGCCGCATAGCTTGCGGTGATAAGCGATCCTGAGCGCTCGGGCGCCTCGGTTATGACAACGCCGCGGGCAAGGCCGCTGATTATTCGGTTTCTTGCGGGGAAGTTTTCCGCATTTGGCGGTGTACCCGGAATATACTCGGTTATAACCGCGCCGGTCTTGGCTATCTTTTCCATAAGGGATTTATTTTGCTTTGGATAGCACACATCTATACCGCTACCTAAAACCGCAACGGTTTTGCCCTTTGCCTTAAGTGTGCCCTCGTGGGCGGCGGTGTCAATTCCCTTCGCCATTCCCGAGACCACCGTAACACCATACTGCGCGATCTCACCGGCTATTTTGTCCGCGGCACGAATTCCGTATGCACTGCATTTACGGGTTCCTACAAATGAGATCACCAATGTGTCATTTAAGCAAGAAATATCCCCTCGCACAAAAAGGAGAAGCGGCGGATTGTGAATATTGCGGAGCATAAAGGGATACCTTGTGTCCTCCTGTGTAATAATATCCACGCCGTTTTTCTCACAGTAGTATATTATCTTGTCAATTTCATTAAAGGATTTATCGTTTAATGATATAATCGCTCTTTTGTCTAATTTAATACCCTCTGCTACTGAAAAGTCAGTCGCATTATAGATGTTCTCTGCATTTTTGAAATATGTAAGAAGTGCGTTTGCCTTAAGTGATGTTAAATGCTCTCTCGTGTGGAGCCAGAGCCAATATTTAACCGTCTCCATTTTTAACACTCTCCTATCTCACCTTTTGCATCTCCCACATAACAATTCCCGCCGCAACCGAAGCGTTGAGCGACTCGGCAGGCCCGGACATAGGTAGAATTATATGTCCGCTACATGCATCCTCTACCCTGCCTGACACACCGTTGCCCTCGTTTCCGATTACAACAGCGGCTTTTTTTAGCGACACCTTGTCAATACTCACCGCACTGTCGGTAAGTGTTGCCGCGTAGGTAGGAATGTTTTTCTCTTTTAAGCACTCTATTGCATCCACAGAATCCATACTGCAGACTTTGACCCTGAAAAGCGAGCCCATTGCTGCACGAACGGTTTTGGGGTTGTAGGGATCGGCAGTACCGTCCAGTACGACCGCGGATATACCGAAGGCATCGGCACAGCGCAAAATCGTGCCTAAATTGCCGGTATCCTGCAGGTGGTCTAAAATTATCACCTGCTCGCCGCAGATTTCATCCTCCTCCGGCATCTCACAGCAGAAGATAACACCTTGGGTGCATTCCAGTGTGGAAATATACTCCATAAGTTCACGGGGCGCGGTGTAAACATTGTACCGCTCCACCCACTCAGGCTTTAGCTCTGTGTTTTCTTCCGCGAATATGTATTTAATTTTAACTCCGCTTTGAATCGCCTCGCCAAGAAGCTTAATTCCGTCACAAACAAAAGCGCGTGCATCATATCTCGCTTTGCGCTTTGTCTGTAGTTCTCTCAGCTCTTTTATCAGGCGATTTGACCTGCTTGTAATAGTTCCGCAATTCATACTTACCCTGCCTAAATTTTATAAAATCCTACTATATAATATTACACCATCGCTCAAAAGGCAACAAAAATTTTTAAAAAGGACTGTCTTACTCATTTTTTAGCAGTAAGACAGTCCTTTAAATTACTCATTTGCAAAAGCTTTTAAAACATTTGCCGCCGCGTCATATTTACGGGCGATTTCCTCATTTCCCACGCGCTCACCGTCAATTACCTTAAGGCCGATATACCAGCCGCCGGTAGCCTCGGGTATGCCCAATTCTTTAAACAGCGATGAGTTTGTAATCTCAACACAATAGACCATTTCGCTTATTACGCCGAATGTGGAAAGCGGCTCAAATGCGCCCTGACCTGCAAGGGATTCCATATGAGCGCCGTCGGTGATGTAGAGAAGCACTCTGTCATCCGCAAGGCTTATAAAAAGTTTTTCTTCTGCAACAGATGATAACTGGTCATAGTTATCTTCACCTGCAACCGGCAGGGACTGGTACGAAACGGTTACCTCTCCATCGCCATTTGCGTCGGCCATATTCTTTATTACATAATCCTCAATACCCGCAAGCTGCTGCTCATTCATATGGATATCGCCTGCGATTACATAATCAAGGTCGTTATTGGGCTGTCCCACAACATCACCTATAAAAACAATTGCACAGATTATTCCGAAAAGCGCAAGAAATGTAAGACCCTTATAGTTGCACCAATAAACATTTTTAAACCAGTACTTTAATTTTTCCCAAAAGGTCAGGTCGTCGCGCTCCCCCTTTTTAAATATGTCAAAAAGGCCGCGATTGTCGTTTTTCTGCATCTTTGCACCTTCCTTCTGTTTTGCTAAACAAATGTATTATATATTTTTAGTTTTACGGTTGTCAAGGGCTGTTAAAACGCTCCCTCATCCAAAAATGATGCTACCATTTCACCATAGTCCTTGCTCAGTGGCAGGTTCATATCCGTGTACAATATTCTGCGCGTGGTTTTAGTCTCCTTTTGAGTAATCGGGTTAAATCCCGTTTTCTCAACATCCTTCCAGTAAATTCCTATTCCGCGCTTTTGCCAGGATGGAAGCTTATCAAAATTGATACCGCGCTGATACAGTAATTCGTTTTTGTATGCAACACTCTTGCCCTCTAATTGTTCGTTTGCTTCTACCGCGCCCATACCTTCCTTACGAAGCATCCAATAGCAATGTGCATTCAGTGCATTTCTGTGTGCATCCTCTTGTCGCCATAAAAAGTAGTCTTTTACCCTCTCTATATTGGGTAGTGGAACAACACGACAATCCATGGATACCACCTGCCCCAACTCCATAGAGAAGGTCGCGCTGGCAATGCCTGCCAATATAGAATTGTATTTGCGCACCTTTCTGCCGAAGGCATCCTCATCTCTGTGGAAAAGCAGGGAAATCTCATCACTTTCGGTAAAGCCGTAAACCACGCGGAAGCCACATTCCATCAATGCTTTCACGGTTTTTATCATCATATCTCTGAAGCGCTCGTCAAAGGGTGCCTTAAACTTGCAAATTTCCTTCGTAAGTCGCGAAAAATTGCGACCATCCAGACGCGCTACCAAAAACATATCCGGCACAATCACCTGATCTATCGAACATTCGTAGGTTCGCATCGTTTTATCTAACTCGTCAAAATTCATTATTTCATCTCCATTCCAAAACAGTCATTGTCTGACCATCATTTTTCACAAAATACAGTTCATCAAAGCCTTCATCATACGATGGCATTTCAAGTTTGTTTGATGTTGCAGCAATCGCCATAGCGGGGATTTTTTCCTTTCCTTCGCGCATATTATTGCGCGCTATGCACATTTTTAGCTTTGATTCCATAAAATACCCGATTACTTTGTATCCCGCCGCTTTTGCTATCGGGATATATCGCGCACGGTCAGCCTTTGTTGGGTTGGTGTTATCTATGGCAAAACTTTTGCCCTCATTTATGCACTGTTCGATTAAAAGTTGTTCTCTCTTCCTCGTTCCTAATGTATCCAGGTTGACGCGAGTATACTTTTCAGCCAGAAACTTATCATAAAATGTGCTTTTCCCGCTACCTTGGATTCCCATAATAATCGCCAAAGTTTTCTCCACTAAAAACACCTCCTTGTATCTATAATATTACAGCAAGTGTCCCATAAAAAGGACAGCTAATAAAAAAACAGCCCAGGATATTTACTAATATCTTGGGCTGTTTTTAGTCGTATTTAATAAAGTTTAGCACCTGCAGGAATGCGGGCATCAACCATAAGAAGGTTTAGCTTTTCCTCGCCCTCTTCCTCGTGAATTGCAGAGAGAAGCATACCGCAGGACTCAATACCCATCATAGCGCGAGGCGGTAAGTTGGTGATGGCAATAAGCGTCTTGCCAACAAGCTCTTCCGGCTCGTAATATGCGCGTATTCCGCTCAAAATGGTACGCTCGGTATCGGTACCGTCATCAAGAGTGAACTGTAAAAGTTTCTTGGACTTTGGTACAGCTTCACACTTTAATACCTTAACCGCGCGGAAATCAGACTTTGAGAAGGTCTCAAAATCAACGGTGTCCTCAAAAAGCGGCTCGATCTCAACCTTGGAGAAGTCGATCACAATCGGCTCAGCATTATTCTCTGCCGGGATTGTAACGGTCTTTCTGTTGTCACCGGTCTTCTCGCTCTTCATTGTTGGGAAAAGAAGAACATCACGGATAGCGGATGAGTCGGTAAGTAACATACACATTCTGTCGATACCGAAGCCGATACCGCCGGTAGGTGCCATACCGTGCTCAAGAGCATTCATAAAGTCCTCATCGGTGGTGTTTGCCTCGTCATCGCCCTGAGCAAGTAACTCCTCCTGCGCCTTAAAGCGCTCTCTCTGGTCGATAGGATCGTTAAGCTCGGAATATGCATTTGCCATTTCCCAACCGTTCATAAAGAACTCAAAGCGCTCGGTATACTCCGGATTTTCCGGTTTCTTCTTGGTGAGCGGAGAAATCTCGATAGGATGATCCATAACAAATGTGGGCTGAATAAGATGCTTTTCAGCAAACTCCTCGAAGAAGAGTGCTAAAATATCGCCCTTCTTGTGGTGCTTTTCAAATTCTACATGGTGTTCCTTAGCAAGAACCTGTGCCTCTTCTAAGGTCTTAACCTGGTCAAAGTCAACGCCTGCATACTTCTTAACCGCATCTACCATTGTTATGCGCTCAAAAGGCTTGCCCAAATCCATCTCAACACCATTATAAGAAATCTTGGTAGTGCCGAGAACCTCCTGCGCAACATGGCGATATAAATTTTCGGTTAAATCCATCATACCGTGATAATCGGTATATGCCTGGTAAAGTTCCATAAGGGTAAATTCGGGATTGTGACGGGTGTCTAAGCCCTCATTTCTGAAAACTCGTCCAATCTCATAAACGCGCTCAAGGCCGCCTACGATAAGGCGCTTTAAGTAAAGCTCGAGAGAGATACGGAGCTTAAAATCTTCATTAAGCGCATTGAAATGAGTTTCAAAGGGGCGAGCAGCCGCACCGCCGGCATTTGCTACCAGCATGGGGGTCTCAACCTCTAAGAAGCCCTGGCCATCAAGGTATCTGCGGATGCTGCTTATGATCTTTGAACGCTTGATAAATGTATCCTTTACCTCGGTATTCATAATAAGGTCAACATAGCGCTGACGATAGCGCATATCCTGGTCCTTTAAACCGTGATACTTTTCGGGAAGCGGCTTAAGTGATTTGGACAGAAGTGTGACCTCGTTACAATGTACGGAGATCTCACCGCGGCGGGTACGGAAAACGATACCCTTTGCGCCAATAATATCGCCGATATCATACTTTTTGAAGCGGGCAAAGCCCTCCTCACCCATCTCGTCCACACGAACATAAAGCTGGATTTTACCGTCGCGGTCCTGAAGGTCGCAGAAAAACGCCTTACCCATATCGCGGCGGCTCATCATACGGCCTGCGATGCTGACCTCCTGGTTTTCCATTGTTTCAAAATTGTCGAGAATTTCTTTTGTATGATGTGTCTGGTCATACTTAACTATCTCAAAGGGGTTTCTTCCATCTGCAACCAGGTCGGAAAGCTTTTCGCGGCGAATTCTTAAAATCTCGCTTAAATCCTCGGTACCTTCCTGTGCTGTCTTTACTTGCTCGGACATATCTTTTGCTCCTTCCCGAAATGTGGGTCTTACATAATTTCTAAAATCTTGTACTTGATCTGGCCAATGGGCGCTTCAACAACAACGGTATCACCGATCTTTGCACCATAAAGTGCCTTGCCGAAGGGAGACTCATCGGAAATGCGGAACTCAAAGGGATTAGCCTCCTGAGAGCCAACGATCTGATAGGTAACCTCGCTCTTATCAGCGATGTTTTTAACCTTAACCTTAGAGCCTGCAGTAACGGTTTCATTGCTTGCAGTCTCCTCAATAATCTCATAATTTGCAAGGATGTTCTCTACCTCTGCGATACGGGAGTAAAGTTTACCCTGCTCGTTCTTTGCTTCATCGTACTCGCTGTTCTCAGAAAGATCGCCGAAGGAACGAGCTTCCTTAATCTGCTCTGCAACCTCGCGCTCACGGACGGTTTTTAAATATTCCAGCTCGTCCTGAAGTTCTTTTAATCTCTCTTTAGATACTTTGAATGTCTTTTTCATAACTATCTCCTCTTTGCAAATAAAATTTCTCAAAAAGTTCACAAATTCCCATTATGGTAATTAACTAATACACATTATTATAGTAAATCACGCTTTTTCTGTCAAGTCAATTTTTCACACTCAAAGGTTATTTGCCCCACCCGAAGCTCTTTTGTGGCAAGCGCGCCCGCTTCTATCAGTGCCACATACGCGCTTTTCAGATGTGTTGACGGAATATGACTTGTTTTTTCATCTTTTGCCACCGTTGTTCCGTTTAATCGGTAAATTAAGTCGTCCTTTATAAAATGTATTGAAAAATCCTTTTCATACATATCAATAACAATATTTGCGTTTTTTGCACAGCTTAAAGAAATGCCGTAGTTTTCCATTATATACTCGGAAATAAGGTCGCTGTCGTTTGACTCTATGGCAATATGTCGCGCGTTTTTTATTATTTCCTCAATGCTGTGTAGCCATGTATTACCTATCCGCCCTGCACGGATGTAAATATGTGCTTTATCCGGGGTAGTTTTAAAATATTCAAGAGTTTTCCTATATATTTCAGCCGCAAGGTATCTATAGACCTTGCTGGGTGAAATCGCCGTTATACCATACGCCGAAAGCTCCTCTTCCGCACAGCTTTCGGATATTATCACCCTTCTCCCCGCCAGAAGCTTACCCGCTTTTTTCAGATGACGCTTTTTTTCATTTGGTATCTTTATCCACAGCATATTATAGCCGGAAAGTTTAATGTCGGCTTTGTGTACCCGTCTCAGGCTTTTATCGATTTCAAGTAAACCGAGCATAAAATTATCACCTGTTTAATTTATGCTCACGCCCTATTAAATATAATATCACCCTGCGAAATCGCAGGGTGATATTTATTACTGAAGTTTAGCTTTCACATTCTGGAACGCCGCCTGGATCTGGGGGTCGCTTTCCATTGTCAATGTGTAGAAATTCTTTGTCTGCTCCTCGGTAAGCTCAACATTAATGTCCGGCTTTATGCCCTGAGTATCCGCAAGGCTTACGCCCTTTGCAGTAAAGTACTTATTGATGGAGAGCACTAAACCGCCACCGTTTTTGAGCTTAATGGGACTTTGTGCACAGCCCTTGCCGGTGGTAGGTGTTCCCACAACCGTTGCCTTGCCGTGCTCCTGCAGAGATGCGGCAAAAAATTCCGCCGCGCTGATACTGCCGCTATTGACAAGTACCGCCATAGGTGCAACCACCTCGTTGGCATCGGACTTAAACTCCTCAACGACGCCCGCCTTGTCGGTTACCGTGATTATCTTACCCTCGGGCAGAATGGCATCCAGCGCCACAACAAGCTCCTCTAAAATACCGCCGGGGTTGTTTCTAAGATCGAACACAAATGCTTTGGCACCCTGATTTTGCAGATTGTGTACCGCGGTTACCACCTGGTTTCCGGCGCCCTTGTCAAATGCACGGATTTTCACATAACCAATTCCGTCCACAAGCTGTGATCGAACATTTTCAATCTTGATCTCAGCTCTTGTAGCGGTGAGTGTATGGGTCGTTCCGTCACTTAAGCGCATAACGCCCAACTGTACCGGAGTCCCCGCCTCGCCCTTTACATTGTCAACCGAGGTTTCGTATCCGATTTCCAGAACCTTTTTACCGTCTACCTCGGTCACAATATCGCCGGGCAGAAGTCCGGCCTTCTGAGCCGGTGAGTCATCGTACACCTCGACAATTCGTATATTGCCGGTAGTGTTATCCTGAACCACAGTCACACCGATACCCACCATATTATCCGTAAATGAATTTATATATTCGGCAAAAGCCTCTTCATCAAGATAATATGACCACTTATCACCCAAAAAGGCGACCATTCCGGCAAGTGCGCCGTCGATCATTTTATCCTCATCGTATTCATTTACATACAAGGTTTCGATGTTGGTCTGAACCTCAGAAATTCGTTCGTACTGGGAAATTACCTTGTTAAATTTCTCAACCTGGGCACTGGTTATCTTCTGCATATTGAAAAATGCAATACCGTAGGTAACCGCCGCGCTGAGCAGCATAAGCGCCAAGGTCGTGGTAATATATCTTTTTTTCATATAGGGTTATCCCTTCGTAAAGTAATTCATCGGGTTGGTATCATCACCGTTGATGAGCACCTCAAAATGCAGATGCGGGCCGGTTGAATATCCGGTAGAGCCTACATATCCAATGGTCTGACCTTTTTTAACATATGTGCCCTTCGACACCGCAAGGCGGCTCTGATGTGCGTAAAGAGTGCTTTTTCCGCCGCCGTGGTCAATTACAATGTAGTTACCGTATCCGCGGGATGACCAGCCGGAGACGATTACCGTGCCGGAGTTTGCCGCAACAATCGGAGTTCCCGTGCCTGCAGCGATATCAATACCGGTATGCTTACTCCTGACGCGGGTTATGGGGTCTTTACGATAGCCGTAAGGCGAGGTTATGGTGTACTTGCCCGGCACCGGCCAGGTAAGATCGCCACCTACATATTTGCTGGAAGATCCGGACTTAGTGGTAAGACGCTTGATCTCAGCTCTTGCCGCCGCCTGTGCAGTCTCAGCCTCATCGTATGCCTTCTTATATGCCTTTTCTTCGGCGTTAAGTTCTTTCAAAAGGGTAGTAGCCTCAGCCTCCTGCTCGTCAAGCTCGCTTTTGCGCGCCTTGAGCACTAGCTTGGCACTTTCCTGCGCCTTTTTATTCTCAGCAATCTCGGTCTGCTTCTGTGCAATAGTCGCCTGCTGCTGCTTTAAATCGTTCATAATGCCACGGTCATATGACATAACATTTCCTATGATTTCAGCACGAGACAGCATCTCGCTAAAGCTGTCTGCCGCCAAAATTACGGTAAGGTATGAAACCCTGCCGTTCTCTTCCATAGCACGGATACGCTGTTTAAATAAGGTATAGGTCTCAGCTTCTTTGGCTTTAGCGGTGTCCAGGTCCTTCTGACACTGGGTAGACTGAGCATCAAGCTGACTTATAATCTCATTTATCGTCGCAATCTCTTGAGCGGTTACACTGATTTTTCTATCCAGTGCTTCCTTTTCCGCAGTAGCGGATTTCTTCTCACTGCGAACACGGTTGAGGTCTTCCTGAATGGCGGCCTTCTCCTTGTCAAGCTTGGACAACTTGTCATTAAGGCTCGAAACCGTAGATGCGGCCTCGCCCACCATTAAAACAGCCTCCATCAAAAGCGGCACTATCATAAGAAGTGCAAGCACTATGGCGAGAATGCTTATTATGATCTTTTTGGTTTGTTGTTTCATAGCAGTGCCTCCTTAAACCTTAAGGAATTTACGAATTGTAATTCCGCTACCGATGCAACCGACGATCGCGCCGACACCCACAAAGGATAGAATCAGCTGCCAAGCCATACTTCTGAAGGTGATAAGCTCAAACAGGGTAAAATCTGCAAGAGCGGTGTTGACAACATAAGCATAGAGCGCCCACTGCAGGACAAGTGCCACCAGTGCACCTATTACGCCTAAAATAAGGCCCTCGATCATAAACGGACTTCTTACAAAGCTGTCGTTAGCACCGATCATCTTCATAATCGCGATTTCCTCTCGGCGGTTAAACAACGCGAGATTTACAGTGTTTGCAATGATGAACAGCGCCACACAAAGAAGAACTAAAATTATGATAATACACGCAAGGGTTGCAATGTGTCGGATCTGAACGATTTTGTCGGAAACATCGCTTCTTGCGGAAACATCAGCAATTCCGTCCACCTCTTGAACAGCGTCCGCCACCTCTTGGGTCGTACCTATATCATCTACCTTTATACGGTAGCGATTGCGCAAGGGGTTATCGCCCTCTAAGCCGTTGAGAAGATCCTGGTCATCACCAAGTTCCTCGCGGAATGAGATGAGCGCATCCTCCTTGGAAACATAGGTAACCTCGGAAATATGCTCATTAGCGGCACGGATATCTTCGGTAAGCGCTGCCGCATCCTCGCTGTCCAGCGTTTCGTTTACATACGCCAGTATTTCGTTCTGGGATTCGATGGTTTGCAGCATACTTTCAATATTAACAGCAACGAGCATAAAGCTTCCCATAATAAGCAGACAGGCGGCGATAACGCCGATTGCCGCAATGCTCATTACACTGTGCTTGCCGATGCTGGAGATCGCTTCGCGCAGAAAATAAGATAAATTATACCATTTCATTTTGATAGTAACCTCCGGTTTTGTCACTTATAATCTTACCGTCGCTGATTGTAACAACACGCTTTTTAAAAGCGTCAACCAGCTCATGCTCATGGGTTACTACAAGCACGGTAGTGCCGTACTCGTTGATTTTAACAAGCAGACGCATAATATCCAAAGACATTCTCGGGTCAAGGTTTCCGGTGGGCTCATCGGCAATAATCATTTTGGGATTATTGACCAGAGCGCGGGCGATGGCAACACGCTGCTTCTCGCCACCGGAAATCTGGGTGGGATAATGGTCCATCTTGTCCCTAAGTCCAACAAGGCCAAGCACATATTCAACGCGTTTTTTAATTACACGGGGGGATTTGCCCACCGCGCGCATAGCAAACGCCACATTTTCGAAAATCGTCTTCTTATCTATCAAACGGAAATCCTGAAACACAACGCCTAAGCTGCGTCGTAATTTCGGAATATCACGGGGTTTAATTCTATTTAAGTTAAAATCATTTACTATTCCGCGACCGCTGGTCATCTTAACCTCGCTCGTAAGTATCTTGAGAAGCGTTGATTTACCGGACGCAGAGGAGCCTACAAGAAACACAAATTCGCCGTCGTCAATGCGCAGATTTATACCTGCAAGGGCTTGTGTTCCGTTTTCATATATCTTACATACATCAAGCAGACGCAGCATTTCTATCTCCCCACTCTAAATTTATTTAAAAAGCAACTCGCGGCTGGGCATTAAAATGCACAGTCGCGTGATGATAAGTATTTCTTAACCATAAGTGCAACCTTAAAGATAATTGCATGGTCAAACTCACGCAAGTCGAGACCTGTGATCTTTTTGATCTTTTCAAGTCTGTACACAAGAGTATTTCTGTGCACGAATAATTTACGCGATGTCTCAGATACATTCAGGTTGTTCTCAAAGAATTTCTGGATGGTAAACAGGGTCTCAGAATCAAGCGCATCGATTGAATTCTTCTTGAATACCTCTGATAAGAACATCTCACAAAGTGTTGTGGGAAGCTGATAAATAAGACGGCCGATGCCGAGATTTTCATAGCTTATAATGTTCTTTTCGGTATCGAATACCTTGCCAACCTCGATTGCAACCTGTGCTTCCTTATATGATGCAGCTAAATCCTTAAGTGTGGGCGCAATAGTGCCGATACCGATGACCGCCTTGATGAACAGTTCGGAATTCAAGGTCTCTTCAATGGTCTTTGCAAGCTTGATAAATTCCTTTGTGTCAACATTCATACGAACCTCTTTAACAAGAACGAGGTCGCTTTCGCTTATGCTGATAACAAAGTCACGCTGCTTGTCCGGGAAAAGGCTCTGCAACACATCAACAGCCGCAATATCGCATTTGTCAACCTGTCTGATTAAAAGCACGATGTGCGGAACATCAATCGGAAAATGAAGCTCGTTTGAGCGTACATAAATATCACCCGGGAGAATATTGTCTACCAGGATATTCTTAACAAAGGTCGCCTTGTCGTGCTTCTCATCGTAGAAGCTCTTTGCATTGTTGAGTGCAACAGACGCCATCATACAAAGAGAATTTGCATAATCGTCTTCTCCCTCAATAAATACAGCATAATCAAAGCGCACGCTTAAATTGGAAAGCGGTTTGTATGTGTAACCGTCAAACAAGCAGATTCCGTCGCTGGATTCATAAAGCTTGTTAACCGCATCTTCTCTCTTTTCACCAATAAGTGTTAAATCGCTGCAGGCAACGATAGCACCTAAAGAATCGACCACGCCAATAACGCGATCAGTAGCCTCTTTCATTTGCAGCACAAGGCCTTGAAGCATTCTTCCTGACATTTATACCACCCTTTATGAAATATTGCCGGAGGGGTAAATTTTCCCCTTTCCACATATGTCCTAAGTATACATAAAACATTATAGCAGAGTTTTCGACAAATTGCAAATAAAAATTATGTAAACAAAATGAAAACTCCCAAAAAACAAAGCTGTTTTTTGGGAGTTTTATACATTAAGTTAGGATTAGTTGGTTATAGTCTTCTCGGTTTCCTTGTCGAAGAGGTGGATCTTGTTAACATCAAATGCAACCTTGATCTCATCACCCGGCTTGCTGTAGTCGCGCGGAGATACGCGAGCGATAAGGGGAAGGCCCTCGCAAGTGAGGTAGAGGTAGGTCTCGTGACCCATCATTTCAACAACATCAACCTTAGCATCAGCAAGAGCATTGGTGAACTGGTTGATATAAACTTCCTCGTCATGAATAGCCTCAGGACGAACACCAACGATAACTTCCTTTCCAACATAAGCAAGAACCTCAGGCTTGCGGCCCTTAGACTCGGGAAGAGCGATCTTGGTGGAACCGAACTGTAAGTAGGTAACGCCGTCTTCATCAAGAACGGTAGCATCAAAGGTGTTCATATTCGGAGAACCGATAAAGGTAGCAACGAAGAGGTTAGCCGGTGTATCATAAAGAACGGTCGGAGCAGCGATCTGCTGAATGAAGCCGTCCTTCATAACAACGATACGGGTACCCATTGTCATAGCCTCTGTCTGGTCATGTGTAACGTAGATAAATGTAGTACCAAGTCTCTGATAGAGCTTGTTGATCTCAGTTCTCATGTTAGCACGAAGCTTAGCATCGAGGTTTGAGAGAGGCTCGTCGAGAAGGAATACCTTAGGATCACGAACGATAGCACGGCCGAGAGCAACACGCTGACGCTGACCACCGGAAAGAGCGGCGGGTTTTCTGTCGAGAAGGTGTTCGATATCGAGGATACGTGCAGCTTCTGTTACACGTTCTCTGATTTCAGCTTTAGGGATTTTTCTGAGTTTGAGAGCAAAAGCCATGTTCTCAAAAACTGTCATATGAGGATAGAGAGCATAGTTCTGGAAAACCATTGCGATATCTCTGTCTTTGGGAGCAACGTCGTTAACAAGTCTGTCTCCGATATATAATTCGCCATCAGAAATTTCTTCAAGTCCGGCAATCATTCTGAGAGTTGTGGACTTACCGCATCCTGAAGGACCAACAAGCACGATAAACTCTTTGTCTTCAATGTCGAGACAAAAATCAGAAACAGCTGTAACACCACCTGCATATGTTTTATAAATGTGCTGTAAATTTAAATTTGCCATTTTAATGACCTCCTAAAAACTACTTCCATAATTATGACTATACTATAACACAAATCATTTTTTTTTGCTAATGGCTATTTTCACAAAATTATTCTGAATATTTGGTTACATTACATAAAAGTAAAAAACAGGATTTAAACTCAGACAAATTCGGCATCAAAACATATACTTTTTGCACAAAACAGCAAGTTGATTTTGAGTTTTTATGCAAAAAAACGTTCATTGTTTTTTAATCAAAAAAAGTCGCTTTTCAAACTTTGTTATTAATGCACAAATTAATTCAAAACCTCTTCAGAATTTTTGGACTTGACAAAATCAGACTTCTTTCATAGACAAAGAAATTCTGTTCTTTTTAAGATCTATATCTATAATTTTCACCTTAACAATATCACCTACCGACAAAACATCGGTGGGATGCTTGATGAATTTATTGCTGATTTGTGATATGTGCACAAGACCGTCCTGATGAACGCCTATGTCTACAAATGCACCAAAATCGATTACATTACGCACAGTTCCCGTCATCACCATTCCGGGTTTAAGGTCTTCTATGCTCATAACATCCTCCATAAGCACCGGTTTTGGCATTTCGTCTCTGGGGTCGCGGCCGGGCTTCAGGAGTGAGTCGACAATATCGGTAACAGTTGGCCTGCCAACTCCGTGTGTGCGGCAAAACTCATCCAGATTCATATTTTTCATTCTGAGCTTAATGTCGGAAATATTGCCGTCTCTCACGTCGTCACCACTGTAGCCAAGCTCTGTGATGAGGGCTAAGGCCGCATCATAGCTTTCGGGATGAACAGAAGTTGTGTCTAAAAATTCTTCCGCTCCGGGAATTCTTAAAAATCCGGCACACTGGGTGAATGCCTTAGGTCCGAGCTTTGCAACCTTTAAAAGCTGTTTGCGGCTTGTGAACTTGCCATTATCTTCTCTATATTTAACAATGTTTTTGGCAATAGGCATAGACACACCGGCAATGTAGGAAAGGAGCGGTGCCGAGGCAGTGTTGAGGTCAACGCCGACGCTGTTAACACAATTTTCAACAACTCCTCCCAAAGCCTCGCTGAGTCGCTTCTGGTTCATATCGTGCTGATACTGACCAACACCAATAGATTTTGGGTCAATTTTAACAAGCTCAGCCAATGGGTCCTGAATTCGGCGTGCTATTGAAGCCGCACTTCTTTGCTCGACGGTAAAATCAGGAAACTCCTCGGCGGCAAGCTTTGATGCAGAATATACAGATGCACCGGCCTCGCTGACCATCATATAATACACCTTGGTGTCGAGTTCTTTTAAAAGAGAAGCAATGAATATTTCCGACTCTTTTGAAGCCGTTCCGTTGCCGATGGCAATCAGCTCGACGCCGTGTTTGGCAATGAGACTTTTAACATAGGCATTGCTCTTTTGTTTGTCGTGATGTTCAAGGGTGCAAAAAACAACACCAGTGTCGCACACTTTTCCGGTTTCATCAACAACAGCAAGCTTGCAGCCTGTTCGATAGCCGGGGTCAAGACCAAGAACTGTTTTGCCCTTCATTGGCGGCTGCATAAGAAGCTGATGGAGGTTTTTGGAAAAAAGCTTTATTGCCTGCTCTTCGGCATCCTCAGTTATGGCATTTCTTATTTCACGTTCAATGGATGGCTTTATGAGACGCTTGTAGGAATCGGCAACAGCCTCTTTCATTATCTCCTCAAAAATTGACTCTTTAACTGTTTGGGCATAAAGATATTTTAAGATAAGCTCCTCGTCAATGTCGATATCGGCAGAAATCATTTTTTCTGCTTCGCCACGGTTTATTGCAAGCACTCGGTGGCCGGCAATTTTTTTGACAGGTTCTGAAAATTCATAATACATTGAATATACGCTGTCTTCCTCGGTTGCAGCTTTTGTCACCATTATGCCGTGGCCAAAGGTGATAGCTCTGATTTCTTTGCGGTAGTCGGCATCGTCCGAAACGGATTCTGCTATAATGTCCATCGCACCTGCCACTGCATCCTCGGCGGTGAGAACTTCTTTTTCTTCATTTATGTATTCTGCGGCAAAGTCGTAAGGATTGCCGCTTTTTTCTGCCTGCAAATATATGAGATTGGCAAGAGGTTCCAACCCCTTTTCTTTGGCAATGGTGGCTCTTGTGCGTCTTTTGGGGCGGAACGGACGATAAATGTCTTCAAGCTCCTGAAGCACTGTTGCAGCTTCAATTTTTTCCCGAAGTTCGTCGGTCAGATTGCCCTGTTCATCTATGAGACGCAAAATCTCCTCTCTTCTTTCGTCGAGAGAACGAAGATAGTTAAGGCGATCAAAAAGACGTCTTAAAATTTCGTCATCAAGAGAGCCGGTCACTTCCTTACGATAACGGGCAATAAAGGGGATTGTGTTGCCGTCGTCTATGAGAGCAACGGTATCGGCAACTTGTTTTTCTTTGAGCTCAAGCTCTGATGCAAGAGTTTTTATAATGTCCATTTTATACATTCCTTTCGTCAAAAGTTTATCTTAAGACAAACCTTGAATAAGATCTGATATTTCATCTTCCGTAAGCGGTCGACACTCTCCCTCGGAAAGTGTTTCATCGAGAACAAGGCTTCCCATTGAGAGGCGCTTAAGATATAAGACCTCATTGTCTATTGCTTCAAACATACGCTTAACCTGATGAAATTTGCCTTCATATATTGTAACGTGTGAGGTGAGCTTATCATCAGCTATGGGTTCAAGCTTGGCAGGAAGAGTTGTAAAATCGGGTTCAAGCTCAATACCCTTTGCAAAAGTTTCAACATCGGCATCATCAACCGGCTTTGCTGATTTAACAAAATACGTTTTGGGAACCTGTGATT
>JAZNNQ010000067.1:0-3056 GCA_045580305.1 Eubacteriales bacterium
CGCAATTTTGTACACATAGTTACCTGCATCATCAAGCTTATCAACTAAAGTGATATCGCCGATGTCGAGTATGTAATTGTTGCCCGACTTGGTAACGTTCTTTATTTCGTAAGTAGCGTTACCCGGCTGGCTTGAAGTTACATAAATGTACTTGCCAATAAGGCTGTTTGTATCAACGGTCTGATCGAGAGATACGGTAATTGAGTTTTTAAACTCAATGCCCTTTGTGAAGTCCTGAACCTTACCGGTAATAGAACCTGTACCGGTAACGCCTCCGATCTTTGTACCGTCGTTTACGTAGGAATAGATATTCTTGCCATCCTTCATGGAGTAAACGCCAACGATACCCTTCATATTGAAGACACCGCCGATGTTGTACTCAACGCTACTACGTCTTGCAAATACAACGTAGTCGATTCGGCCGTCTGTAAGTGTTACCTTAACAGCCTTAACGTCTTCGTCAGCACCGAGTGCTGCGCCGTCTGCACGGGTAACTGCAACAGATTCGATTTTAGAAATCTTACTCTTATTCAAATAGGGTTCAAATACAGTTGTAAAGAGTGAGCGAAGTCCTGTACCGCTACGACGTGCAAGAACCCACTTGAGTTCCTTCGGGTTTTCCTCAATCTCAGGCGGAACACCGGTAGCAATAGCAACTTCAGAGAGGTCAAATCCGTTAACCATGGTCATCTTAAGATGAGCATCCGGGTCAAGCGGGAAGTAGTCGCGGAAGTCCTTAATCTTAAAGTCGATCATGAAGTTTCCGCCGGCAACACCTGCATCACGCTTTACATTATAAAGGTAGTTGTAACCATTATAACCAACCGATGCACTGTTTGTGCCGAATGCAACGTTTGCGCCTGCATATGTACCGCCACTCTGAGCGGTGGTAGAAATGCCTGAGCTTGCTGCAATTTCATCTGAGAATGAATGGAATGAGTAAACGTGTTCGTTACCGCCGTTAACGAGGAAGAAGTCAACCGCATAGGAATCCTCTTCATCAATGTCAACAGATACTACGATTCGGCGGTAGATGGAAGCAACGTTCTTATACTGGTTAGATGCGTCCGCATCCATTACCTTAACACGCCCTGCATCGTCAAAGTGATAGGGAACACCACCGGATGTACGGTCACTCTGCTGACGGCCGTCGTTTACAAGTACGGTGTTGTGAGAAACCGTGGTCTGATACCAAGCTGCATAAGCATCGCCGGTTGTACCGGTGGGGTAGCCCATATCCGGCGCCATATCAAAGCCGTGAGCCTCAATACCTAAGTTAAGTGCATCACGATGTCCGTGTCCTGCACCACGACCCCAGTACATCCAGAATGCACGCTGGGTATCACGTTTGTTGTTTCCTTCACCGTAGACAGAACCGCTCTTGAGTACCGAGTAACCAAAGTCGGTGAGCTGGAGGGATTTGTCCAGATCATAGGTGCCGTACTCTCTTATAACAGCGTCAATATCCTGTTGGATAGAATTAGGATTCTTCTTAGTAGCGTCATAATGGAGTCCATCGAGCTTGTTGCCGTTTAAGAAGTAAAGATACTGAGCAAATCTGTAGTCGCCGGTATAACGGTATGCCGGAATTAAGTGGAATGAGCTGATATCCCAGTCATTGTCCTTACCGGTAGCACCACTGTCACCGAGAGCCGGCATCTTGGTTCTTCTGAGGGCTGTGTCAAGCTGCCATGTAAACATCTTTACAAAGCGGGGGTTATTGTACATATCAGCCTCGGGATATTTGTCATAGCCTGCAGTATAGCGTGCAACGTTTGAAACACCGTTGAGCCAGAGTGCTGAATAGTTGGGTGAAACCTCGTCGGAAACGCCGTTTGCGTCAACCGCATTAATAAGCTGGCGGTTAACGTTACCGCCGGTTGTCTTATTAACCTGGATAGCGCCGTTTATCATAAGACCTTCGCCATCCTGGAATACGAAGTCGAGCATTTCCTTGGTCTCGGGCATTGTATCGAGAACAACTGCGGTAAGCGCAAGAGTTGACTGCGGCATACCGAAGTTACCCCAGATATCACCCACTAATATCTCCTGATAAATGTGACGGAGAATGTTGTCTTCGCTGTTCTTGCGGATAAGAGCCGCGGTAGACTTATTATTAGCCATACCGTACTTTGTAGCCTTTTCGGAAAGGAATGAGATTACCTTCTGATCCTCGTACATTGGCCAGAAAGCATCGTAACACTCTGCCCACTGTTTAGCAAGCTGATTTTCCCAAATATAGTCGGAAACTTTACCCTTCGGCGGGTAGTGACCGCCGTCGGTAAACTGATGACGGTAAACGCCGGTATCCATATCAGGATAAACGTCCGCAATTCGGTCAATCATAATAGCACCAACGCGGCCGTATTTTGCATCGCCGGTGTAGAGATAAGCATAAGCAAGGTCACCTACAGCATTGTAGATAAGACCACTATGCCATAAGCCCCAATGGTTGTAGAACGAAATATATGTATGGGTTGAATTCAAGGTGTTTCCTCTTACATCCTTGAAGGTAGCAGAGTCAACGTAGCCATAACCGTCGTCAACACCCCATGTAAGACCCATATCCGGCAGGCTCTCATTTACGAGATAACCCTTCTGGCCGGCTGCAACAAGCTTTGCATTCTCGCTCTTTGCAAGCTCGTAGTTCCAGAAACCGTCGGCATCAATACCGAGAGCATAGAACTTTTCAAAGTCATTGGTCGGGAAGGATTCACGACACTCGGGACAGGTAACCTTCCAAGGCTTGTTCCAAGCATCAACCATCCAACAGTAGTAGAAGCTTCCGTAAATATCGGAAATTACCTTGTCACAGTAGCGGCATTTACCCTTGTCAGGGTCACCGCGATAACCTACGTAATAGCTTCTGGGAAGCTCCTGAGAAGTGATTGCGCTCCAAAGGCGCTCTTCTTCACCAACATATTTTTCTGCATTGTTTACGTATCCGCGCATCGTGGCGTTAGCCCAGTCATAGAGTTTTGCGTTTTCACGCATTGCCTCTACCTTTTCGGCGGTATGATAAGAGCTTCTTGTCTTACCGCCGGTAAGGTCGATGG